>CAVVLD010000015.1:0-84889 GCA_963748795.1 uncultured Solibacteraceae bacterium
AGCAGGTTCGGGTCGAAATAGGTGCCGCGCTGCGCCATCAGGTCCAGCGTTTCGTTGGTCAGAAAGGTGCCGTGCTCGATCGAAGTGCAACCCGCCAGCACCGAAGCCCGCGCTCCCGAATCGCCGATGGCGTGTACCACCGCGCCGGCATGCCCACGGCCTTCGCTTCGCCGCACACCGCCTGAATCTGCTCATCGGTCATGGTCTGCCCGCCGCCCGCGCCCAGGCCCGATGTGGCGAACAGCTTGATCACGTCCGCGCCGTCCTGTTTCGTCTTCCGCACCAGCGCGCGCAGCGCCTCCGGGTCGCCCGCAGTGGCCTGAATCTGGCGCAGCGAAGTGAGCACGCGTGGCCCGGGAATCAGCCCCTGCGCAATGCGGTCCCGCACCACGCCGTCGATCGCCGCGCCCACGCTCTGCACAGTGGTGAAGCCGCCCTGCAGCGTACATCCAGGCATCGCCCGCGGAGTACAGCGCGTCGTCGGCCTGATTGCGCGTGCCGCCCACACTCTTGTTGTGCTCGTCCATGTGCCAGTTCAAATGGATATGCGTGTCGATCCATCCGGGCATCACGGTGAGTCCTCGCAAATCGTAATCGGCCGCCGCGCGGCCCGGTCCTACGCTGACGATCTTCGTGCCATCCACCACGATCTGGGCGTTGCGGACGGTTCCACCCTTACCGTCCAGGATGGTGCTGGTCTGAATCACCAGCCGCTGCCCGAACATCGCGCAGGCAATCAGAAAGAGTGACGTGAGTTTCATAGTTCTCCACTTGGCCGCGTGACCAGGCTCAGGATCGCGGTAATCAGAAAGTTGAGGCAAAGAGCCACGAACCCGGCGCTCCAGCCGAGGAAGGGGTCCCGCTTGGTGAGGATCAGGAAGGCGACGGTGGCGACTCCGGCAATCATGCCGGCGAACACTCCAGGCATGGTGACACGCTTCCAGTAGAGGCCCAGCACCACGCCGGGAAAGAATTGCGTGACGCCGGCGTAGCCCAGCAGCAGAAGGGAGACCAGCGTGGTGGAACTGTAGATGGCGAAGTAGAGGCTGATGAGGCTGAGCACCACGACCATGGCGCGGGCCACTTTCGCGACCTGATCGTCCGTCATCGCCGGCGCGAAGATCGGCCGATAGAGATTCTTGGCGAATAGCGTGGCGGCGGTCAGGATGAAAATGGCGGCGGGCACCATGGCGGTGAGGGCGCCGGCGCCGCCGATCACTCCCAGGAACCAGGCGGGGAAGCTCTTGCGGACGATCGTCAGCAGCGAGAGGTCGCCATTGGGCAGGCCGGGCACGACCAAAACCGCGGTGAAGCCGGCGAAGAAGACGAAGGCGAGCGTGATGGTGTAGAGCGGCATCACGACGGCGTTGCGGCGCAGCGTGTCGCCGCTTTTGGCGGTGAAGGCGGCGCCAAAGGCGTGCGGCCACATGTAGAAGCCGAGCGAGGTCAGAAGGACCGTGGAGATGTACCAGGTGTGGCCCAGGTTGGCGGTGGCGCCGGGCATCGTCAGGTGCGCCGGCCGGGCATGCGCCAATGCGGCGAACATGGGGCCGATGCCGCCGAAGTGGATATACGGTATGCCGATGCCGATGGAGACCGCCGCGAAGACCATCAGCACATCCTTCAGGACGCTGACCCAGGCCACGGCGCGGACGCCGCTCGGCAAAAACGAATGCGGCCAGCAGGACCACCGAGATCACCATGGCGGGCGTGCGGCCGATGCCGTCGAAGCTCGCGACCGAGACGATGATCCCCAGCCCCGTGAGCTGGAGCTGCAGGTACGGAATCAGGAAGGCGACGCCGACCACGCACACAAATGCGGCCAGATACTTGTTGCCGTAGCGCATGCTGAAGAAGTCGGATTGGGTCTGCAGCCCGTACTTCCGGCCCACTTCCCAGATCTGCGGCAGGATGAAGAACGAGACCACGTAGGCCAGCGTGAGGTAGGCCATGATGTACAGGGTTGGGCCGCCGCGGGAGTAGGCCCAGCCGCTGGCTCCCAGAAACGAGAAGGTGGTGTAGACTTCGCCGGCCATCAGCAGGTACATCAGCACGGCGCCGAAGCCGCGGCCGCCCACGGTCCACTGTTCCAGGTCCATCTTGCGGCGGACTCCGGCCAGGAAGCCGATGGCGGCGCCCAGCCCGACGATGGCGAGGATCGTCGTCAGGGAGATGGCGCTGGGACTCATCGGGTTCCGCCGTCCTTTTTATCCCGCGCGGCTTCCACCCGGTACGCGGCCCACATGCACAGCGTGCTGAGCACGATCCAGCAGATCAGCCAGAAGAGATTGAAGGGGACGCCGAGGATCATCGGATCAACGCGGTCCCAGAGCGCGACCGAGAAGCACATGGCGGCGAAGGGAATCAGGGCCAGGAGGAGCGCGCCGAGCGATGGTTTCTTTACAGGCGCCACATCATGCCGCTCTTCCGGCAGCCTTCGCCGCGCGATAGCGCTGCTTTTCCGTGCCGTGCCGCCAGCGCCAGATGCTCGCCGCCACCACCAGCAGGAAGCAGCCTTCCACCAGCACCTTCTCCCCGTCCAAAAAATCCGGCGGCTGGCCTTTCAGATTCTGGTCGATCAGCGTGCCGTGTACAAACATCGTCGCCGCTGCGAAATAGGCCGTGTAGTGCAGTTTCTTCCAGGGCCTGTATCCCAGCTTCGGCCGGAAGTATGACGTGCACACCACGAATGCAAAACCGTAAAACGTGAGTGCGCCCAGGTTGTTGTACAGCGTCTGCCCGGGCGAATTCAGCGGGCACAACACATCCAACACGCGGAACTTCGCCGTGCGCGAAAACAGCAGAATCACCGGATGCAGCACCGCCACCGCCATCGCGATATAGCCGTTCCAGTTGTGGATCCGGAACAGCGGCCACGGCAGCTTGCGGTGCGGCCACTGCCGCGCGGGATTGTAATTGGTCGAGACCAGCAATCCCATCAGGATATTCAGCGTCAGCAGGACCATGGCGGTCAGGCCGACTACCGCGGAAACATCGACTGCAGAGATATCGTCCATAGGTCAGGGCAGGGGAGTGGATTTGACTGCCTTGCGCAACTGGGCGATGGTGGCCTCCACCTCTTCGAGCTTGGAAGGAATATTCGCCGAAAGCACCTTCGGTTCGCCCGTCGTGATCAGCACATCGTCTTCGATGCGCACGCCGATGCCCTTGTACTTTTCGAATGCCGGCTTCACCGCGGCGATGAACTTTTCGTTCTCCGGGGTCTTCGGCAGGTTGTCCAGCGCGTCGGGCCGGATGTAAATCCCGGGTTCCATCGTGATGGCCATGCCCGGCTGAAATTCGCGGCCGCCCGGATCGTGCACGTTCAGGCCGATGCCGTGGCTGATGCCGTGGTTGAACCAGATGCGCACCTGCTGGTCGCTGTCGGGGTCGGTGATGAGCCCGAGTTTATAAAGCCCCGCCTTGAAGACCTTGGTGGCCGCGCCCGTAATGTCGGCCGACGTCTTGCCGGGACGCGCGGCGTCGATTCCGGCCTGCTGCGCTTCCCACACCAGGCGGTAAATCTCCGCCTGAATTCTGCGAATACTTTGCCGCTCACCGGAATGGTGCGCGTCACGTCCACGCTGTACCCGTCGTACTCCGCGGCGTCGTCCATCAGCAGCAGGTCGCCGGCCTTCATCGTGTCCTTGTTGGTCTCGTAGTGCAGCGTGGTGGCATTCACGCCCGACGCCACGATGCACGGATAGCCCCAGTGGCTGTTGCGCCGCAGGAAGGTAAATTCGAACTGCGCCTGAATTTCGTATTCCGGCGTTCCCGGCACCCCCAGCGCGTAAGCGCGCTGGAACGCCTCCGCGGTGATATCCTCGGCGTGCTTCAGAATATCCAGTTCGCGCGCCGATTTGACGCGGCGCAACGTCGAGAAGATCTGCGCGGCGTTGGAAATCTTGAGGCCGGGGTCCGCTTCAGCGAGTTTCGCGGCGAATTCCTCTTCGCGCCCGTACTCGGCAGGCAGCCCCTGGGTCAGCATGAAAAGCTGCGCCTGTTTGGCGCCAACCGCGGCGATGGGACCGGCGAACTCCGCTGCCAGATCCACCGGAATCGGTGGCGGCGTCGGTATGCCGCCGCGTCTCCCCCTGCCGCCGCGTCCCCCGGTCTTCGGCAGGGCGTCCTTAGCCTGCGGAATCAGGGTCGTGAGGAACGTATCGAACTGGCGCGCATCCCACACGTCCTGGATGCCCGAGATCTTGCGCCCTTCCTCCGGCGTGAGGATATGGCCGGTCCAATTCTCCTGCGCCGGGTCGGAGGGCGGCATGAACAGTATTTCGTGAATTTTCGCTCCCCCGGGAATGATCACCAGCGTGCTGCCGGGCTGTGAAATCTCCGTCAGGTAAAAGAAGTCGTTCTCCTGGCGATACGGCCAGTCCACGTCGCCCGCATAGTTGCGCGGCTCGGCGGCATGCAGAATCAGGATGCCCTTTTCGCCGATCTGTTCCGCCACCGCCTTACGGTGCGCCGTCAGGTCCGCCACGCGGTCGCGGTCGATCGATGCCGGCGCCGGCGGCGTCACTTTCCAGATGCCGGCGTCCGCCGCCGTCAACATGCCCACGCCAATCAGCACTGCGCTCCACGACCATCGATTCATGCCGGAATCCTTTGGGAAATGAGACTATTATAAAGCAGTCGCTTCCGCCCTCCCCATCTCAATGCTCTTCACTTTGTCCTGCTAGCCTGAGAATTGGAACAAAACTCTTCGCGCCTGGGCTTGTTGCCGTTTTTAGGCATGGCCTGCGGCGCCAGCGTAGCCACCATCTATTACAACCAGCCCCTGCTGCTGGAAATCAGCCGCACTTTCCACATACCGGCGGCCACCGGCGGTGCTGTCTCCGTGGCCACTCAGCTCGGGTACGCCGCCGGCATCCTGCTATTCGTCCCCCTCGGCGACGTCGCCGAGCGCCGCAAGCTCATCCTGCGGCTCTTCGCGGCCGTCTCCCTGTCCCTGGTGGCCGCCGGCCTCGCGCCTTCGTTTTGGATTCTCGTCGCCGCCAGCGTGGCCATCGGTATGACCGCCGGAGTCACCCACATCATGGTCCCCATGGCCCCGGAGCTCGCCGAACCCGGCCAGAGCGGGCGCGCCATCGGCATCGTCATGACCGGCCTTCTGGTGGGCGTGCTCCTCGGTCGCGCGGCCTCCGGCGCCGTCTCCGAAATCGTCGGATGGCGCGGAGTGTTCCTTCTCGCCGCCGTCTTCACGGGAGCATTTGTACCGCTGCTCCGCCGGCGCCTGCCCCCGGCGCCTCCTGCTCACCCCATGCCCTACGCCGTCGCGCTCCGGTCCCTGTGGGAACTGGCCCGCGAGCAGCCCGCCCTCCGCGCCGCCTCCGCCATTGGGTTCCTGTGCTTTGCCGCCTTCATCTCGTTCTGGACCAATCTCACGTTCTTCCTCGGTTCGCCGCATTACCATTTGGGCGCCGGAGTGGCGGGAAGCTTCGGACTCCTCGGAGCGGCCGGAGCCAGCATCGCCTCGCCCGTGGGAAGGCTGGCCGACCGCCGCGGTCCGCGTGTGGCCTTGACTCTGGCCCTCGCTTTACTCTGCGCGGGCTTCACCATTCTCTGGGTCTTCGGATATCGCATCGCTGGACTCATCGCCGGCGTCATCGTGCTCGACGTCGGACAGCAGGCCATGCAAATCTCCAATCAGACCCGCATCTTCAGCCTCTCCCGCGCCGCGCGCAGCCGCATCAATACGGTGTATATGATTCTCTTCTTCCTGGGCGGCGCCTTCGGGTCCGCTGCCTCCGCGCTCGCCTGGAGCCGCTGGCAGTGGACCGGCGTATGCGCCTTCGGACTCGCCATGCTGGCCCTGGCGTGGGTCTGCCACGGCCTGTCCTCCGGCGCTCTCAAGCGAAAAGATTAGGAAAGTTCGCGCACCAGGCCGTTGAAACTCACCCGCGCCGCGGCAACCGAATCGCCCCACTGCGAGGCATTGTCCTGCTCGATGCAGAAATGCTTCATGCCCGCAAGCGAGGCCGCCGCGAAGATCGACTTATAATCCACATCGCCCTGCCCCACCGGCACCAGCTCTGCCGACCGCTGCCGCTCGCCCTGAGTCAGGCTCGCCGGCATCGCCTTGATGCCCCTGGCGTCCTTCACGTGCCAGCACTCGAAACGGCCGGGATTCTTCTTGAACATCCCCAGAATGTCCTGGCCCGCCACCGACGCCCATCCGATGTCGAGCTGCATCACCACCAGCGCCGGATCGGTCTCCGCCAGCAGCACATCGTAAGGGCGCATCTCCGGCTTGTCCGCCAGCGGTGCGAATTCCATCGTGTGATTGTGCACGATCATCTTGATCCCGAACTTCTGCGCCACTTTGCCGTTTTCATTCAGGGCCTGCGCCTGCCGCTTCACCGCTTCCTCGGTCTGCCCCGCGCCGCCGCGTCCCGGCCCACCACCGACCCGCTCCGCCCCGCGCGCCACGGCCTGCATTCGCACCCGCCGGGCCTGCGGGGCCGCGCCTTGCGCCACCGCCGCCTCCGCCAAGATTCTCGATGTATTTCAGACCCATCGCCTGCCCGCCTTCCAGCCGTGCCTCCACGTCCGTTCCCGGAGGCAGACCCGAATGCGTGCTCGGCATGCTCAGGCCATAGCGGTCCAGCATCGCCCGGAAATTCTTTCGGCTGCATATCGTTGTAGCCGCTGGCCGGTTCCACTTCCTTGTACCCGAACGACGCCACCTTGGCCAGCACTCCTTCGTAGTCCGTCTGCATCGCGTCGCGGACGGTGAACAGTTCCAGCCCGATCTGTTTGGTCCAATCCGGCGTGCCCTGGGCCATCGCGTCGCGGAGCGTTCCCGCCGCCAATGCCGCGCTCCCAAACACGGCCATGTTCTTCAGAAACACGCGCCGGTTCCGCGGCCCCTGGCTTTCCATCCTCATCGTGCCCCTCCCAAAACCCCTCTTGCTTACGCCAGCGCCGCCTTCACATAGGCGACGCACTTGCGCACTTCTTCCTGTGCCGTACCCAGCCCTACATACTCGTAATCCACGAATGTGCGGATGTCGTACCGCTTGTCCCGCAGCAGCCCGCACACTTCCTTAATCGGAGTATCGCCCGACCCGAACACTTCGTTGCCGCCGCCATTGCGCGTCCGGTCCTTCACCATCAGGTGCGTGATCTTTTGGTGGTTCTCCTGAATGTACGCCACCACTTCCTGGTTCGCGGCGGTGAAATTGCCGATGTCCAGATTCACCCGGAAGTGCGGCGAAACACCCGCCAGCGCGTTGATCTGCGCCGCCGTCTCGCGCTCGTTGCGAAACGCCACCGTCATCGCGTGCTTTTCCGCGAACGGCGCCAGCCGCCGCGCCATCCCCAGCGTCGCGCGCGAAGAAATCACCGCCACCCCCAACGCCTTGGCGTGCCCGAACGTTGCTTCCAGTTCATCGTCTGTGAACGCGTCGTCATGCTGGAACGACATCGCGTACACCTCGATTCCCGCGCCGTCGAACCGCGTCCGCAGATCCTTGTAGTGTGAGGCCGGCGTAGCCAGCCGCCACTTGCGCAGATTGTCCCGCAGCGCCCGCGCCCGCGCCGCCAGTTCCGCCGGTGTGAATCCCGCCGGAGGTCCGCCGTAAGGCCCCGGAGGCGGCGGCGGAGGCAGCCCCGCATCCGGACTCGGCGCTTCCGTATTCACCGACGCCAAGTCGATCTCCCTGACTCCCGCCGCCTTCAGCGCGCCGATCACGTCGTCCACATTGTCGCGCCCCGGTACCCGCGCCAGGTCATGGAAACTTTCCGTGCTCGCGCCCACACGTACCGCGCCATCCCGTGCCGCACGCAACGCGAACGGCAGTCCCACCAACGCAATCTTTCCGAAGTCCCGTCTCGATAGCATCCGCCCTCGACCGCAGACGTATTATATGCTGATTTGAGAATGTTCGGTAGGACCTCTATCCCCTTGTACGCGGCCGCACTCATCGCCGCCGGCGCCTCCGTCTGCGCCCCCGCACCCGCTCCCGGCGGCGCCTGCCCCCGCGAACCCGTTGCCGGCGTGTCTTCCAGCCAGTTGCCCGCCGACGTCTGCATTCCCCCCAGGTTCACCGACGTCGCCACCGACTACTTCGACGACTACTCCTGGCGCGCCTTCATCGCCCTCGCCTGGCCCGCCTCTCCCTCGCGCCGCGGAGATCCCGACGCCTCCGCCAAACTCTCCGGCCCCGGCCCACGGACATTTGAAACGTTCAAACCGCTCTGGGAGGTGTTCCATCCCGATGGCTCCGCGCCCACCGCCTCTTTCGATTCCTACGACGCACCCCGCTACAACGCCTGTGGCGCGCCCGCCGGCTTTGGTGACGCGGTCATCGCTTCCTCCTCGGGCCTCGAAGAAGTGGCCCAGTTCGGCCCCGGCGAGATGCTCGGTCCCCTAGCCGCCCAGAATGGAAAATACGTCCGCACCCAGACCCTCTACAATCGCGTCGCCTACGACTACATCGTGTCGCACAAGCTCTACCTGCGCAGCGCACTGCCGCCCATTCCCAGTCCCCGCCCCGCCGTCCCGGTGGTGCAATTCCCCGATGGCTCCGTGGTCATCAAGTCCGCCTGGCTCGATCTCGCCGGCTTCCCCGCGGCCCTCCAGAGCCGCTACTACTCCCGCCCCGTCACGCTCCGCGACGCCAACACCGGCAAGTGTTCCGCCGTCACCATGGGTCTGATCGGCCTGCACATCGTGCAGAAAACCGCCACCCGTCCGCAATGGATCTGGTCCACTTTTGAGCAGGTCGATAACGTTCCCCCGGCGCGTCCCGGAGCCCCCGGCGTCTTCGCGCTCAGCAACGGATCTTCAGATCCGGCCCCGCCCGAAAATCCCCTGCTCCTTGTGCCGCTTGCTCCCGAACCCGTGAAGCCCTTCAACGTCACCCGCTCCCGCGTCTCGCCCATCAATCCCGAAGACCGCCTATACCAATCTCATGTACGGGCGTCTCCTGAAAGGCACTATCTGGGAAAACTACCAGTTGGTTATGACCCAGTGGCCGCGCGTCGAAGGCGAACAGTCCGTGCCCGTGCCCGCCAGCCTCAGCGGCGATGCCTCGCACACCTTTCCCGGCCTCGGCTCGGCCTCCGGTTCCGCTTTTGCCAACGTGACCATGGAAACTTTCGACCAGGACCGCCCCCAGCTCTCCTGCATGAACTGCCACAACCGCGCCCGCCTGGCCGCCGACTTCATGTGGTCCGTGCTGGATCACGCCTACCCTCCCAATCTCGCCCCCAACCCCTCCGCCGTCCGCCCCCGGCACTGAAGAGCAAGTACAATAACGAAGACATGGAATTCTACACCTGGGACGAGATGCCAAAGGAAGTTCTCAGCGAGACCATCGCGCGCAAAATCATCACCGGCGAAAAGGCCATGGTGGCGCAGGTCTTCCTCGCGAAAGGCGCGGTGGTGCCCGAGCATCATCACGAAAGCGAACAGATCACCTACATTCTGGAAGGCGCTCTGAAATTCGAAATCGAAGGCAAAGAGATCGTGGTGGGCAAAGGACAGGTGCTGCGCATTCCTTCCAACGTGCCGCACCGCGCCGTGGCGCTCGAAGATACCCTCGATCTCGATATCTTCAGCCCCATTCGCCACGATTGGATCCACAAAGACGATCAGTACCTGCGAGGCTGAACCGTGGACCTGGGACTGAAGGATCGCGTAGCCCTGGTAGCGGCGTCCAGCCAGGGCCTCGGCAAAGCCGTAGCGCTGGGCCTGGCCCGCGAAGGCGCAAAGCTGGCGTTGTGCGCCCGCTCAGAGGCCGCGCTGGCAGACACCGCCGCGGAGATCCGCGCGGAAACCGGCGTCGAAGTGCTCCACCGCGCACTCGACGTAACCCGCCACGCCGATGTCCGCGCGTTCGTCGCTGAGACGCAGGCGGCCTTCGGCTCCGTGGATATCTGCGTCGCCAACGCCGGCGGTCCGCCTTCCAAAACCTTCGCCGATACCACGCTCGAAGACTGGGAGCACGCCACCCGCCTGAACCTGATGAGCACCGTCTATTTCGCCAAAGAGACTCTCCCCCTCATGCAGGCCCGCCGTTGGGGCCGCTTCATCGCCATCACCTCCATGACCGTCAAGCAGCCCGTGGAGGGCCTGATTCTCTCGAACGCCGTTCGCGCCGGCGTCTCCGGCCTCGTCAAAACGCTCTCCAATGAATACGGCCCCTACAACGTTCTGGTCAACAATGTCTGCCCCGGCTACACCGCCACCGCCCGCCTGCTCTCCCTGGCCGAAACCCTGGCGCAAAAGGAAGGTGTGACCTCCGCCGAAATCCAGGACCGCTGGGCCCGCCAGGCTCCCCTGCGCCGCATCGGACAGCCCGAGGAATTCGCCAACCTCGTCGTCTTCCTGGCCAGCGAACGCGCCAGCTACATCACCGGCGTCTCCATTCAGGTGGACGGCGGAATCGTCAAAGGCCTCTACTAATTTCCCTTTGAAAAATACTTAAGTATTCACTTGACAATCCCGCGCGCCTCGCCGATACTTAAGTCATGGTTGAGTTTTCATCTCCGGGTCTAAATCTGTGTGGGGCGGACGCCCCCGTCCGCGCGGGTCCCCCTGGACCCGCTGCTCGCGCCGGTAGTCGTTTCGTATTTCAGAGAGGACAAACATCATGGAAGAACGCACCGTACTGCACAGCACATTCGTCATCGAGCGCAGCTACCCGGTCCCCCCGGAGCGCGTCTTCGCCGCATTTTCCGACCCCGCCAAAAAGCGCCGCTGGTTCGCCGAAAGCGCCGGCCGCGAGGTCGAAGAATTCACCATGGATTTCCGCGTCGGCGGCAACAGCGACATGCGCTCCACCTTCAAACCCGGCTCGCCCTTTCCCGGCAAGGAACTCAGCAGCCACATTCATTTTCAGGACATCGTCCCCAACCAGCGCCTGGTCTACGCCTACACCATGAGTATGGACGGCCGCTGCTTCTCCGCGTCCCTCGCCACCTTCGTGTTCGTCGCCACGGCCACCGGCACAGACCTGATTTTCACCGATCAGGGCGCATTCTTCGAGGGCTCCGACGGTCCCGCAAATGCGCGAACAGGGATGGCGCAAGCTGCTGGAAAACCTGGCCGCCCACCTGGCCCGCCAACCCGAGTCCGAGCCCGCCCATGCCGCGCTTAAAGATTGACATCGACCGGGTCTTCCACGCGCTCGGCGATCCCACCCGCCGCGCCATCGTGCAAAAGGTCAGCCAAGGCCCGATCTCGGTGTCGCGCCTGGCCGAGCCGCTCGCCATCACCCTCGCCGCCGTGGTGCAGCACCTGCAGGTGCTCGAGGAAAGCGGCCTGATCCGCACTGAAAAGGTAGGAAGGGTGCGCACCTGCCGCATCGAACCCGCAGGGGCTTTCCGCGGCGGAACACTGGATCCGCGATCGCCGTTCGGAATGGGAGCGGAAGCTGGATCGCCTCGGCGATCTGCTCGCGGAGCCGTAAAAAAATTCGCGGGCGCACTGTCGATTTCCGCGCCCGCATTTCGACTAACCCATGTCGGAGGAGTTTTGGTTATGACGTTCCTGCGTGACGTGAAATTCGCACTCCGCTCGCTGGCGCGCACCAAAGGGCTCACCGTCACCGTCATCGCTCACGCTGGCGCTCGGCATCGGCGCCAACGCCGCCATCTTCAGCGTGGTGCGCGGCGTGCTGCTGCGGCCGCTCGTCAACCGCGACGAGGACCGGCTGATCTACATCCGCCAGAGCGCGCCCGGCATCGGGCATCGAGAACACCACCTTCTCGGTGCCGGAGATCCAGGACCTGCGCGTCGCGCGTCAAGACCTTCAGCGCGTTCGGCGACTTCTCCACCATCGGCTTCACGATGGTCGGCCTCGGCGAGCCGCGCGAGGTGCGCGCCGGCGTCGTCGGCGGATCGTACTTCGAGGTGATGGGCCTGCACCCCGTGCTCGGCCGCCTGCTCGACCCGCGCGACGACGGCCCGAGCGCCGCCGGCGCGGTCGGTGCTGACCTACCGCTTCTGGACCACGGCGCTCAAGAGCGATCCCTCGGTGCTCGGCAAGACCGTCCGGCTCGGCACGCGCTCGGCCACCATCGTCGGCGTGCTCGAGCCGTCGGTGCCCTATCCCGCCGAAACCGAGATCATCGCCAACGTCGTCACCAGCCCGCATCACCTCTCGGCGACGATGGTGCACCGGCCGCGTGCACCGGATGACGGAGCTGTTCGGCCGGCTCGCGCCCGGCGCGACTCTCGAAGCGGCCCGCGCCGAGCTGCGCACCGCCCACGCGCGCCATGGTCAAGGAGCATCCCGAGGCGTACTCCGCCGAAGGCGGACTTCCGCATCGACGCCGTCCAGCTGCGCGACCAGATCACGTCGCCGGCCCGGACCGTGCTGCTGGTGCTGCTCGCCGCCTCGGCGCTGGTCTTCGTCATCGCCTGCTCGAACGTCGCCAACCTGATCCTGGCGCGCACGGTCCGGCGCGAAGGCGAGCTGGCGATCCGCGCGGCGCTCGGCGCCAGCACCGGCGCGCTGCGCCGGACGCTGCTGGCCGAAAGCCTGCTGCTCTGCGGCGCCGGCGCCGCTGCTCGGCGTGCTGATCGCGCGGCCGATGGTCGCGATCCTGGCGCGCTACGCCTCGCGCTTCTCGGTGCGCGCGCTCGATCTCACGGTCGATTCCAGCATGCTCTGGGTCGGCGCCGGCCTGGCGCGTCGTCGCCGCCGTGCTGCTGGCCTTCGTCCGCGCCTGCCCGCCGGCCGACGCCTCGCGCGGCCTCGGCCTGTCGAGCGGCAGCCTGCGCATCACCGGCGGCACCAACCGCCGCCTGCGCGTCTTCGCCGTCACGCAGATCGCCGCGTCGTTCGTGCTGCTCGCCGGCGCCGGCATGCTGCTCAAGACGCTGCTCGCGCTGCAGGCCGCGCAGACCGGCTTCGACACGCGCCACGTGCTCGCGCGTCAACGTGCCCGTGATGTCGCTACGGCCGCACGCCCGAGCAGATCGTCGGCTTCTATCAGGGAGGCGATGCGCCGCATCCGCGAACTGCCCGGCGTGGACCGCGTCGCGCGTCGGCACGCTCGGTTCCGTGGCGCGACGCCGGGCAGCTTCGGCCCCGGCTTCCAGTTCTCCGGCCGAGGGCTACGTGCGCGCGCACCGGCGAGGAGGATCCGCGCGCGCCGCTTCCGCACCGTCTCGCCCGGATTCTTCGCCGCGCTCGGCGTGCCCGCTGATCGCCGGCCGCGACTTCAACGACGCCGATCGCCGCGGCAGCGAGCCGGTCGTCATCGTCAGCCAGAGCCTCGCGCAGCGCATGTTCCCCAACCAGGACGCCGTCAACCGCCACCTGATGTGGACCGATCCGGTGATGAAGTTCATCGACGTCAGCCCGCAGCCCCGCCGCATCGTCGGCGTCGTCGCCGACGTCGACGACGAGAACGTGGTGCCCGGCCCGGCGCTGACCGTCTATCACCCGTTCGGCCAGGAACAGATCTGGCGGCGGCCGCCTGTTCGTCCACGCGCACGGCGATCCCGTACGCCCTGGTCACGCCCGATCACGCCGCATCATCCGCGACCTGTCCGCCGACCAGCCGGTGGAGCGCGCCGCGACGCTCGAGGACGTCCGCGCCGAGGTGCTGACGCCCGATCGGCTGAACGCGCTCGTGTTCGGCGGCTTCGCGGCCGTCGCGCTGGCGATCGCCGTGGTCGGCGTCGCCGGCGTGCTGGCGTTCTCGGTGAGCGCGCGGACGCGCGAGTTCGGCATCCGGCTGGCCATCGGCTCGCAGCCGCGCGCACCTGCTGACGCGGCGTCATCGGCGAGGGCGCCGTGATCGCCGTGCACGGCGTCGTCGCCGGCGCGCTCGGCGGGTTCGTGCTCGCGCGCCTCGCCGGCAGCTATTTCCAGGAGGTGCGCATGCCCGGCGCCCTGCCGGTCGCCGGCTCCGCCGTGGTCCTTGTCGCCGCCGCCGTGGTCGCCTCGCTCCTGCCCGCGGCGCGCGCCGCGCGCGTCGATGTGATGCAGGCCCTGCGGTCGGAGTGAATCACATCACGGAAACGGTATACGATCAAGGTCGATGCGCCTCTCCCGGGTTGCCGTGCTTGCGATGTTCATGGCACTAACAGTTCGGGCCCAATCTGCCGTGGGACCGGAGTTTGAAGTGGCGTCGGTCAAGCCCGATCCGTCAGTTGGCGTAATATCGGCTTTGCTTCCTGCTCCCGCGGAGGGAAAATTGCTGGGGAAGCACGTGACTCTGATCCGGTTGATCAGTTTCGCCTACGACCTCTCTTACGCGCGGATCTCCGGCCCTTCCTGGCTGGACTCAGACGCGTTTGATATTCAAGCAAAGGGACAAGTCGCTTCGAAGATGGCTGACATGAGGCTTATGACACGGACGCTCCTCGCCGAGCGGTTCGGACTACAGTGCCACCGCGAGACTAAGGAAGCCAGGGTGTACTTACTGGTTCGGCCCAACGGCCGGTTAAAGATGGTACCCGCGGAGGAACCGACACCGCATCGCCCTGAGTTCCCGCCGAGCCCTCACTCTACGATGGGTGGCGACGGCACTATGGAAGAGCTTGCCGCATATCTCTCCAGATTCGTCGATGCACCTGTCATCGACCGGACTGGAATCGCCGGTAAGTTCCATTACTACGTATGGTGGGGACGCAACCCGGATACCGACCCGGACATTTTCCAGGCGGTCAAGGACCAATTGGGCCTAAAACTACAGGCCGGCAAGAGCGACGTGGAATTTCTCGTGATCGACCGAGTCAGCAGGACGCCGACTGAGAACTAATATTTCTGTGTTACAACACACGTCACCCAAATTCACTTGACCGAGACTTCCGGCATTACGTCAAACGGACCTGCCCGTATCCAAAAGTGATTCGGCGGCCCGAAAGCGAAGAGCGACTCGTTCTCGTCCAGACGCAATTCGTAGTGAAAGACCAGCATGATAGTCTTCCCGCCGCAGGTCTTCGAAAATCGGGAATTCTTGAGGGCCTTCTCGGCGCTCTCTTTAAAGGCCTTCTCCACGGCTGCAGGTCTGGCTTGAATACTGCTTTCGACGGTTTGCACGGTTGCCTGATCGGAGAGAAGCACCTTCACGGTGTTTATTCCTTGGATGCGGGCCTGGCGCAGCAACGGCGGATAGTCCGGTATCTCCAGGCGCTCCAGGCATCCGATATTCGATGGGCTCCCCGCCTGACCTGATGCGACGATGCGGCGCGATCGCGAGGAGCAAACCAGCAATCAGCGGCGCGGCCGCTCTCCAGTTCCTGTCTGAAATCCGATTCATTTGAGACTGTCAATCAGCTTACCGCAATTCCGGACCGGCCTTAGCTCGGGCCGCCCTCAATCCGCGCATGTTGAATTGTGGATAAACAGCCGGGCACAGTTGTGTGGAGTACGTTCGTTTGTTAGTTTGACGTGCATCCCGCGGATTGTTCCCGAAGATCCCGGCAGAACCATCGAGACGCTTTACCGGTCCGAATCGGGCAGGATTCTTGCTACGCTGCTTTGGATACGTGGCCACAGGCCGGCGTACCGGATAAACCGCGCCCCTGGCTCCTTTCAACCGCGCGCTTCAACGCGATAAACGGAATGCGCCGGCGGGCGCGCTTCGGCAGCGCACAGAAAGACCTCGCGCTCTACCTCGATGCGCGCCTTGACCAGGCGCCTCACCAGGATGAGGAAATCGAGGACGACCGCCTCCGTCTCATCTTTAGCTGTTGCCATCCCGCTCTGCCGCCGGAAGGACAGGTAGCGCCCACGCTGCGTGAAGTTTGCGGTCTGACTCAGAGGAGATAGCCCGGGCATTTCTCGTCACGGCGTCGACAGTCGCGCAGCGCATCGTGCGCGCGAAGCGCTGGCAAGGCACGCAAATTGGCGAAAATCTTGCGCCCCCATAGTTTATTCAGTATAGTTGAATAAATGGTCCGAGGCACATATCTTGGCGAATTCGAATTGATGGTCCTCCTGGCGCTCATACGGCTCGGAGATGACGCGTACGGTGTCCCCATCTGTCACGAAATCGAGAAGCAGAGTGGGCGCGAGGCGGCCCTTGGAAGCGTCTATGCCGCATTGGAGCGCCTCGAGGAAAAAGGCCTCGTGACGTCGCGGCTAGGCGACTCCACGGCTGTGCGCGGAGGCCGCGCGAAGCGCTATTTCCGCGCAACCGCCCAAGGGATGCGCGACGTCCGGCAAACCCAGCGAGCGCTGATGAACCTTTGGCGCGGACTCCCGGAACCCGACCGGGGACTGGCATGATCTTCCGACGGCCGCCCGCTCTCGCCAACTGGCTGCTCGACCGTCTGGGCTGTGCCCGGCGAAACGCGGCGCTCGCTGGAGATCTCCTGGAGGAATTCCGCAGCGGCCGGTCTGCGGCCTGGTATTGGCGCCAGACTTTGGTCGTGGTTGCCAACGGTATCGCCAACAGCGGCAGAGAGCTTCGGCCTTATCTGTTAGCGCTCAGCGCGGCGTATGCGGCCCAATTTGTGGTCACTCTGACGCTCTGGTCGAGGAATTCTCCGCCTGCGTTGTACGTCTCCGACAGGATGAAGTTCGGGGTGTGGCTGCTGCTGCAGTTCGGTTATGCGGGGTACGCGTGTTTGGTAAGCCGGCTCGTGGTTGGGACATCGAGACCCAATCTGAAACGGATGTACTGTGCCGTGGAAGGTCCCGCGCCAAGGTCGACGATCATGGCGCTGGCAGCGCACCAGAGTTTTTCTCTCGGTCTTGCGAATTACTGTCTGTGTGCGTTGCTCTTCCCACGCTTTTCATTTCCTGCCCTTGCCGGCATAGAGATGACTTGGTTTGTCCTTTGGATCTTCGCGCCTGCTCTTTTCCCGCCGTCAGCGCCACCACCTGCCGAAACAGTGGAAGATGAGCAACCGTGGCTCGCGATTCCGCAATCGGAACCTCTCCTGACGGTGACCCTGCCCTGCGGCAGGACCATCGTTCTGGAGCGGCAAAGCCTTGCGCAGTCCGTATTCGCCGCGGCAGACCAGGACCTCATCAGGGTCGTCTTTGGCCGGCGCAGAAGCCTGGAGTTGTTACGTCGCGCCATCTGGCTCGGAGGCTACCGTAGCCGATCGCACATCCAAGGGAGGGCCGAAAGCTTCACTCTCACGGAATTGGCCGCGCTGATTGACGAAACCGCACGCACGGAATCGGTCATCGAGGCGTGCTATCAAACGAATCGGCGGGAAGGCTTGCGGCCGCGCCTCAAGCTCTGGTTTTGCGGCGACTCTGCTTATGAGTGACCAAACAGCCGGCGGCGCGGGCGGTCCCGACCCGATAGCGGGAGAGCTCGTCACCGAGACGCTCGACTACGACGGTGGTCGACAGGTCACGGTGTACGTCCCGCCGGATCCGCCCCAGGCAGTCGTGTTCGCCGGTGACGGTCAGGGGATCTCGCAGTGGGGCGGGTTCCTCGAGGCGGCCGGCGTACCGTCCACGATGATCGTCGGTGTACACGGGCTGGCCGATGAGATGCCGCGGCTCAAGGAGTACTCACCGGTCTTTGACGCGGAACGGTTCGCGGCTCATGAGAGGTTCTTCGTCGAGGACGTCCGCCGATGGGTGCGGTCGCGGTTCGGAGTCGCGCTGCCCGCCGATCGCAGCGCGGTGTTCGGTGTCTCGGCGGGTGGAGAGCTCGCGCTCGCCCTTGGGCTTCGGCATCCGGACATCTACGGTGCGATCTTCTCCGGCTCGCCGGGCGCGGGTTACAAACCGGGCGGCGCGATGCCGGGTTCGATTCCGCGCACGTACCTCGTCGCCGGCACGTTGGAGCCGTTCTTCCTCAACAACGCGATCCGGTGGGCGGTCGCGTTGCGCGATGCAGGTGCGGACGTCGTGATGAGCGAACGGGTCGCGTCGCACGGCGACGCGCTGTGGCGAGCAGAGTTCCCACTGATGGTGGCGTGGGCGTTTGGACGACACCGCAAGCATTGACCCTTCGGCCTTTCTGTGATCTAATCGACCCAACAAGACCGTCTCGCGGCGCCGGTAAGTGCGCGTATCGGAGATTCCAATGCAGAAGACGCTCGGTTTCCTTGCTGTCGTATTCCTCGTGCCAGTTATCTTCCCAGGCGCAACCTGCCCGGCACAGGCGCAGGCGGAGAAGGCTCCCTATGCTGCCATAGCTCCTCTCGATCGCTATTTGGCGCCCGACAGGAACTCCGAAGTCGCGCTGGCTCGAACTGCTGCGCCCGCATCCATTTCGGACGCCGCTGAAGTGATGGTGCTGGGACGAAACGGATACGCAACCGCGGTGAAGGGGAGCAATGGCTTTCTCTGTCTCGTGGAACGGTCATGGGGCGCCTCTACCACTGAGCCGGGTTTCTGGAATCCCAAAGTGCGCGCCCCTATTTGCTTCAATCCCGCGGCCGCAAGGACCTTTGCACCCATCTTCCTGATGAAAACCAAACTAGTGCTGGCGGGAAGATCGAAGGCGGAGATCCTTCAGGCGACCGCATCTGCATTGGACAAGAAAGAACTGCCCGCGCTGGAGCCTGGAGCGATGTGCTACATGCTCTCGAAGCAGCAGTACTTAAATGACAGCGGCAGGAACTGGCATCCCCACCTGATGTTTTTTGTTGCAGGTAACGTGGCGAAAAGCTGGGGAGCCGATCTGCCGGGCTCGCCAGTTATCTCGGCAGACGACCCTGAGGAACGGGTAACTATTTTCATGGTCTGGGCCAGCAAATGGTCCGATGGAACACCGGCTCCGCAGGCCACGCATTGATCTTGATACACTAAGCCAGTCACTACATAGTTACTCAATCCAATCACCAACTTACACAGATTCCCCGAAGCTCGCATGTTACTCATGGAAGTGAAAGGGGGGACACTATGTCTCCAGAACAGAATTCTACAGATCCCAAGCCGCGCGACAAACGCGCCTTTAATGCGTACCGCCATGGCCTGACAGGCCAGGTCCTCGTCATCGCGCCGTCCGATGAGCAGCCCTACAAAGACCACTGCCGCGGCATTCACCAGTCCATGGCCCCCGTGGGAGGCTTGGAAACCGGTCTCGTCCAGCAGATCGCCGACGACTGTTGGCGCATGAAGCGCGCCTCCGCCATCGAAAGCGCCGTCCTCGTCCGCGGCCTGAACAATCCCGACGACGCCATCTCCGGCAATGAGCAGGTCGATGTCGCTCTCGCCCAGGGCCGCGTCTGGAACGAACAGAAAAAGGACCTCAACCTCCTCACCCTCTACGAAAACCGCATCCAGCGCCGCATCGAAAAGAACATCGCCCTCGTCCGCCAGCTCCAGCAGGACCGCAAAGCCGCCCTCCAGCAAATCGTAGAAGAAGCCGCTATCCTAGGCGAAACATACGACTTTCCCCCCGAAGCCCTACCCCCCAACTTTGTTTATTCACTCCCTCAAATCCACCGCCTCGCCGCCCACCACAAACGCCTCGAATCCGTCCGCAAACCCACCCGGAGGGCCGCCTAAAGCCCAAAATGCAAGCGAAGCGAGCCAAAATCCCCGGCCCCCGGCCCCAGGCCCCCGGCCCCCAAGCGCGAAGCGCCCAATCCCCACCCCCAACCCCCACCCCCAACCCCGCTTTCCGCCCCCAAGCGCGAAGCGCCACTAGCCCCCGGCCCCCAACCCCCACGCCCGAACCGCCGCCTTCCGCCCCGTACAATAGATCCTTGACCAGCGCGCCCACCCAGGAAAAAAACCTACGCCAGGAAATGGGACTCGGCGACCTGGTGCTCGCCCAGGTGCTCTGCGTCGTCGGCTCTTCCTGGGTCGGCGTCGCCGCCAAACTGGGCCGCGCCCACGTGGTCTTCTGGCTCGCGGCCATGCTCATGTTCTACCTGCCCCTGGCCGCCGTCGTCATCCATCTCAATCGCCTCATGCCGCTCGAAGGCGGCCTCTATCAATGGGCCAAAGCCGGCTTCGGCGAAATGGCCGGCTTCCTCACCGCCTGGAACCTCTGGGTGTACGCCGTAGTGTGCGTGGGCGCCATCATTTTCCAGATCCCCACCGACGTTTCTTACATGCTCGGGCCCTCCGGCGCCTGGGTGGCCGGCAGCAAGCCCGCCACCTTCGCCATCACCGGAGTGGTGCTGGCCGCCATCACCCTGGTCGCCATCCGCGGACTCAACCTCGGCAAATGGCTGCACAACACCGGCAGCGTCATGATCCTGCTGGCTTACGCCGTTCTGCTGGCGCTCCCCGTCTGGGCGCTGTGGCGCGGTTCCCTGCATCATTTCGATGCCATCCCCTGGGAGTGGCCCAAAGCCAACCTCTTCAGCCTCGCCGTCTTCGGCCAGATGTCCGTCGGCGCCTTGAGCGGCTTCGAATATGTCGCCATCATGGCGGGCGAATGCCGCAGCGCCGCGCGCACCGTGGGCCAGTCCGTCATGATCTCCGCCCCCATCATCTCGCTGATGTTCATTCTCGGCACCAGCGTCGTCCTGGCCTTTATCGGCGGGCAGCCCATCAACGTCATTGGCCCCATCCCGCAGACCATGCGCGCCGCCATGGGCACTCACCGGACGCGCCGGATTCGCCGCCCCCTTCGCCATCTTCCTGCTGATCGCCCGCGCCATCGCCAGCTCCAGCCTCATCTTCACCGGCCTCACGCGCCTGCCCATGACCGCCGGCTGGGACAACCTCGTGCCGCGCTGGTTCTCGCAGCTCCACCCCCGCTGGCGCACCCCCCGCAACTCCATCCTGTTTGTGGCCGCGCTCGTCATGAGTCTCATCCTCCTGAGTATGACCGGCGTGCACGAGCAGGAAGCCGCCCAGACCCTTCTGGTGGCTTCGGATGTCCATTACGCCATCACCTACGTCGCCCTGTTTCTGATCCCGCTGGTGGGCTATCGCGTGTTACGGGGCCGCCTGCCAATGTGGCTCAAAATCGCGTCAGCCGCCGGCCTGCTCACCAGCCTCGTTTCGCTCTTCATTGCCGTCTACCCCATCGTCGACGTCGTCAGCCGCAATGCCTACGCCACCAAAATCTGCGCCGTCGTCGTCATCAGCAACATGCTCGGAATCATGATCTACCGGTGGGGCCGCCGCGCCATGATACGTTGAAGAACGCTATGCCGAGACAACTTGTAGAGTGCGTCCCGAATTTCTCCGAAGGGCGCGACCCCGCCAGGATCGACGCCATCGTGCAGGCCATCCTCGCCGTCCCCGAAGTCGTGCTGCTCGATCGCGAATCCGATGCGGATCACAATCGCTGCGTGCTGACTTTCGTCGGACCGCCCGCCGCCGTTGCCGATGCCGCTTTCCGCGGCGTGGAAAAGGCCGTCGCCCTGATCGACCTCACCACGCACCAGGGCGCCCATCCGCGCATCGGAGCCGCCGACGTGGTCCCGTTCATCCCCATCGAAGGCGTCACCCTCGAAGAGTGCGTCAAACTGGCCGAGCGCCTCGGCGCATGAGATCTGGAACAAGCTTGCACGTGCCGGTCTATTTCTACGAAGCCGCGGCCAAACGGCCCGACCGCGTCAACCTGGAGAACATCCGCCGCGGCCAGTTCGAGGCGCTGGTGCAAGAAATCGGCGTCGTGCCCGACTCGCCATCCCGATTGCGGCGACGCGCTGCCATCCCACCGCCGGCGCCACCGTCGTCGGCGCGCGCAAATTCCTGATCGCCTACAACGTCAATCTGGGCACGCCCGACGTCGCCATCGCCAAGACGATCGCCAAGACCATTCGCTTCTCCTCCGGCGGCTTCCGCTACGTGAAGATCGATGGGGGTGATGCTGGCGCTCGCGCAACCTGGCGCAGGTCTCCATCAATCTCACCGATTTCGAACAGACCGCCCATGCACCTGGTCTTCGAGACCGTGCGCCGCGAAGCCGAGCGCTACGGCGTTCCGGTGGTGGGCAGCGAGATCGTCGGGCTGATTCCGAAGAAGGCGATCGAAATGTCGGCCGAGTACTTCCTGCGCTTCGAAAATTTCCGGCCGGAGCTGGTGCTCGAGAATCGCATCGCCGAGGCCATGACCGCGCGCGGCGGACTGCCCGAATTTCTGGACGCCCTGGCCGCGCCCACCGCCACGCCCGGTGGTGGCAGCGCCAGCGGCCGCCGCGGCTGCCATGGCCGCCGCCTTGGGCTCCATGGTCACCCGTACTGGCCAAGCAGGAGCCGCGCCTTCGAAGACGATCGCCGCTTCTTCACCGAAGCCGTGGACCGCGATGCCGCCGCCTTCCAACGCGTCATGGCCGCCTACAAGCGCCCCAAAGACGAACGCGGACCCTACGTCGAGGAATCGCTCCACGGCGCCGCCGAGGTCCCCTTACAGGTCTATGAACGCGCCTGCGCCATGCACTGCCGGCTCCTTCTGCTGGAGATTCCCGCGCGCTTCGGTTCGGACCTGGCCGTGGCCAAGGCCCTCACTACGGCGGCGAAGGAAGGCGCCCTGGAGAACGTTCGCATCAACCTGGATTCCATCCACGACGCAGACTTCAAACACTCTGTGGAAGCGCGCCTCCAAGCCGCCGGCGCGCATTGAGATATCATTTGCGACGGAGCATCCTATGAGCCTCACCACTGCAATTCAGGCCCCGCGCAGGCCGCACCATCACCTGCAAGGGCTGGCACCAGGAAGCCGCCCTGCGCATGCTGCACAACAATCTCGACCCCGAGGTCGCCGAGAACCCGGACGAGCTTGATCGTCTACGGCGGCACCGGCCGCGCGGCGCGCGACTGGCCGTCAGCTTCCACGCCATCGTGCGCGCGCTGCGAATCGCTCGAAAACGACGAGACGCTGCTGGTGCAGTCCGGGCCGCCCGGTGGGCATCTTCCGCACCCATCCCGAAGCGCCGCGCGTGCTGCATCGCCAATTCCAACCTGGTGGGCCACTGGTCCAACTGGGACGAGTTCAACCGGCTGGAACGCATGGGCCTCACCATGTACGGGCAGATGACCGCCGGCTCGTGGATCTATATCGGCAGCCAGGGCATCGTGCAGGGCACCTACGAGACCTTCGCCGCGCTGGCGCGCGAAGCACTTCGGCGGATCGCTGGCGGGCAAGATTGTCGTCTCCGGCGGAATGGGCGGCATGGGCGGCGCGCAGCCGCTCGCCGCGACCATGAACGGCGCCAGCTTCCTCGGCATCGACGTGGACCCGCACCGCATTCAGCGCCGCCTCGATACCGGCTATTGCGACCGCCTCGCCGCCACGCTCGACGACGCCCTCGCCATGCTCGCCGAAGCGCAGCGCACCGGCGCGCAATCTCGGTGGCCCTGGTGGGCAACTGCGCCGACGTGATCCCCGAGCTGGTACGCCGCGGCTTCACCCCCGATGTCCTCACGGACCAGACCAGCGCCCACGATCCGCTCAACGGGTATGTCCCCAACGGCATGACGCTGGAGCAGGCGCGCGCCGCTCCGCGCCGCCAATCCCGGCGAATACGTGGAACGCTCCGTTCGACGCCATGGGCCGCCACGTGGAAGCCATGCTCGACTCTGCAGGCGCCGCGGCGCCGTCACCTTCGATTACGGCAACAACATCCGCACACAGGCGAAGAAGGCCGGCGTCGAAGATGCCTATCGCATTCCCGGCTTCGTGCCCGAATACATCCGCCCGCTCTTCTGCGAAGGCCGCGGGCCGTTCCGCTGGGTGCGCTTGTCCGGCGATCCCGCCGACATCCACCGCACCGACCGGCTCGTCCTCGAACTCTTCCCGCACAACGAAACGCTGGCGCGCTGGATCTCGCTGGCGCAGCAGCGCATCCACTTCCAGGGCCTGCCCGGCGCGCATCTGCTGGCTCGGGTACGGCGAGCGCGCCGAATTCGGCCTGGCCATGAACCGCCTGGTGCGCTCCGGCGAAATCTACCGCCCCCATCGTGATCGGCCGCGATCACCTGGACGCCGGCTCGGTGGCATCCGCCCTACCGCGAAACCGAGGGCATGCGCGACGGCTCCGACGCCATTGCCGATTGGCCCCTGCTGAACGCCCTGGTCAATACCGCCGCGGGCGCCTCGTGGGTCTCCATTCACAACGGCGGCGGCGTGGGCATCGGCTATTCGCAACATGCCGGCATGGTGGTGGTGGCCGATGGCTCCGACGAAAGCGAACGCCGCCTCGAGCGCGTGCTCACCACCGATCCCGGCACCGGCGTGATCCGCCATGCCGACGCGGGATACCCCGAAGCCGTGCGGTTCGCCGCCGAACATCATTTGAAGCGTCCTATGGGAGACCAATGAGCCATCAGGAAGATCCTTACTACGATCCGCATTGGCCCTGTGCGCGCGACTGGCTGGCCGGCGACTATCTGGCCCGCGCCACCCGGGGGCTCGCCGTGCTGGGCGTTCCGGCCACCAAGGGTTCGCTGCCGCCGGCGCAGTGTGACCTGGCGCCCCAGGTGGTCCGCAACATGCTGCACCACTTCAGCACCTACGATCTCTCGGCCGCCCGCGATCTCCGCCACCTGCGCGTGCGCGATGCCGGCGATCTGCCCGTCGCGGCGCTCTCTCCCCAGGACGCGTTTCAGCCCATCCGCGACGCCGTCGCCGAGCAGCTCGCAGACATGAACGCCGCCGTCCTGCTGGGCGGCAATAGCAGCATCTCGGCGGCCGGCGTCCACGGCCTGGGCGTTCCCATGGACCGTTGCGGCCTGGTCAGCTTCGATGCCCACTTCGATATCGGTGACCTGGACGACGGCCTGAACAATCGCAATTTCACCCGCGCCCTGCTGCGCGACGGCCTGCAGGGCGACCACATCTACAAGATCGGCCTGCAACGCTTCGCCAATTCCGATGCCTATGCCCGGGTCGCCCGTTCCGCCGGCATCCACTTCATCACCAGCGACCAGGTGATGGATCTGGGCATCACCAAGGCGGTCCACACCGCGCTGGGCCATCTGCACATGCATGTCGATCGCATTTACGTGAGCCTCGATATGGATGTGCTGGATCGCATCCACGCGCCCGCCGCCAACGATTCGCTGCCCGGCGGTCTCTTCCCCGGCCAGATGCGGCGCGCCGCGCACCTCTGCGGTCTGCATCCCAAAGTGCGCGTCTTCGACCTTGACTGAACTGGATCCCACGCGCGACGTCGCCGATATCACTGCCATGTCCGCGGCCTCCTGCCTGCTCGAGTTCGCGGCCGGCATTCTCGGGCGTCCGGCGCATGCCTGATCTCGCGGTACTCAACATCTCGCAACTGGTGACCGTGGCCGGCCCGCCGCGCCCGCGAACCGGCGGGGAGTTGCGGGAACTCGGCCTGATTCCTGACGGCGCTCTGCTGGTGCGCGACGGACGGCTTGCGGCCGTCGGAACGCGCGCGCACGTCGAGCCGCTCCTCGCCGCCGATTGCGAAGTGGTGGACGCCGGAGGCCGCATCGTGCTCCCCGGGTTCGTCGACGCGCACACCCATCCGGTATTTGCCGGCAATCGCGCCGGTGAGTACGAACTCCGCGCCTCCGGCGTGACCTATCAGGAGATCGCCGCGCAAGGCGGCGGCATCCGTTCCACCGTGCGCCAGACCCGCGAAGCCGCCGAAAGCGACCTGCTGGCAGCCGCGCGCAAATACCAGGAGTGGTTCCTGCGCGGCGGCACCACCACCATCGAAGCGAAATCCGGATACGGACTATCTTTGGAGGCCGAGCTAAAGATTTTACGCGTCATCCGTCAGATGGATAAGGAAGGGCCGCTTCGCTGCGTCCCCACATTTCTTGGCGCGCACGAAGTCCCCGATGAGTTCCGCGGCCGGATTGACGATTACGTCGAAGTCGTAGTCAACGAAATGCTCCCGCGCGTGGCTGCCGAAAAGCTGGCACGCTATTGCGATATCTTCGTCGAGCCGTTCGTTTTTCCGGCGGAGAAAGCGCGCATCGTGCTTCGCGCCGCCGCGCAACTGGGATTCGGACTGCGCATTCACGCCGACCAATTCACGCCCGATGAAGGCGCGCGCCTCGCTGCCGAATTTCGGGCAGCCACCGCGGACCACCTGGAAGCGACCACACCGCGGGGCTGGAGGCCCTCAAAGCCGCCGGCGTGCAGCCCGTGCTTCTGCCGGCATCGGTCTACAATCTCGGTTCGACTCGCTATCCGGCCGCGCGCCGCATGATCGATCTCGGCCTGGCGGTGGTGCTGGCCACGGATTTCAATCCCGGTTCTTCCCCGACCGCGTCGATGCCCATGGTCCTCTCGCTGGCATCCACGCAGATGAAAATGACGCCCGCCGAAGCGATTGTCGCCGCCACCTTCAACGCCGCCTGCAGCCTGGGACTCAGCGCCGAAATCGGTTCTCTGGAAGCCGGGAAAGCCGCCGACTTCGCCATTCACGATTGCAGCGACTATCGGGAGATCGCGTATTTCTTCGGCCGCGAAACTGCGCGCGCCGTCTATCGCGCCGGACGCTGTGTTTACAAGTAGGACGCCGGTCCCAGTCCCATTTGGTACCCCATTTGCTCACTGATGCGGCATGCGCCAATTCAACGAATTTTGAATTCGGAAAAGGGAACCAAAATGCGTAGACTTCTCACAATCGCAGCTTCTGTAGCGTTATTCGCAGCTCTTCGGACTGGCAGAGACCTGGAGCGGCCAGTTATTTGACGCTACATGTATGAGCCAACAGAAGAGCATGCAAGCCTGCATTCCCAACAGCAGCACCACCGCGTTCCTGGTCGTGGTGAGCGGAAAAGCTTACAAGCTCGACGATGAGGGCAATACCAAAGCCATGGAGGCCTTGAAGAATCGTGCCGACCGCTCCGCTCCCAATGCTCCCCCAACAGCGACTGCGGTTTCGGCCAAAATCAGCGGCACCGCCGAGGGCGACATAATTAAGGTGGACACGATCCAGGTGCAGTGAACCGGCCGCGAAAAGGGACAGCGGCCGCTTCCCGGCCATGTCCCTTTTTCTCTTGCGCTTGTTTTCCTTACACTTCTTGACATGAAATTCTACGAACTTTTGTGGTCGATTTGGCCTCGTGAAACGTCTAAGTATTAGAACCCAGGACGATCAGATTATGACGACACGAGCAGAAGTTGCCAAGCTTGCGGAATTTCGCGCCAGAACCGACCAGCAACTCCACGCGTTAATCTCCACGAAACTGGAGCGCGGCCTGTCTTTCGCTAAACTGCTCCTCGATGAAGAGGCGCGGGAGCGTTGGTCCAGTACCGATGAATTTGCTGCCCGGGCGGAAAAATTATATACCGAGGTAGCCAGACTCCTGCCCCTTCTGCATGGCATCAGTTCCGCCGAACGGCGCCGTCTTGAATCGCGCCTCACTCAACTTCGTGAGATTCTGGACTGCGCCACGCTCTGTGCTGCTCCGCGCGTACAGGCCGCTGCTATGCTGTAGCCAGTGGCCGGCAAAACCATCACTGAGAAAATTCTATCCGGCAAATCCGGCCGCAATGCCACAGCCGGCGATGTAGTGGTTTGCACTGTAGATTCCTCCATGGGCACGGATGGCTCTGTCCCCATGGCCTTGGACTATTTCCAGTCGATGGGCGGCACGCGCGTATCCCATCCTTCCCGCCTGGCTTTCGCGCTGGATCATTACGCCCCGCCGCCCACGCGCGCTACCGCTCTGCTGCACCAGCGCATGCGCGACTTTGCGCGCGATCAGGGTATCGCCCTCTGGGAAGCCGGGGAAGGCATCGGCCATCAGTTGATGGTGGAATCCGGCCGCGCCTGGCCGGGAGCCCTGGTGGTGGGCGCGGACAGCCACGCGGTCACGTATGGCGCGCTGAACTGCTTCGCCACCGGCATCGGCTCTTCGGACCTTGCGGCCATCATGAAATGCGGCCGCGTCTGGCTGCGCGTTCCGGAATCGATCCGTGTGGAGTTGACCGGCGCATTGCCGCCCGGCGTATACCCCAAAGATATTGCCCTGGCGCTGGCACGCGAGCTCGGCGCGGATGGCGCCGCGTATCAGGCGCTCGAATTCACGGGCGACGGACTGGATTCGCTGGAACTGGAAGATCGCCTCGTACTGAGTAATCTCAGCGTGGAGATGGGCGCCAAGAACGGAGTCTTTCCGTTCGACGCGCGAACGGCCGGGTATCTGCGCGGCCGCACGTGTAATTCCTACTCGCCGGTCGCTTCCGATTCAGACGCGCGGTATGCCCGGCGCGTACACATCGACCTCGATCGCCTGGTTCCCCTGGTGGCCCTGCCTCACCGCGTGGATTGCGTCACGCCTGTGGAAGACGCGGCGGGAACCCCGGTCCACATGGTGTACCTGGGCACCTGCACCGGCGGACGGGTCCGCGATTTTCACCAGGCGCTGGCTGTGCTCCGGGCAGGCGGCGGACCCGCGCCGGGCGTTCAACTCGTGGTGACTCCTGCATCGCGGACCGAACTGGAAACGCTGGCGCGCGATGGCTCGCTGGCCGAATTCATCGCCATGGGCGCAGTGATCGGGACGCCCGGGTGCGGTTCCTGTTGCGGCACCTGC
This sequence comes from uncultured Solibacteraceae bacterium, assembly GCA_963748795.1. Taxonomy (GTDB): domain Bacteria; phylum Acidobacteriota; class Terriglobia; order Bryobacterales; family Bryobacteraceae; genus Sulfopaludibacter. The sequence goes on from CAVVLD010000015.1 coordinate 28,322, forward strand.
GGCGTCATCCCCGGGGACGGCGTGAGCGTCATCTCCACTGCCAACCGGAATTTCAAAGGCCGCATGGGCAATAGCACCGCGGCCATCTACCTTGCGTCCCCCGCCGCATGCGCGGCCGCCGCCGTTCGTGGACGCATCGCCGACCCGCGCGAGGTGGCGCCGTGACCCCGATCGAAGGACGCGCCCGCGTCTTCGGCGACGATATCAACACCGACTACATCATCACCTCGCGGCGCAAGCGCGAGAGCCTCGACCCGCAGTACCTGCGCCACTACCTGTTTGAAGAGATCGATCCTGCGTTCGCCGCCACAGTGGCGCCAGGCGACCTGATCGTCGCGGGCTCCAACTTCGGCTGCGGCTCCGCCATGGAGGTCGCGGTGACCGCTGTCATCGGCGCCGGTATCTGCGCCGTCCTCGCCCGCAGCTTTTCCCGCACCTACTATCGCAACGCGGTCAACAACGGCCTCCTGCCGGTGGTCTGCGATACCTCCAGAATCGCCGAAGGCCACCGCGTGCGGATCGAGGACGGTGTCGTCTATAACCAGACCACCGGCGAGTCTCTCCCCACGGAACCCCTGCCGGCCATCATGCTTGCGATCGTTTCCGCAGGAGGCCTGATTCCGTACTTCCGGACGCGCGAGGATTTCGATATACTCTGAGACGTTTCAAAACTCAAGGAATTGATATGACCATGGAGTCAACCACCAACGCCTATCCAGCCCTTCACAACGCCATGTGGCCCGGTCTTGTCGGGAAAGGACCAGATTCGGAGCCGCCTATTGACTTGGACACCATGCTCAACCTCACGGCTGCCGCCGAAGTGGATGGCGTCCGTTTCGACGGCGTTGACCTGTTCCTCTCGTTGCCCCACACCGATATCGATTCGTCCGATGACGACCTCGCGCGCCTGGCCGACAAGATTACCGGCAAGGGCCTCCGCGCCGGATCGCTGGTCGCGCCCGTGTGGCCGCCCACCGGCGGCGGCTCCGCCATGGGAGATGAAACGGAACGCGGCCGGTTCCTGACACAAGTCCGCAAGGCCTGCCGCATCGGGAAGAAGCTGCGCGAGCTGGGCGTTCGCCAATACGGAATCATCCGCATCGATTCGGCGGCCAGTCCCGCCGAATGGGCAAAGGACCCCGCCGGGAACTCCAGGCGCATCGCGCAGACCTTCAGCGAAGCCTGCGCCATCGCCGAGGATTTCGGAGAACGGCTCGCCGCCGAGGGCGAAATCTGCTGGGCCGGAATGCATAGCTGGCGCCGCAATGTGGAGTTGCTGGAGATGGTGGGCCGCCCGCAGACCCTGGGTTTCCAGGCCGATATGGCCCACACCATGCTGTTCACCATGGGCTACAACGCGCCCGAAGACCGCCTGCTGCCGGATGATTTCGACTGGTCGCAATCCGAAACGTTGGCCCAGGCCTACGCCCAAATGGCAGCGGCGCTGCGGCCCTGGACCCTGGATTTTCACGTGGCCCAGAATGACGGCACGGTAAAAGGCGCGGGCTCGCACGATAAGACCGGCCGGCACTGCCAGCCTTGCGACCCCAACGGAAAGCTCGATATCATCCGCGATGCGGGCGCGTGGATGCGCGGCGCCGACGGGCAGCCCACGCGCGCATTTCAGCACGTCTGCTGGGACGGCTGCATGTTCCCGAATTCGGTGATGCTCGATCCCAAGACCTGGCAGGACGTCCTGCGCGTGATGATGGCCGTTCGCTGCGCCCACGGGTGGAACTGACATGCAGAAACTCAATGTGGGGATGATCGGCTACGGCTTCATGGGGCGGACCCACTCCAACGCCTTCTCCCAGGTGAATCACTTTTTCGATGTCCCCTACCGGCCGGTGCTGAAGACGGTATGCGCGCGGAATCGTGACCGTGCCGGTGAGTTTGCCGCGCGATGGGGCTATGAAACCGTGGAGACCGATTGGCGCGCGGTGGTGGAGTCTCCCGAGATCGACCTGGTCGATATCGCCAGCCCCAACGATACGCACGCCGAAATCGCCATTGCCGCGGTACAGGCGGGCAAGATGGTCATGTGCGAGAAGCCGCTGGGACGCAACGCCGCCGAATCGGAGACCATGGTCCGCGCCGTGGAAGCGGCCAAGGTGCCGAACATGGTCTGGTACAACTACCGCCGTGTTCCCGCCGTCACCCTGGCGAAGCAGTGGATCGACGAGGGCCGGCTTGGCAAAATCTTTCACTACCGCGCCAAATTCCTTCAGGACTGGACCATCTCCAGCGATCTGCCGCAGGGCGGGGAAGGGCTCTGGCGGCTGGATGTCAACGTCGCCGGAAGCGGCGTCACGGGCGACCTGCTGGCGCACTGCATCGATACCGCGCTCTGGCTGAACGGCGGCATCGCGGAGGTTTCGGCCATGACCGAGACCTTCATCAAAAGCCGTAAACACAATCTCACCGGCAAAGTGGAACCGGTGGGGATCGATGATGCCAGCGCGTTCCTGGCGCGCTTCCGCAACGGCTCTCTGGCCACGTTTGAAGCCACGCGGTACGCCCGCGGCCACAAGGCCCTGTACACGTTCGAAATCAACGGCGAGCACGCCTCCATCTTCTGGGACTTGCACGACCTGCACCGGCTCCAGTATTTCGACCACCGCGACGAAGGCGTGACGCGCGGCTGGCGCAGCATCCACATCACCGATAGCGACCATCCGTATATGAAGAACTGGTGGGTGCCCGGCTTGCAGATCGGCTACGAGCACACCTTCATTCACCAGGCGGCAGATTTCCTCAAGGCGCTCGGCGAAGGCACCGCCGCCGCGCCCACCTTCGCCGATGCCCTGCTGACAGACTATGTGACGGACGCGGTGCTGGCCTCCGCCGCGGACCGGCGTTGGGTCGCCGTTCGCGCGGAGAGGGGGAAAGATGCCAACGCGTAGAGCGCTCACCCTCGGCTTCTGTTCCGCGCTGGTGGTATTGGCCCAAAACATTCCTCCGATCCGGGAGTCCGGATTCAAAGCCATCTTCGACGGCAAATCCATGAGCGGCTGGGATGGCGATCCCCAGTTCTGGCGCGCGGAAGGCGGTGCGCTCGTCGGAGAGACTACCACCAGCAAACAGCCCGAGCAGAATACCTTCCTCATCTGGCGCGGCGGCAGCCCGGCCGATTTCGAATTGCGCCTCCAATACCGGTTGACCGGCTTCAACAGCGGCATCCAGTATCGCAGCATCGAACTGCCCGACATCAAGTGGGCCATGAAGGGCTACCAGTTCGATATGGATGGCGAACAGCAATACACCGGCCAGATTTACGAGGAGCGGGCGCGCGGCTTCCTGGCGAGACGCGGCCAGTTCACCTATATCGGCAGCAGCGGCAAACCCGCCGTGGTGGGGTCACTCGGCAGTGACGAAGAGCTGAAAAAACTGATTCATGCCGATGGCTGGAACGACGTCCACTTGATCGCGCGCGGGAATACGCTGATCCAGATACTCAATGGCCGCGTGATGAGCATGTTGATCGACGACGACCCCGCCGGCCGCAAAATGGACGGTCTGATCGGCATTCAGGTGGACAAAGGCCCACCCATGAAAATTGAGGTGAAGAACATCCGCCTCAAAACGCTCTGACGAACGCCGAGTATCGCGCTTCCAACCGCCCGCCGGCCGGAAGCCATCGATACGTGGGCACTCCGAACAGCGTCCCGCGATCCACCATCTGCCGGCGCGTTTCCGGAAACGGCGATACGCCGAACTCCATGCCGCGCGCCAGTGTCTGGCCGTTCCACGGCGCAGCCAGGCGGCTGTGGTTCTCCTCCCAGATGCCGAGCCATGGAAAATCGGCGCGCCGCCACCTGTAGCCGAATTCCAATCCCAGCGCGGGATGCCGGGACGTGAAGTATGCCTGCTCGCTCGCGGGATCCATGAGGTGCGTGGTAAATGCGCTGGACTTCGCTGCGTTCGTGAAGACGTGCGCCGCCGGTGCGAACTCCGCGTCCGGCTCCAGATAATCGTCGGCGCCAAACGCCGTCTCGAACGTCTTCGCGCGCGTGGCCGGGAGCTTGAATTCGGTGACACCGCGCTCCAGGAACGGCGGCCCGAGCGTCACATGTTGAGTCCAGCCGATGGGCCGGTCGAACGCCGCCAGGCTCGCGACCGTTTCGCGGATCTCCAGCGTACTCTCGTGCAGTTCGATGGTGCGCTCGAACAGAATTTGCGCCAGAGGCAAAGTCGCCTTCATGGCCAGGCGCGCTCCGGCCGTCTCGATTTCGTAGGTCGCCACGGGCCCCTCGCCGTGCACCCCGAAGCCGGCGGCAGCCTCCTCCTCCGAGGGGCCGCCGAAAATATCCAGGCACACGTTGTGCCCCATGATTCCCGCCAGCAGGCGCGCATCCACCGCCGCTCCGGAATCGTGGAACGCGGACGGTTCCATCGAAGGCCAGGGCGGAGTCCACAGCGGGTTAACGCCGGTGGCCTTGTGCAGGACCTCGGCGATGTGCCCGCCCTCGCGCAGCACGGTCACGCGCACCTGCTCGTTTTCGATGGACGCCGACTGCCGGCCGCGATAACTCATTGCCTATTGGAACGTCAGCCGGTCCTTTTTCGCCTCGATCCGGGCCACATCGACGCCAGGCACTTTCTCCAGGTCTTCAATGGATTTGAACGGCCCGTTCTTGGTGCGGTACTCGATGATGGCTGCCGCCTGCGACCGCCGCAGCGTCAGGCCGGCCTCCAGGTCGATGGCGCGCGCTTTATTCACGTTGATGCGCGGCACCTCGTCCGCGGGATAGTGCGTGGACAGGTAATTGACCACGGTCTGAAATTCCTGATCCGTGCCCTTGGCGCCCAGCGTGACCATCTTGTCCATGGTCGCCTGCCATCCGGCGTGATCCTGCCGCAGGGAAATGGACCGCGCCAGCTCATGGCACTGGCTGCAAATCCGCTCGGTCTCGGCCTTGCCCGGCCCGTCGGGAAGTTGCGCGAAGGCGGAGGCGCCAAACAGAGCGCACACCGACAGAATCTTAATGCTCAATCGGGAAACCAAACGCATAAATCGTTCCATCGTTCGTTCCTAAATATACCTGGCTTCCGCTGGCGGAGAAGCCGCCGCCATGCACATACGACGTGATGGTTTTGCCGCTGTTCCAGAATTCTTTCCCCCCTTCGCCATCCAGCGCATAAAGCACCGCGGGCCGGGAGCGGTCCCCGGCCGAGACCGCGAACACCACGCCATTGATCACCAGGGGCGTCTGCGGCGCGAAGATATCGCGCGAGACCCAGCCCGGCTGCAATGCCGGAGCGCCTCCCTGGTCCGCCAGTTTCCAGCTCACAATCGCGCCTTTGGAAGCGGCCAGAATCCAACGCGTGCCGCTGGGATCCTGCCAACTGGTCAGCGCGCCCGGGTTCAGGTCGCTCGATGGCTGCGATTTCGCCACCGGCGCGCCGTCCAGCGCGGCCGTATCCAGCACCTGCAGGCTGCCATCTTTCGCCGCCACCGCAATCAGCGTCTTACCCTTATATTCGAAAATCACCGGCGACGAAGCAAACCCGGCGCCGCCGGAATGGTAGGAAGCTTTCACTTTCAGGGTCTTGGGTTCGAGCGCGGTCACATCGCCCGCGGTGGTAGCCACGTACAACGTCCCATCGCCGTCGAACGCCGGCCCCTCGGTTCCCGCGACGTCGCCGCTGGCCTTCCAACTGGCGACTTCCTTGGATTCCAGGTCCAGCGCCCATACGCCGTTGGCCACGCCGCCGCAGCCCGCAGACGTAGTGGCATACGCCACCTTATCGAGCACGATCAATCCGCGCGCATTGGCGTTGGCCGGCAGAAACGGGATGGCCGGTTCGGGTTCCTTGCCGCTGGCCACGAACATCAGGTGCAGCATTCCGTCGCTGGATAGAGCGTTCACCAGGGAGATGCGCGGGCTGAAAATGTCATTGGGATTAAAGGCGCCGCGCCCGCGTCCCGCCCCCGCCGTCCCCGTCCCGGCCCTCGTCCCGCCATGGCGGCGCGGGCGGCCAGTTCCGCGATCATCGGGGCGCCCTCGCCGGGCGCTCCCACTTCACTCTTTGCGGCGTTGCCGCGGCCCGGACCGCCGCCGAAGCGCCCCGAGGGCGCGCTCGACATTCCGAAGAGCGTGGGCCGCGTGACATTGGCCGTCATGCCGCCGGAGCAGTTCCCACTGGCGGGTGCGGAGCGCTCCCGGAGAGCGCCTTCTGCCATTCCACCCGTCCCAGGTCTGTATCCACGGCCACGATGCTGCCGGCACTGGAACCCATGAAGGTGAGCGCGCGGAATCCGCGATAGCCGATATAGCGATCCAGCGTGACCGGCGTGGTGGGCTCATTCGCCAGCTTGATCTTCCAGTCCAGGGCGAAGCCCGGCTTTTGCATGTTGGCCGGCGAAATCTTCGGGTCGGACTTCGTCCATCCGGAGCGTTGGGCATCGCCGCCGCTAGTCATCCAATCGCCGCCGGCGCCGCGCCCTCCCTGGGCATAAACCGGACTGGCTCCCAGGAAGACGAATCCTCCCAAAAGTGTGAGACACGCCGACATTCTTCGCATCACGCTGTTCCTTTCGCGCTCATGGTTTGGCTAACGCCTCGGCGATGGCCTTCTCCGCCAGCGGCGCCATCACGCGGTAACCGGCATCGTTGGGCACCAGGCCGTCGCTGGTCAAATCCTTTTTGAAGTCGCGCCCATTCGCCAGGGCGGAATAATAATTCAGATAGACCGATCCACTCTGCGCCGCATAGGTGCGGATCCACCCGTTCAGCCCGATAATTTTTCCCTGCGGGCGCAACCCAGTCTGCTTCTTGTACGCATCGCAGACAGGCGTCACCGAGGCCAGTACCACGCGGATACCGTGGACCTTCGCCAGTTCGACCATCGACATGAAGTTTTCCGCCATCGTGCCTTCGGTCATCGGTCCTATCACGGCCGCCAGATCGTTCGTGCCTCCCTGGATCACCACCACTTTCGGATGCAGCTCAATTACATCCTGGCGGAACCGTACCAGCATTTGCGGTGTGGTCTGATTGGCGATGCCGCGGTTCACATACGCTTTGCCCGGGAAGAATTTCTCTTCGCCCTCGCCCCACCCCTCTGTGATCTGATCGCCCAGGAACACCACGCGAACCTGCCCCGGCGCGGGCGGCTTCAGTTCCGTATCCTCGCTCCCATAACGATCCAGGCCGGCCCAATCGACCAGCAGATGGCGCGCGAAATCCAGCCGCTTCTCCAGCGCTTGTATGGTTTGTGCCTGATCTTGGCTCTGCGCCCGGCAAGGACTATACAGAAGAAGCAGCGCCACCGCTCCACTAACCAGGGGTCTCATGGAAGCGCTATTTCTTAATCCCGAAGCAATACAGGTTGCTGTCGAACGTGCCGATGTACACCCGGCCGTTGGCGATGGAGAGTCCGCTCCAGTGGTTCCACGACGTGATCTGGTCGCCGCTCGACCACAGTTCCTTGCCGGTTTCCGCGTCCAGCGCGTACAGCACGGCATGCGTGGAACCTGGAATGCGGCGATTGGCAACATCGTCCAAACCCACATCGGCGTACGCCTGGGCGGTATCTCTCGCCGTTGCCGTAAGCGAAGATGACGCCATTGGCGATCACCGGAGGCTCGGCGCGATTCATGTCGCGCGAAATCCAGGCCGGCACCAGTTGCAGGCTTGCCGTTCCTCTCTTCCACTTTGAATGCGACGATCGCGCCATCCTTCACCACCCCGTGTTCGATGGGCGCCTTGAACTTGGAATGCTTCGGTCCCCAGATACGGCGTGAGCACCCAGCGCGTGCCCTTGGCATCTTCCCAACTCGCCAGCGAGCCCCAGATGCCGGCCGACGCGAAGTTCACGTCTTCATTGCAGAGCAGCGGGCTGCGGTACAGCGGCGTGCGATGATCGTCGCCGCCGATGCTCTTGGTGTCCATCAGGTACATGCGGCATTCCTTGCCCGCGTCCACCATCAGTTCGCGGCCCTTGTAGTTGAAGATCACCGGCGTGACCTGCATGTCCAGGTCGCGCTTCACCAGCCACTCGGCGTTCGACGGGCCGTAGTAGTCCACCAGTTCGAGCGCTTTGGTATCGCGGATTCTGCTTCACCCCGATGATGCCGTTGCCGAAGATGCCGTTTTCCGGATCCCACCGTCCGTCGCCGGTTCCCGTGTACATCGTCCCATCGGGGCTGATGGCGGGTCCGGTGCGTCCCCACATGCCGCCGCCGGCCGGCCCCCAGGTGCCGACCTTGTTGGTGGCCAGGTCGTACGTATAAACCATGTTCGGATTGCCGCCGCATCCTTGCGCCGTGTGCGTGTAGATCACGTTGTGCCACAGGTTCAGGGCATACGGCTTTCCGTTCGGCGGCATGAACTTCGAAGGCGGCGCCACATCTTCGCCATCGGCCGCGTTCAACTGGTGCAGCATACCGTCCCAGGAAGCCGCATAGATCGTATATTTGCCGGGCGTGCTGGTGGGTGCGATCACCGGCGTGGCCGTGATTCCACCGGGGCAGAGGATCCCGCCGCCCCTGCCGCCGTTTGCCGGCGGCGTCCAGGTGCTGACAAAATGCTTCTTCCACAGCAACTGCCCCGTCTCCACGTCGATGGCGTAGATATTGTCCGAGACGCCGGCATCGATGGCGATTTGCTTGACGCCGCTGGGCGTGTTCGCGTGTTCGATGATCAGGGGCGGGAACAGCGAGTGCATCTGCCTCGGTTCGTTGTCCAGCTGAAGCTTCCACAGCAGCTTCATGTTCTTGACATTGTCGAGGGTGAAGATCTTCTCGTCCTTCTGCCACGCTGTTCGCTGAGGATTGCCGCCGTCGGTGAGCCAGTCGGCTCCGAACAGCAGCGCACAGCCTGACAAAATTCCTAACAGAACCCGTAATCGTCGCATCCCTGACCTCGTATCCCTAGGATAAAACTACTTGGGTGGGCCCGGAGTCCCGGCCGGTCCCACCCGCTTCGCATTTCTTAAAACCTCAGCCGCAATGATAGCGCTGAGTGGCGAGCCTGAACCTGCGCGCCGGTGATTACCCCGAAATTGGCATTAGTCTGCGCCCCGGTCGTGAAGTTGTAGTTCAGCGACGTGTTCGGGTTGTTCGGATTGAAATGGTTGAGCGTGTTGAACGTCTCGATTCTGAGTTCCAGGGTGTAGCGTTCTTTGATTCTGGTTTCCTTGGCCAGCGAGAAATCCAGGTTGAAGACGCCCGGCCCGTAGAACAGGGACGGCGGCGTGTTGCCGATACCCAGAGAATTGGCGGCCGGCAGCGTGAAGTTGGCGGAATTCAGAGCCCACTGCAACCGCGGATCTTCCGTCTTGGACGGGTACTGTCCCGCCGGGAGGAAGATGTTGTTGCCCATCTGGCAGCGGAACGGGACGCCGCCGGTGGGCGTGCCGGTCCAGTAGCCGGGAGGCGCGCTCTGGGCGGAGCAGCCTACGGTAAACGGGGTGCCGTCGTAGATGGCGCCGTTGCCGTTGATGTGCCAGCCGTCCAGTGCCGCGGTGGTAACGGCATTTTTCCAGAGGCGGCTGCCGTCGGGAATGTCGTAGCCGAGGTTGAAATTGACGGCGTGCGGGCGGTTGGTGACGTTCTTGCCCAGTTGCGTATTGACCCACTGGTTGAAGGAGTAAGTGATCGTTCGGGAGTAGGTGTAGTTGGCGTTCCACTGGAAGCGGCCCATGCGCCGGTTCACCTGCACCTGAAGGGAATTGTAGTTATTGGTGCCGATGTAGGTCCAGATGGGGATCTGGCCCAATCCGGCGTAACCCACCATCTCGCGGATCAGGTTCGTCGAGTAGAATCCGCTGCTGGTGGGATCGCTGGAACGCTGGCGACGGCGCCCCCGGTGGGAGTCCAGGTGGTGTAAGGCGCGCACGGCGTTGACGTCGATAGCCTGGCCGTATCCGTGGCGCAGCGCGTTGCCCACGTAGGACACGTCCAGAATCAGCCCGTGCGTCAAGTCGCGCTGAATGCCGAGGCTCCAGTTGTAAGTGGATTGTGGAATTTCATCCTGCGATCCGCCGATCAGGTTCTGCGGCGTGAAGTAGGTCTGCGCCGACGCCAGGTTGGCGAAATTCGTGTAGAGAATGGTCGGCGCCTGGAAGTTGGGCGGCGCCATCATCGGACCCTGGCCGGCACTCTGGCGCGCCGATGTAATCCACGGTCCAGTTGCGGCCCACGATAATTCCAAATCCGCCGCGAAGGGCCGTCTTGCCGTCTCCGAAAATGTCCCAGGCAAAGCCGATGCGCGGACCCAGAGGGATCGGCGGGTCCTTGAAGAAATGGCTGTTGTACTGCTTGATCCCGGAGAAGGGTCCGGCACTGGCGGAGTAGGAGGCGGTGTCGAAAGTCCCCTGCCGCACGTACGGGAATGTTGCATCGGTCACCGGGTTGATCGCGATCTTGTCCGCCGTGGGACAGGTTCCGCTGGTCTGGATGGAGCAGGCCGGAAACAGCAGTTGTCCCGCCTGGCTGGCGTTGAAGTCCTGCGCGCTGAAGAGTCCCAGCGTAGCGCCTTGCGAGTAGAGGTCGCCCACGTGGGTAAATCGCATACCAATGTCAAGGGTGATCCGGCGGCTTACCTTCCAGGTGTCCTGCAGGAACCACTCCACCTGGGTATAGCGTGCGTGGTTGACCTGCTTCTTGTTGTCGTCGCCGTACGCGAAAATGCTGCCCAGAAGCGCGTTGGCGTAGGGGTATCCGGCGTCGAGCGAAGCCGCGCGGTCCGAGCCGAAATAGTAAGTGCCGGCGGTGTTGTACACCGAGTAGACGCTCACGTTGCGCGCCATGCGCTCGATATACACGCCGGCCTTCACGGTGTGCGAGCCCTTCACCCAGGTGGCTTTGTCGCTGATGGATTGAAGCTGATCGGTGCCGGTGAACGGCCAGCGGGGATCGTGACCGAAGGTGGGCCCCTGGTTAATGCTCTGGCCGGCCGACTGCGCGCTGAAGCCCGAGGGGAAGCCGAAGTTCACCTGCGGCAGAAGGTTCAACACGTTGCTCCCTGAAAAATGTTCGGCAGCGCAAGGGCGTTGCCGCTGGCATCTTTGAGCGGCAGCAGGTTTTGCGCATAGGTCTTCACGCCGCCTGTGGCCGTATCCGCCGAGGTGCTGTCCAGGGGATCTACGCCCTGCTTGCCGCGATTGATGCCCCAGGAGAATTCGTTGATCAGATTCGGCGAGACGGTGTAGACCATGGTAGCTACGGCGCCCGCTGCCTGCACGTGATAGCTGGCCGGGAACTGTCCCCAGGCTCCGCCCACCGGGCCCACCGTTCCGCCGTAGCCGTTCGACCGCCTGGTAGTCCTGCAGCAGTTTCACGAAGGTCTGGATCTTCGAGGAAACGTTGTAGTCGACGCGCAGCACTTTGTCGTCCAGCGGCCTTTGCTGGGGGAGAATGGCGCGGAAGTTGTATTGCCGGTTGCCGGTCGGGTCCAGCGCCAGCCCGAGGGGACTAGGTAGCGGGAACAGGTTCATCATCGCCAGGCCGGCGGCGCTGATCCGGTTGGTGGGAATCTTGTTACCCGGAAAGGGTGCGCCGGTTGTGGGGTCGGTAATGGGAATCAGCACGCCCTGCGGTGGTGACGGTCTGTGAAAAGTCGCCCTGACGCTCCAGCGCCGACGGCATGGTGTACGTGTTGTTGATGGTGTTGGCGTTGTACAGCTAGTCGTAGGAGAAGAAGAAGAACAGCTTCTGGCGGCTCTTGTTGAAGCGGGTGCCCGGAATGATCAGCGGGCCGCCGATGGTGCCGCCGGGATTCTGATAGCGATACTTCGGCTTCTGCACGTTGGTTTTGTTGTTGAACCACTCGTTGGCGTTGAACATCTCGTGGCGGAAGTAGTAGTAGGCGGTGCCGTGAAACTGCGGAGTGCCGTTCTTGGTGGTGAAGGTCAACTGGCCGCCGGTGCGTCCGCCGTACTCGGCCGTGTAGTTGGATACCAGCAGTTTGACTTCGCTGATTGTGTCCACGCTGGGCGAAATGTAACCGGGATTCAGGTTGCCGGAATCCTGGCTGGCGACGCCGTCCAGGTTCAGGATGATCTGCCCGGTCTGCCCGCCGTTGACGCCGGGGATGCCGCCGCCGGACCAGCCGCGGTAGTCCAGGCTCTGCAGCGTCTGCACGCCGGGAAGCGTCATGATCAGCGAAAGCGGATTGCGTCCGCGCGTCGGAGTGTCTTCAATCTGCCGCAGGCCGATGTCGATGGACCGGTCGGAGCTGTCGCTGGCCACGTGTACCGCTTCGGCCTGCACCGTGACGGTGCTGGTGACCTCGCCTACTTCCAGCCGGATCTGGCGCAACGCCACGCGTTCCTGCGCGGCCACCGTGACTCCGGCCTGCACGAACACCTTGAATCCGGGCTTGGTGACGCGGATGCTGTACGACCCCGGCACCAGATCCACGAAGGTGAAGGATCCGTTCGAATCGGTGGTAAACGAGTTCGACTGCTGCGAAAGTTCATGCGTCAACTGCACCGACGCGCCCGGGATCACCCCTCCCGCGGAATCGACGACGGTGCCACTGATTTGCCCCGTTATGCTTTGGCCGCTGACGGTTGGCAGCGCGGCCAAAACGCAAAAGACGGTAAAAATCACCCAAAGCTTTTTCATGGTTTCCCTCCAAAGACTTTCCCCTGAGTGCCCGATAAGACCGGATAGGTGTTGGATTGGGCCGGATAGAAATGGCGAGAGTAAAACAGTTGACGGCGAATCCCCGGACGGCAGCGTTCCGCGTGCCGGCGCGATGCGTGGTGAATTGGCGACGTCACGGTCGCGTTCATTAGTCCCCTTCTTGAAACGTATCAATAGCCCAGAGTGTGTCCAGAATATATCCGGCGTCTTCCGAAGTCAAGCGGTAAAATTCAGCCAATCGTTAAAACTCTTGACACAATCGGTAACACGGCGGTAGCCTACAAAAGCTCATTCGACTCCGCTTGCGAAGCCGCGCGAGCCCTAGAGAGGAGTGGGACACGACCAATGACCCCGCAGGTAGAAAAATCCACCGGTCTTCATTCTGCTTCTAACAACCATCCATCTTCCAACCTCAGCCTGATTCGCGAGGCGCTCGCTGCCGGAGATGGCGTGGTGCGCCTCGCGCCCTGCTGGGTGCCCCGCTCTTTTCTCATGCCCGGCGGCCGCCTCAAACTGGACCCGCGCGATCTGTATATTCTCGGCGGCCACCGGGGAGGTATCGACGAACGCTGGTTCTCTTCCACCACCAAGGCTGCCAACGGACCATTTACCGCCCAGGACGAAGGTCTGAGTTATATCGAGTTCCAGGGCAGGAAGGTCCTCCTGAAGGAAGGTATCGAGATCACGGGCGATCTGTTTCTAAGTCCGGAAGTTATGCAGCGGGAAGGCGGATGGAACTTCTTTTGTAAGTTCTTCGATAACCTCGGTCCGATCCCTCACCACCTGCACCAGACCGATGAATTCGCCGCCCGCACGGGTCAAAAGGGCAAGCCGGAAGCTTACTACTTTCCGCCTCAATACAATTTCAAAGACAATAACTTTCCCTATACTTTCATGGGCCTGGAGCCTGGTACCACGCGCGACGACGTGCGCCGCTGCCTGGAGCGCTGGAACGAAGGCGACAACGGAATTCTGTACCACTCCCGCGCCTACCGGCTGCAGCCGGGCACCGGCTGGCAGGTCAATCCCGGTATCTTGCATGCACCTGGTTCCTTAGTGACTTACGAGCCACAGAGGAATTCCGATGTATTTGCCATGTATCAGTCCTTAGTCGAAGGACGTACCGTGCCATGGGACTTATTAGTCAAGGACGTGCCGGAGGAACACCACCACGATCTGGACTATCTGCTGGACATGCTGGACTGGGAGGCCAACACCGATCCGGAATTCGCCAAACATCGCCTTTTCCATCCCACTCCCGTCCGCGAGACCGGCGCCATGGCCGAAGCCGGCTACGCCGAGAACTGGGTGGTCTACTCGACGAAATTCTACTCCGCCAAGGAGCTCACGGTGTTCCCGGGCCGGAGCGTGACCGTTACCGACGCCGAAGCTTACGGCACCATTGTCACCCAGGGTTACGGGAATATCGGCAAGCACGAAGTGGAAACGCCCACCCTGATCCGGTACGGCCAGATGACCAAGGACGAACTGTTCATCACCGCCGATGCCGCGCGCCACGGAGTGACCATCCGCAACCGCAGCGACACCGAAAACCTGGTGATGCTGAAACATTTCGGCCCCGGCAACCCCGAGGCGCCAGTTCATTAACTTAGTGCACCGCTTCAGAAGTTCGCCAACGTATCGGCAGGACGCTCCCTGAAGGTCGCGGCTCCGATCCGAGCCGCGAGCGTGAGCGAGCGTCCGGGTCGATTTACGTGACTCAACTTTTGAAACGGCGTACTTAGTGCCTGTCAGCAAATAACTGTGGCAGACGGAAGTAGCCGTGGGGCGGGATTCATCCCGCGCGGGACTTCAGGCCGCTGCCCGACCACGCGAAGCCACTCCGAGGAGCAGACTGAAGTCCGCAGCAGGCTGAAGGCCTGCCCCCACATTTATTTGCTGACAGGCCCTTACTTCGGAGTTACCCGCAGATTGCTGAAGTATCCGTCGGTTCCCGGGCCGACCCATAACGCCACCGCCCCACTGGCGGGCGCCAGTTTCAAATCGTTGACGATCAGGCAGGGCTGCGCCGCGCCGTTGACGTAAAGCTTCGCCTTGACGCCAGCGACGGCGATCTTGATTCTCGTCCATGCCCCCGTTTCCAGGTCGGTGTACGATTCGTAAACTCCCGGCGCCTCCTGGCGCAGGCGATTCCACGGCCAGTCCGGAAACGATTCGTATTGCGCCGAGTGATTGCGCCGCAGTTGATCGTCGGCGCGGCCGTTGGTGGGGCGAATGTAAAACAGTTCCAGCTTCGAACCCTCCGCCTGCACCCGGAAGGCGATGCCGATGAAGCCGCGGGCCGCTTCGTTGGCTCCTGGCGCGGGAGCGCCGGCGACGTCCGCTTCAATGGTGCCGTCCTGGAAAGACGGACCCTTGACGACCGCCAGGTTGCGCTCGTCGTTCCCGGAGGGTGTCAGGTGGACCGCCGCTCTTTGCCGGTACGTCACGGAATTGGCCTGAACGCCGTGCAGTTCCAGCTTGTCAAGCGACTGTCCGGCGGCCAGCGCGGCGGCGGCCAGGCCAACGGCGAATCTTGTGAGGATCATGACGAATAGACGCGCCCGGAACAACGATGTCCCGCAGCCGGGCGCGGAAACACACGCGCCGCTGTGACATAATTGCCGCGTATGTCCATCAAGTCGCAAGGTCAGTTCGACAAACTGCGCGCCATCGGGAAAATCGTGCGCGAAGCCCTGGACCGGACCGCCGCCGCGGTGCGCGCGGGAATTTCTACGGCGGAACTGGACGCCATCGGCGCCCGTGTCCTGGCCGAAAGGGGAGCGGAGTCCGCGCCGCCCAAAGTCTACGGCTTTCCCGGAGCCCTTTGCATCAGTGTGAACGACGAAGCGATTCACGGCATCCCAGGCGGACGCGTCGTGCAATCCGGCGACCTGGTCAAACTCGACCTGGTTGCCGAAAAAGACGGTTATTTCGCCGACGCCGCCGTCACCGTGGCAGCCGGTGCGGCCGCTCCGCAGGCCGAAGCGCTGGCCCGCTGCGCCGAAACGGCTTTCTACCAGGCCCTCCCCGCTGCCCGCGCCGGCAACCGCGTCTACGAAATCGGCCGCGCCGTGGAACGCGAAACCCGCCGCTGCGGATTCTCCGTGATGCGCGACTTGTGCGGCCACGGCGTCGGCCGCACCATTCACGAACCGCCCAGCGTGCCGAATTATCCCGACCCGCGCTATCGCACCCGCCTCACCGAGGGGCTGGTAATTACCATCGAACCGATCATCGCCGCGGGCAGTGGACGAGGCGTTCTGCAAAAAGACCACTGGACCATTCGCACCGCCGATGGCAGCCTCTCCGCCCATTACGAACACACAGTTGTAATCACTCGCACAGTGCCGGTTTTATTGACCGCGGCATAGCCGCTGGCATACTGAAGGTATGGCCGACCTCTCCCAGCGCCTGCCCGAAAACGTCGCGGGTCCCTTCTTCGTCGATTCCACTTGCATCGACTGCGACACCTGCCGGCAGATCGCCCCCGCCACCTTCGGCGAGACCGGCGATTTTTCCTTCGTCAAACTGCAGCCCCAGTCGCCGGACGAACTCGCGGCCGCGTGCCGCGCGCTGGTGGCCTGCCCCACCGGATCCATCGGTGCCGCCGATAAGACCGGCCTTCCCGCCGCGGTCCGCCAGTTTCCCTTTCCGGTGGCGCCCCGCCTTTCTTACTGCGGGTTCAATTCGCGCAAATCTTTCGGCGGTAACAGCTATTTTCTGCGAGCACCCGAGCGGCAACTGGCTGATCGATTCGCCGCGCTTCGTGGAACACCTGGCGCGGCGGTTCGCGGAGATGGGCGGCATCCGCTACATCTTCCTGACGCATCGCGACGATGTGGCCGACGCCGCAAAGTACGCCGAGCGCTTTCACGCCGAGCGCATCATCCATCGCCTGGAACTGGCCGCGCAGCCGGATGCGGAGCGTGTCCTGGATGGCTTCGACCCGGTCGAACTGGCCCCCGGTTTCCTCGCCATTCCCACGCCGGGACACACCCGCGGCCACTGCGTGCTGCTGGCCGAAGGGCGCTTTCTTTTCTCCGGAGATCACATCTGGTGGAGCCGCAATCGCGGCCGCCTCAACGCGTCGCCCGACGTCTGCTGGTACTCCTGGCGCGAACAGGTTGCCTCGGTGCGCCGTCTGGAGACCTATTCCTTCGAATGGATCCTGCCCGGCCACGGGGAGCGCGCGCATTTTCCGCCCGCGGAAATGGCCCGCCAGATGTCGCGCCTGGTACAGGCCGTGGCCGCGTGAGCGCCCGCCCGGGCGAGGATTCCATGCCAAAATAGCCAGATGCATCGTTTCACCCTCCTTCTGGTCGCGTTTGCCGCATTCGCCGCGGACACGCTTCCTCCGGACGCCGAACAGCGGCTTGCCCGCGAGATCTATAAGGAGATGATCGAGGTGAAGTCCGGCTTCACCACCGGCGCCACCACGCCCATCGCCGAGTCCGTGGCCGCGCGCTTCAAAGCTGCCGGCTTTCCTGCGACGGACATCTATCTCGGCGGCGCCATTCCACGCAAAGCCAACGTGGTGGTCCGCTATCATGGCACCGGCGCGCGCAAGCCCATCCTGCTGCTGGCCCACATCGACGTGGTCGAAGCCAAACGCGAAGACTGGACCACGGACCCCTTCACTTTTCTCGAAAAGGACGGCTACTTCTACGGCCGCGGCACCGCCGACGATAAGGCGCAGGCCGCCGTCTGGGTCGCCAATCTCCTGCGCTACAAGCGCGAAGGCTTCCGTCCCGATCGCGACCTGATCCTGGCGCTCACCGCGGATGAAGAAGGCGGCGGCCCCTATAACGGCGTGGACTGGCTGCTGAAGAATCACCGCGACCTCATCGACTCCGATTATGCCCTCAACGAAGGCGCGCGCGGCGAATTGATCGACGGCAAGCGCGTTTCCAACGACATCGGGCTCAGCGAAAAACAGTACGCCGATTTCCGCCTGGAGGTCCGCAACAAAGGCGGCCACAGCGCCCGCCCGGTACCCGATAACGCCATCTATCACCTGGCGGGTGCCCTTTATCGCCTCTCCACCTTCACCTTTCCGTTTCAACTCAATGAGGTCACCCGCGCGTATTTCCAGCAGATGGCCCGGATCGAAAAGGGGCCACTGGCCGCGGACCTCGCCAAAGTGGCGCAAGGCGATCAGGACGCCATGCGCCGCGTCGCCGCCGCTTCGCCTCCCATGAATGCCATGATGCGCACCACCTGCGTGGCCACCCAACTGGAAGGCGGCCACGCCACCAACGCCCTGCCGCAACTCGCCGCCGCCAACGTGAATTGCCGCATCCTCCAGGAGGATTCCGTGGAGCACGTGCTGCGAGGCCCTGAAGAAAGTGGCGGCGGACGACCAGGTGCATCGTCACCGTGAAAACCAACGAAGGGCCCAGCCCCGCTTCCCCCATGCGGCCCGACATCATGAAGGCGCTTCGCACGCGTTACCGACACGATGTGGCCCGGCGTCATCACGCTGCCCACCATGGCCGTCGGCGGGTCGGACGGCCGCTACCTGCGCAGCGCCGGCATCCCGACATACGGGGTCCAGGGCTTCTTCCAGGACCGCGACGATGTCCGCGCCCACGGCCGCGATGAGCGCATGATGGTGCGCTCCTTCTACGAGGGCCAGACCTTCTTGTACCAATTGGTGAAGGTACTAGCCTCCCCGCAGTAGGGAGGCCTACCGTCTCCTCAAAAACATGCTAATCTCTACAGGTGTAGAAAACAGGTTCTTTTGAGGTTTCCGGTTCTGTTGTCCAATTGTTAACTTTAATTGTGATACTAGTACTGGTGCTAACACTGGACACCATTGTCTGCGATGCTCGCCCTATGGCGTAATGCTGCTATGTGGCTTACAGTGTAAGAGATCGTGAGGAATTCCATGCGTTCCATTCGTGTACTGTCCCTGGTTTTGTTCGTACTTGCGAGTTTCGTTTCGTGTTCGCGCGATCCGAACGTCGCCAAGAAGCACTACCTGGACACCGGCAACAAGTATTTCGACAAAAAGAACTACAAAGCTGCCGTAATCATGTACCGGAATGCTCTGGAAAAGGACAAACGGTACGGTCCCGCGTATTACAAACTGGCGCTGGCGCAATTGGAGCTCGGCCAGATTTCGCCGGCGGTCAACGCGTTGCGCCGGTCGGTCGAGCTCAATAAGCCGAACGATCCTGCTCCCGCGGTGGTGGAAGCTCATTGGGATTCGGTGGTAAAGCTCTCGGAAATCTACCTGGCTGGTTCGCGGGATCCCATGCTGCTGGCCGAAGTCGATCAGAACGTCAAGGATTTATTGGCTCGCGACCCCAATTCGTGGGACGGTCATCGCCTCAAGGGCGATCTGGCATTTGTTCATGCCCTGCAGGCTTATCAAACCGCCAACAAAGACGAGCTCAAGAAGCAGACCGATCTGGCCGTGTCCGAATATCGTACGGCTGAATCCATTAAGCCCGGCCAGGTGAGCGTGGAAATGCAACTGGCCCGCGCAGTGGCATCCGGCGGCGATATGGCCGGCGCCGAGCAGCTCTACCGTCAGGTGATTGACCGGGACAAGACCTTCCAGATCGCCTACTCCGAGCTTTACAAGCTCTACATGTTCCAGAACAAACCGGATGAGGGTGAGAAAGTTCTCCGGCTGGCGGCACAAAATAATCCCAAGCAGTACGGTTTCCTCACGGCTTTGGCGGCGCATTTCGCCGTCCTCCATCGCCGCGACGACATGGAAAAGGTTCTCCAGGATATCAAGAGCCACGCCAAGGATTATCCCGAAGCCTACATGAAAGTGGGTGATTTCTACTTGCGGTTGGGCGATGGCGATTCGGCCATCCGGGAGTATAACGAAGGGCTTCAGAAAGGACAAGGACGCCAAGCGAAAGCCTCAGTACGAAAAGCGCAAAATCGAAGTCCTGATGGGCCAGGGCAAGCGGGCCGAGGCCGCGGACCTGAGCCAGCAGCTTCTGAAGGAATACCCCAACGACAACGACGCCAAGGGTTTGGCAGCCACCCTCCTGCTCGATAAGGGTGACATTGCCAAGGCACTCTACCGAGCTGCAGTCGGTGGTCACGCGCTCTCCCGATAATTTTGTGGCCCGCTTTAACCTGGGTCGCGCGTACAACCTTAACGGGCAGCCGGAACAGGCCCGCCAGGCATTCACCAAGGTAATTGAACAGCGTCCGGACTACCTTCCGGCCCGCATGGCACTGGCCCAACTGCAGATATCCCGCAACGAATTCGATTCCGCCCTGAAGAGTTCCCAGGAGATTCTGAAAATCGATCCCAACAATGTGAACGCCAAGCTGATTCAATCGGCCGCCATGATGGGCCAGAAGAAATATGACGATTCGCGCCAGTTGCTGGAGACCATGCTGAAGGCCAACCCCAGCGCGCCCGACGTCTACTACCAACTCGGTGTACTGAATATGGTGGAGGCCAAATACAAAGACGCCGACACTGCCTTCCGCAAGACTTATGAGCTGAACCCGACCAATCCGCGCGGCTTGATGGGCATGGTGGAAACCGATCTGGCCCAGAACAAGACCGACGACGCCATGAAGCTGCTGAAAACCGAATCGGATAAAACACCCGGCAACCTGGACCTGGTGATGCGATCTGGGCATCACCGCGGTGCGCGCCGGCAGGTTCGATGAAGGTATCGCCTATTTCCAGAGGGTCCTCGACTCACTCGACAAAACTTCCAAAAAGCGCGGCGACTTGCTGATGCGCATCGGTGAAACCTACCGGCGCAAGGGCGACCCGCAGAACGCCGTAGCCTACTTGCAGAAGGCGCGGGAAGTGCTGCCGCAGGACCCCATGGTGCTGGGAACCCTGGCCCTGGTGCTGGATAACGCCGGCCGGTGGACCGATGCCGAGCAGGTGTACCAGACCACCATCAAGATGGATCCGAACAACGGCGTGTCGCTCAACAACGCAGCCTTCATCATCGCCGAGCACGGCGGGGACCTCGATACCGCGCTGACCATGGCTCAAAAGGCCAAGCAGATATACCCCAACCTCTCCGAGGTGTCCGATACCATCGGCTGTATCTACCTGAAGAAGGGCATGGCGGACAGCGCCATCGATATGTTCCGCGACCTGGTGAACAAACAGCCGCACGCTTCCACCTATCGCTATCATCTGGGAATGGCGCTGGCGCAGAAGGGCGATAAGCCTGCAGCCCTCCGCGAATTCCAGACCGCGCTCAAGGACAATCCGCCCAAAGCCGAGCGCGACAAGATCCAGGAACAGATTCAGAAGATCGGGTAACAGCCGCCGGCCTTACTTATTTGTCCGCGTGCCTCAGCGTTCGCCCGCCGCGAGCGTTGGTCACGTGTCCCTCGTCCACTTCGATCCTGCCGTTGACCAGCACGAAATCGAACCCCGCCGAATACTGATGAGGCTTGGCGAAGGTGGCCTTGTCCTCCACGCGCGCCGGATCGAACACTACCAGGTCCGCCGCCATGCCTTCCCGCACCAGCCCGCGATCCCGCAGGCTGAAGGTGCGCGCCGGCAGCGAGGTCATCCGCCGGATGGCGTCCTCCAGCGTGAGCACGCCGCGCGACCGCACATACTCGCCCAGCACGCGCGCATTGGTGCCGTACGAGCGCGGGTGTGGATTGCCTACCCCCAGTTCGGTGACGCCGCCATCGCTGGCGATTGCCGTGAACGGGTAGCGCATAATCCGATCGATATCCACATCACCCATCAGCTTGTAGATCATGGACGCCCCGCCGGCATTCATCAGTTCGAAGATCGCCTCGATCTGCCCGTCCAGTCCCGGCGCGTGCCCCATGGCGGCGCTGATTTCGGGAATCGTCTTGCCTTCGTACGCCGCGTTGGGCGTGAAGCGTGCCACCGTGGCGAAGCCGTAATCCGGCTCGCCCATCTCCACCAGGTTCTGCTTCATTTCGCCGGCGATTTTGCGCCGCGTGGCCGCATCCGCCAGCCGCTCCTTGATCTTCCCCTCGGCCAGCGCCCAGGTGGGCAGCCGGATCCCCAGGTTGGTGCTGGCGCGATCGTACGGATACTGGTCCACTACCACGTCCACGCCCTCCCGCCGGTACCGCTCGATCAGCGCCAGCGACTGATCGCTGGCGCCCCACACGCTGCGCCGGTCGATCTTCAAGTGCGAGATCTCCACCGGCATCCCGGCTTCCTTGCCCACATTCACGGCCTCCGTGATGGCCGCGATTTCGTGGATGCCCTCGTCGCGCATGTGGCTGGTGTACACGCCGCCGTGCGCCGCCGCGGCCTTGGCCAATGCCACCACCTCCGCGGTATTCGAATACGTTCCCGGCACGTATTCCAGGCCCGTGGAAAAGCCCACCGCGCCTTCGCGCATGGCGCGATCCACCAGGCCCTGCATCTTGCGAATCTCCTCGGGCGTGGCCTGCCGGTTGGCCGTCCCCATCACCTCGCGCCGCACCGAATTGTGACCCACCAGCGACGCCACGTTCAGTCCCAGCCCCAGCTTGTCCAGCTTGTCGAACCACGCCGCCAGGTTCAACTCGGAGCTTCCGCAATTGCCGGTGATGACCGTGGTCACGCCATCCAGCAGGAAATTATCGCCGCGCGGATTCCGCTCCACGCCGCCTTCCACGTGCGTGTGCACGTCGATGAATCCCGGGGCGACCACGCGCTCGCGGGCGTCGATCGTCCGGTCCGCGCTCGCCCCGGCCAGCCGGCCCACGGCGGCGATGCGCCCGTCCTTCACCGCCACATCGGCGCGGAACCAGGCGTTGCCGCTGCCGTCGATCACCCGGGCGTTGCGAATCAGGATATCGTAATCGGCCGCCTGTGCGGCCAGAGTCGCCAGCAAAGCCACAACCAATTTGACCATCGGAACAAGGTTACACTAATCGTTTATGCCCCAAACTTATCCTCCCTTGCAGGCGCCGAAACGCCTGCTGTTCGGCCCCGGACCCAGCATGGTGGCGCCCCGGGTCTACGCCGCCATGTCGCAGAACGTGGTGGGTCACCTGGATCCTTTCTTCTTTCAGGTGGCCGATGAGATCCGCTCGCTTCTGGGATATGCCTATTCCACCGGCAACCAGTTCAACCTGGCCGTCTCGGGAACCGGCAGTGCGGGCATGGAGGCCGCCGTCGCCAATTTCACCGAACCGGGCGTGAAGTTCGCCCTGCTCACCAACGGCTTCTTCGCCGACCGCCTGGGCGAGATGGCGAGGCGGCAGGGCGGGGAAGTGGTGCGCCTCGCCAAGGCCTGGGGCGAGCCCTTCGATCCGCAGGAAGTCCGCGAGTTCATCCGGCGCGAACGGCCGCACGTGGTGGCGTTTGTGCAGGCCGAAACCTCCACCGGCATGTTCAATCAGGCCAAACCCATCTGCGAAGCGGCCCACGAAGTCGACGCCGTCACCATCGCCGATTGCGTCACCTCGCTCGGCGGCATGCCCGTGCTGGTGGACGAAAACGGCATCGATATCGCCTACAGTTGCACCCAGAAGGGCCTCGGCTGCCCGCCCGGACTCGCGCCCATGACCGTCTCCCCGCGCGCGCTCGATCGCCTCAAAGCGCGCAAGTCTCCGGTGCAGTCCTGGTATCTCGATCTCCAGTTGCTGGACAGCTTCTACACCGGCCACAAGTATCACCACACCGCCTCGGCCACGCTCTTCTATGCGCTGCGCGAAGGCCTCGCCATCATCGCCGAGGAAGGCCGCGAAGCGCGTTGGGAGCGCCACCAGCGCAATCACCAGGCCTTCGTCCCGGGCATCGAGGCCATGGGCCTCTGCATGCACGTGCAGAATCCCGCCGACCGCCTGTGGACCCTCAACACGCCGCGCGTGCCCGATGGCGTGGACGACGCCAAGGTGCGCAACTGGCTTCTCCAGAATCGCGGCATCGAAATCGCCGGCGGCTTCGGTCCCCTCGCCGGCAAAGTCTTCCGCATCGGAACCATGGGCTACGGCTCTACTGAAGACAACGTAGCCTTCATCCTGGAAGCTTTGGCCGAAGCGCTGAAGGCCTGAAGGACCGTCGGCGATCCGCATCAAGCCGCGTTCGGCTTCAGTTCCTCCCGGATGATCCGTCGCAGCGTCTCCTCGAATCGAACCGTCGGGCTCAGATTCCTCGGGCGTCTCTGCCCCTACCCCGGAACCCACTATCCACCCGTCACCAGACGGATGCTGGGTAATGTCCTAAACCTAAATCGGCGTTAATTGCAATTCGCGATGGGCTACTGAGTCTCGCAGATTTGAGTGACAGCGAAGGTGGTCAGGGTTCACCCTCGCGGGGCTTCTACCCCGCGGTGTGTCACCATAATATGCGAGCCTCAAGAGTTAGGCGCCTTTGGCGCGATTGCCCACTGTGCGCGCTCTCAGCGTGGGCTGCTTTTCAGGAGCGTGTGGCCCGGCTTAATAAGCACAACGCCACGCTGGCGAAAGTCCGGAGGCGGTCAGTTTGTACGGTCGGCGATGGGCGTGGTGGGGCGCGGCGGAACCTATGCGTTGCCCCGAACAAATCGTTTTCGTGCGAAGTATGCTATTCCGAGAAGTATGGGTGACACGAGAAATACCAAAGATGGTTCAGGAACAGCGAGCTCGCTGTTCCAAGTCCCACGGCTACTAGAAGAAGCTCCATACACGACAGTATCGTCGTCGGGATCAAAGGCTGAAAGGTCACCGGCTGCGGTTGAAAAAATAGCGCCTCCGTTACCAGAAATATCCACGTCACCGATACTGATCGACCAATTGGAAATATTGCCATGTCCGTCCGTGCTTACGGCGAACTCAGCCGATGAAAAGAAAAAATCTGTGATTGTCTGGTAGCCGTCGGTGAAGGAGAATGACGTGGGCGTGATCGATTGGAATGGTAACGATGGTCCCAGCGTCTGGATGGTGAAAAACCCGGATACGCTGACGGGTAGGGGCATAGGAGTGTTGAAGCTGGGGTCAATGAACACAGAGTCAAAAGGTTTCCCTTGGTACACGTAAGTAGAAATGCTGTCTGCCATCGTACGCGGCGCGCAGAATGTACCCATTACAAGTACCCCAACTAACGGGGAGGTCATGGTTGATAGGGCTAACCAAAATCGAGAGTGCATGTTTGCGTTTACCTCCTTGCGAGTTTATCCGGGATTTCTAGGTGTTACAACAGGCAAGCTGTGCTTACCTTCGGGTCAGGTTCCGGCGCGCCCACTCGCCCCTCTTATCCTTGCTGAAGTCGTATCGATCTTTCATCATCCAAACCCACGACCCTATTGTACGTACGCGACGTACATACGTCAACTCTGTGGCGGTGCGACGACAGAGCTTGATACAATCCAAGTAGCGCTGACGGAAACGCAGCGACTCGAACTCTCGCCGCCTTTTCCAGGCTGCATGTAAGTCCGGGACTTGATCGAGGTCTGACAGGTACCAAGGCTATGCTCGACAATTTGCTCCAACCCGCCGCATCCGCGAACGACTTTCTCTACGCCAAAGCAGCCGCACGCAGGCTCTCCATGGTGACCTGCTACGATTACACCTTCGCGCGCCTGCTCTCCGAAACCGCCATCGATGGCATCCTGGTGGGCGATAGCGCCGTCATGGTGATGTACGGCCACCCCTCCACCCTTTCCGCCACGGTGGACCTCATGCGCCTCCACACCGAGGCGGTCGCGCGCGGCGCGCCGGGCAAATTCCTCGTCGCCGACCTGCCGTTTCTCTCCTATCGCAAGGGCATTCCCGCGGCGCTCGATGCGGCCCAGGCGCTCCTCGGCGCCGGCGCGCACGCCCTGAAACTGGAAGGCGTGGACGGTCACGAGGACGTCATCCGGCGCATGACCGAAAGCGGCATTCCGGTAATGGGCCACCTCGGGCTTCAGCCGCAGTCCGTCCGCAGTTATGGCGGATTCAAAATTCAAGGCCGCGGCGAAGAGGCCGGCCGCGAGATCCTGCGCCAGGCTCTGGCGCTGGAGGAACTCGGCGCCTTCGCCGTCGTTCTCGAATGTATCCCCGCGCCCCTCGCCCGCGAGGTTACCGCCGCGCTGCGCATCCCCACCATCGGGATTGGTGCCGGCGCGGATTGCGACGGCCAGATCCTTGTTCTCCAGGACCTCCTCGGCATGAACCGCGACTTCCGGCCCCGGTTCGTGCGCTCTTTCTGGGATGGCGCCGGCAGCATCCACGACGCCATTGGCCGCTTCGACGCTGCCATCAAAAGCGGCGCCTTTCCCGCCGGCGAGGAGAGCTACCAATGATGCGCGTCTGGCGCCGGCTCGACCAGTGGCACGAACGCCGCCGCGCCATAAGCGAACAGGATGTCGGCTTCGTCCCTACCATGGGCGCCCTGCACCGCGGCCACGCCTCGCTGGTCGAACGCTGCCGCGCCGAAAACCAGGTCGCCGTGGCCAGCATTTTCGTGAACCCCTCGCAGTTCAACGACCCCCGCGACCTGGACCGCTACCCCCGCACGCTGGACCGCGACCTCGCCCTTCTCGAAAGCCTTGGCGTGGACGATGTCCTCGTGCCCGCCGCGCACGACCTCTACCCCCACGGCTACCGCTTTCGCATTGAAGCCGACTGCCTCACCGCCGCGATGGAAGGCGCCCACCGCCCCGGCTTTCTGCAAGGCGTCATGACCATCGTGATGAAGCTGCTCCAACTGGTGCAAGCCCAACGCGCCTATTTCGGCGAGAAGGATTTTCAACAGCTCCAGGCCATCCGCGAGATGGGGAGCGACTTCTTTATTCCCACAGAGATCGTCGCCTGTCCTACGGTTCGCGCCGCCTCCGGCCTGGCCGAAAGCTCGCGCAACGCGCTGCTGTCGGAAGCCGGGCGCGACAAGGCCGCCCTGATCTTCCGCGCCCTCACCACCTCGTCCCATCCCGCCGAAGCCTCCGCCGCCCTCGCCGCCGCGGGCTTCACCGTGGATTACGTAGAAGACCATTGGGACCGCCGTTTCGCCGCCGCCTTCCTCGAAGGCGTCCGCCTCATCGATAACGTCCCGCTGGCGAGAGTGGATCCATGAGCCGGGTCCCATTTCATCGCGGAGGCGCGGAGACGCAGAGGAAGACGCGGAGAAAGCTGGATGTTTTCCCTGCGAGCGGCGCTCGGCGGAAGTTGTCCGGCAGACTGGCAACCCATCTGGAGGACAACAAATGTATCCGTCTCTCTTCCTCGTTCTCTCCGCGTCTTCCTCTGCGTCTCCGCGACTCCGCGATGAGTTCGAACTAACATGCTGCTCATGTCTCGATGTCGGCAATTCCCAGATCTTCGGCGGCGTCTTTGATGGCGCTGAACTGAAGACCACCTTCCGCAGCACCTCCCAAATCCGTGCCTCCTCCGACGAGTACGGCATCTTCCTCCGCACCGTCCTGCGCGAAAACGGCATCGATCCGGAACACATCGATGGCGGCGCCATCTGCTCGGTGGTCCCCGATGTCGTCCACTCTCTCCGCAACGGCTTCCGCAAATATTTCCGGCTGGACCCGTTCCTCCTTCAGCCCGGCGTCAAGACCGGCCTCAGGATCCGCTACCGCAATCCGCTCGAAGTGGGCGCGGACAAGATCGCCAATGCCATCGGAGCGGTCGAACTACACCCCGGCCGCAACCTCCTGATCGTGGATTTCGGCACCGCCACCACGCTGTGCGCCGTCACCAGGGACAAGGAGTACCTGGGCGGCGTCATCACCCCGGGCATCCACACCTCCATGGCCGCCCTGGAATCCAACACCGCGCGCCTGCCCGTGGTGGAGATCGTCCGGCCCGCGGAAATCCTGGGCCGTTCCACTGTCGAGAGCATTCAGGCGGGCCTGTATTACGGCACCCTGGCCGCGGTGCGATCGCTGGTGGCGGCCGTCACCCTGCGCCATTTCGCGCAGGATCCGCCGGTGGTCCTGGGAACCGGAGGCTTCGGACGCCTGTTCGAGGAGGAGCACCTCTTCGACGCGTTCCTGCCGGAGTTGCCGCTCCTCGGCCTGCGCCGCGCCGTGGAGCTTTCCGTTACGCCGCAAAAATCCGCTGTAGATTCTCACCCAGAATGAGCCGCGCATCCGACGCGCTGATCCCCAAATCGGAAAGGGTCCGGGTTTGCGCCTCGTAGACTTCGTAGTTCCAGCCGCGCGGAAAGAACGAAGAGTCGGTGCCGAACAGCAGGCGCGCCGCTCCCGCCACGTCCATCGCCCGGTGAAACACCGTCTTCAGATCCAGCCCCTCGTAACGCATCCAGGAATTGCTGCTGGAAGTGTCCAGGTAGACGTTGGGACAGAGGTCCGCCAGCATCAGCGCCTCCCGAAAGAAGCCCGCTCCGAAATGCGGTACCACAAAGCGCACCTGCGGATACCGTTGCGCCGCCGCGTGCAAATCCAGCGGATTGGAGTAGCGCATATCGAACGGCGAAGGCAGACCCAGTTTCTTGCGCACGCCCACGGTGAGAACGCCGCGATGCACGAATACCGCCTGCCGTTGAGCCGCCGCCTGCTGCCAGCAATCCATCCACACAAGGGTCGTGCAGCGAATACCCATGCATGGCCGGAAACAGGCAGATGGCGTTCAGACTGGGATTGATGGTGTTCTGCGTCAGGGGGTTGACCATGGCGTATGCGAAAAACCGGCCGGGCACCGCTGCCTGCGCGGCGATCACCGAAGGCTCATCGCCGGGAACGCTGGCGATCAGCGCCGCCTGCGCCACGCCGTACTGGCCCAGTTCGTCGCGCCAGCGCAACGCCAGATCTTCGGAGTTGCCGGGGAAGTCCCAGCCCACCGCGGCCGCCACCTCGTGATCGTCCTTGCCGCATTGCGAAGCCAGCGATTCGAAAAAGCGGCGGGAAAAGAAATGTACGTGCGCGTCGGCGACGTCGCAGTTACCCCACGGAGTTTGCATCCGGTTTGTTCCAGTGCGTGATGCCCGCGGCCAGCGCCAGTTGGGTCAGCCCCGCCACGTTGTTCACGCCCAGCTTCTTCATCATGGTCTTACGATAGCTGCGCACGGTTTGCAGCCCCAGGTCGAGCAGGACCGCGATGTCCTTGCTGGTCTTCCCTTCGGCTACCAGCCGCAGCACCTGCAATTCCCGCGGCGAGAGCGATTCCAGCGGACTCCGGTCGTGCGTCTCCAGGTCGCCGCGCTGAATGCGTTGCAGCAGCCGGTCGGAGACTTGCGAGCTCAGATAGCTGCCGCCGCGCGCCACCGTGCGCAGCGCGTCCAGAAGTTCGGTCGAGGAGGCCTTCTTCAGCACGAACGCCCGAGCCCCGCTGCGAATCGCGCTCACTACCGAGTTCTCGTCGTCGTACATCGAAAGGATCACCACCTTCACCTTGGGACAGTGACGCAGCAGTTCCGTGGTGGCCTCGATCCCATTCATTCCTGGCAGCCCTATGTCCATCAGAACGATATCGGGGTTGGTCTTCTTACACAGTTGCACGGCGTCGCCGCCGTTTTCCGCTTCGCCCACGACCCGGTAGTCGCTCCCGCGCTCCAGGATCGTCTTCACACCGTCGCGGACCAGTTTGTGATCATCGACGAGAACCACGTCGAATGGCATAGTCTCCTCAAACACTTTCCGCGGCGGCGGCGCGCACGTTGGTACCCGTACTCCGATTGCTTGTGATGGAAAAGTCCAGCCCGGCCTGCGCGGCGTAATGTTCCATGCTCAATAGCCCCAGTCCGCGGCACCCTCCCGCCACATCGCCCCGGTCGAACCCTCGTCCATTGTCGCGCACCTCTAAGACCGGGGCATTACGTGTGGACTTTACCGCGATTTCGATCATAGAGCAACTGGAATGTTGTACCGCGTTCTCCACGGCCTCCTGCGCAATCTGGTAAAGCGCCAGGGCCAGTTTCGGATCTATTTTGAGTGACGGGTCCACGTTCAGCCGGATCGATCCGGTAAACCGTTCCCGAACGCGCGTCGCCAGCCGGTCCAGCGCCGAGCGCAAGCCCGCCCGTTCCACCGTGGAAGGATTCAATTCATAGCTGTACTCGCGGACCTCTTCCATCATGGTTTCGAGCAGTTTCTGGACTTCCACAATGCGCGCGCAGCCTTCCGGAGAAATGCTTTCCAGGTCCATTCGTACTAAATCCAGTTGCAGCCCCAGCGCGGTCAAATTCTGGCCCACGGCATCGTGCAGGAACTTGGAAACCATGGCGCGTTCGAATTCCTGGGCCTTCAGTGCGCCCAGTACCGTGTTGCGCAGTTCGCGTTCGGCCTTGGCCCATTGGGTGCTCTCGCGGGCCATGCAGGCGGCATACTTGATCTTGCCCTCAATGCGAACCGGGAATACCGAAACGCTCCAACTGGTATCGCGGCAGCGCTCCCGCAGAATCAGCGTTTCGCCGCGCAGCGCCTGCGCGAAGCGCGCCTTCCACGTGGCTGCCAGGTCCGGATCCAGAGCTTCGGACACTTTGCGTCCCAGCAACTCCGCGCCCGGCTTTGCCCAGAATACAGGACGTATCGCCGTATATCCGGTGAAACACGCCTGCCGCGGTGACTACCCAATGGCAAGCCGGACTCTGCTCGAGCACCAGCTCGGCAAGAGGTTGAGGATCGGCCACGCTTACGCCTTAGCGCTTTCGCGCGACTACTTTGCGCACCGCGGAGGCGACGTTCACGGCGACCAGGCCGTACTTCTCCAGCAGTTCATCGGGCTGGCCGGATTCCGCATAGGTGTTCTGAATGCCTACGAACTCCATGGGAACCGGAACGGTCTCCGCCACTACCTGTGCCACCCGTACGCCCATTCCGCCGTCCACCAGGTGCTCTTCGGCCACCACGATCGCGCCGGTCTCGGTTGCCGCCTTGCGGATCGCGTCCCGGTCCATCGGTTTCACCGTGTGCATATCGAGCACGCGAACCGAAATGCCCTCCGCGTCCAGCACGTCCGCCGCCAGCAAAGCCTGGGCCACCAGCAGTCCGTTGGCGATCACCGTCACATCCTTGCCTTCGGCTACTTCAATGGCCTTGCCGATTTCGAACTTCTGGTCGCCGTTATATACGATGGGGCATTTCGGCCGGCCTGTCCGCACAAATACCGGACCCACATGCGCCGCCGCTTCGCGAATCAGCGCCTTGCACGAATTCTCGTCGGCCGGCGCGATCACCACGAATCCCGGCAGCGAGCAGGCCAGCGAAATCTCCTCCACGCTCATCTGCGAAGGTCCGTCTTCGCCAATCGAAATGCCGCTGTGCGTCCCCACCACTTTCACGTTCAAATTGGGATACGCCACCGAAACGCGGAGCTGCTCGAAACCCTTGTTCATCACGAACACCGAGAAGCTGGAAACGAACGGAATCTTGCCCGCATAGGCCAGGCCGGCGCCGATTCCCACCATGTCGGCTTCCGCAATGCCCACCTCCACAAAGCGGTCGGGAAACTCCTTCGCGAAATAAGCGGTCATGGTGGACTTGGAAAGGTCCGCGTCGCACACCACGATGTCTTTGTTCTCACGGCCCAGTTCCAATAGCGTCCGGCCGAATGCTTCCCGCGTGGCCGCGCCAAGTTTGATTTCGAATTTGGTTTTCGCCGGCATGTTATCTCAGCTCCTGTAAAGCCAGTACCACCTCGGCCGGCGTGGGAGCCGTACCGTGGAATTTCGGGTTGTTCTCCATGAACGAAACGCCCTTGCCCTTGATCGTGTGAGCCACAATGGCGGTCGGTTTGCCCTTGGTGGCTTCTGCTTCCTCGAGTGCCTTCCGGATGGCCGGCAGGTCGTGGCCGTTGATCTCCAGGGTGTGCCACCCGAACGCGCGCCATTTGTCGGCCAGGGGAGCCACCTCCATGATGTCTTTGACAAAACCGTCAAGCTGAATCCGGTTGTAATCCGTGAACACGACGATATTGTCCATCTTGTGGAAAGCCGCCGCCATCGCGCCTTCCCACACCTGCCCTTCCTGAGATTCGCCATCGCCCAGCATCACGTACGTGCGCGAGGGACTGCCGTTCAGGCGCGCCGCAAGGCCCATCCCGATGGCCAGCGAAACGCCGCCGCCCAGCGACCCGGTGGATGCCTCAAGGCTATGGATAAAGCGCACGTCGGGGTGCCCCTGGTAGACCGAGCCCAGTTTGCGCAGCGTGTTGAGCTGATCCTTGGGTGTATCCGGATACCCGGCTTCGGCCATGGCGCAATACAGCACCGGCGCGGCGTGGCCTTTGGAAAGTATAAAGCGGTCGCGATCCGCCCACGTGGGGTTCTTCGGATCGATCTTCATGTAGTCGAAAAAGAGTTCGACCACCATCTCCACGGCGGAAAGCGAACCACCCGGGTGGCCCGATTTCGCGTCCCCAATCATCTCAATAATCTCGCGGCGGATACGCTTGGCGATGTCTTGAAGTTCCGGTATTGGTTTTGGCATGGGACCTTTTTATTCTATCAGGCCGGTAACGCAAGCCCGGTCAAGTGCCCGATTCAGAGACGCGACCGTTAGGGAGCGTTAGAATTGGGGTGACGTTGGTGACGTACCTGACCACGTTCGCCTGCTACGGCGGCCACCTGCACGGCGAAGAATCCGGCTCGGTCGATCCCGCTCATCATGTACCTGGAACCCCGATTTTGGAACCCAATTCCGTTCGTGCCGCCTGGGAGAAGCAACTTATGGATCAGCCTCCCTATTACCTGGACCGGATCCGTCGCGACGCGGTTTTGGAAGCGATTCGGGACGTATGCGGGCATCGTGGTTGGAACCTGTTGGCGGCCCATGTACGAAGCAATCACGTGCATACGGTGGTGGAAGCGGAGATTGCGCCAGAGCGGGTGATGAACGATTTCAAGGCTTATGCCAGCCGCCGGCTGAATCGGATGGGCTTGGATGGACCGGACCGAAAGCGATGGGCACGCCATGGCAGCACACGATGGTTGTGGAAACCGCAGCATGTCTCGGCGGCCATGCAGTACGTCTTGGCCGAGCAGGGGGACGCCATGAGCGTCTTCGAGTCTCACGATCTTTCATGAAAGGCGGCGGAAAACGCTCCCTTACGGTCGCGTCTCTGAATCGGGCCGCCCTCCCCGCCCACCCACGGAAAAGAATGCGAACTCCTGGCCCGCCTGTTCGTATAAACCCTTAGAGACCTCCCATGAACTTTGCATCCGACGTCCGCCTGGCGCTTCGGAGTCTTTCGAAGGCCCCCCTGTTCACCGCCGTCGCCGTGCTTTCCCTGGCACTCGGCATCGGCGCCAACACCGCCATCTTCTCGCTGATCGATCAGTTGATGCTGCGCCTGCTCCCTGTGCGGAATCCCACCGAACTCGTCCTGCTCGATAGCCGCGGCAACCACATGGGGAACAACCGCGGCGCCAACAGTTTCTCGTATCCCATGTACCAGGATTTTGCCGCGCGCAACCAGGTGTTCAGCGGCATCATGGCCCGTGTCGCCACGCCGGTCAGCATGAGTTTCAGCGGGCAGACCGAGCGCGCGTCCGGCGAGATGGTGTCGGGCACCTACTTTCAGGTCCTCGGCGTGGGCGCGGCGGTGGGCCGCACCATCGCCCCGGATGACGATAACTCCGTCCTGGGTCACCCCGTGGTGGTGCTGAGCTACCGCTACTGGCAGGGCAGGTTCGCCGGCGATCCCTCTATTCTCAACCAGACCATGGTGCTGAACGGCCACAATTTCACCGTCATCGGTATCGCCGGCCGCGGGTTCGATGGCATCGAGCCCGGCTCCGTCACCCAGTTGTTCGTCCCCGTCACCATGAAAGCCTGGATGAATCCCAACGGCGCCGGCCTCGAGGATCTGAACGACCGCCGAAGTACCTGGCTGCAGATCATCGGGCGCCTGAAGCCCGGCGTCACGCCCCAACAGGCCCAGGCGCCCATGCAGGTGCTCTTCCACCAGATCATCGAACTGGAAGCCAAGGACCCGCAAATCTCCCGTGCTTCGGAGTACGACCGCCGCGAGTTCCTCAAATCCACCATCCACCTGTTACCGGCCGCCACGGGCCGCTCTTTCCTGCGTCAACAGATGGCCCGGCCCCTTGAAGTGCTCATGGCCATCGTGGTGTTAGTGCTGCTGATCGCCTGCGGCAATGTGGCCAACCTTCTGCTGGTGCGCGCCGCCGGAAGGCAGCGGGAGATCGCTGTGCGTCTGGCGCTGGGCGCGAGCCGCTGGCAAATCATGCGCCAGTTGCTGGTGGAAAGCATGCTTCTCTCGCTCACCGGCGGCGTGCTGGGCATCGGCGTGGCCTATGTCGGCGCCAGAAGTTTGCTCGGCTTCCTGCCGCAGGGCAGCACTCCGCTGGGTCTCGCGGCCACGCCCGACGCGCGCGTTCTGCTGTTCAACTTTGGCGTCGCTCTCATCACCGGACTGGCCTTCGGCCTGGTGCCCGCGCTGCAAGCCACCAACCCCGCCGTCGCGCCTACACTCAAAGAACAGGCGGGCGCGGTGGCCGGCGGCACCAGTCAGGGGCGCCTTCGCAAATCCCTTGTGGTCGCGCAGGTGACGCTCTCTCTCCTGCTGTTGATCGGCGCCGGACTGTTCATTCGCAGTCTTCAGAACCTGCGCGACGTGGGCCCCGGATTTCCTGCGAGCCACCTGATCGCCTTCACCGCCGACCCCTCCCTGAACGGCTACGACGGCGCGCGTTCGATCGCATTCTTCCGCGAACTGGACCGCCGCCTGGCCGCATCGCCGGGTGTGCAGTCCGCCTCTATGGCCATGGAAGCCATCCTCGAAAATGACGAGTGGGACAGCACCATCAACCTGGAAGGCTACACCTCCAAACCGGGCGAGGATATGAATCCGCAATTCAACGGAATCAGTCCGGGCTACTTCGCTACCCTCGGTGTGCCCCTGCTGGAAGGCCGCGATTTCGACGATCGCGATACCGGCACCCTCAAGCATCCCGGCATCCCGTTCCCGGTTCCCAACGTGATTATCGTCAACGAAAAGCTGGCCAAACGGTATTTCGGCAACCGCAGCGCCATCGGCAGGCACATCGGATTCGGCAACGAACCCGGCGCCATCGCCGACATGGAGATCATTGGCGTGGTCAAGGATTTCAAATATATGGGCCTCCGCGACGAAATAACCCGCCAGGCCTTCATCCCGTACCTCGGCCTGCCCTTCGCCAGAAACATGACCTCGTACGTCCGCACCGCCATGCCGCCCGAACAGGCCTTCAACCTGATCCGCCGCGTGGTGGCCGGCCTGGACCGCAACCTGCCGGTGTACAACATGCGCACGCTCGAAAGCACCATCGACGCATCGTTGTTGAACGAACGCCTGGTGGCCTCTCTTTCGGCGCTCTTCGGTGCGCTGGCCACTCTCCTCGCCATGATCGGGCTCTACGGCGTGATGGCCTACACGGTGGAGCAGCGCACCCGCGAGATCGGCATTCGCGTGGCCTTGGGCGCCAGCCGCGGCAACGTGGTCTGGCTGGTGATGAAGGAAGTGGTGGCGATGGTCGGCGTCGGCTTTGCCGTCGGTCTGCCGGTGGCATGGCTGTCAGCCCGCCTGGTCGCCAGCCTGCTGTACGGAATCCGTCCGGACGATCCGGCCGTCATCGCCGTCGCCATGACCGTGCTCGCCGCCGTCGCTTTGCTGGCTGGCTACCTCCCGGCCGCCCGCGCGTCGCGCGTCGATCCCCTGCGCGCCCTCCACTACGAATGACCGTCGGGTAAGCCAGAGAGGCGGCGCGGCAGTGGGTGATTGAGGCTTCCGCGGAGCGTACACTGCAGGCTCCGCACGGTGGTCTGCCGGGACTATGCCAGGCAGCAGTGGTGCGCCGGCGTTGCGCCCGCGCGTGCTCGTGCGCACCCGCTACGGGGCAGTGCGAGAGCTGTTGGCGGCCTGTGGACACCTCGAATTTCACGAAACCTTACTGGAGTTGTTGGGGGGCGCCCGGATGAGCCGCGACCGAGTAGACCCTTAGCGGGATTGGCCGCCCCATGGCCATCGACGGAAGCGAGGAACTGATCCAGCGCGGCTACCATCGCGAAGCCATGTTCTGGATCGCCGTCACCCATTCCCGGTGTCAGAAGGTACTGCCGCGCAGGTTCAGCGAGAGCTACCTGGACCTGCCGGGGGACCTCGGTATTGCTTCATCGGCGGAAGTCCGGCGGCGCTGCGCGGAGATCGAGCGCCCTCCCGCAAATCTGCCTTTCCGAGACGCGACCGTGAGGGAGCGTTTGCCGCGCGGCGGACCCGCTTAGTTACACTGAAGGCAACCCATGCAACTGCATACTTACCTCAATTTCAATGGAAACTGCCGCGCCGCCTTCGCCTACTATGAAAAGCACCTGGGCGGCAAAACCACCATGATGATGACCCATGCCGATGCACCCTTCCCGCCGCCCGCTCCGGAATGGGGACCGATGATCATGCACGCCCGCATGGACCTGGGCAATACCGAATTGCTGGCAGCGGACGTCCCGCCCGAGCGCCACCAGCCCATGCGCAGCGCGTACCTTTCACTTTCGCTGAACGGAGCCGAAGAAGCCGAGCGCGTCTTCGCCGCTCTGTCCGAAGGCGGAGAAGTCTTCATGCCCATGCAGGAAACCTTCTTCGCCGTGCGCTTCGCCATGCTGCGAGACCAGTTCGGCACTCTGTGGATGGTCATCGCCGAAAAGCCCCGCCCGTAGCCGCCGCGCCGTTACTCCTGCCGCAAAGCCGCCATGGGGTCTGTCCGCATCGCCCGCCGCGCCGGAATCAGGATCGCCAGCGCGGCCACCGCGATCAATCCCAGGGGCACGCTCGCCATCGTCAGCGAATCGTGCGAACTTACGCCCCAGAAGACGAACGCCACCACCCTCGCCATGCCGAATGCCGGCAGCAGTCCCAGCGCCACGCCCACCGCCGCGGTCCGCATCCCCCGCCCGAAGATCATGCGCAACACGCCCGCCCGCCCCGCACCCAGCGCCAGCCGGATCCCTATCTCGTGAGTCTGCTGCGACACCACGTACGACATCACGCCGTACACCCCGATCACCGAAAGCGCCAGCGCCAGCACTCCGAAGCTGCCCATCAGCCACGCCAGGTAATGCCAGCCGAAAGCCTCCTGCCGGACCAGCACCGCCATGGTCGCGAGATTGTCTATGGGCTGTTCCCGGTCCACCGAGCGGATGGCCGCCGATACCGCCGGCGCCAGCGTCATCGCGTCGCCGGCAGTCCGCACCGCGAGGTTCATTTCGCGCTCCGGAAACTGGGCGTACGGCACATACACCATGGAGTGCGGGTCGCGGTCCAACGCGCTGTACGGAATGTCGGCCACCACTCCCGCGATTATGATCCACGGATGCCCCGCGTTGCCCAACCTCAGGCGCCTGCCGAGCGGCGATTCGTTCGGCCACCAGCGCCGCGCCATGTATTCGCTGATCACCGCCTGTGGCTGCGCGTCGCCATTCAGCAGCCGGCCGGAGCGCAGCACAATGAACAGCGTTTGAAAATAATTCAGGCTCACGGCCTGTACCCGCACCGTGGGTTCCGGTCCCGCCGGCATCTGCCGGTTCTCAATCGCCAACCGCTCCGAAGTGCCGTGCCGGCTGTAGGGCAGCGCCGTGACCGCCGCGGCCGAGCGCACCCCGGGCAGCCCGCCGACCCGCGCCAGCACGCTATCGTAAAAGCCCGCCACCTGCCGGTTCTCCCGAT
Organism: uncultured Solibacteraceae bacterium; assembly: GCA_963748795.1. Taxonomy (GTDB): domain Bacteria; phylum Acidobacteriota; class Terriglobia; order Bryobacterales; family Bryobacteraceae; genus Sulfopaludibacter. Next base: position 65,433 of record CAVVLD010000015.1, read on the forward strand.
ACTTTTCCTGGTTCAGCACCAGCCGCAGCGTCAGCAGGGTAGCCGGTTGCCGCTCCGGTGCGGCGCCCACCAGGGTGCGGAAACCGCGCACCGTGAGACCCGCGCCCGTCAGCAGCACCAGAGCCAGTGCGATCTCCACGGCCACCAGCGCCGACCGCAGACGATGCCGCGCCGGCGGCGCAAACCGGTTCTGCCACAGGCTGCGCGAGCAGCGCCACGCCGGCGCCAGGCCCGAGAGAATTCCGCTGGCCGCCGCCGCGCCCAACGCGAAAGCCAGCGCACGCCCGTTGAGTTGGATTTCGGCCCATCCCGCCATGTAACGCCGGATCTCCAGCGGGATCGACCATTTGATCGCCGCCAGGCTCCAGCGGGCCGCCACCAGCCCCAGCAGTGCACCCACCACTGCCAGCACCATGTTCTCCGTCACCAGTTGCCGCACAATTCGCCCGCGTCCGGCGCCCAGCGCGGCGCGCACCGCCACTTCCCGCCAGCGGCTGGTGGCGCGCGCGAATTGCAGGTTGGCCACATTCACGCAGCAGATCAGCAGCACGAACATCGATGCGCCCGCCAGCATCATCGCGTACACCGGGAAGTAGTCGCCCAGCATGGCGCGGTCCAGCGACCATGCCACGAAGCGCCGCGATTGATTGGTGGCCGGGTACTCCTTCTCCATCCGCGGCCCCATGGTATTCAGTTCGCTCGCCAGGTTGCCCAGGGTGCGTCCCGGCTTCAGCCGTCCCGCGGTTTCGAAAACCGAGGTGGCCCGCGAATGCCGCTGCTCGGGCGTCAGCGCCATCGGCTGCCACAAATCCCGCCAGCCGCGCGGAAACTTGAACCGCGCCGGCATCACTCCCACCACCGTGCAATCTCTGCCGTCTACCCGCACCGTGCGCCCCACAATTCGCGGATCGCTTCCGAAATGGTGGCGCCACAGGTCGTCGCTGATCACCACCACGCGGTCGCGCCCGGGCTGGTCCTCGCCCGCCTCGAAGCCGCGCCCCATTGAGGGCTGCACGCCCGCCACATCGAAAAAGTTCAGCAGCACGCGCGCCGCCTCCACGCGCACCGGCTCTCCGCCCGCGTCCACAATGCTGGCCTGCACGGTCTTCCATCCGGTCAGGCTGTCCAGCGTGGTGGTGTTTGCAAGAATCTCCTCCAGGTCGCCGGGCGAAATCGCCGACGCCACATGCGGATTGCCAGGAGTCGCCTGCAGCACGCTGGCGATGGTATCCTCGCGCGGCAGCGGCAGCGATTGCCGGAGCACCGCGTCGAACATCGTGAAAATGGAAGTCGTCGCGCCAATGCCCAGCGCCAGAGTCAGCGCCGAGACGGCGGCGAATCCCGGATCGCGCCGCATCTGCCGCATCGCGTAACGCACATCCTGAGCCAGCGTTTCCAGCCAGCCGAACGTCCACAGGTCCCGGCACTGCTCTTTGATGAATCCGGCATTGCCGAACGCGCGCCGCGCCGGCAGTGCACCGCCCAGCTTGGCTTCGCGCATGGCCAGGTGGAAATTCATTTCGTCTTCCAGGTCGCGCTCCAGTTGACCGCGCCGCACCAGTGCCTTCAAACGAAGCCACAGGTTGGTAAGCCGCTCCTTCATGCCGTCTCCATGATTCGTGCGATCGCCGCCGCCATCCGCGCCCAGTAAGCCGCCTCGTCCGCCAGTTGCCTGCGCCCCGCCGCGGTCAGCCGGTAATACTTGGCGCGACGGTTGTTATCGGAAGTGCCCCACTCCGCCGCCAGCAGGCCGCGCAATTCCAAACGGTGCAGCGCCGGATACAGCGCGCCTTCCTCCACTCGCAGCACTTCTTCGCTCCGGGTCTGAATGTGCTCCACAATCGCGTACCCGTGCATCGCGACCGCGCGCCAGCGTTTTCAGGATCAGCATGTCCAGCGTGCCCTGCATCAGTTCGCCGGACTTGGTTTGTTCCGCCATGGCTATACTCCCAGCCCCAGGTCGTAGGAATCCGCGGGCAGGTCTTCGTACAGCAGTTTCGATTCGCCCCATCCGTCGCGCCGCAGCTTGCGCGCCCACACATAGTCGAATGTGAACCACACCAGGTACACCGGAAACAGAAAAGGAATCTCCGCCGCCGCGGCAATCATCACCGATACCAGCGGGATGATCACGCACAGCACCCCGAAGTAGCCGCCCAGCACGGCTACCAGCGGTCGTTGCGCCGGCACGGTAGGAACAGGTGAAGGGCAGTTGCTGCCAGCTATGAAAGCGCACCTCGAAGATGAACAGCGATACCAGCACCTGCAAAATGGTCATGCGCAGCGTCATTCGCCCAGCCCAGAATCACCACGGAAACCGGCGTCAGCACCGCGTAGATCGGCAGCATCGCGTACGCCATCACGAATCGCTCCATCGCCTGCATCCACTGCTTGCGCCCCAGGCTCTCGGTGATCTGGAACATCCAGTTGGCGCGCAGTTCGCTGGGCATCGACATCACGTGCCGGATGCCGCTCAGGATCACCACCGAGCAGGCCAGCGGCCAGAAGAGCACCAGAAACCGCAGCGCCCGGCTCCAGCCGTCGTGGCGAGCAAAAACGGCGCCATCGATAATCGAGCTGTTCAGCATGATGGCCACCGCGCCGCCGATGTACGCCATCCACAAGCATGCGGTGCTGCGGCTTCGCGCCAGCGTCTTGGCCATGAACTGCATCACCGCCTCCGCTGCGGGGATCGCGCGCCAGCAGGTGCAGCAGGCTGAACCGCCCGACGCGCGGAGCCGTCAATTGCACCGGCGTTTCCAGCAGCAGTTTGCGGTATCGGCGGTAGCTCATAAGGTACGTCAACACGCTGAGCACCGCCGCCACACCGCATGCGGCGAGTGCCCGGTGTGCCATCGCCGCATAGAACGGGCTGGCGTCGCCGGCCAGCGTTTTCATGCAGCCCGGTGAACCACACCGGCGGCAGCCATGCGCCGAATTGCGCCAGCCGCGCGATCGTCCCCGGCTGCCATTCTTTGATCGACCAGCTATACAAGCCGCCCAGCAGCAGGACCGCGATCAGCGCGCCCTGCACATACACCGAAACCCGCGCGAACCAGCGCGCCGGCAGCAGGTTCAACAGCACGCCCTTGCAGCGCCAGAATGGCGAAGAACACGAAGAAGCAGGCCAACCCCGAAGCCGCCGCCTGCGCGCCCACATGGAAAAGAAACGATGCGTGCTCCTGCCACCGGCCGGTGAATTCGATCGGCGCGATGATGCTCGGCAGCAGGTTCATCGCGCGCGATGATGGCCGTGGAGAAGATCAGCACGCGACGGAATCGCGCCGTGAAAATCTGCCGCGAAGAATCGGCTTAGCGACGCCATCGCCAGGTAATCGCGCCCGCTCGGAAACAGCGATTGCCATTCCAGCAGCGCGATCAGTCCCGTAATACAGATCACCAGCGTCACCAGCGAGAGCTCGTCGGCGACCGTCGCCGCCGCGCGCAACGCCGCCGTTCCGCCTGCCCGGCCAGCAGCGCGATACTTGGCGGAGTACCGCGGATCCAGCGTCCCTTCGCGGACCAGCAGAAGTGCCCGCCGGCAGCAGCAGCGAGATCGCCCCCATCGCCACCGTTCTCCACTGTCCCGGCGCGCGACCATTCGCCGTCGAACATCCGCCGCAGAAAATGGCGGACCAGTTCGAACTGCACGCCGTGGGTCTCCCGCAGCCACTTCACGCCTGCATCACCTCCAGGATGTGATGCGCTACTGCCCGGTGGTCGTGCTCCTCGGTCAGTTCGGCGAAGATGCCCTCCAGCGAGGGCTTGTGCATCGAGTCGCGCAGGTGTCTCGATCGAATCGTGCGCGGCCACGCGCCCCTTGCACAGGATCAGCACCTGCGAGCAGACCTTCTCCACCACTTCGAGCACGTGCGAGCTGTAAAGGATGATGCGCCCGCTGCGCCGCCAGCCCCTGAACCAGGTCGCGCAGCACCAGCGCCGTGGTCACATCCAGCCCGGACAGCGGCTCGTCGAGAATCAGCAGAACCTCCGGATTGTGCAGCAGCGCCGCCGAGAGCAGAATCTTCTGACGCATGCCCTTCGAGTAGGCCGAGAGCGGCGTGTGCTGATCGTCCCACAGCGAGAACAGCTGCAGGAATTCGTCGATCTTGGGCTCGAGCACTTTCCGCTTCATGCCTCGTACAGCCGCCCGGACGAGCTGCAGATACTCGCGCCCCGAAAGATGCGGATACAGGTGCGGCTCTTCGGGAACGTAGCCGATGCGCGATTGAAACGCCGGCAGATCGTCGATCACGCTCCTGCCCTGGAAGCGCATCTGCCCGTAGGTCGGCTCCAGCAGCCCGATGATCATCTTGACGGTGGTGCTTTTGCCCGCGCCGTTCGGTCCCACGTAGCCCGAGCATCTCGCCCGGCGCGAGCGTGAAGCTGACATCCTGCACCGCCATCAGGTGGCCGTAGCGTTTGCTTAAGGAGCGAATTTCCAACATCGCCTGCCTCCCATAATCGATTTATGGGAAGTATGCGACGATTTAGTCCGGAAAGCAAGGGCCGCCCTACCGCGGGCCGCCCTACCGCGCCGCATCAAGATTGGATGACGTTCAGGCCGGGGACATTTCGGAAGTGGCGGACATTGCCGGTAGCGACAGCGAAACCGAGTTGCAGAGCGGTGGCGGCGATGAGCAGATCTTCGAAGGCGATGGTCACTCCCCGTTCGGCCTGCTCGCCTTCGATACGGCCGGCGAGCGTGGCTGTCTCGACGGTGACCGGATGGACCGGCACGTCGCGTATAAGCTAGTCAACGAACGCCTGCCGGCGTTGCCGCCGGTCTTCCTGCTTGGCGCGCTGGATGCCGTGCGTCAGTTCCACAACCGTCACCACGGACAAACCAATCTCGATTTCTCCGTAGCCAGTTTTGAATTGTTCGAGGATCTGTCGCACAGTGTGGCCCTGACGCTCAGCGGCGATGACCACATTAGAATCGAGTATTAGTCCCACGCGGGCGGATTCCACGGCTTGCGATTGCGGACGATCCCTTCCACATCCGCGGCGAAGTCAGGATCAAGCGTGGGCGCCTGGCCGGTCTGCGCGGACCACCGCCAGCGGCTGAGCGTCACGCTCGGTAACGACTTCCTCACCGGCTTGAACACACCGATCCATACCTGTAACCATAACGTTTTCTTATGGACTGAACCCCAAAAGTGAGACACTCCGAATAGACGCACTTTGCATTGAATGGAGTGCGAAGAAATGGCGAAGAAGGCAAAGTGGCGTCGTCACACCGTGGAATTCAAGCGGCAGGCCGTTGAACGGATGAAAACCTGCCAAAACATTAACGCACTGGCTCGTGAGCTGAACATCGAGCGCAAGCTGCTCTACACCTGGAAGTATCAGTTCGAGGGACGGCCGGAGCCGCGGCATGCGAATCTGGGAATTGCCCCAGAAGACCGCAAAGAGCAAAAACACCGCGAGGAAATCGCCAGGCTGAAGGTGGCGCTGGCCGACAAAACCCTGGAAAACAGTTTTTTTCGAAGTGCCTTGCTCAAGATCAAGGCGGATCGCCATCTGACCATCGACAGCGGCGAAACAGCATCTACGACACCATCCAGTCGTGGGCGCAAGAGCAAGGCAAGCCAGCAGACGCCCAGCCCACGCTGAGCGTCGAACGGATGTGTCACTTGGCTGGCGTCAGTCGGGCCAGCTATTACCGACATTGGGAGGCGGCAGCGCCAGACGAAGCGGAAATGGCGGCGCGGGCATCCATCCAGGAGGTGGTCCTGAGGCACCGCCGCCGTTACGGCTACCGGCGCGTCACGGAGGATTTGCATCGCCAGGGGATGGTCATCAACCATAAACGAGTCTCGCGGATCATGCGCGAAGACAACCTGCTGGCTATTCGCTACCGCAAGTACATTCTGACAACGGATTCGAAACATGACTGCCAGGTGTATCTGAACCTTGCGGCGCGCATGACGGTGACCGCCATCAACCAGCTATGGGTGGCGGACATCACATATATTCGTCTGCGGACCGAGTTCGTATTTTTGGCGGTGGTGATCGACCGGTACTCGCGCAAGGCCATTGGTTGGGCCTTGGATCGAAGCTTGACGGCCAGGGTGGCGGTGAGGGCGCTACAACAGGCCATCGGCCAGCGTCAGCCACCACCGGGAGTGGTGCATCACTCCGATCAGGGAACTCAGTATGCGAGCGCCGAATACGCTGAAGTGCTGAAAGCCAGCCAAATGGTCCCGAGCATGAGCCGTCCGGCCAATCCCTACGACAACGCGGCTTGTGAGAGTTTTATGAAGACCTTGAAACAGGAGGAAATCTACTGCAATCAGTATGCGGATTTCGACCAGCTTTCCGAACATCTGGAAGAGTTTCTGGGAGCGTACTACAATCGCCTGCGGCTGCATTCGGCATTGGGATACCGTACGCCGGAGGAATTTGAACGCGAGGCAGCGGCGGCGCCTGCACTGCCTGGCGAATTGCACGATGCGGCTGTCATAAAGTTCTTCTCGCCCCCCATCATTGCGGTGGGACATGACGGGGGTAAACCAATCGAAAGGAAGTGGCGCGAAGGCGAAAGTTGCCCATAACCGGGAAACGCTCCGCACGACCGGACCGGTAAGTCCGGGTGATTTCTTAATCGCTCAGGAGGGTTTGCAACGATCCCTTCCCCGCCACCATCTTCTAGCAGCTTCACATCATACTGAGCGCTCAGTATGCGTTTTCAAGGCATGGCGGAATCTATCGGTCCGATGTGGTTCAGAACGAAAACCAAATCCCGGGGCGGAGCCGACCGCCTCCCGCTGGTCGGCCCCGGGCCCAGGCAAAAGAACGCGTCGGGAGGACCACGCCCTTCTCATCGTCCGCGATGAGTTCCGCACCGGCTATTCCTTGATCGGGTTGCTCGCCAGCATTGCCCGTCTCCGCTTCCCCGGCAATGCCAGAATAACTCTGGACGGCAGGTAGAGAATCGGATTATCATCGAACTGCAACTGCGTCTTTTCCCTCGTGTCTCACCGAAGGGGTTCACCCCACTTATCTGCGTTCATCCGCGTTTATCCGCGGCCAAATTGATTTTTTCCCCGACTTCTGGCAAGCTCCGTCCTACCGCACCGCCGCCCCCGGGCGGATTTCGTCCGTGGCCCGGCGCACCACCTTGTCGCCCGCCTTCAAATTGCCGATCACTTCCACCAGGTCTCCATCGGTGACGCCCTTCTTGACGTCCACCCATTCCGCGTGGCCGTCCTGATCGCGAATCACGAAGGTGCGCTCGGTGGTGGTGACCACGCTGGTCTTCGGCACGAACAGCGACGGGCGCGCCCGGCGCACCGGCCACTTCACCGTCGGATACATGCCCGGCGCCAGCGAGCCGTCGCGATTCATCACGTCCAGTTCCACCGCCATGGTGCGCGTCTTTTGATCGAGCGCATGAGAAATGCGCGCGATCGTGCCCGAATACGTCCGCTCGGCCAGGCAGGCACCTGGAACGGGACCGCGGCGCCGTTCACGATTCCGCCGACATCCTCTTCCGGCACCGGCACCACCAGCCGCAGATGCGACACCTGTTGGATCACCAGAAGCGGCACGTCGTTCCCCGGGCCGACCAGCGCGCCCGGATGGACCAGCCGGTCGGTCACCACGCCTTCGAATGGCGCGGTGATTTTCAGATACGCCTGCAGATCCTTGCAGCGACCGAACCGCCGACTCCGCCGCCCGGCTCGCCTGCTGCCGCGAATTCACCAGCGCCTGGCGGCATCCACCTGTTTTTCCGCCTGGATCAGTTCGTTGCCGGCGATCGCGCCGGGCGTTTCGGCGGCCTTCTTCAGTGCGCTCGTACGTGCTCTGCGCCGCCGCCAGTTGCGCTTCGGCCTGCAAGCGGTCCGCTTCCGCCGCCTGCACTTTGGACTCCGCTTCGGCGATCTGCGCGGCCATTTCCGGCGCGCTCAGTTCGACCAGCAGATCGCCTTGCTTGACAACGCTGCCGCGGTCCACCAGCACGCGCTCCACGTAGCCCGGAACCTTGGCATGCAGCGAGACGCTCAGGAACGGCAGAAACTCGCCCGGCAATTCGACCGTTCGCGACACCGGCTTGGACACCACCGGCGCCAGGTCGCCGGTTTGCGCCCGGCCAGCTTGCGCCAAGCAGTCCGAGAATACAGATCGGAACAAGAAGGTTCTAATGCGCTTCATAGTATCGGCTCGCGGGATCCATCGGATTGAGCGATGGAGAGGTCACCGACGCCCTTCCCTGCAGAATGGCGTAGATCGAGGGCAGGATGGTCAGCGTCGCAAACGTGGACACCAGCAGGCCGCCGATCACCGCGCGGCCCAGCGGCGCCGATTGCGATCCGCCCTCGCCGAACCCGATCGCCATCGGCACCATGCCGAAGATCATCGCCGCGGCGGTCATCAGGATCGCGCGCAGCCGGCTGGCCGCGCCCTCGCGCGCCGCATCCATCACCGGCCTGTTCTCGTGCCGCGCGCGCTCGGCGAACGTGACCAGCAGAATCGAGTTCGCCACCGCGATGCCGATCGCCATGATCGCGCCCATGAACGATTGAATGTTCAGCGTGGTGTCCGGTCGCCAGCAGCATCAGCAGCACTCCGCACAGCACCGCGGGAACGGTCAGGACGATCGCCAGCGCCAGCCGCATCGATTGGAAATTCGCCGCCAGCAGCAGAAAGATCACCACCACGGCCAGCAGCAGACCGATCCGCAGTCCGGAGATGGTCTGCTCCAGCGGCGGAATCTCGCCCTTCATCACGATCTTGACGCCCCGCGGCGGCGCGCCCGCCGCCGCCAGCGCCTGATTCAGCTTCGGCGCCGCCTCGCCCAGCGTGATCCCGTGAATGTTCGCCGTCAGGCTGACGATGTGCTGGCCGTTGTAGCGCTCAATCAGCCCCGGCATGGTCCCCAGTTTCAACGTGCGCGATATTGTCGAGCTGCGGCTCCGGACGGCCGCTCCAGCATGACCGGGAGACGTCGCCGACGCTCTCCACGCTCTGCATGCGGTTCTGCGGCAGCTCCACCTGAATCTGGAACGCGTTGCCGGAATTCGGATCGCGCCAGTAGTTCGGCTCGGTGAAGCGCGAGGACGATGTCGCCGGCACAACCGAGCGCACCACGTCCGCCATGGTCAGTCCGAACTGGCCGGCGCGTTCGCGATTGATATTGATGTCGAGCGTCGGGATAATTGTACTCCTGCGCGAATTGCAGATCGCGCACGAAATCCAGTTTCGCCAGTTGCGCTTGAATCTTCTGCGCGTAGCCGTAGTCGTCCGCCAGACTGGCCCCCTGCACCGCCACTTCGATCGGCGTCGGCGATCCGAAGCTCATCACCTGGGAGACGATGTCGCCCGCTTCGAAGGAAACCTGGCAGTCCGGCAGCTCGCTGCCGCAGGTCTCGCGCGGATCCGCTCGCGCAGCGCTTCGCCTCGCGGCGTATCGGGCTTCAGCGCAACCTGAATGATCGCTTCCTGCGGTCCGCTGGTGAACAGATGAATCAGGTCCACCGGATAGCTGGACGGCACCACGCCCATGAAATCGCTGGTGATCTGCACGTTGTCCTTGCCCGCGTCCTGCTTGAATGACGTCGAGCGCGCGCAGCACAATGCGTTCGGTCTCCTCGATCCGCGTGCCGGCCGGCGCGCGCAGCCGGATGCGCAACAGCGGAGCATTCGCATCCGGAAACAACTCGGTCCCCATGCGCGGCAGCAGCACATACAGCAGCCCGAACGCCGCCGCCAGGTAACCGAGCACCAGCGGCCAGCGAAACCGCAGCACCAGCCGCAGATAGCGCTCGTAGAACGAGCGCAGATGCCCGAACAATCCCTCGCGCTCTTCGCCGCGATGCGCCTCCCGCATCAGCCAGGTGGAGAACACCGGCACCAGGCTGCTGGACAGCAGGTACGACGCGATCATCGAGAACGCCACCGCCAGCGACAGCGGCACGAAGAGCTGCCGGCTCACGCCGACCATGAAGAACGACGGAACGAATACCGCCAGGATGCAGAACATCGAGAGCAGGCGCGCCATCGCCGTGCGGCTGCACGCTTCCACCACCGCGCGCGCCCGCGAAACGCCCGGGCAGCATCTGCGTGTGAATGTTCTCGATCTCCACCGTCGCCTCATCCACCAGCACGCCCACCGCCAGCGCCAGCCCGCCCAGCGTCATGATGTTGATGGTCTGCCCGGTGGCCCACAGCAGGATCACCGCGCTCAGCAAGCGCGAACGGAATATTCATGACCACGATCAGCGCGCTGCGCCAGTCGCGCAGGAAGATCAGCACCATCAGCCCGGTCAGCACCGCGCCCAGCAAGCCCTTCGAGCGATCAGCCCGCGAAGCGAATTGGTGACGAACGGCGATTGATCGAATTGCAGGCTCACGTCCACATCGTCCGGCACCACCTTCTTGAAATCCGGAATCGCCGCCTTCACCGCGTTGATCACGGCCAGCGTGGACGCGTCCGCGCGCTTGGTCACCGGGATGTAGACGGTTCGCTTTCCGTTGACGTGCGCGTAGGCCGTAACGATGTCGGTGCCGTTCTCGATGGTTCCGATGTCGCGCAGATAAACCGTGGTGCCCGGACACCGGCCGGATGGGCGTGCTCAGCAGTTCCGCAAGATTCGCCGCCCAGCGCCGCGTTGGTCCGCGCGATGCGCTCGATCTTGCCGGTCCACATATTGCCCGAAGGCATCACCAGCGTGGCCTTGCTGACCGCCGCGATCGCTTCCTCGCGGCGAGATGCTGATATTGCTGCAGCTTGTCGGGATCGAGCGTGATCACGATGGTCCTCTGATTTCCACCGAACGGCGGCGGCGCGGAAACGCCGGGCAGCGTCGCGAACAGCGGCCGCACGCGGTTGAGCGCGAAATCCTGCAACTCGCCCTGCGTGTGCGTGGCGCTGCTGAAAACCAGTTGGCCCACCGCCACGCTGCCCGCGTCGAATCGCGTGATGAACGGCGGCACCGTCCCCGGCGGCATGAAGGCGCGGGCGCGATTCACGTAGCCGACCGTCTCCGCCATCGCCTGCGCCATGTCGGTGCCTTCATGAAAGACCAGCTTCATCAGCGCCGCGCCCTGAATGCTCTTGCTCTCCACGCGATCGATTCCGGTGATGTAGAGGAAGTGATACTCGTAGTAGTAGGTGAGGTAGCCTTCCATCTGCGCCGGGTCCATGCCGCCGTACGGCTGCGCGACGTAGATCGCCGGATCGCCCACCTGCGGGAAAATGTCGACCGGCATGCGCTGCACCGCGAGCACCGCGCAACAGCGCGACGGCAACCAGGGCCACCACCACGGTGATCGGCCGGCTGAGAGCGGCTAAGACGAGACGCATGCTTCACCTCTCGCATCATTGGCTTGCCTCGGCAAGAAACGGCTGAATATCGCCGGCCGCCGTGGCGATGCCGAGCAGCGCCCGCCACACGCCGAGCCGCGCCAGCGCGTCGTCGATCTCCGCCTGCGTCAGCAGCCGCTGCGCTTCCGCGACCTCGTCGATATTGCCCAGCCCCGACTGGTAACGCGCCGTCGCCTGCTCGCGTCGCGGCACGCGCGGCGGACACTTGCACCGGCGTGTTCGCCGCCACATTCCGCGCGCCGTTCAGCGTCGCGACCGCCACGTTCCACCGCGCCTTCAGATCGGTCGCGATCTGCTGGGACCGCGCCGTCTCGCGCGCGGATCGTCGCGGATTGCGCGGCCTCTCTCGCGCTGGATCGACGGCCAGATCCATGACCGGAAACGTCACGGTGAAGCCGAGCGCGTAATTCTGAGTCGTTCGGCGCCAGGCCGTTCAGCCCGCCCAGGTCGGTCGCCATTGACTTCAGCGCCCGGTGCCGCGCGCGTAGGCGGCGCCTTGCAGATAGAAACGCGGGAAAATAGGACCGTTCCAGCGTCCGGAGTTGCGCCTTCGCCTGCTCGACCACGGCGTTCTGCTCGACCGACAGCGGATTCGCGGCGGTATCCAGCGGCGCCGACCGGCTGCTCCGGCGGCAATTGAAGCAGCTTGGGCGCGGACGACCGCGATCTGCGCGGGATCCAGCCCCACGAACTGCGCCAGGTTGGCGCGCGCGACCTCGACGGCCTGCTGCGCCTGAATCAGTTGCGTCCGCGCCGCCGCCAGTTCCGCTTCGGCTCGCGATGCGTCGGCGCCGGGCCGCAATTGCGCGTTCACCAGCGCGCGCGATCGTTCGGGACAGCACCTCCGCCCGGTCGACGCCGGCCTGCGCCGCGCGCACCGTCTCCTGCGCCGCGACCAGCGTCAGGTAGGCGTCCGCGGCCGCGACCGCAACTTCGAATTGCGTCCGCTTGAGCGCTGCCTCCGATTGCGCCCGCGCCGCGGTGGCGGCCGCGACATTGGCCTGCCGCAGACCGAAATCGAACGGCTCCCAGGTGACCAGACGCTCCGATGGCGCTGCCCCACACCGTTCCGAAATTGTTGGTGCCGAGCACCGGCCCGGACATGGACGGAATCACGCTCTGCGGCAGCAGCAGCCCGAAGACGTTGTTGCGCGTCGCGCGATTCGCCTGCGCCAGCAGCGTCGACGCGCGGCAGGTAAGCGGTCCGCGCCAGTTGAATCCCGGCCGCGGCGGCGTTGATCTGTTCCTGCGAAACGCGGATCGACGGATAGTTTTTCAGCGCGCTCTCGACCGCCTGGCCGAGCGTCAAGCGGCTGGAGCTGGCCTGCTGCGCCGGCAAGCCCACGGCGACCAGCATCGCCGACAGCCATCGCCGCATGAGCTCGATTCTGCTTAGTCGGCACTTGACCTAGTCGCCTTCGATCAGTTCATGAAACAGTTCCCGCACTTTGCTCTTCGACGCCGCCAGCGCTTTTCGGCCCAGCGGCGTCGCCCGGTACACTCGCCGCAGCGACTTGCCGTTGCGCTGCTCGGTCGAGCGCAGGTAGCCCTTCTTTTCCAGGCCCTGGAGCAGCGGATACAGGCTTCCCGGGCTGATGCGGTAGCCGTGCCGCGCCAGTTCCTCGATCATTCCCAGGCCGAAGATCGGACCTTCCACGGCGTGATGCAGCACGTGCAGCCGGATCAGGCCGGAGTACAGATCGCGGTCGGCTCCGGCGCTTCATGCTCTGACTTCGATTTCGACATTCGATTACGAATGCTGCTAGTCTAGAGTTCCCGTGCGCCGGTTGTCAAGGAGTGTCAGTAGTCGGGCAGCGCCAGCCTGTCGGTGAAATCGCTGGCGAAGCTCCGGTCGGCCACCCAGGGAATGCGCAGAAGGTTCATCACCTGGTTGCGGACAAAAAGTGCCATCTTCGATTTCGGCGCCAGCAGCCCGGCGAATCGCCAGGGCCGCTTTCTGCTTGTCCCGTACAAACGGGGCGAACAGCTCCTGGTACCGGGCCAGCCCTATCCGCCAATCGCCGCCCGAGCGGTACAATTCCCCCGCCAGAATGTATGCCGCCACCATGGCCAGCGCCGAACCCTGTCCGGCCAGCACAGACACGCAGAACGCTGCGTCGCCCAGCAGCACCACGCGCCCCTTCGTCCACAGCTCCGGTTCGCCGTCCATGCGAATCTGGCTCACCCGGTCGAAATACAGGTCGCCGGCCGCATCCAGCGCGTCCAGAATGCGCGGGCACTCCCACCCGCTCTCGCTGAAACGCTCCCGTAACAGTGCCTTCTGCGCGCGCATGTCGCCGGTCAGAGCGGCGTGCGGGTCATCGTCGGCAAAGCTGAACAGGAACATGGTGCGGTCGCCGCGCATCGCGAAGCGCGCCACCTGCTGCCGCACCTGCGTGTACATCACGTAGACCAGTTCGTCCCTGGGGCGATACCCCTCCGCCGCAAACGCCGCCACCTGGTAGCCCAGGTATTTTTCAAAGCGGCTCTCCGGACCGAACACCAGCTCGCGGACGCGCGAATGCAATCCGTCCGCCCCCACTACCAGGTCGAACTCGCGTCTCGCTCCGCTTTCGAAAACCACCTGAACGGCGCCTTGCGTCTGCTCGATTCCAGCTACGCTGTCACCGAAAATCGTCTCCGTCGTGCCTTCGATCCCGCGGAAAATCGATGCGGCCAAGTCGCCGCGCGGCAGGCTCATGTAACGGCCTTTGGCGATCCGCGCGAACGCGCTCACGGGAAACCCGGCAACGCGCGCGCCCTCCCGGTTCACCACGCGTACCTCCTCTACCAGATAGCCCTGGCGGTGCAGTTCCGGCAGCAACCCCATACGGTCGGCCACCTCGAATCCCGCCCCCCAGAAGTCGATGATGTAGCCGCCGGTCCGCAACCGCGGAGCCCTCTCCACCAGCGTCGCCTGGAATCCGTAATGTGCCAGCCAGTACGCCAGCGTGGGTCCGGCGATGCCCGCGCCCGAAATGAGAACCCTCATGGTTTTCAGTTTGCACGTTTCTCCCCACAAATGCGTCATCCGGACCAGGGAGGACCGGCCCTACCGCACGCGAACTCACTCCCACCAGCCTGACCATCCGCAATGCCACGCTCGGCAACAGCATTCTCTGGGCTTTCGGGTACGAGAATTTTCGCGTCGTGGGGCCCGACTGGCGCGATTTTCCCACCGACGCCGTATACAACATCGCCGCCAAAACCGGCAAGCCCGCCTCCGAAGCCGAAATCAAACAGATGTTCCAGAACCTGCTGCGCGCGCGCCTCTCGCTGGCGTTCCATCTGGAGACCAGAAACCTCCCCGTCTACGCCCTGGTCGTGGATCGCGGCGGCCCTAAGTTTCAGAAGTCGGCATCCACGGGAGACCCGTCCATGAAATCCGCCGGTATGTACTCCACCAGGTTCGAGCGTGTCTCCATGGCTCAGTTCGCCCTCACCATGGACCCTCCCTGGACCTCGCGCCACGTCGTGGAGCAAACCGGACTCACCGGCGTTTACGATTTCACCCTCAACCTCGCGCCCTACGTGATCGATCCTCAAACCGGCAAGGCGATTCTCGATGCCCGCGGAGCCATCGATGAAGAGATCGCGCTCATTCAGGCTCTCCCCAAAGAGCTCGGACTCCGCCTCGAACGCCAAACCGCGCCCGCCGAAGTCATGGTCATCGACCACGTCGAGAAAGATCCCACCGCCAACTACGGATAACCAAGGGCTGCGCCCCCGAAATCCCAAGGAGAGGGTGCCGAGGCATCCCTACGCCTCTTTGCGGCTTGGCGACTTTGCGTGATCATCGTCTTCCAGCCCGTTGACGATTCGCCTGATGCCGTCCTTGATTAACCCCACGTGGAAGTTGATCAGCAAGCCAAGCCGCTTGTCGGCAAGCCGGAGATACGTCAGAAGCTGCTTTTTGGGCACCGGAGCAAGCAGTTCGGCCTCAGCAGGTTCTCGATCTGCTCGCTGCCTGCTAGCAGAACCTAACGAGTGAACTCCGGTGCCGCTTGACGCGATGCAGGCAAAATACATATACTCGAAATACTTATATGCCGGACGCCCTCAAGCCCGCCGACTTTCACATTCTTCTGGCGCTCACCCAGGGCCCCCGCCACGGCTACGGACTCATGAAAGAGGTCGAGCGCGAATCCCGCGGCGGCGTCCGGCTCGAGATCGGTTCTCTCTACCGCCTGCTCGCCCGCCTGCTCGATAGCGGCCTGATTGAAGAGGCTGACGAGGATGAGCGCCGCCGCTTCTATCGCCTCAGCCGCCAGGGGCGCCGCGTCCTCCAGGCGGAAGCGAAGCGCCTTGCCGGCCTGGTCGAACTCTCCCGTGCGCGCAAACTGCTGCCTGAGGGCCGCGCCTGATGCACCGGTTGGTGGCCGCCCTGCTGCTCCTTTTTCCGGCTGCATTCCGCCGCAGGTTTGGCTCCGAAATGCTGGCCACCTTCGACGCGCGGTGGCGCGATCAGCCCTCCTGGCGCCTCGCGGCGCGCACTGCACTGGATCTGGTATCCGCCGCCGCCCAGGTACGGTTCGCCGGCCGCGCCACTCCCGCTCCCCAACCCAAAGGAGACAAGGTCATGACGATTTTGCTTCAGGATCTGCGCTTCGCCGTCCGCACACTCTTCCGCAGCCCCGGCTTCACCGCGGTCGCGCTGCTCACTCTGGCGCTCGGAATCGGCGTCAACACCGCCATGTTCAGTGTCGCCCACGCCGTGCTCTGGCGCTCTTTTCCGTATCCCCATCCCGACCGCCTGGTGATGATCGGCGAAGTGGATGCTCACGATCCCGACAATTACTGGGGCGCATCCCTGCCGAACCTCCAGGACTGGCGCAGCCGCGCCACCTCCTTCGAGCATCTTGCCGGCGTCATGAATATCCAGCACATTCTGCGTGAAGGCGCCAACCCGGTCAGTATCCCCGGCGCCGCGGTCTCTTCAGACTTCTTCCAGACCATGGGTGTCGCCCCGCTCATGGGACGCTTCTTCGGCCAAGCCGAAGACCGCCCGGGCGTGCCCGCCGTGATCGTGATCAGCCACCGCATGTGGACCGACCTGCTCGGCGCCGACCCCGCCGTCATCGGCCGCGCCCTCCGTTTCGGCAAGACTCCCTACACCGTAATCGGCGTCATGCCCGCGGGCTTCGAGTATCGCGAGGCCGAATTCTGGACGCCGCTGCAACAGGAGGTGGGTGACGGTCTCCGCACCCACCGCAATATTTGGGTGCTGGATCCCGTGGGCCGCCTTCGCCCGGGAGTCTCAGCCGCCGCCGCGGCCCGGGAAGTCGAAGCCATTTCCCTGCAGATCCGCCAGGACCACCCAGAGACCCGCCGCGGCCTCGTGGTCCGCGCCCTGACTCTGCCCGACGCATTGAGCCGCGACCTGCGCCCCGCCCTTCTCGTCCTGCTGGGCGCCGTGGGCTGCCTGCTCCTCATCGCCTGCGGGAACATCGCCGGCCTCATGCTGGTGCGTGGAACGGCCCGCGCCAGGGAGATGGCCATCCGCCGCGCGCTGGGCGTCGGATACGCCCGCCTGCTCCGTCAACTGCTCACCGAAAGCGCCGTTCTCGCCGTCGCCGGAGGCGCCCTGGGTATCGGACTCGCGTTCCTTGCTACCCGGTCGCTCGCACTCCTGACCCGCGATTCCCGCTTGCAGAGTGTGCCCATCAATGGTTCCGTGCTGGCCTTCGCCGCCGCCATCACGGTGGCCACCACCATTCTCTTCGGAATCGTGCCGGCCATCAGCGCCGTGCGCGCCGGCGCCGCCGAAGCGCTCCGCAGCGGAACCCGCACGGCCGGCTCCCGGAAACACGCGCTGGCGCAACAGACCCTGGTAATGCTGGAAGTCGCCCTTTGTCTCACTTTGCTCGCCGGCGCGGGTCTCCTGCTGAAGAGCTTTCACCGCCTGTTCGCCGTCAACCCGGGCTTTCGCACCGAGCGCCTGGTCACCCTCAGAGCCGCGCTGCCTCTGAACTACGATTCGGACGCGGCGGTCAAACGCTTCTACCGGCAGGCGCAGGAAAAGCTCTCCGCCCTGCCCGGAGTCAGCGCCGCCACCATCGCCAGCCAACTGCCCATTACCGGAGGCGAAGGAAATGGCGATATTGCCATCGAAGGCCGGCCCTCCGCCGAAGGCGAACTCGGCGCCAGCACCTTCCGCAAGGTGTTGCCCAATTATTTCGATGTGATGGGCATCCCGCTGGTGCGCGGCCGTGCGCTGGAGGAACGCGACGAAACCTCCAGCCTCCACCCGGTACTCATCAACGAGGGGTTTGCGCGGCGCTTCTGGCCCGGCGCGGATCCCATCGGCAAGCGCTTCAAAGTGGGTCAGCGCGAAAGGGCGCCGTGGCTGACCATCGTCGGCGTGGTCGGCGACGTGCGCCAGATCGGACTCGATTCTCCCGCTCCCTTTTCCACCTATGAGCTCCTGGCATCCAGTCCGGAGTCGCGCGTCGAACTGGCGGTGCGCGCCGCCGGCGATCCCGGCAGTGTCCTCACCGCGGTCCAGGGCGCCTTACGCCAACTCGCTCCCGGACTGCTGATCGACAAGGTCCAAACCATGACGCAGCGGATCGATCAGACCGTCGCGTCCCGGCGCTTGAACCTCTTTCTGTTCGAACTCTTCGCCGGTCTGGCGCTGCTGCTGTCCGCCGTCGGGCTGTACGGCGTGGTGGCCTACTCCGCCGGCCAGCGTTCCCACGAGTTCGGAATCCGCATCGCTCTCGGCGCGCAGCGCGGCGATGTGCTGCGCCTTGTCCTTGGCCAGGGACTGAAACTGGTCCTGATCGGTGCGGCCCTCGGCATGGTGGTGACGTTATACGTCACGCGTTGGATCGCCGGCCTCCTGTTCGGGGTGCAACCGGGAGATCCTTCAACGCTCTTGGCCGTTGCCGCACTGCTCGTCGGAGTCGCCCTTCTGGCATGTGGTATCCCGGCGTATCGCGCGGCCCGCGTCGCCCCCCTGGAGGCGTTGCGAAACGAATAATCCCATCGTGTGCCGCGACCCGGAGACGCGACCGTAAGGGAGCGTTTTTCCTGGCATCAACGCAGATAGCGAATGATTTTTATCGGCGTTGATCGGCGTTCATCGGCGGCCCATTCTCTTCACTTCTTCCGCATCGCTGCCGCGATAACCGCGTCCGTGTCGATCTTCTCCACTTCGCTCTCAGCAATGCCGCCGATCCGTCCCAGAATCAATTTTGCCGCGTAGGCGTGCCCGGGATTGCGCCAGCGGGCCATCTCCACCAGGGAATCCAGGGCCTGAGCACGATGCTCGCCTAGAAGTTGCGGGTCGCGCGACCGCGTCGTGGCCTCGAACAGCAACGACGCCTTATTGTGGTCTTCCCAGGAGCCATCCGAAAGGAGGGAGATAAACGGCCCCGGCGGAATCCTGCGCCCGACTTTGGGATAGGCCGTGACCAGCACCATGAGCGCCCGTGTGGCGTTGTTACGCACGCTGGCATCCGGATCGAGTCCCGCCCTCACCAGTGCCGCGACCTGCCGCTCCGAGCGGTGGGCATACCCCAGGGCTTCCGCGGCCATGGCACGCTGCTCGCTGTTGGACGATGTCGCGAGCACTGTCAGGACATTCTTCTCTTCGCGCAGCACCACCTCCCGAAAGGCGAGTTGTTTGGCGCGCGCCGCCGGATCCTCCAATAGCGAGTAACCTCGGGACCGGTCTTCACCCGAATTACCTTTCTGGACCGCCTGGCCCCACGCCTCCATGGCCTCATCGTGGGCGCGTTGCAAGGCCGGCGACAGACTGGCCTTTCCGTGGGCGCCGCGTGGAAAGCCACCGGATGGTTAGGATGCGCCGCCGAGTCCGAAATACAGCATCCAGTTTCCGCCCGAGTCGCAGCAGACCACGCCGAGGTCCGTGGGGGCGTGCCCGGTCACTTTCTTTACCGCGTCGGTGGCTGCCTTCTCATCGAAGTGTTCCGGGTCGAAGGCTCCGCCCTCATGGATGGGAAGGGCGGCGCGGACCGCCGCGACATCGATGCCTTGGTAGCCGAAAAAGTCGATGATGCCGGCCGCCGTCGCCAGCAGCCACACAGCGCCGGTCACGGCAGTGCGGCAAAAATCGCGCGGGCGCCATCGTACGCCCAGACGCTCATGTATTCGCCGACGCGCG
>CAVVLD010000016.1:0-21361 GCA_963748795.1 uncultured Solibacteraceae bacterium
CGGAATGTGCTCGAACGAGTACATCTTCGTGAAGTAGATCTCGCATTCGGGCGGGTTGCATTTACCGGCTCCCGGATGGCAGTCGAGCTGCGGCTCGTTGCCAGGCGTGAAGAATAGGATTTCCACCCGGCGGTTGGTGGCGCTGCGGTAGTTGTCCTTACGCGGCGCTTCGATGGGCCAGCTCTCGCCGCAACCGGCCGTCTTCTTGCCGTCGTCCACAAACTTGAGCCCGGCGCGGAGCTTCGCCAGCCCGCTCGCATCCGTATCGGTGACATCCATGAGGGCTTCCATGTAGAGATCGAAGAACGCCCCCCACGTCTGAGCCTCCACCACGCCCGTCTCCGGAATGGATGCGCTCCACTCCTGGTTGTAGCGCTGCTGGAAGGCTTGAATCGCCTTCTTGGTGTCGGGCCCCTCGTCGTTGTCGATCTTGCCCGGATCGCAGTCCCATTCGCGCCAGGCGTCCACCCATTTCAATATGAGCTGGTAGTCCTCCACCTTGTGCTTCTTCACGGAAATCGCTACCCAGCCGTCCTTATCGCCCGAGAGAATCGCGTACACGTTATCGGCGCGCATCTGCGAGAGGCCGATGTTGTAGCTCGCCGTGCCCGTGGTATCGGTGTGGCCCGGGATGAACAGCTTGCGATCCGGAAACTGTTTGGCGTGCTGATAGCAGGCGGCAATCACCGCGAGCGATGTGACGCGGTCATCCACCACGGGGTCCAGGTCCGACCCGGAAGTGTAGTCCGGCAGCACCACAGCGCTGTCGTGATGGAAGTGTATGTCCTCCATCTCGAGCACGAAACCGCGGAATTTCTTCACCACGAAACGATGCGGCAGGGTTGTTTTCCTGCTCCAGGTCTGGGCGAAATCGCGGCGCGTGATTTTGATGTCCGGCATTCAAAGTCCTCTTACTTGCTGCCCGGCGGCCGCCAATAGTTCTTGTGCAGATTGGGGAACTTCACCGAGCAGACTCCCTCCGGAATCTGATCCTTGCGAAACGGACCCTTCGTCTTGCCCTTGTGCGAACTGCCGTCGGTCAGGCTGATCTCGTAATCTTCGCCGTCCAGGGGATTGCCGTCTTCATCCACCAGTTCGATGGAAATCCACGTCAGAGGTGTTTCCGTTTCTGCCGGCGCCTTGGAGGGGGATGGCTCGTCCTCATCTTGCTTCGCCGGCTGCGCTGCCTGCCCCGCGCCGCTTTCCTCCTTGCACACCAGCAGCACCAGCTTCCCTCCCGCAATCATCGCGCCAAGGCTGGCGATCAGTTGCGCCAAAGGCAGGTTGCGCATCGCGGTATTCCCGGTCGCCTGTCGCGGCCGCGTCTACCAGCCTGACGGCGGAGGCGGGGGCGGACCGCAACAGCCGTTCCAGCCGCTCGGCCGTCTTTTTACCCTGCAAAGCTTCGTGTGAGTGGTGGTTGCCGCAGGCCGTGAAATCCTCCGCCGGGGTTCCCACGTGTACCTGGAGTTTCCCGAACGTAATGGATGGCGGTGCCGGCGCGGCAGCCACCTTGCCTCCGCATCTCAGCGCCTGCACGTAACCCGCCGACAACAGGTGCCCGATCTTCTCCAACACCTCCCCATCGCTCATCGCGCTCGGGGTCTGGCCGCACCGCGCCACTAGTACGCGCAGCTCTCCCATCACGATGGGATCCCACCCGGCCGCGCGAAGCGCGCCCATCACCACCGGTATCTCGGAAGCCCCGATTCGTTTGTGCCCTTTGCTCGACGGGCACCCGGGTCCTTTCCCGGGGGCAAGCGCCAGGTGAAGCCGGAAGGGCCGATACGGTATCGTCAAGCCGTACATCGGATTGAGCCAGAGTGTACCATCCCATGTTCCGGGCCAGCCGTCAAGAATCATTTCGAAGCGTGCGGTACCACAACCCGGATCCGCAAAACCTGTAAATTCCGGGCCGTATAATAGCAGGATCATGCCCCTCATCGATCGAGTGCAGCAGGACATGGTGGCAGCCATGAAGTCCAGGCAGGAGGCGCGCCTCAGCGCCCTCCGGATGATCAAAGCCGCGCTGATGAAGCAGAAAGTGGACTCGCCCAAACCTATCGACGAAGCCATGGAGATGCAGATTCTGAAATCGCTGATCAAGCAGCGCGTCGACGCCGCCGAAATGTTTCGCAAAGCCGGCCGCGCCGAACAGGCCGATAAGGAAGATGCCGAGCGCGCCCTGATCGAAAGCTATCTGCCCGCCGGAGCCGGCGAGGAGGAGATCGATGCCGCCATCGCCTCCGCCATGGCCGAAACCGGCGCCACATCCATCAAGCAGATGGGCCTGGTGATGAAAGCCGTGCAGGCCAAACTCGCCGGCAAGACTGTCGACGGCAAGGCGCTCAGTGATAAAGTGAGGTCCAAGCTACAATGATCCCTACCTCATCAGGTTCCGAGCGCCGGCACCAGCCGTTTGTGCCCGAGTCGCTCAAGATGAAAGAGTTCACTGGCCGCGCGCTGGCGCTGGGGCTGGTGATGACCGTGGTCCTCGGCGCTGCCAACGCATACCTGGGATTGAAAGCCGGTCAGACGATTGCCGCTACCTATCCCGCGGCGGTGATCGGCATGGCGGTGCTCCGCTTGATGAAAGGGTCCATTCTCGAAGAGAACATCGCGCGAACCGCCGGCTCTATCGGAGAATCGGTGGCCGCGGGCGCGGTGTTCACCATCCCGGCGTTTTTTATCGTGCATGCGTGGGTCCCTACGGTGATCCCCAAAGGGCTGGGCTTCTGGGCCAGCATGTGGATGCTGGCGTCCGACCCGACATATAAGAAAGCGACCGCGCTGATGGTGGTCGGTTCGGTGCTGGGCGTCCTGTTCGTCTCCCTGATTCGCCGCGTGATGGTGGAAGATCCCGAACTGCCGTTCCCCGAATCCGTGGCCGCATCGGAGATCCACAAGGCCGGACAGATGGGCGCCAGCGCCGCCAAGTATCTCTTCTACAACATGGGATTCGGCGCGCTGATCTACCTGTTCGGACAATTCAACCTGTTCGCTCCCGACAAGGACTTCTTCTTCCACGTGGGCCAGGTGGGTGTCGAGCAAGCTGCGGCTGGGAGCGTTGGGCAGCACCAACGTGCTGGCCGCCGGTGGCGTCTCCACCTGCGCGGCGCCCACGGTGAGCCCGGCCTTCGTCGGCGTAGGCTATATCATCGGACCGGAACTGGCGGCGCTGAATTTCTCCGGCAGCGTGGTGGCCTGGGGGCTCCTGATCCCGCTGCTGATCTTCTTCCTGGGCCCGCAGTTGCAGACTTACCTGCCCGCTGGAGCGGCTACGGATGCAGGCTGGCTGAACCTCGCCAACGCCATCTGGCGCTTCATCGTCCGCCCCGTAGCCGTGGGCAGCATGATGGTGGGCACCTGCTACACGCTGTTCAGGATGCGCACGAATCTGATCGCGGGCCTCGCCAAGGCAGTGGCGGAACTCCGCGGCGGCGGCCCCGCACCCGAATCGCTGGGCCGCACCGAGCGCTACATGAGCTCCAAGGTGGTGTTCGGCCTCATCGGCGTCATGTTCCTGCTGATGTGTGTGCTCTACGTGTACCTCTCCGGACTGGTGACCGGCGGAATTGCGGCGGCCCTGGTGATGTTGATCGTGGGCTTCTTCTTCGCCACCGTCTCCGGGTACCTGGTGGGCGTGATCGGCTCCTCCAACAACCCCATTTCGGGGCTGACCCTTTCCACCCTGGTGATCGCCGCCCTGATGATGGTGACGCTGGGCGTTTCCGGGATGAGCGGTGTTGTCGCCGTGCTCGGCGTGGCGGCCGTGGTCTGCGTCTCCTCGGCCGTAGCCGGAGAACTGCTCCAGGATTTCAAAGTCGGCTACATTCTGGGCGGCACCCCGCGCTCCATTCAGATTGTGGAACTGATCGCCGTCGCGGTGGCCAGCCTGGTGATGTACTTCCCGCTCATGATTCTCTACCAGGGCAACATCAACAAGGGCGGCACCGGCTTCGGCGATAAGGCCCTTTCGGCGCCGCAGGCCGGCCTGATGGCCTCGCTCGCCCAGGGCATCGTCGGTGGCGATATGGCCTGGCCGCTCGTCGTCACCGGCATTCTGTTCGGCCTCGCCATGATCATGTTCAAGGTGAAGAGCCCCATGCTGGTGGCCATCGGAATGTACCTGCCCATCTCCATCACCTCGGCGATCTTCGTCGGCGGCGTGATTCGCTGGTTCACCGATTCCGCCGGCAGGCGCGCGGGCCATAACGAAAATCAGAAAGCGCGCGTCGAGAATTGCGGCGTCCTGGTCGCCTCCGGTCTCATCGCCGGAGAAGCGCTGGCCGGCCTGGTGACCGCCATCTTCAACTTCCAGGACTGGAACCTTCCGGACTTGAGCAAAGGCCTCTTTGGTCTGTTGAAGTGGAACTTCGAGCCGTCATACCTCGCCGGCGTCGTAGTAATGGCGCTCATCGCCCTCGTCCTGGTGCGCATTCCGCTCACCAACGCAGGCGACCCCAATGAGCCCGCGCCGCCCGCGGCCATCATGTAGACTCGCGGATCAACACCGCGAACGCCCTATGATAGACTCAGGTGTTCTTAGTCTGAAATCCCTATGAATCTCGCTGCCGTCGACTACGTCATACTGGCCACGTACTTCGCCTTTGTCATCGGCATCGGTTGGATGCTGCGTAAGAAAGTCTCTACCAGTGGCGACTTTCTGCTCTCCGGGCGCTCCGTCCCGGTCTGGATCACCAGCCTCGCCTTCATCGCCGCCAATCTCGGCGCCCAGGAACTCATCGGCATGGCCGCCTCCGGCGCCAAGTACGGCATCATGACGGCCCACTTCTATTGGGTCGGCGCCATTCCCGCCATGCTCTTCATGGGCATCTTCATGATGCCTTTCTATTACGGCAGCAAGGCCCGTTCCGTCCCCGAATACCTCAAGCTGCGCTTCGATGAAAAGACCCGCGGCTTCAACGCCTTCACCTTCGCCGTGATGACCATCTTCTCCTCCGGCATCTCCATGTATGCCCTCGGCCTGCTGCTGCACCTGGTGCTCGGATTGGAATTTCAACACCTCCGTGCTGGCCTCCGCCGCCATCGTCCTCGCCTACACCTATCTTGGGCGGCCTCACCAGCGCCATCTATAACGAGGTTCTGCAGTTCTTCCTGATCGTCGTCGGCTTCGCGCCGCTGGCCATCCTCTCCTGCGCATCAAGGCGGGCGGATGGCAGGGCATCGTCGTCGCGACTGCCCGCCGAACATGACCCACTCCTGGAACTACATGGGCAACGCCAGCGACAACCCCATGGGCGTCGAACTGTTCGGCATGGTCGCCGGGCTCGGCTTCGTGCTCAGCTTCGGCTACTGGTGCACCAACTTCCTGGTCGTCCAGCGCGCCATGGCCGCCGACTCCATGTCCGCCGCGCGCCGCACCCCGCTCATCGGCACCATCCCCAAGATGTTCCTGCCCTTCATCGTCATCCTGCCCGGCATCGCCGCCGTCGCCCTGGCGAAGATGGCCAGAGCCGATGGCATCCCCCTCTACGATCTGCCGCTCAAGGCCGGCACCAACGTCACGGATTACGACCAGGTCCTCACCACCCTGATGGCCCGCTTCTATCCCGCCGGATTGCTCGGCGTCGGGCTCACCGGACTGATGGCGTCGTTCATGTCCGGCATGGCCGGCAACGTCACCGCCTTCAACACCGTCTTCACCTACGACATCTACCAGAGCTACATCAACAAGCACGCCCCCGACAGCCATTACCTGACCGTGGGCCGCATGACCACCATCGTCGGCGTGGCGCTCTCCATCGGCGCGGCCTACGTGGCCAGCAGCTACAACAACATCATGGACCTGCTCCAGCTCGTCTTCGGCTTCGTCAACGCGCCTCTGTTCGCCACCTTCCTGCTCGGCATGTTCTGGAAGCGCGACCACCGGCGCACGGCGCATTCTCCGGCCTGCTGAGCGGCACCGTCGCGGCCGCCGCCACCTGGGGACTCACGGTCGCCGAAGGCAAAGGCGGCGTGTTCGGCGACCGTGTATACCTTCCCGTCGGTGATGGCGCAGAATTTCTGGATCGCCATCTTCGCCTTCGGTGTCTGTTTCGTTGTGACGGTTCTGGTGAGTATGATGAGCGCTCCGCGGCCCGAAAAAGAACTGGAAGGTTTAGTGTATGGCCTCACGAAGATCCCGCACGACGAGGGCGCGAAATGGTGGCAGCGCCCCGCCCCGCTGGCCATCTTCGTTTCGGTCCTGGTGATTTTCCTGAATATTTGGTTCGCATAATATGTGGGATCTAAGAATTCCTTCAGGCTGCTTCTTCACGATACTCGGCGTCATCCTGGTCGCGCTGGGCATCGCCGCGCCGGATATGCGCGCACCGTTGACGGATGTCAACGTCAACCTTTACTCGGGTCTCTCGATGCTGGGCTTTGGAGCCTTTCTCCTGCTCATGGCACGGCGGGCATCGCGCAAAAAATCATGATCGAACTATTCCGTGAACGCTTCGGCTCGGCCGAAGGACTCCGTGTGTTCCGCGCGCCGGGACGCACCAACCTGATCGGCGAGCACACCGATTACAACATGGGCTTCGTCCTACCGGTCGCCCTGGACCTGGCCACCTTCGTCGGCGTCGCTCCCAATGCCGATGGCAAGCTGCGCATCTACTCCGAACAGCGCAACGAATTGCTCGAATGGGACCTCGCCGCCGTCGCCGGCCTCCAGCCCTCGCACCAGTGGACCGATTACCCCATCGGCGTGGCCCGCGAACTCTGCGCCGCCGGCTTCCCGCTCCTGCCCGCCAACCTGGCCATCCGCAGCACCGTCCCCGAAGGTTCCGGCCTCAGCTCTTCCGCCGCCCTCGAAGTCTCTTCCGCCCTCGCGTTTCTGGCCGGCCGTCCGCTCGATCCCCTCGAACTGGCGAAGCTCTGCCAGCGCGCCGAGCGCAACTACGTCGGCATGCCCTGCGGCATCATGGACCAGTACATCTCCGTCTTCGGCCGCCAGCACTCCGCCGTCGAAATCGACTGCCGCAGCCTGGGCCATCGCT
Organism: uncultured Solibacteraceae bacterium; assembly: GCA_963748795.1. GTDB lineage: Bacteria > Acidobacteriota > Terriglobia > Bryobacterales > Bryobacteraceae > Sulfopaludibacter. Next base: position 7,005 of record CAVVLD010000016.1, read on the forward strand.
ACGTCTCGCTGCCCTCCGAAATCACGTTCGTGGCCGTCAACACCATGGTCAAGCACGAACTCGCCGGATCCGCATACAAGGAACGCGTGCAGGAATGCGCCGCCGCCGTCGCCGGCGTGCAGCAGAAGTTCCCGCAAGCACAGAGCCTGCGCGACGTCACCCCCGCCCAGTTCGAAACCGTCGCTCCCACGCTGCCCGAGATCATCGCCCGCCGCGGCCGCCACGTAGTCACCGAGATCGCCCGCGTGGGCCAGTTCGTCGATGCCAGCAGCCGCGGCGACCTCTCCGCCATGGGCGCCCTCATGGTGCAATCCCACCGCAGCCTCCAGCACGATTACGAAGTCAGTTGCGCCGAACTGGATTTCCTGGTAGACACCGCCCTGAAACTCGAGGGCGTATTCGGCTCGCGCATGACCGGAGGAGGCTTCGGAGGCTGCACCGTCACCATGCTCCGTCCCGATGCCGTCCCCCCTTTCAAAGACGCCATCGCCGCCGCCTACCGCAACCACTTCGCCGTCACCCCCGCCCTCTACCCGTGCAATCCGTCCGAAGGCGCCGGAGAAGTCAACAGATCCTGTTTGACTTCTGCGCCGCGTCTTAAGAAATCCGTGCTTCGCCTCAATCAGTGTTCCTCCGTGTCTGCCTCCGTGGTGAAGCCCCCGCCCACCCAGAGCTAAACTTGGAGATCATGGATCGCAGAACCTTTCTGCAAGTCGGCGGCGCTCGCCCCGGCCGCCGCCCAGCAGTCCGCCGGTCACCGACATAGAAGAGCCCGCGCGCAATCCGCGCCCCAACGTCCTCTGGATTCTCGGCGACCAGTTCCGCGCCCAGGCCCTCGCCTCCAATGGCGACCCCAATGCCCGCACCCCCAATCTGGACCGCGCCGCCGTCAACGGCGTCACCTTCACCCATCACCTTTCCGGCTTCCCCCTGTGCTGCCCCTTCCGCGGATCCATGCTCACCAGCCGCTATCCCCACCACTGCGTGCCCGGGCCACGAGTATCCCCTCCCCGAAGGCCAGAAGACCATCGCCGACGTGTTCAACGCCAACGGCTACCGCACCGCCTATTTCGGCAAGTGGCACCTCGGCGGCTTCCACGAGCGCGAAGGCCGCGCCGCCTTCTTCATCACCGACCCCGCCCGCCGCGGCGGTTTCCAAAACTGGACCGGCTACGAAAACAACAACAGCCAGTGGGATTGCTGGGTTCATGGAGGCAGCGGCTCCAGCGCGTTCCATTACCGCCTTCCCGGGTACGAGACCGACGAGCTCACCAACCTCCTCATCCGCTACCTTCAGGACCGCGCCGCCGAAGCGCAAACAGCCCGCCGCCAAGCCCTTCTTCGCCGTGCTCAGCGTGCAGCCGCCGCACGATCCTTACGTCGCGCCCGCCCGCTTCATGGCCAACTACAATCCCGAGCGCCTGCTCCTGCGGCCCGACGTCGCCCACATCGCCACTCTCGAACAGCAGGTGCGCCGCGACCTCGCCGGCTACTACGCCATGATCGAAAACCTGGACTGGAACTACGGCCGCGTCGTCGAGACCCTGGAGCAGACCGGCCTCCTCGCCGACACCCATATCCTCTTCTTCGCCGACCATGGCGATATGCACGGCTCCCACGGCATGTTGCGCAAAGTGTGCCCCTACGAAGAGTCCATCCGCACGCCCATGATTATCTCCGGCGGCGTGCCGCGCTATCCGCCCTGGAAGAACGGCCGCCTGCCCGTGCTCTCGAATCACGTCGATATCGCCCCCACCACCCTGGGGCTGTGCGGCATCCGCAAACCCGAGTGGATGGAGGGCACGGACCTCTCCTACCATCGCGTGGGCAGCGCCCCGGGCAGGGCCGATCCGGATTCCGCCTTCCTGCAAATGGTCGTGCCCACCGGGCAGGCGGACACCCTGAACACGCCCTATCGCGGCATCGTCACGCGCGACGGCTGGAAATATGTCTGCTTCGAAAACCACTCCTGGCTGCAGTTCAATCTCAACGAAGATCCTTACGAAGAGATGAATGTGGCCCAGCTCGATCGCTACCGCCCGGAACGCCGGAAGATGATCGCCCGCCTCAAACAGTGGGTCGCCGATACCGGAGATCGCTTCGCCATTCCCGAAGACTGATTGCCGCATCTTGACAATCCCCGGCATCTGTCCCATAGTTTAACTATGGGAAAATTCCTCGCGCTTGCGGTGTTCGGCGGCGTCACCCTCGCCTGGTGCCAGGCCCCCGCATTTGAAGCCGCCTCCATCAAACGCAGTAATCCAGGCAGAACCGGCAGCGGGCTCAACCTCTCCCCCAACCGCGTGAGGATCGTCAATGCGCCCCTCGCCTTCTGCGTCGCCATCGCCTGGAACGTTAAGGATTTCCAGATCTCCGGCGCCTCCGGTTGGATGGCCACGGAGCGTTACGATATCGACGCCGTCTCCGCCGCCGCGTTTCAAAAGGGCGAATTCCGCGCGATGCTGCAGACGCTTCTCGCCGAACGCTTCGGTCTCGCGATTCACCGCGAGACCCAGGACAAGCCCGGCTTCTACCTCATTGCCGCGCGCAACGGCGCCAAACTGCCGCCGCCCATCGACAGTCCGGACATCCTCATGAGCCGCACCCCAACCGGGGACAGGACCCTCAAGGCCACCAGCGCCACCATGAGCGCCCTGGCGGGAATTTTGTCCACCATCGTCGATGCCACCGTACTCGACCGCACCGGCATCGAAGGGCAGTACGACGTATCGCTCCAGTGGACCCCCGAACCCGGCACCGAGCCCCTGCTCTCGAAATCCGGCCTGCCTCTCCCGCCGCCCCCCGCCGGCGCGGTGCCCGGCCCCTCCATCTTCAATGCCCTACAGGAAAAGCTCGGCCTCAAGCTCGAAGCGCACAAGGTGCCCGTCGAGGCGATCGTGATCGACCGCGCCAACCGCCCCTCCGGCAACTAAATACCCCCGCGCAGCGTGGGTCCTGCACTGGCGGACCATTTGTTATCGGCGTTCATCAGCGTTCATCCGCGGCCAAATTGATTTTTCGCGCTTCTAACGGAGCGATCACCTACACGTATTCGAACAGCGCCATGAAGCCGAAATCCATGTGCACCTGCTGGTGGCAGTGGAACAGCGTCAGCCCCGGATTATCGGCCACGAAATCGACTTCCATCTCCTGGTAGCCGCCCACCATCACCACGTCTTTGTGGACGCCGGAGGTCGGCCGCCCGGCCACCCGCACCAGTTCGAAACTATGCCGGTGCAGGTGGATCGGATGAATGTCGTCGCTGGCGTTGCGCATCCGCAGCCGGTAGCGCTTGCCCTGCTGGATCCGAAACATGGGACGCATGCGATCTTTCGTCAAACGCGACATTGTTGATGGTCCAGCGATTGAATCCGTGGTCGGCCGCGTTCTGCTTGGCGAACGTCATGTCGATCGTCTGGTCCGGATCCGGGACCGGATCCGCCGCGTTTCCAAACGCAGTGTAGTCCCAGTGGAACGGCTTGGGCGCCACCCACTGCGGCTTGCCGCTGCTGCCCGGCATATTCCACCACGATGCCCATGCCGTGGCGGCGGTCGTCGTCGGCGGTGTCCCCCAGAATCCATACGCCCGGGCGGTTCATCTCCACCACGGCGGATACCCGCTCGGCGGTACCCAGCCAGAGTCCAGGCACGCTGACCGGCTTCGGAATCGGGTTGCCGTCCAGGGCCAGTACGCTGAACGTGTGACCCGGCAGCGCCAGGCTGCGGATCTCCGTGGCGCTGCCGTTCAGGATGTGGAACAGCACCCGCTCGCCCTGTTTCACGCGCACCGGCTCGCCGCTGCCCAGCATGCGCCCGTTGATGGTGAACGAGCCGTACCCCACTTCGTACCCGTGCGGCATCCCCTTGGCCAGCGATGCTTTCATGGCCGTCTCGCCGGTCGCTTTCAATTCCGGAACGGCAGCCGCGGGCGAAAGAAAATCCATCGCCATGTCGCCGCCCCGGCTCAGCGTGGGTTCGAACTCCTTGAGCGTCAGGAAGACTTCGCGATCGTACCTGCCCGGGTCGTTCTTCGGCTCGATGTATACCGGACCCACCTGGCCGGTGTACTGCCCCGCGGCCAGGTTGGCCCCCGCGTGCACGTGAGTGTGATAGAAACGCAGGCCGGAAGGCTTGGGAATGAAAGTGATGCGGCGCGCGCCGTGCGCCGCAATGTAAGGCGTGCCCTCTTCGGACGCGCCGTCCACATTCGTGGATACAAACTGCCCGTGCCAGTGCAACTGCTCCGGCGTGTCGGTTTGATTGCGGATATCCACGGTCACCGGGTGGCCCTCTCTGAGGCGCAGCAGCGGACCCGGGAACTGCCCGTTATAAGTAGTGGTGGAGATAATGCGGTTGGGGCCCAGTTCCACCGGATTGACGGCGATGGTGAGCGTATAATCGGCCGGTACGCTGGCCTGCTGCCCGGCCGGTTTGCGCGGCGAGGTCAAAGGCTGTTTGCAGCCAGTGACCTCGGAAAGCAAGGCGCCTCCCGTGAGGGCGCCCGCGGCCTTTGCGAATTCGCGACGCGAAAAATGTGACATGGCAGGGCGGGAGAGATCCGTTCAGATCGGGAGTATCCGGCGCGTCCGAAAAATGCCGGGAAGCGTCCGTTGCCGCCCAACCGGCCGGCAATTCTCCGCCCGCCGCGTAGCGGTAAAGCGCCACTTCGAACACTCCCCTGGCCGCGCTCAGCGCCGCCATCGCCACAACGAAACCGGCCACGGCGATGGGCAGCAGCACCGGATATCCGTTCGCGCCCAAAACACCCACGACCAGGCAGGGGAGGAAGAACACCAGTCCTCGCCACCCGAACCGGATCTCCGCCACAAGCTGATCGCCCCAGGTTTCGCGCACCAGTTGCGCCGACCGCCGGACCGATTCGATAGCGCCGCGCCGCTCTGCAATCAGAACCGGAAGCACCAGGTACGTGGCCATTCCCCACGCGAATCCGAAAAGCCACAGCGCCAACTTGCCGGCCCACGACGCCCGCCGCCCAATGGCATTCAACACCAGCCCCACCGTAGCCGAGAGCAATGCCCATCCCAGAATCGGCAGCACCCGGCCGGCAGCCTGCTCCAGGCCATAGCGCAATGTCGGGCTGTTCGCCCGAAAACTGCGCTTGCGCGCACGCCGCCAGCGCGCAGTTGAAGAACACCATCGCGAAACTTGTCACCAGCCAAACCGGAGCCAGCCACCAGAGATCGCGCGGACTCATCTGGCGCACCGCTTCTCCTACCGGCACCTGCCAGGCCAGGAAACACAGGCCCATCAGCGATCAGCGCGGCGGCGGCGCTGAATATCGGAAACAACATCAGACGCTTGTTCCTGCGCAGGACGGTGAAACTCCAGCCGAAGAGTTCCCAACCCATGAAATTGCCTCCGGTGGCAGTATAGCGCGCTACGCGCGCGGGGGTTAGGGGTGGGGGTTGGGGGATGGGGGCTACGGCCTGGCTACGGCCGGTGACACCGCTTTGAAATTTTTCTTCCCCTGATAACAAACCACTTACTCCCACTGATACCCCGGAATCTCTAACTCCACATGATCCAATGAAATTGGAGTAAGAACTATGGAAGATCAACTACAGCTGACAGCACCGAAACCGCGCGACCCCCGCGCCCTGAACGCATACCGGCACGGCCTGACAGGCCAGGTCCTCATCTTCACTCCCGAAGATGAGGCCGCCTACAAGGCCCACTGCCACGACCTTCACGAATTCTGGGCCCCCGTCGGAGGCATGGAAGTCGAACTCGTCCAGGAGATCGCCGACGATCGCTGGCGCCTCAAGCACGCCGCCGCCCTGATCAACAACAGCTTCGCCCTCGGCATGACCCGGCCCGATACCATCACCGCGCACCACCCCGAAATCGACGCCGCCTTCGCCCAAACCCGCACCTGGCAGGACGACCCCAAAAGCATCGCCCTGCTCACCCTCTACCAGCAGCGCATCAAGAACAAGGAAACCAAAACCACAACCCTCCTCCGCCAGTTGCAGCAGGAGCGCCGCGAAGCCCTCAAGCAAGCCGTAGAAGAAGCCGCTCTCCTCGCCCAACTAGCCGCAAGCAAAGGAGAAACTCTCCACATCGAACGCGATCTCCCCAGCCTGACCAGCTACCCGCAATTTGATTTTTCAAACCCCGAACTCGCCCGCCTAATCACCCACGCCCAACGCCTGAACGAGGCAAGAAAGCTCTTCTCCAAGCCCCAAAAGCCCCAACGGATGGCCGCCTGACTTGACACTGACTAATCCCCCATCCCCAACCCCCACCCCTAACCCCCGCGCGCGAAGCGCGCGCTCCCCGGCCCCCCTAACCCCCAATTCGTTCGGCCATGGCGAACTTCAGCGCCTCAATCCCCTGTCCCGTGGCGCTGGAAATCTCGAAGAACTCCAGCCCCCGCGCCTCCGCCACCCGGCGCAGCGACGCCACTCGTTCGGGATCCTGGGCCGCATCCATCTTCGTCGCGGCCACCAGCATGGGTTTCGCCGCCAGCTCTTCGCTGAAGCTGGCCAGTTCCCCCATCACGATGTCGAAGTCCTGCGCCGGTTCGCGCCCGCTGCCCTCGGATACATCCACCAGGTGCACCAGGAGGCGTGTGCGCTCGATGTGCCGCAGAAACTGAATGCCCAGTCCGTGGCCTTCGTGCGCGCCTTCGATCAGCCCGGGAATATCGGCTACCACGAAGCTCTTCCACTCCGGCAGTTGCACCACGCCCAGGTTCGGTTCCAGCGTCGTGAACGGATAGTCGGCGATCTTCGGACGGGCGGCCGAGATGCGCGAGATCAGCGTCGACTTGCCCGCGTTCGGAAAGCCCACCAGCCCCACGTCGGCCAGCAGTTTCAACTCCAGGCGCAGCCGTTTTTCTTCGCCCGGCCGCCCCGGTTCGTGTTCCGTGGGAGCCTGGTGCGTGGAGGTGGCGAAGTGCTGATTGCCGCGCCCGCCTTTTCCGCCGCGCGCCGCCACGAAGCGCTGGTTGGGTTCGGTGAAATCGAACAGACGCTCCCCGGTTTCCTCGTCGAAAACGGTAGTGCCCACCGGGACCTGCAGCTCCAGCGACGCGCCCTCCGCCCCGCTGCGATTGCTGCCTTCGCCGTGACGCCCGCGTTCCGCGCGATGCTCCGGATTGAAGCGGAACTGCAGCAGCGTATTGTGCTGCGAAGCGGATACCAGCGTGACATCGCCGCCCCGACCGCCGTCGCCGCCGCTCGGGCCCGCCGCGCGGGACAAACTTCTCCCTGCGGAACGCCAGGCAGCCGTTGCCGCCGTCGCCGGCCTTCACCAGGATTTTGACTTCGTCGAGAAATTGCATAGAAAAGCCGCCGGCGGGGAATGCCGGCGGCTCGATTGGGCTCACCGGGACAGGCGCATGGAAGGCCGATCCTACTCTACGGCTTGCACGCTGACGAATTTGCCCATCCGGCCCCGGTCTTTGAATTCCACCACGCCGGTCACTTTGGCAAACAGAGAATCGTCTTTCGCCCAGCCTACATTGAGGCCCGGCTTCAACTTCGTGCCGCGCTGCCGCACGATGATCGAGCCGCCCGGAACCAGTTGGCCGCCGAAGACCTTTACGCCGAGCCGTTGCGCGTTCGAATCGCGCCCGTTTTTAGAACTGCCTAAGCCTTTTTTATGAGCCATACGTCACCCTACAGCAGAATGTCGCCCACCTTCACGTCCGTGAAGGACTGGCGATGTCCAATGGTTTTCTTGTACTGCTTCTTCCGCTTGAATTTGAAAACGATGATCTTGTCGCCCCGGCCGGCTTTCACGATCGTGCCCTTTACCGTGGCCGCCTGCGGCCAGTTCGCCGCCGTCTGTGAAAGCGGTCTTCACAGGCAGTTCTACTTCAGAGCCGATATCGCCGGCCAGCTTTTCCACGCGGACAACGTCACCGGGTGCAACCCGGTACTGCTTTCCGCCTGTTTCAATGATCGCGTGCATGTACATTCCTCTTGTTTGGGAGCCGGAACACACGGAGTGCGTCGGAACCACGGGAGTAAACTCTGAGTGTACTACAGACCGCGCCTCCGGATCAAATGCGCGGGCCTTCGCTATACTGCTTAAGTCATGTGGAAAAAGGTACTTCTGTGGATCTTCGTCGTTTTGATCGTACTGCTTGGGGGCGGGTTTGCCTTTCTCTCCCTGCGGCCGCCGTCGCAGGCCCCGGCCTCCACCATCAAAGTTGCCATGACGCCCGAACATATCGCTCGCGGCAAGTTCATTTTCGAAAATCTCAGCGACTGCGACGGGTGCCATTCGCAGCGCGATTTCTCGCGCGTGGGCGCTCCCGTCGTGCCGTCGGGCCGCGGGCAAGGCAATGAGCTGTCGGCACTCTTCAAGGGATTGCCCGGCACCGTGGTGGCTCCCAACCTCACTCTCGATCCCGAGACCGGTCTGGGCAAGTGGACCGACGGCGAAAAGATCCGCGCCATCCGCGAAGGCGTGGACAATACCGGCCGCGCCCTGTTTCCCATGATGCCATACCCCAGTTACCGGAACATGAGCGATGAGGATGTCCAGTCCGTGGTGGCCTACATGAACTCGCTGCCTCCGGTCAGGAATCCGCTGCCCGTCACGAAGTTGGATTTCCCGGTCGGGCTGTTTATCAAATTCGCGCCGGCGCCCGTGGCCAGTGTCCCGCCGCCGGACCGCGCGGACGCGACTAAATACGGACAATACCTCGCCGAACTGGGCGGCTGCGGCGATTGCCATACGCCCATCGAAAAGGGCCAGCCCGTGGTCGCGAAAACGCTGGCCGGAGGGCGCGTATTCGAAACCCGGTACGGCACCGTAGTGAGCGCTAACATCACCCCCGACATCGAGACCGGAATCGGCAAATGGTCGGAAGCGTACTTTCAAAAAAAGTTCTACGACTACCGTGAATACGCCGCTTCCGGTCCGCCGCCGCTCCCCGGTCCGCAGGCTTTCACGCTGATGCCGTGGCTCGGCCTCTCGCAACTGCCGCCCGAAGACCTGAGCGCCATGTATACCTGGCTGCGCACCGTCAAGCCGGTCCACAACTACGTCGAAATGCATCCCGGCGCGCCTAAACCGTAGAGTTTTTCAGCACTAGGAGTGCCGGTATCGCCTTTCGTTGTTGCCCCGAAGCTAACCATTTAGAACTTCACTTTCAGACCCAAAACTCCGAAAACTAATACGGAGAATGAATATGAATGCCCGCAGGCGGCGTCATCGATCTTCGCGCGCGGTGCGATCGAGCGGCGCTGAAATGTTGGAATTCACGATCACCTTCCTGCCCATGCTGGTGATGGTGTTCTACCTGTTGAATGTGACCTGGGCCATCTTCGCCAAAAGTACTCTGGACTATGCCGTCCGCGTCGGCGTGCGCTACGGCATTACGGTCACCGGAAAGCAGGCCGCGGCGGCCAAGAGCGATCTCACTTCCATGGTGAAGGCCATGGTCAAGTCGCAGGCGTTGGGACTGCTTTCGGACACCAGCAAGATCCAGGTCCACTACCTGCAGCCGCCCGACCCGGGCTCGAGTGCCGCCCCGACCGATGTGTGCGGCACGACTTACGGGAACAATCCGGGAAATGTCATGCAGGTGTCGATCGTCGGCTTCACCCTGGTACCCCTGGCCCCGCGAATCTTCACCTGGAACGTCAAGCCCGACAAGTCGGCGACTCCGCTCACGGCGATTGCGGCCGACCTGATCGAGCCCTCGAACGATATGCCGCCCATGGGCTCGGCGCCGTAGGAGTGGATGATGAGACGCAGAAAAACTTCCGGAGCATCGCTGATCGAATTCAGTTTCGCTCTGCTCGTGCTCGTCCCCATGCTGCTGGGCATTACCACGTACGGGCTGAACATGATCCTGAGCCTCGAGACCGTCCAACTGGCGCGCGATGCCGGCCATATGTTCGCCAAAGCCTTTGACTTTTTCGTTGGCCGGCAATAAGGGCCTGCTGGCCCAGCTCGGAGCGGGATTGGGGCTCAAGGCCACCGCCGGCACCGGCAACGCCGTGCGTGGTTCTGTCCTCGGTCACTTACGTCGATAAGGGCGTCTGCTCCAGCTTCAAGCTCTGGAACAACACCACCAACACCCCGCAGGGCTGCACCAATTACCAGTCGTGGGTCTTCGTGCAACGGTTGATGGTGGGGAACCAGAACATGTACGCCAGCAGCTTGGGCGCTCCGGTGACTACCGGCAAAACGCCGGTCACGCTCGATTCCGCCGGCGTGGTGAACCCCGCCCAGCCAGCAGGCTACCAATTCCGGCGACGTGGCGGTCTTCACCGGCCTGAATCCATTTGTCGTGGCCGGAAACCTGGACCAGTTGCCGTCCGGGCAGATGCTTTACATCGGGGAAGCCGCCGCTAAGGCGTTCGTGATGCCGCCGTTCTCAAAGGGCGGCGTGATGTATGCCTACACCATGTTCTAAGACGCGGAGAGTGATTATGCGCCTGTATAGCCGTTCCAGATTGCGACAGCGAGGATCCGTGATGATCTTCTGCATGTTGTGCATACCGCTGGTATTGATCCCCATGGCGGGGCTGGCCATCGATGCCACTATCCTGCGCATCGTGCAATCGCGCCTCTCGGCGAGTGTCGATGGCGCGGCACTCGGAGTGGGCCGCCTGTTGGGAACCAGCGCCAGCCCGGATGCGACGGCCAAGGAGTTTGTCAAAGCCAATTTCGTGGTGGGCGCCGCGGGATTCTGGGGAGCCAACAATCTCGCCATCAGCACGGTCTACACGCCGGGGATCACCAAGACCATCGTGGTGAATGCCAGCGCCGATGTCCCGCTGCTCTTCATGCAGATTTTCGGCCAGAGAAAGGCCACGGTGACCGCGGCTGCGACGGCCACCCGCACCGATTCCCGCATCATGCTGGTCATCGACCGTTCCACCTCCATGACCAATGTCCAGTCGGATGGGAACACGGCATTCGACGACGCCAGTCTCCCAGGCCATCGCGTTCGTCGACAGTTGGAATTCCGGTACCGACGAGGTGGGCTTGATCGTCTTCGATGGCACCGCGGTGGTGGCCTATCCGATCTACGCGAAAGGGACGTATAGCACCACGCCAACCGCCGCGGCCAGCCCGAACGGGCCGGACTCGGCCTTCAATACCATCGTGAGCCCGGCAACTGTCGGCCCGGTAGTCAGCCAGACTGAACGCCGCGAAGGTCAGCGGCAGTACCGGTTCAACCAATACCTCCGAGGCGTTGTGGTTGGCCTATGTGGAGTTGCAGAAGGCCCATTTGCGGGACATCGCCGGCGGCATTACCGATACCCGGATCAATGCCATCGTGCTCCTGACCGACGGCCTTCCGCAAGCCGTCACCATTTGGCCGAATAATGCCAACAGTTACAACACGTACTACGTCCATGGCAACTTCCGGCGTAGCCAGTGCGAGTAACCTCTACAACGCAGACGACCAACCCGACCCCGAAGCCGATCCTCGGCTTTATGTCGATCAGCCGCGGAAGTATGGGCGGGCGCGACCAGTTCAGCGGCAGTGGCAGCCAACCCCAAACCTACCTTTACCAGACTTACAGCTACCGACAAGAATTTCAAGACGTCCGACTGGCTCGCCTTGCCGACTCGAGCTCCGACCACCGACGCCGGCGCGGGCTCGCATGCATGCGCCTGGAAACCGGCAACGACCGCGCATGCACTGCCCTGTTCAACACCAGCGGCGCCGACCTCAAACAAGATCCCCAGTTATGACGCTTACGGCAACCACATGAATGGAACAACCTATAAGGCCACTCGAAATTCGTGGACGGCAGCGGGAATGCTGTCAGCAACGCCAATAATCCCTACCTGGGGCCCGGCGCACCCGACCTCAATCCGAGCCCGGTCTACGGCAAGATATCGGGTACCAGCTATTACTCGGGCCTCTACTGGGCGGAGGCCCAGTGGAACGCCGCCGACAGCGCCGGTTACAGAGTCCGCAACGACGTCAACCTTGTGAACCGGGCGGGCGACACCAAGCTGCCCATCTACATCTACGCCATCGGCTACCTGGGCAACGGCGGCTGCGATCAGGGCCTTCTGGCAGCGCATCGCCAATGACCCGGTCTTGTCGAACGCGTCTACGATCCGGCTCGGCGCCCGGCAAGTATTATCCCGCTGCCGACCAGGCGGCGCTTCGTAACGCTTTCGAAACCATTACGGCCACGATTCTGCGCCTGGCCCGGTAACCTTACAGTACCGTTGTAGACGTTCCGGTATCGCCTTTCGTTGCTGGTACTCCGCTAACCATATTGAACTTCATTTCCTATGGGCCGACCCCCCCAAAGTAATTAAAGAAAGAAAGCCTGCGGTTCGTCAGCAGGGTCGAATAGGAATTGGGGGGAAATGAGCGGTCCACGAGAGGGGAATTTGCGGAGGCGGCGCCTCCGTTCGCCGCGCGCCAAGCGTTGCAGCGGCGCTGAGATGCTGGAATTCATCGTCACCTTTTTACCCATGCTGGTGATGGTGTTTTACCTGTTGGATGTTTCCTGGGCGATCTTCGCCAAAAGCTCCCTGGAGTACGCCGTGCGCGCCGGCGTGCGCTATGGCATCACCGTAACCGGGACCCAGGCCACAACCGCCAAAAGCGACCTCACCACCATGGTCAAAGCCGTGGTGCAGAGTAACGCCATGGGACTGCTCGCCGGTTCCAGCGGCCTGGCGAAAATCAAGGTCAACTACCTGCAGCCGCCGGCCTCGGGTTCCAGTTCGGCGCCCACGGATGTCTCCACCCAGACCTACGGGAACAGTCCGGGAAATGTCATGCAGGTCTCGATCGCAGGCTTCACGCTGGCGCCGCTGGCGCCGCGAATCTTTACCTGGAACCAGTTGCCGGACATGACGCGCGACGCCCTCAGCGCGCTCGCGGCGGACCTGATCGAGCCGTCCAACGATCTGCCGCCCATTGGCACCGCGCCTTAGGAGTTCACTATGAAACGAAGAAAGTCTTCCGGTGCATCGCTGATCGAATTCGCTTTCTCGCTGCTCGTGCTCGTGCCGCTGCTTCTGGGGATTACGGCGTACGGCCTGAACATGGTGATCAGCCTGCAAACCGTTCAACTGGCGCCGCGACGCCGGCCACATGTTCGCCAAAGCCTTCGATTTTTCGCTGGCAGGCAATAAGAGCCTGCTGGCTCAGCTCGGCTCGGGGCTGGGTCTGAGCGCCACGTCGGGCACCGGCAACGCGGTGGTGGTGCTCTCTTCGGTCAAGTACGTCGATAAGGGCGTCTGCGCCGGCTTCGGCCTGGTGGACAGCCACGGGAATCCTTTGAATTGCACCAATTACCAGCAATGGGTGTTCGTCCAGCGCCTGTTGATCGGGAATCAGAACCTGTACGGCAGCAGTCTGGGCGCTCCGGTCACCACGGGCAAAACGCCGGTCACTCTGGATTCGAGCGGCGTGGTGAACCCGGCCAGCCAGCAGGCCACCAACTCCGGCGATGTCGCGACGTTCACCGGGCTCAATCCCTTCGTGGTCGCGGGCAACCTGGACCAGTTGCCATCGGGACAGATGCTCTATGTAGGCGAAGCCGCCGCGAAGGCATTTGTGCATGCCGCCGTATTCCAAGGGCGGAGTGATGTACGCCTACACCATGTTTTGAAGCGTGACGGGTAAGAGAAATATGCAACGGAATAAAAGCAAGAGATCGCGCCAGCGGGGATCCATCATGATCTTCTGCATGCTGTGCATTCCAGTGGTCCTGATTCCCATGGCGGGTCTGGCAATCGACGCCACCATCCTGCGCATCGTGCAGGCGCGCCTTTCCGCCGCCGTGGATGGAGCGGCGCTGGGCGCGGGGCGGTTGCTGGGCACCAGCGCCAGTCCTTCCGCCGTGGCCACGGAGTTTGTCGATGCCAATTTCCAGGCGGGCGCCGTGGGGTTTTGGGGATCGAACAATCTGCAGGTCAGCACTACCTACACACCGGGGATCACCAAAACCATCGTCGTGAACGCGACTGCGGACGTCCCCCTGTTGTTCATGCAGATTTTCGGGCAAAGGAAGGCCACCGTGTCCGCCGCGGCCACGGCCACGCGCACCGATTCGCGCATCATGCTGGTGATCGACCGCTCCGGCTCGATGGCCAGGACGAAGTTGACGGACGGTAACTACCCCATCACCGACGCCGTCAACGATGCGGTCGAATTCACCAACAGTTTCAACGCCGGGCAGGACGAAGTGGGACTGATCGTCTTCGACGGCAGCGCTTATGTGGCTTATCCGACTTATACGCCGGGGACTTACAGTACCACGCCTTCCGCTTCCGGAGGACCGGACAAGAACTTCAATACAGTGGTATCCCCGGCGACCGTCGGACCCATGGTCACCCTGCTGCAGGGCACTTCCGCGAACAATGGTTCCACCAACACCTCCGACTCC
>CAVVLD010000017.1:0-18080 GCA_963748795.1 uncultured Solibacteraceae bacterium
TGGCGCGGCGGCTCGCGCCGTTCGCGGAAAAGCACGCGATCACGGTGGCGTTTCGTAACGAGCGCGAGACGGCGGCGCAGATCAACGCGCTGGCGGGTGTTTCGCCGCACTTCCGGGTGAATCTGGACATCGGCAATTTCACCGCCGCGAACCAGGAAGCGGTGGCGTACATTCAGGAGAACCACCAAAAGATCACGCACCTGATGGTGAAGGACCGGACGCGCAATGGCGGCGGCAACGAAGTGTTCGGGTCGGGCGATACTCCGATTAAGGAAGTGTGCGGGCTGCTGCGGGACAAGCGGTACGACATCCGCACATTCGTGGATTACGAGTATGTAGGGCTGGGTACGGCACAGGAAGAAGTGCGCAAGTGCGTCGCCTATGTGAAGGCGGCGCTGGCGTAAGCAAGAGGGGTTTTGGGAGGGGCACGATGAGGATGGAAAGCCAGGGGCCGCGGAACCGGCGCGTGTTTCTGAAGAATATGGCCGTGTTTGGGAGCGCGGCATTGGCGGCGGGAACGCTCCGCGACGCGATGGCCCAGGGCACGCCGGATTGGACCAAACAGATCGGGCTGGAACTGTTCACCGTCCGCGACGCGATGCAGACGGACTACGAAGGAGTGCTGGCCAAGGTGGCGTCGTTCGGGTACAAGGAAGTGGAACCGGCCAGCGGCTACAACGATATGCAGCCGAAAGAATTTCGGGCGATGCTGGACCGCTATGGCCTGAGCATGCCGAGCACGCATTCGGGTCTGCCTCCGGGAACGGACGTGGAGGCACGGCTGGAAGGCGGGCAGGCGATGGGTCTGAAATACATCGAGAATCTTGGCGGAGGCGGCGGTGGCGCAAGGCGCGGCCCCGCAGGCCCGGCGGGTGCGAATGCAGGCCGTGGCGCGCGGGGCGGAGCGGGTCGCGGCGGGCCGGGACGCGGCGGCGCGGGGCAGACCGAGGAAGCGGTGAAGCGGCAGGCGCAGGCCCTGAATGAAAACGGCAAAGTGGCGCAGAAGTTCGGGATCAAGATGATCGTGCACAATCACACGATGGAATTCGCACCGCTGGCGGACAAGCCGGAGATGCGCCCTTACGATGTGCTGCTGGCGGAGACCGATCCGGCGCTGGTGGTGATGCAGCTCGACATCGGATGGGCGTCGGTGGCGGGCCAGGACATTCTGGGGATGTTCAAGAAGAATCCCGGCCGTTTCGAGTGCTGGCACGTGAAGGACGCCAGGGGCATCAAGGCGATGCCGGCGAGCCTGACTCAGGGCGAGCGGCAGCGGTCGGCAGAGCTGGTGCCGGTGGGGCAGGGCGATGTGGATTATAAGTCGATCTTCGCGGCGGCCTCGCTTGCGGGCATGAAGCATTTTTGCATCGAGCAGGACAATGCCTCGCAGTGGGGCGATTCGGTTGCCGCGGCGCGGGTGAGTTTCAACGGCCTGGTGCGCGAACTTTCCTAATCTTTTCGCTTGAGAGCGCCGGAGGACAGGCCGTGGCAGACCCACGCCAGGGCCAGCATGGCGAGTCCGAAGGCGCATACGCCGGTCCACTGCCAGCGGCTCCAGGCGAGCGCGGAGGCAGCGGACCCGAAGGCGCCGCCCAGGAAGAAGAGAATCATATACACCGTATTGATGCGGCTGCGCGCGGCGCGGGAGAGGCTGAAGATGCGGGTCTGATTGGAGATTTGCATGGCCTGCTGTCCGACGTCGAGCACGATGACGCCGGCGATGAGTCCAGCGATGCGATATCCGAAGACCCAGAGAATGGTGAAGCCCGCGCAGAGTAAAGCGAGGGCCAGAGTCAAGGCCACACGCGGACCGCGGCGGTCGGCCAGCCTTCCCACGGGCGAGGCGATGCTGGCTCCGGCCGCTCCGAGGAGTCCGAAGCTTCCCGCCACTCCGGCGCCCAAATGGTAATGCGGCGAACCGAGGAAGAACGTGAGATTGGTCCAGAACGAGATGAAGGCGGCAAAGCACAGGAACCCAATGGCGGAGGCGGCGCGGAGGGCGGGCTGCTCGCGGGCCAGTTCCCACAGGGACCGGAGCGCGACGGCGTAGGGCATGGGGTGAGCAGGAGGCGCCGGGGGCAGGCGCCGG
The DNA here is from genome assembly GCA_963748795.1 of uncultured Solibacteraceae bacterium. Taxonomy (GTDB): domain Bacteria; phylum Acidobacteriota; class Terriglobia; order Bryobacterales; family Bryobacteraceae; genus Sulfopaludibacter. The sequence goes on from CAVVLD010000017.1 coordinate 2,090, forward strand.
CGGAGCAGCGGGACAAATGCTCCCGTGAAGACGGCGGCGAGAAGGAACACTCCGCGCCATCCGACGATTTCGGAGACGGCGCCGGAGGCCGCGCGACCGAGGAGCACGCCCACCAGAAGGCCGGTCATGACGATGCCGATGGCGCGCCCGCTCTGGCCGGGTTCGGCGAGCTCCGGGGCCATGGGGACCATGATGTGGGTGACTCCGGCGGTCATACCGATGGCCACGCTGGCGGCGACGAGAATCCAAAACGAAGGCGCGAGGCCGGCGGCCACAAGGGACAGGGAGACGGCCGCGAAGAGCCGCAGGATGAGCTTGCGGCGCTCGGCGACGTCGCCGAGGGGGACGAATAGCAGGATGCCGGCGGCGTACCCGAGCTGAGTGGCCACGGAGACAGCACCGCCGGTGGCCGCCGGTATGTGGAAAGTGCGGCTGATTTCCAGCAGCAGGGGCTGGTTGTAATAGATGGTGGCTACGCTGGCGCCGCAGGCCATGCCTAAAAACGGCAACAAGCCCAGGCGCGAAGAGTTTTGTTCCAATTCTCAGGCTAGCAGGACAAAGTGAAGAGTATTGAGGAGAGGGCGGAAGCGACTGCTTTATAATAGTCTCATTTCCCAAAGGATTCCGGCATGAATCGATGGTCGTGGAGCGCAGTGCTGATTGGCGTGGGCATGTTGACGGCGGCGGACGCCGGCATCTGGAAAGTGACGCCGCCGGCGCCGGCATCGATCGACCGCGACCGCGTGGCGGACCTGACGGCGCACCGTAAGGCGGTGGCGGAACAGATCGGCGAAAAGGGCATCCTGATTCTGCATGCCGCCGAGCCGCGCAACTACGCGGGCGACGTGGACTGGCCGTATCGCCAGGAGAACGACTTCTTTTACCTGACGGAGATTTCACAGCCCGGCAGCACGCTGGTGATCATTCCCGGGGGAGCGAAAATTCACGAAATACTGTTCATGCCGCCTTCCGACCCGGCGCAGGAGAATTGGACTGGCCATATCCTCACGCCGGAGGAAGGGCGCCAGATCTCGGGCATCCAGGACGTGTGGGATGCGCGGCAGTTCGATACGTTCCTCACGACCCTGATTCCGCAGGCTAAGGACGCCCTGCCGAAGACCGGGGGACGCGGCGGCAGGGGGAGACGCGGCGGCATACCGACGCCGCCACCGATTCCGGTGGATCTGGCAGCGGAGTTTGCCGGACCCATCGCCGCGGTTGGCGCCAAACAGGCGCAGCTTTTCATGCTGACCCAGGGGCTGCCTGCCGAGTACGGGCGCGAAGAGGAATTCGCCGCGAAACTCGCTGAAGCGGACCCCGGCCTCAAGATTTCCAACGCCGCGCAGATCTTCTCGACGTTGCGCCGGGTGAAATCGGCGCGCGAGTTGGATATTCTGAAGCACGCCGAGGATATCACGGCGGAGGCGTTCCGGCGCGCTTATGCGCTGGGGCTGCCGGGAACGCCGGAATACGAAATTCAGGCGCAGTTCGAATTTACATTTTTGCGGCGCAACAGCCACTGGGGGTATCCGTGCATCGTGGCGTCGGGTGTGAATGCCACCACGCTGCACTACGAGACGAATAAGGACACGATGAAGGCCGGCGACCTGCTGCTGATGGACGACGCCGCGGAGTATGACGGGTACAGCGTGGACGTGACGCGCACGATTCCGGTGAGCGGGAAGTATTCCAGAATTCAGGCGGAGATTTACCGCCTGGTGTGGGAAGCGCAGAAGGCCGGGATCGACGCCGCGCGTCCCGGAAAGACGTCGGCCGACATTACGGGGGCGGCCACCAAGGTATTCAAGGCGGGTCTTTATAAACTGGGGCTGATTACCGACCCCGACAGCGACCAGCAGGTGCGCATCTGGTTCAACCACGGGATCAGCCACGGGATCGGCCTGAACGTGCACGATCCGGGCGGGCGCGAATTTCAGCCGGGCATGGCCATCACGATGGAACCCGGTATTTACATCCGGCCCGACGCGCTGGACAACCTGCCGAAGACCCCGGAGAACGAAAAGTTCATCGCCGCGGTGAAGCCGGCATTCGAAAAGTATAAGGGCATCGGGGTTCGCATCGAAGACGACCTGCTGATCACCACGGGCGAACCGAAAGTGCTCTCGGCGAATATTCCTTCCAAGCTCGAAGAGGTGGAGGCCACGATCGCCCAGTTGCGCAAAGCAGTCAAATCCACTCCCCTGCCCTGACCTATGGACGATATCTCTGCAGTCGATGTTTCCGCGGTAGTCGGCCTGACCGCCATGGTCCTGCTGACGCTGAATATCCTGATGGGATTGCTGGTCTCGACCAATTACAATCCCGCGCGGCAATGGCCGCATCGCAAGCTGCCGTGGCCGCTGTTCCGGATCCACAACTGGAACGGCTATATCGCGATGGCGGTGGCGGTGCTGCATCCGGTGATTCTGCTGTTTTCGCGCACGGCGAAGTTCCGCGTGTTGGATGTGTTGTGCCCGCTGAATTCGCCCGGGCAGACGCTGTACAACAACCTGGGGGCACTCACGTTTTACGGTTTTGCATTCGTGGTGTGCACGTCATACTTCCGGCCGAAGCTGGGATACAGGCCCTGGAAGAAACTGCACTACACGGCCTATTTCGCAGCGGCGACGATGTTTGTACACGGCACGCTGATCGACCAGAATCTGAAAGGCCAGCCGCCGGATTTTTTGGACGGGGAGAAGGTGCTGGTGGAAGGCTGCTTCCTGCTGGTGGTGGCGGCGAGCGTCTGGCGCTGGCGCCACGGCACGGAAAAGCAGCGCTATCGCGCGGCGAAGGCTGCCGGAAGAGCGGCATGATGTGGCGCCGGTAAAGCCACCATCGATTGGCGCTCTGGTGCTGGGGCTCATTCCTTTCGGCGCTATGTGCTTTTCGGTCTCGCTGTGGGACAGGGTGGAGCCGACGATTTTCGGCATGCCTTTCAATCTGGCCTGGCTGATCCTGTGGATTCCGCTCAGCACGCTGTGCCTGTGGGCGGCGTACCGGCTGGAACGCAAATGAGCGCGCGCGCCGTGTCGCTGGCCGTGATTCTGGGGATCGTGACGCTGGGCACCGCGATCGGCTTTCTGGCGGGCGCCCGGCGGAAGATGGACCTGGAGCAATGGACTGTAGGCGGGCGCGGATTCGGCGCGGTGCTGGTGTACCTGCTGATGGCCGGTGAAGTCTACACGACCTTTGCGTTTCTGGGCGCGAGCGGGTGGGCCTACTCGCGCGGCGGTCCGGCGCTGTACATCATGGCGTACCTCACGCTGGCGTACGTGGTCTCTTTCTTTATTCTGCCGCCGATATGGGAAGCGGGCCGGAAGTACGGACTGCAAACGCAGTCGGACTTCTTCCGCGTGCGGTATGGCAGCAAATACCTGGCTGCGTTTGTGTGCGCGGTGGGGGTGGCGTTCCTGATTCCGTATCTGCAATTGCAGATCACGGGACTGGGGATCATCGTCTCGATCGCGAGCTTCGACGGGATCGGCCGCACGCCAGCCATGGCGGTTTCGGTGGTCCTGCTGACGGCATTCGTGCTGACGGGCGGGGTGCGCGCGGTGGCATGGGTGAGCGTGTTGAAGGATGCCCTGATGGTAGTGGCGGCGGTGGCTATCGGGATCGGCATTCCGTACCTTCACTTCGGCGGAATCGGCGCGATGTTCGCGGCGCTGACACGTGTGCAGCCGGCGCACCTTACGATGCCCGGCGCGACGTCCAACCTGGGGCACACCTGGTTTATTTCCACGGTGCTTCTGACCTCGCTGGGATTCTACATGTGGCCGCACGCGTTCGCATCCACATTCACCGCCAAAAGCGCGGGCACGTTGCGGCGCAACGCCGTGGCGATGCCGCTTTATACGCTGACGCTGGCCTTCATCTTCATTGCCGGATTCACCGCGGTGCTGGCCGCGCCGGGCATGGCGAATGGCGACCTGGCGCTGCTGACGGTGGTGCGCAGCAGCTTTCCGGCGTGGTTTCTGGGCCTGATCGGCGGCGCGGGCGCGCTGACTGCCATGGTGCCCGCGGCGGTGTTCACGCTGACCGCCGCCACGCTCTTCGCGAAGAACCTGTGGCGCCCGATTTTCGCGCCGGAAATGACGGACGAGCAGGTTGGCAGAGTGGCACGAGCGGCGGTGGTGGTGCTCAGCCTGGTGAGTTTGTACTTCGCCATTTACAGTTCCACCACGCTGGTCTCGCTTCTGCTGCTGGGCTACGCCGGCATCACGCAATTTTTTCCCGGAGTGGTGCTGGGCCTTTACTGGAAGCGCGCCAGCAGCATGGCGGTGTTTGCTGGGATGGTGGCAGGAGTCGGCGTGGTGGTCTTTCTGTTCCTCACGCATCGCGACCCTTACCACGGGTGGAGCGCCGGATTTCTGGGACTTTGCCTGAACTTTATGATTGCCGCGACCCTGAGCCTGGTCGCGCGGCCAAGTGGAGAACTATGAAACTCACGTCACTCTTTCTGATTGCCTGCGCGATGTTCGGGCAGCGGCTGGTGATTCAGACCAGCACCATCCTGGACGGTAAGGGTGGAACCGTCCGCAACGCCCAGATCGTGGTGGATGGCACGAAGATCGTCAGCGTAGGACCGGGCCGCGCGGCGGCCGATTACGATTTGCGAGGACTCACCGTGATGCCCGGATGGATCGACACGCATATCCATTTGAACTGGCACATGGACGAGCACAACAAGAGTGTGGGCGGCACGCGCAATCAGGCCGACGACGCGCTGTACTCCGCGGGCGATGCCTGGATGACGCTGCAGGGCGGCTTCACCACTGTGCAGAGCGTGGGTGCGGCGATCGACGGCGTGGTGCGGGACCGCATTGCGCAGGGGCTGATTCCCGGGCCACGCGTGCTCACTTCGCTGCGCCAGATTCAGGCCAATGCGGGCGACCCGGAGGCGCTGCGCGCGCTGGTGCGGAAGACGAAACAGGACGGCGCGGACGTGATCAAGCTGTTCGCCACATCGGGCCTGGGCGCGGGCGGCGGGCAGACCATGACCGATGAGCAGATTCAGGCGGTGTGCGGCGAAGCGAAGGCCGTGGGCATGCGCGCGGTGGTACACGCCATCGGCGATTCGGGGGCGCGGGCTGCGGTGCTGGCGGGTTGCACTTCGATCGAGCACGGCACCTTTCTGACCAACGAAACGCTGGACCTGATGGCGCAGCGCGGCACCTATTTCGACCCGAACCTGCTGGTGCTGCACAACTACCTGGACAAGCGCGAGAGCTTCACCTTCACGCAGGCGCAGCTCGACACGCTGGAAAAAGGGATCGCGCCCACTATCGACGTACTACAGCGGGCGCGGGCGCGAAACATCAAGATTATTTTCGGCACCGATGCCGTGGCGGGTTCGCACGGGCGCAATGCCGAGGAGTTCATCTACCGTGTGCGCGACGCCAAGGAGAAGCCGATGGATGCGATTGTGAGCGCGACGTCGCTTTCGGCGCAATCGCTGGGGCTCGGCGGCGAGATCGGCTCGGTCGCGCCCGGTCTGGAGGCGGACCTGATAGCGGTGGCGGGCAATCCTCTGGAGGATATTACGGCGGTGCGGCGCGTGGTGTTTGTGATGAAGGGCGGCAAGGTTTATAAGAACGTGCATAAGTGAGGTGGACCGCGTGCGATTTGAAGGCTGTCAACCGATTTTGCGCTTCACGAGGATCTCTCGGGACCGCGCCGCCGTCTACCTGTGCCGGGGCGGTCAAGGCCGCGGCGGCGCATGGATCTGGATCGGCGTGGAGGAGGCTCAAACGCTCCACGACGGCTTGAGGGCGCAGGGTGTGAAGATTCGCGAGGGCCCGACGAACTACCCGTGGGCCCTCGAGTTCCAGGTCGAAGATCCCGATGGAAACGTGATCCGCTTTGGGTCGGAGCCTCTTGTGTGAGTAGCGCAGAGCGAGAAGGAGAATTCTCGTCACACGACTGGGGCATGCGCGGGCTGAGTACGCGATTCTGCTTCTATCGGCGCAACCGCTGGGGCAGGGCGGCGAGATGGGCTCGGTCGCGCCGGGACTGGAGGCGGACCTGGCGGCAATGGCGGGCAATCCGCTGGAGGATATTATGGAGGTACGCCGCGTGGTGTTTGTGATGAAGGGCGGCAAGGTTTACAGGAATGTGCATAAGTGAGGTAGGCGGCGGGGAGTTACGCAGATTGCCCTGTTGACAATATTTCAGACACCTCGGATAACAGCTTAATAAATGCGCAGAGCCCCGCACATCCCGGAGATACCGTGACGTTGTATGTCGATGACCTCTTCCGCCCTTGGCCTCCCCCTCCTATCGCGACTCCGGTCCCTCAGCAGCTATCGTTCCCCCAAGATACGGATTTCCCAGTGCTCGTCACCGTAAGCCTCTTCCTGGGTTATCCTCCCAATCCGTGCTGCACTGAGCCCTACTACTACGTACCCAGCGACACCAGGGTGTCCTGCACCCATTGCCGTTCGATCCGCGCGCTCTGGCCGGACGGCTCGCTTCGCTTACCGATAGTTGCGGCAGGGGTATCACCAAGGACACTCTGGACGCGGACGATGTTTGCAACTGAAAATGTGACGTGCGTTATACTGGCGATCTGCATAATTTGCGTTCCATGGCCGCTATGCTGGCGGGCGCGTTGGCGTGTGCTTGCGCGGCCTCGTGCGCCCAGCCGGCGGAGAAGGGCCTGGCGAGCTGGTACGGAGCGGAATTCGATGGCCGGGTGGCGGCAAGCGGCGCGGTATTCCACCAGGAACAACTCACGGCGGCGCATCGCAGTCTGCCGTTCGGCACGACGGTCCGGATCCGGCGGACCGATACCGGCGCGAGCGTGGTGGTGCTGATCAACGACCGCGGCCCCTACATCGAATCGCGCATCGTGGATCTTTCCAATGCGGCCGCCCGGCGACTGGGCATGGTAGAGCCCGGCGTAGTGCCGGTGGCGCTGGAAGTGGTGCAGGAGCCCCGGCCGGAGCCGCGCACGCTTTTCGCCGTGCAGGCGGGAACGTTCCGCGTTCAGGCGAATGCGGAGCGCACGCGCGCCCTGATGGAAAAGCTTTACGGCACGGCGCGCCTGGTTCCGTCTTCGTCCGATAGCAGCCTCTGGTGCGTGCTGGTGGGCACGGCGGGGACGCAGGCGGAAGCGGAGACCCTGGCTTCGGCGGTGCGCAAGACGGCCAGGGAATTCGAATCGGCGTTCGTCGTGAGGCTGCCCGCTTCGCTGCAATCCGTGGCGGATTGACACGCCCGTCACCCGGGCGCACTATATTATCAGTTAAACAGTTCCGAATTACCGTTGGTGACCCATGACGGAGAACGCTGCACCCCTCACGGACGGCCGCATCGCTTACCTGGAAGGCCTGGTCAGGCAAGGCAAGACCGCCGCCGCCGTTTTCACGCAATTCAGTCAACAGGACGTGGACCGGATTGTCAAAGCGATGGTCCTGGCAGGACTTCAGCAGGCTCAATACCTGGCGCGCCTGGCGATTGAAGAAACACGCCTGGGCGTGCTGGAGGACAAAGCCATCAAGAACATGGTGGCCACCGAGTTTGTCTACAACTACATCCGCGACAAGCCCAGCGTGGGGACGATTCGCGAGTTTCCGGAACGCGGCCTGGTGGAAGTGGCCGAACCGATCGGGCTGATTTTCTCGCTGACCCCCATCACCAACCCGACCTCGACGGTGCTCTTCAAATGCATCATGGCCATCAAGACGCGCAATGCGGTGCTGTTCGGGCCGCATCCGAAGGCCTGGCGCTGCTGCGGGGAGGCCATCCGCATCATGTACGAAGCGGCGGTGCGTCACGGCGCGCCGGAGGGCGTGTTCACCTGCGTGGAAGCGCCCACGATTCCGGACAACGTGTACCTGATGCATCACAAAGAAGTGAAGCTGATCGACGCGACGGGCGGACCGGGAGCGGTGAGGGCGGCGTACAGTTCCGGCAAGCCGGCGCTGGGCGTGGGTCCGGGCAACACGCCGGTCTACCTGGAGAAGACCGCGCGGCTGGACATGGCGGTGGTGGACATCATCACCTCCAAGACGTTCGACAACGGCACCATCTGCGCCTCGGAACAGACGGTGGTGATCGACGACGAGATTTACGACCTGGCGCTGCGCAAATTCGCCGACCTGGGCGCGCACATCTGCGACGAGAAAGAAACCGCTCTGCTGGGCCGCACCGTCATCGACCCCAAGACCGGGTTCATGCAGGCGATGGCCGTCGGACAGAAGGCCACCGATATCGCGCGCGCGTGCGGGCTGCGGGTGCCGCCCGGACACCAAGCTGCTGGTGGCGCCGATTGGCGGCGTGGGGCGCGAGCATCCGCTTTCGGTGGAGAAGCTGTTTCCGGTGCTGGCGGTCTACCGCGCGAAATCCACCGACGAAGCGCTGCGCGTGTGCATGGACGTGAACCACGCGGGAGGGCTGGGACACACGGCGGTGATCTTCTCGCGCAACGAAGCGATCATCCGGAAGTTCAGCGAGATGATGGATGCCGGGCGGATCATTGCGAATTCTCCCGGATCGATCGGCGCCCTGGGCGGCGTGTACAACGACATGGTGCCCACGTTTTCGTTCGGCTGCGGCACCGGCGGCGGCAACAGCACCACAGACAACGTCAACCTGTATCATTACCTGAATATCAAGCGCGTGGCACGGAGGACCCAAGCCCATATGTGGTTTCGCGTTCCGAATCAAATTTATTTCAACATGAACGCGGTGGAGAACCTGCGCCAGTTTCCTTCGCGCGCCACGCTCATTGTCACCAATCCCATGCTGGAACAGATGGGCCATGTAGCGGTGGTGCGGCGTGCCATGCCGGAGCAGACGCTGGTGCGGGTGCTGGCCATTCCGGACGCCGAACCGGAACTCAAAGTGGTGATGCAGGGCGTGGAAGCGCTCAACCTGCACCAGGCGGACCAGATTGTGGCGCTGGGCGGCGGGTCGGTGATCGACGCGGCGAAGATCATGAAGCTGAAGTACGAATCGCCGGAGGCAGACATCGAGGAACTGGCGGCGCCGTTCCTGGACATCCGCAAGCGCGTGGTGCAATACCCCGCCGCGAAAGCCAACCCGGTGCGGCTGATTGCCATCTCGACGACGAGCGGCACGGGCAGCGAGGTGACGCCGTTTGCGGTGCTGATCGATAAGGAACACGGGCGCAAGGTCACGCTGGCGGACTATTCGCTGAGCCCCGACGTGGCTATTGTGGATCCGCAGTTTGTGATGTCCATGCCGAAGGGACTTACGGCCGATACCGGGATCGACTGCCTGACGCATGCGCTGGAGGCGGGCGTCTCGATTCATGCGTCGCCGTACACGGATTCGAATGCCATGCAGGCGATTCGCCTGGTGTTCCGGTATCTGCCGACGGCCTACGAGCAGCCGGGCGATGAAGAGGCGCGCAGCATGATGCACAACGCGGCGTGCATTGCGGCGCTGGCATTTTCGAACGCGTCGGTGGGGGTGAATCATGCGCTGGCGCACGCGTTCGGGGCGCGATTCGGAGTTTCCCACGGGAAGGCGAACGCGCTGATGCTGCCGCACGTGATTCATTACAACGCCTCGGTGCCTTCCAAGTTCATGCCGTCTCCCAACCAGCGGGCGTATGTGGCGCACAAGAAGTATGCCGCGGTGGCGGACCTGCTGAACCTGGGCGGCGATACGGTGGCGGAGAAGGTGGCGAACCTGGTGGCGGCGACTTCGCAGTTGCTCGACCGGCTGGGCATTCCGCGTTCCATCGCGGAGCTGGGGATTGCGCGAGGCGGAATTCGAGCGCGCCATACCGGACCTGGCCAAGGTCGCGTTCGACGACCCCTCCTGGCGCTCCAACCCGCGGATGCCGCTGGTGAGCGAACTGATCGAATTGTTCTGGAGCGCATACCGGGGGCGCAGCCCGGTGGAAGCCGAACAGGGGAACGCGAAAGAATGGTCGCATGTATGACAGAGAATCGTATGGGTATCAAAATCGATCCGGAGCACGTGGCCCACAGTTTGCGGCAGGAGGCCGTGGAGCAATTGGGCGGTGCGGCGAACGAAATAGTTCTGGATTTCGGCGCGGTCGCGCGGATCGATGCTAACGCGATCCGGGCGCTGGAGGAGCTGTCCGGGTTGGCGGACGAACGAAGTGTCCGGGTGGTGCTGCGGGGCGTGAATATGGACATTTACAAAGTGCTCAAGCTGGTGGATCTGGCGGCGCGGTTCGGTTTCGAGGGTTAGGCGCGCTTCGCGCGCCGGGGGCCGGGGGCCTGGGGCCGGGGGCGGGATTAGCGGCGCGCGGGGCGCGCTGGGGCCGGGGGCTGGGGCCGGGGGCCGGGGATTAGTGGCGCGCGGGGCGCGCGGGCGGCGCGCTTCGCGCGCGGGGTTAGGGGTGGGGGTTGGGGGTGGGGGTTTAGTCGCAGTCTAGGCGGCCATACGTAGGGGCTTTTGGGGGTTGGGGAAGAGCTTTCTCGCCTCGGCGAGGCGTTGGGCGTGGAGGATTAGGTGGGCGAGTTCGGGGGTTGAAAAATCAAATTGGGGGTAGCTGGTTAAGCGGGGGAGATCGCGTGCGATGTCGAACGATTCTCCTTTGCTTGCCGCTAGTTGGGCCAGGAGCGTGGCTTCTTCTACGGCTTGCTTCAGGGCTTCGCGGCGCTCCTGTTGCAACTGGCGGAGGAGGGTTGTGGTTTTGGTTTCCTTGTTCTTGATGCGCTGCTGGTAGAGGGTGAGGAGGGCGATGCTTTTGGGGTCGTCCTGCCAGGTGCGGGTTTGGGCGAAGGCGGCGTCGATTTCGGGGTGGTGCGCGGTGATGGTATCGCGCCGGGTCATGCCGAGGGCGAAGCTGTTGTTGATGAGGGCGGTGGCGTGCTTGAGACGCCAACGGTCGTCGGCGATCTCCTGGACGAGTTCGACTTCCATGCCTCCGACGGGGGCCCAGAATTCGTGGATGTCGTGGCAGTGGGCCTTGTAGGCCGCTTCGTCTTCAGGCGTGAGGATGAGGACCTGGCCGGTGAGGCCGTGCCTATAAGCGTTCAGGGCGCGGGGGTCGCGCGGTTTGGAGTTGTGTAAGTTCAGCTTCCATACATCTCCCTCCAACTTCATTGGATCATGCGGAGTTATGGATCTCGGGGGTGTGGGCGTAAGTGGTTCATGTTACGTGGAAAAGAAAAGGTAAAAGGGTGTGAACAGAGATACTAGGTCGCCGGCAGCTTGGAAACGTCCCAGCCGCCGCCGAGGGCTTTGATCAGCAGCACGCTGGCATCCATCCTCCGGCGCAGAATGTCTACTTCGGTTATCTGGTTTTGCAGTGCGATACTTTGGGCCGTAATCACTTCCAGGTACGTCACCAGGCCGCCCTTGTACCGGTTGAGCGAAAGTTCCAGCGATTGTTGCGCGGCTTCCACCGCCACACGCTGGGCCTGCGATTGCTCCTCCAGCACGCGCAGGGTGGCCAGGTTGTCTTCCACCTCCTGGAAGGCTGTCAGGGCGGCCTGGCGATAATTGGCCACCGCCTCGTCGTAGCCGGCCAGGGCGGATTCGGACACGGCGCGCCGCCGGCCCGCATCGAAAATGACCTGGGCCACGCTCGGTCCCACGGCCCACAAGCGGCTGGGCCAGGAGAGCCAGTTCACCGGGTTACTGCCTTCGAAACCACCCGTTGCGGTCAGCAGGAGGGTGGGGAAAAACGCGGCCCGCGCGATGCCGATCTGCTCGTTGGCTTCGGCTGCGCGGCGCTCGGCGGCGGCGATGTCCGGGCGGCGTTCCAGAAGTTGCGACGGCACCCCCGTGGGCACCACCGGCGGCTCGCTGGTGTAGCGACGCGGGGGCAGGGCCAGGCTCTCCGGCGTCTTCCCCATCAGAACCGCGATGGCATGCCGGAAGGTCGCCCGGATCACTCCCACGCCGATGTCCTGCGCGCGCGTGGTTTCCAGTTGGGTCCGCGCCTGCGCCACCTCGGCCCGCGAAGCCAGGCCGCCGTCGAAGCGGTTCTGCGTCAGGTCCAGCGCCTTCTGATAGGCGCACCAGCGTCTGGTCCAGAAGCTGCTTCTCCGCGTCCAGACTGCGAGTTCGAAGTAGTCGATGGCCAGTTCGGCATGGAGGCTGAGGCGGATGGTCTCGAGGTCGCCCGCGCTGGCCTGCGTCTCCTCGCGGCGGCGGCAATCGACCGGCGCACGCGCCCCCAGGCGTCCAGTTCGTAGTTCACGTCGACGGGCAGGACGTAGTCGCCGAAGTCGCCGGACCGTGCGTGCCCGATGGCGCATTCCTCGAGAGGCGATTGGTGGTGATCGAAGGCGACGTCGAGATGGTGGGATAGAGCCGGAGCGGTTGAGCTGATCAGCGCGCGCGCCTGACGAAACCGTGCGTCCGCCGCCTTCAACGTCTGGTTGGACGGGTTCACCTGCTCTTCCAGGCCGTTCAGTTCCGGGTCGCCGAACAACTGCCACCAGTCCGCGCGCAGCGTGGTGTCCGCGGGCTGCGCCTGCTTCCACCCCGGCGATTCGGTGAACGATTTCGGCGGCTGCTCGTTGAACGCCGGCGCCGCCGGCACTGGCGGCTGGTCATACTTCGGCGCCCACCGTGCAGCCCGCCGAGCGCCACCGCAGATCGCCGACCACCAGCCTACGGGCGCATCCAGTTCTCCGCCGCCTTCGCCAACCGCACCTCCGTGCCGGAAGTCAGCGAGTCCGATGGATTCTCGATGACTTCGTCCTGTGGGGAGACGCCCGATAAGACTTCCACCTCCGTGCCGTAATCGCGGCCCAGGCGTCATCGGCACCAGCACCGCTATTTCCCGCACCACCGCCACCTGCAATCCCGCCGAGCGGAAGATCAGCGTATTCACCGGCACCACCACGCTCCGGTCTTGGAACTCAGCTTCAAGTGCACCGAGAGGAACGCGCCGGGCAGCAATTCGCCGGTGGGATTGTCGACGTCCACTTCCGTCAGCAGGGTGCGCGACGCGGGATCGATGGCATCGGCGTTGCGTACGATTCTGCCCGCGAACCGGCGGCCCGGAAACTCCGCCAGCGTCAGGCCGGCGCTGCCGCCCGGGCGGACATCGCGCGAGTACTGCTGCGGCACATTGATGTAGACGCGCAGCTGCCTGGTGGCGGCGATATCGAACAGCTCCTTGCCGGGCGCATTGCCGCCGGCGTTGATCAGCGCGCCGATATCGATGTTGCGCGCCGTGATGACGCCATCGAACGGAGCGTATACCTTTCTGGAAATGCTGCGTTTCTTCCAGGCGCCGCACGTTGAAGGTGGCCGAGTCCACCATGGCCTTTTTGGCCTGCAGATCGCCCACGCGGTCGTCCACGTCCTGCCTGGCCACCGAATCGCTCTTGAACAAAGACTGATACCGCGCCGCCGTGGTCTTCGAGAGATCGTAGTTGGCCTGCGCGGTGGCCAGGTCGGCGCGCGCCTGGTCCAGTTGGCGGTCCACTTCGGGAGTGTCGATGTCGGCCAGCAGTTCGCCCGCCTTGACGTGCGCGCCGATATCGAAGTACCAGTTCTTCAGATAGCCGTTGGTGCGGGCATAGATGGGCGTCGCCACGTACGCCTGGGCGTTGCCGGGAAGGACCACTTCCTCGGTCAGCGGCGCCGCGCCGGGGATGCACCACCGAGACTGTGGGCACGGCCATCTCCTGAGTCTGCCGGTTCAGCGCCGTGGCGGCGTGGACTCGCGCCGCGATGCCCGTCACAACAATGTAGGCGATACCGCCCGCGGCGGCGCACACCACCACCGCGACCAAAATCCACGCCAGCATCGAAAGCCGCGGCGGCGGCGGCGTTTGACTCTCCGGGGTGAGAATCTCCTGGCTACTCATCTACGGGCATCTCCCTGGCAGGCCGGAGCCCCCCGTGCATCAAGGCAAAAACCGCCGGCACGAATGTCAATGTCGCCACCGTGGCAAATAACAGGCCGCCGATCACGGCGCGTCCGAGCGGGGCATTCTGTTCGCCTCCTTCGCCCATCCCGAGAGCCATCGGCACCATCCCGATAATCATGGCCAGGGCCGTCATGATGACCGGGCGGAAGCGCGTGAATCCGGCCGAGAGCGCGGCGCGGACCGGATCGTGAATTTCCAGCAGCAGGTCTTTGGCGAACGAGATCACCAGAATGCTGTTGGCCGTGGCCACCCCCATGCACATGATCGCGCCCATCATGGCGGCACGCTGAGCGTCGTGTGGGTCGTAAACAGCATGAGGATGATTCCCGCCAAGGCCGCCGGCAGCGCGGTGATGATGATGAAGGGATCGAGCCAGACTTTGAAAGTTCACCACGATCAGCAGGTACACCAGCACGATGGCGAAGATCAGCCCCGCCACCAGCCGCGAAACGATGCGCGCATGGTTTCAAGCTGGCCGCGCACCAGCATCTCCGAGCCGCGCACCAGGCGCGGACGATTGGCGTTCACGATTCGCTGCACCTCGCCGCCCACACTGCCGAGGTCCCTGCCATCGACCGAGCCGAAAATGTCGATGGTGCGCTGGATATCGTAATGGTTGACCGATGCCATGCCGCTTCCGCGGCTGATGGTGGTGATATCGTTCAGGATTTCCGGGTGGCGCGCTGGCCCACCGTCAGCGGCAGGTTACGGGAGAGCCTGCAGCGATTCCACGTCGTACTGCGGCGACTGCGTCACCACGTTGTAACTGCACTCCGTTCTGCGGGTTCAGCCAGAAGGTGGGCTGGGTCTGGAAACTGCCGCTCAACGAGATTAGCAGGCTTTGCGCGACGTCGGCCTGCGTGTAGCCGCTTTCCGCCGCCTTGGTCCGGTCGGTGAAGATGTGGAGCTTGGGCATGTCGAAGGTCTGCTGGATGCGCAGGTCGGCGATGCCCGGGATGCGCCGCATCTGGTCCATCATGCGGTCGGCGAGTTCGCGATTGGCATCCACGTTTTTGCCGAACACCTGGACATCGATAGGCGCGGGCAGGCCGAAGTTGAGAATCTGGCTCACGATATCGTCGGGTAGAAAGTAGAAGTCCGTTCCGGGAAACTCTCGCGGCAGGCTGGCCCGCAGGGCGCGCACGAACTCCCCGGTGGGCCGGTGCTCTTTGGTGAGGGCGACCATGATATCGGCATCCGCCGGACCCACGGGCGCCGAATTGCTGTAGATCGTATTGATACTGCTGTAGGGCAGGCCGATTTCGTCCAGAATGTTGAGCAGTTGATCGTGCGGAATCTGCCGGCGGATGGATTGTTCCACCAGGTCACAGATGCGCGCGGTCTCTTCGATGCGTGTGCCGGTCTTGGCGCGCAGGTGCAGCTTGAACTGGCCCGTGTCAGACGAGGGAAAGAAGTCCTGACCCACCCAGGGAAACAGCAGAAAAGCGCTCAGGCAGGTAACCAGGAAGACGGGTACGAAGAGGATCCGGCGAGAGACCAGTGCCGTCAGAATGGCGGAATACCCGGCCCGCAGATGGTCGAAGCCGTGCTCGAACAACCGCTGAAACAGCACCAGCGGATTACGGCTGGGGCCGTGGTGCTGTAGTTTCAACAGGTATTTGGCCAGGGTGGGAACCAGCGTTCGCGAAAGCCCGTAGGAGGCCAGCATGGCGAACACCACCGCTTCCGCCAGGGGCACGAACAGGTAGCGCGCCACGCCGCTGAGAAAGAACATCGGCAGGAACACAATACAGATGCACAACGTGGAGACCAGGGCGGGCACGGCGATCTGCGAGGCGCCGTCCAGAATGGCCTGCTCGATCTCCTTACCCTGGTCGAGGTTGCGATTGACGTTTTCTATCTCGACGGTGGCATCGTCCACCAGGATGCCGACGGCCAGGGCCAGGCCGCCGAGCGTCATGATGTTGATGGTTTCGTGCAGGAAACTCATCACGATAATCGACGTGAGAATGGAGAGCGGAATCGAAACAGCGATGATCAGGGTACTCCGCCAGCTACCCAGGAACAACAGAATCATCAAGCCGGTCAGGCACGCGGCGATGACGGCTTCGCGAATCACACCGTTGATGGAAGCGCGGACGAACACGGACTGATCCGCCAGGGGTTGTATCTTCAATTCGGGCGGC
>CAVVLD010000018.1:0-117088 GCA_963748795.1 uncultured Solibacteraceae bacterium
TGGGAGGTGATGACTCCCAGAAGCTCCTGCCCCGGAGGGGAGCCTACTCCTCTCCGGGGCGCAGCAAACCTCCGGCTTTCAGCAACATCAACACTTTAGCTCAAAGGCCGTCTGGTGATGCCATGTCACGATCTGCGACTCTATCGCTTGGTCGAATGCGTACGCGGAACATGATTGTCGCCGGATGCGTCCCGGTCATCGGGGGCACCACTAAGTCCCTGCAAAATCCCACAGTGCTGGGCCGATCTCCTGCTGCTGCATTTGTCCCGCAGCGCCCTAAGCTGGCCTCTCCAGGCTTTGCAGTTCCGCGATGCGCTCTTCCACGTGACCGATGTGGGTATCCAAAAGCGCGTTGACCTCACCACAATTCTCGTCCGGCGCGGAGCGAAATCTGAGCAAAATCCTGATTTCGTTCAACGCCATGTCTAGGGAACGGCAATGGCGAATGAACGATAGCAGTTCGGCGTGCTCCTGCCCATAGCGTCGAAAGTTCCCGCTCGTCCGGCCGGGTTTTGGCAGCAATCCTTCATGCTCGTAATACCGAATAGTCTCGATTCCGCATCCCGTTCTCCGTGCAAGTTCGCCTATTGTCATTTGTTCAGCCTTCCGTTTCTTTTAGCTTGACTCTGTAGTCGCTACAGGGTGTTAACTCATTAATAGCAGTATTGGAGAGCGACCGTGACCTCGAAGCGTTCCCTTCGGCTATCGGCAAGGACGGCTACCCTGCCACTGTTGGCGCGGCGAGCCGTCGCGGGGATTTTGGCAACCGGTCCGTTGTGATGACAGCAATCGTCAAGGTTTTGCCCGAGCCCCCGCTCGGACTTCAGTTTGCCCCTGCACGTTTTCTTGAGGAGGATCGAATGAAAAAAGACATTAGAATTGCCGCGTTGCCCATCGCTCTGTTGAGCATCGTCGTTGGCATTGC
Organism: uncultured Solibacteraceae bacterium; assembly: GCA_963748795.1. Lineage (GTDB taxonomy): Bacteria > Acidobacteriota > Terriglobia > Bryobacterales > Bryobacteraceae > Sulfopaludibacter. The sequence continues at coordinate 926 of CAVVLD010000018.1, forward strand.
GGGGATCGCCTCCCCCGATGGCGGGATGACGCTTCGCCGATTGTTATTCGCGACGCCTGGCCTATTCTACGCGGTCGTCGCGGTTCGCTCCGCCATGGGGCTCGGGCTGATCCTGGCTGCCTCGATCTCTCGCTGGCCCAGGACCCTGTGGGCGTTGGGAGCCGTGGTGTGCCTGCAAGGACTTTCGGCGACGCTTCTCGGACCTGATCACGGGCGAGCGATCATGGAATGGGAGGGGATGCAGGGATCCGCGCTTCTTCGCGCCGGGGCCGCGGTGGCCTTAGCCAGCGGGGGCTTCATAGTGTTTGCAGTTAGACAGGGGCCGTCCGAGGAGCAGAGGAAAACAGCTCACTAGCAACAACTGAACACCACCCGCTTTCTCCTCGGATGGATCTTTAGCCCTGGATATGGACCACTCGCAAAAGGCTATAACAGCCCGAGGGGTCATTCTTAGAAACCAGAGGCGGGTCACTTCTGGCGAGCGCCGAAGTCTCGATTCGCTATTTGTTGACTGATGGCAAGTGTTTCATCAGGTAATCTTAGCGATTTCGTTGCATCATCTCACGCAAATAGGCGTTGATGCGAGTCTGGTATCCTTCACCCGTCGCCTTCAGCCATGATAGGACATCGGAATCAAGCCGAATAGTTACGGTGGATTTCTTCGGGCGATAAAATCTACCTATAACCGCATCCGATGGAATCTCACGAATCTCAGGAATATCGGTGAGGTCGATTTCACGATCCGGTTTGGCAGAGAGCTTTTGAAGCTCCTTGCGCTTTTCAGCCGATAGTTTGGACAGATAGTTTCCTTTCTCGCCGGGTTGCAGGTCGGGCAGAGATGATACGAATGATCTCGTCGGAACCTTCTGTTCGGTAGTCTCGAAGTCGATGCCGTGCTTGGCCTTATTGATTTCGTTCTTTGCCTGATCCCATTCGATCTTCACCTGTATTTACATGATGGTACATACAGAATCGTAAAGTCAAGGGGCCGTGGAGTCAATCACGCACTTTTAGCGCTTTGCCGCCGGCGCCGCCAGTGGCTCCACCGAGACGTCGGAAAAGATCACCGTGTCCGAAGCATCCGCTTTGTGCGAGCACACCACGAGCCCTACCAGCACGGGGTTTCCCAACTGCACCTGCGTGTGCCCCAGCTCTTTCAACTCCGCGCCATTCCGGGCGATCCAAACGGTAACCGCCGAGCCTTGCCGCACCAGTTTCAACTTATATTTCGCCGGACCGTCGAAAGGAAAGTCCACCGCGTTGGTGATGTCGCCCTTGGTGTTCCGCCACTGCAGCCCCGGCATGCCGTTGCCGTGGATCACAATATCGATATACGGCGAATCCGTGTCCAGCGTCTGGCGCAGCATGATCCCGGCCTTGCGGTGCTCCACTCCCTGGCCGAGAAACTGCATCGTTGCCGTGACCGCCACATTGCCCGGCATCTCGCGCCAGGCATACTGGAACTGATCCTCCTTGGCCCAGATATTGGCGCCCGCGCCGGTGATCCGGTATTGCCCTTTCGCGGCGTCAAACGCCGTCGAGCCCTTTATGGCCGGTCCGCCCACATCGCCGGAATTGGTGAAGGCGCCGAGCTTTCCGCTCTGCGCAAAAATGGAACCAGCCAACAACGGCACAAGCAGAAGTTCGCGCATTCTCGGGAAGATTATACGCCCCCCTGATTACACTTGGCCGGACAGACCCAGTAGCCAAACGGAAGTTTGCCGTTGTAATCGAGTTGTGGAGACCACGTCTCCATGCAGTGCCGGCATTGCAGGACGACGTCCTGCCGGTTCAGAAGCCGTACACCCATACGCTGCAACTCGGCGTCGGACAAGTGGCGCAGGTCCTCTTTGTCCATGCAATTGGGATCCGTGGCTTTCATCGTTTGACCTCCTCGTGGACGGGGCGCGACGCTCCCGTGTCTAATAATCTTTTACAACCAGTGGCCGGAGTCAAGTGGGGGTCCGCAACCATCGTGAAAAAAAGCGACAATTTACATGGTGGTCTTGTGCCGAATTCGCGGTATGACTAATGGAGGGAGAAAGCCAATGAGAAGGTCCGTGTTGATCGTTTCGATCGCCTGCGCGTTACTGGCGCAGTCCGTTTCCTTCGCGCAAGTCAGGCAAACGAAGGAGCAGATCCTGTTTTATACGTCCGACTGGAAGGGCGAACGCTTTCCGGACGGCCGCCCCAAGGTAGCCGACAATCTGCTGGAGCGTGCCTTGGATGTCTCCATCGAAGACGTTTGGGAGTATTTGCGCGGACAGGGGTACGTGAATCAATTCGAGGCCGGATGGCAGGCCCTTCATGCCGATAAGCCTTTCGCCGGCCGCGCGCTCACCGCGCAGTTCATGCCGCGCCGTCCGGACATGGCTAACGCCGTGGCGGCCGAGGGCAGGACCGAAGGGCGCGTCAGCGGAACGAACAGTTGGGTCATCAATGAACTCCAAATGGGTGACACCATGGTCGCCGATGGTTACGGAAAGGTGATCGAAGGCACACTCATCGGCTCCAACCTGGGAAGCGGCATCGCCCACCACACGCACTCCGGCTTCATCTTCGACGCCGGCATCCGCGATGCCGAGGAGAACCGCGAAATCGAGAACCTCAACGGGTTTTATCGCGGCTACGATCCGTCCGCCTGGGCGCAAATGCAGTTGACCGGCATCAATGTGCCGGTGCGAATCGGCCGCGCCGTGGTGCTGCCGGGCGACCTGGTGCTGGCCAAGCGCGATGGCGTGATCTTCATTCCGGCAAACCTGGCCGCCACCGCCATCGGCAAGGCCGAGTTCACCAACCTTCAGGACGCCTTCAATTTCGAACTGAACACCAAAGGCACCAACGGCGCCGAGTTTGAAGGCGGCTGGAACGCCCAAAAATATGCCGCATTCGCCAAGTGGATTGACGCGCACCCGGAAAAGTTGAAGATGACCAAGGCCGAATTCGCCGAGATGCTCGCCCAGGCTCAGGCGCCCCGCGGCCGCCGCAACTGAAAGGACCGCCGCTCTCGCGGCATTATGGGAGGTGAGGGCCTATGAAACGCTTCTTCCTTCCTATCCTGTTGGCTGCCGCCCTGCCGGCCGCCGACTCGCGAATCGTACCGGCCATGAACGCGTTTACGACCGACTCGTATAAGCAACTCGCACACGGCGATGGGAATCTGATTCTCTCGCCTTTCAACATAGGCACCGCCCTCTCCATGGCGCTCGCGGGCGCCCGCGGCAAGACCGCCCAGGAAATCGAGTCCGTCCTGCACGCCCGTTACGACTCCACCTACGATGCCGCCTTGGGAGAGCTTCTGGCAGGCCTCAAGAAATCCGGCAATGCGGACGGCAATGAACTGCACACCGCCAACGGACTCTGGGTGCAGCAGGGCTTTCCCATCGAGCCGGCTTTCGAGAGCACCCTGGCGCACAACTACCAGGCGCCCCTCGACCCGCTGGATTTTCTGCGGAACCCCGAAGCCGCCCGCTCCCGGATCAACCACTGGACCGAAGAACAGACCAAAGAGAAAATCAAAAACCTGTTTCCCGCCGGATCGATCGATGCCAGCACACGCATGGTCCTCACCAGCGCCATCTACTTTTATGGCCGCTGGCAGGCCCCGTTTCAGTCCACGCAAACACAGCCGGCGCCCTTCACCCTGGCAAGCGGGTCCACTATGCAGACAGACTTCATGAACCAGACCGCCAGTTTCCGTTACGCTGACGAGCCCACCGTGCAGATCCTGGAAATGCGCTACGCAGGCACCGGAATCGCCTTCGACGTGCTCCTTCCGAAAGCGGCGAACGGTCTGCCCGCTCTCGAAAAACTGCTCACGCCCGAAAATCTAAAGGGCTGGTTCGGCAACCTCTCCGCGCGGAGCGTGCAGGTGAGCCTGCCGAAGTTCCGCGTCGAGTCGCAATTCTCGCTGACGAAGGCCCTTTCCGCAATGGGGATGCCCGACGCCTTCACCAGCCTCGCCGATTTTTCGGGGATCTCCACGAAAGAGAAGCTCTTCATCTCCGAGGCGGTCCATAAAGCCTTCGTCGATGTCTCCGAGCGTGGAACCGAAGCCGCGGCGGCTACCGGATTCGCCCTGCGCGTAGCTGCCGTGCGCCGGCCAGAACCGCCCGTCGTCTTCCGCGCGGATCACCCGTTCCTCTTCCTGATTCGCGATACCAATACGGAAGCGGTCCTCTTCATCGGCCGCCTGATGAATCCCAAGTAGCGCCGCTTAATACCCCTTCTGCTTGTCCACCACGTTCATGAGCGGCAGCCCTTCGGTATACCGCCGGACGTTTTCGGCAAACAGGTCGATCACGCGCACCTGCCGGTCGGGGCTCCAGCCCGATGTGTGCGCCGTCATCACCACGTTCGGACAATCGAAGATCGGATGATCCGAAGGCGGCGGCTCGATGGGAAACACGTCCAGGCCCGCGCCCGAAATCCAACCCTCCTTCAGCGCGCGTACCAGCGCCATGTCGTCGTAGAGCTTTCCGCGCGACATCGCCAGAAAATGCGCGCTCTTCTTCATGCTGCGGAACACCTGCTCGTTGAACATCCGCTCGGTCTGAGGCGTCAGCGGCGCCGCGCCCACCAGCACGTCCACCTGCGGCACCATTTCCATGAACCAGCCGGGGTCGTGCAGTTCGGCCACGCAATCCGGCTTGGGAATGGGCTTGGCATCGGTGGCCACGATTCGCATGTCGAACCCGTAATGCGCGCGCCGCGCCAGCGCGCTGCCGATGCCGCCCATGCCGACGATTCCCATGGTCCGGCCCACCAGTTCGGTATGATGCGCCGATTTCACCGTGCCCACGTGCTGCATGGTGCGCTGCTTGTAGAACTGCGGCATATAATACTTGGCGATGCCGCGCGTCAGGCACAGCAGCATGCCCATGGCGGTTTCCGAAATGCCGGGCGCAAAAATCCGCTGGTAGTTGGTCAGCACCACCGGACTCTGGCGCATCGCCGGATCCATGTTTTCCATGCCGGCCTCGCTGGATTGCACCCACTGCAGCTTCTTCGCCACCTGTAGCGTATCCGCGCGCACATCCCCGTAAACCACCTCGGCGTCCTTGACCTTTTCGTGGAATTCCTCGCGCGAGTTGCAGACCACCAGGTTCACCTGGGCCTTGGGAACGGCGGCTTTGATCCTGGCAATCTCGGCCGGCTCGAACTTATACATGGTAACGATCAGGAGCGCGTCCTGAGCGGGTTTGGGCGGGCTGAGCAGAACCGGCGGAACCACCACGGCCTGCCGGTTGGCTGCCACCGCCGGTGCGGAACTTGCGGCCGCCATGAACGAACGTCGGGAGACGGGTTTGTTCGGCATGGCGGAAGAATATCACAGTCCGGGTGTAAACTGATCCACACAGAGGTGTGCTGTGCGGATGAATCTTCTTTGTGTAGCCCTGACCTTTGCCGCCGCCGTGAACGCCTTGGCCGCGGACCGCGGAGCCAGGATGCTCCTCTACGTAGATAACAGCCTGGGTGACGACATTTCGGTCGTCGATCTCGGCACGCTCAAAGTGGTGGACACCATCAAGGTTGGCAATCAACCTCACGCCCTGTGCGCGCCCGCCGATGGACGCAGGCTCTTCACCACCATCGAGTCGGAAAACAATCTGAAAATCATCGACACGCTCACCGGAAAAATCACCGCCACCATCCCGGTGACCGGCAAGCCCAACGAGTGCGCCTCTACGCCGGACGGCCGCTATGTGGGCGTGCCCATCCGCGACGGCGACAGCCTGGACATCGTGGATACGCAGCAGAAAAAGGTGGTGAAAGTGCTGCCGGTGAAGACGCCGCACAACTGCTTCAACACGGGAAACAACAACGATATGTACGTCTCTTCGATGGGCAGCAACGAAATCGAAGTCGTCGATCTGAAGAAGATGGAGTACTCCGCCAGAATTCCCACCGGCGGTATCCCGCGCCCTTACGCCGTCTCCACCGACGAAAGGCGGCTGTATACCGCCCTGACCAATCTCCACGGATTCACCATCGCCGATATTCCCAGCCGCAAGGTCATCGAACGGGTGGAACTGCCGCCCGCGCCGCCGCTCGATTGCCCCCTCGAAGTCAACACGCCTACCCATGGCCTGGCCCTCAGTCCGGACGACAAGCAACTCTGGGTGACCAGTCTCGCCGACGGCGGCATCTACGTCTACGACCTCGCCACCAAAAAGACCTCGCCCCTGATTCACGTGGGCAAGTGTCCCAACTGGGTCGCCTTCTCACCCGACGGCAAATACTGCGCGGTGAGCAACAGCGACACCAGTGACTGTTCCATCATCGATGCCCACACGCACCGCGAAGTGGCCCGCGTAAAGGTAGGGAAAGGACCCAAGCGCATCCTCGTAGTGCGCGTGCCTACCACCTGAACGTCTTCCCCGGCGCATGGAGTAAAATCGGGTCCTATGCATCGAAGGACCATTCTTCGCTGGCTGGGCGCATTCGGTCCGTTGCGCGCCTGGGCGCAGACCGCGGGTTTTCCCGGCGATCAGGGTCCGGCGTTACGGGCGCTGGCCGCGGTCGTGCTTCCTTCCGAATTAGGCGCCGCCGGCCTGGAGCGAAACGTTGCCGCGTTCGAGCGCTGGGTTCGCGAGTACCGGCCGGGCGCGGAAATGGACCATGGCTACGGCTTCACCCGGCTGCGGTCGAAGCCGCCCTCTCCCGCATCCGCCTACCTGCAGCAACTGCGAGCGCTTCGCCTCACTGGCGATGCGGCAACGCAGCGCGCCGCCGTGGAATCCGCCCTGGAACAAGCGGGGGTGATCCAATTTGCCTCAGACGCCCGATGGCAGGCACATCGCCTCGGACCTGATGGCATTCTACTTCCGTTCCAGCGAGGCCAACGATCTGTGCTACCGCGCGCACATCGGGCGCGACGAGTGCCGCGGCCTTGCCGGATCCGACCGGGAGCCCCGCTGATGAAACGCTACGAATCGGATGTGTGCATCATCGGCGGCGGCATCACCGCGGCGATGCTCTCGGAAAAACTGCTGGAACTGCGGCCCGGCCTCTCGATCGCGGTAGTCGAAGCCGGCAATAAGTTCTTCGATCTCGCCGCCCGCATGCAGGCCCGCGAGCGCAGTATCAGGTATGCCGAAAATCCCTGGCCCGGCGACTTCATCGAGGACCAGGCAGCCAAAGGCGTGATCTCGCGCACCATGGCCGTGGGCGGCTCCGCGCTGCACTGGGGCGGCACCTGCAATCGCTTCTCCGAAGAGGATCTGCGCTTGCACTCGATGTACGGCCTGCACGTGGATTGGCCCCTGGAGTGGACCGAACTGGAGAAGTTCTACTGCGAGGCCGAGCGCCGCCTGGGCGTTTCCGGCGAGCCCAGCCCTCTCCCCGAAGACCGCCGCTCCGAGCCGTATCCCATGCCCGCGATGGTGATGTCGCACAACCTGATCGAGCTCAAGAAGTGGGCCGAACAGAGCGGCATCCCTTTCTGGACCACGCCCCAGGCCAAGAACACCCGCCCGTACGGCGGACGCGCGCAATGCATCCGCTGCAACACCTGCTCCATCTGCCCCACCGGCGCGCGCTACTCGCCCGACTTCACCTTCAAGCGACTGCTCGCCGGCAAGAACTTCGCCCTGCACGAACGCACCCTGGTCCGCAAACTGGTGCTCGATGACTCCAAACCCACCATCGCCGCGGCGCAGGCCGTGAATCGCGATGCGCCCGGACGAACCCATCGAGTATCGCGCGCCGCTGTTTGTGCTGGCGTCGGGCTACTGCTGGAGCCCGCACCTGCTGCTGCTTTCCCGGTGCTCGCGTTTCCCGGACGGGCTCGCCAACAGGTCCCAACTCGTCGGAAGGTACATGTGCGGGCACGCGTTTATTTCGGCGCAGATCGAGATCGACGCCAAAATCTACCCCGGCATGAACGAACAGCACGGCTTGATCTCGCGGCAGTTTTTCCGCTGCAGGCCGGACGCTCCGTTCCTCCGCCACGACCTGCGGATATGGGAGAGCGCCGCCGGGCATGATCCGCGCCTGCGCTCCGCCGGCGGGCGCCTGCTGCTGGGCGATGATCTCCTGGCGGACTGGCGCGAGCGTGCCAAACGCGGCACCGCGCGCGTGCGCGGATACTACGACGTGCATCCCGATCGCGACAGCAGCCTCACCCTGGACGAATCGTCGCGCAACCACTGGGGCGATCCCCTGCCCAAAATCGAACACAAGCCCGATGCGGCTTCGCAGGCTCGCTAGCAATTCACCCGCGACCACTTCCAGCAGCTTTTTCAAAAGCTGTCGCAGGCGGGCAATGGAAAAATCCTCAACACCAGCGCGGGCAACTATTGGGACCATCCGGCGGGAGGCTGCCGCATGGGCAGCGAACCAGGCACGAGCGTCTGCGACAGTCATGGCCAGACTCACGATCACGAGAACCTCTTCGTGGCCGGTTCGCCCACGCTGCCCAACGCCGGATGCACCAACGGCACCCTCACGTTTGTGGCGTTGACGCTGCGTTCGGCGGCGCGCATCGCGGAAAGGTTCCGCAAACCGGCATGAAGACCGCCTGCGTCCTCGCATTACTAAGCGCACTGGCGGCGGCTCAGGAGTGGCCCTACTACGGCGGCGACCCCGGCCAGACGCACTACTCCGAACTCGCGCGCATCAATCGCAACAACGTGCGCAACCTGAAGCGCGCCTGGGAGTGGAAGACCGGCGAAGCGCCGCTGCCCGAGTTCAAGACCACGCCCGGAATGTTCGAAGCCACACCGCTGATGATCGGCGGCGTCCTCTACCTCAGGGCTCCAACTTTGCAGTTCGCGTTCCAACTGACGCCGGCCTTCTCGTGTCAGCGCATAGAATTTGGCCCATCCGGCCGAGGTCGGTGTCTCTCCATCCGGCCCCTATCCAGCCCTGCTGCTCCAGGCGGTGCGGCGCCGGGTATGCTCGATTATCTATACTCGTACCTATTTCTCTGAAAGCGGCAAGAGGAAAGTGAAGCCCCCGCCTGCGTTACAATCCAGCAATGCCTGACCTATCCTCGATGTTCCGGCTGGACGGCCGCGTGGCGCTTGTGGCGGGCGCGGCGAGCGGCATTGGCCTTGCGGCAGCGCAAGGGCTGGCCGCGTCCGGGGCTTTGGTAGTATGCGCGGATATCAATGGTCCGGGGGCGGAGAAGGCGGCCGACGGAATCCGCGCCCGCGGCTGGCAAGCGGACGCTTTCACGCTGGACGTGACCGATGCGGACGCGGTGGATCAGGCGTTTCGCGCCATCGAAAAGAAGCATGGACGGATTCACGCCGTGGTCTCCACGCCGGCCGTGAATATTCGCAAACGGCTGTTGGACTATACGCGCGCCGATTTCGACAGGGTGATACGGCTGAATCTGGCGGGCGGATTTCACATGCTGCAGGCGGCCGGGCGGCACATGCAGGCGAAGGGAGGCGGCAGCATCATTCTCTTTTCTTCGATGCGCGCGGTGACGGTGGAACCGGGGCAATCGATTTACGCGACCACCAAAGCGGGGCTGATTCAGATGGTGCGCGGCCTGGCGGTGGAGTTGGGGCCCGCCGGAGTGCGCGTGAACTGCATCGCGCCGGGCGTGGTGGAGACGCCTCTGACCGCGCCCATCAAGGACAAGCCGGAGTGGTACCAGGCCTATTCCGCCGGAACGCTCTGAACCGGTGGGCCAAGGCCGAGGAGATGGCAGGGCCGGTGGTGTTCCTGGCGTCGGACGCGAGTAGCTACGTGACCGGCACGGTGCTGTTCGCGGACGGCGGCTGGACAGCGATTGACGGGCGGTTCGCGCCGCCGGTTTAAACATGGCGGCATAGGTGTTTGCGTCGCGGTAAGTGCTGATTTGTCTTAGATGAGAACCAACTGTAACAGTGTCGTATCTTGACCCCACACAAGTTACTGATTTACCTACCGCCAATACCGATGATGCTGAACATACCGCCCCCGATACGGTCCCTGAAACTGATCGGAGGCTGATTTTCAATTGGCGATGACCTGGCTTGAGAATCGTTCAGACAACCAGTTGCGAGTATTAAGACGCTCCTGTGGCATTTCGGTGACACGACATCGGAGGCGAGCACACCATGCCAACGCCGATTACTGCTGAATGTGAAAATACTTGAGAGTATACTCGTCAACCAGGTCAGGGTGGTCGTAATACTTACGAACGAACGCTTCCACTTTCGCCGGATTGTTCCATTCCTTGAGCGCAGCAATCCTGGCGTCTGCTTCTGGCAATCCTGAGTCCCGATAGGCCAGAACGCAAAGCTCAATTGCACGCACGTTACTGGCATGCTCGATAAGGATGGTCGGCAGGAACGTTATCACTCCGAAGAGGCTTGCGAATAGAAGGATGTATAGCAGTTCTTTCTGCCACCGAATCTCGTTGAAACGGTATCCCAGGATAAAAAACCGACCTTCGTCTCGCATCTGGTTTTCAGGATGCGATTGTATCAGACTTAGGCAGGGAGGGTGATCTACACGTTGACTGCCAGCGCGAACGATCTTGCATGGCGCCGGATGACCAGTGAGCCTTACGAAGGAATTCGGCGCATATCTCTAAACCTGGAATGTGTGCCCGATCCACCGGGGGCGGCAATTCGTATATACTGGACACCAGTGTCGGACTTCATAATCTTCGTCTGCTCCGGGCTGTTCGTCTACTGGTTTTCCAGGACGCTGCTGCTGCTGAAAAGGTCCAAAGCCGAAACCGACGAAATTCTCGAATCGGACCTCTGGTGGTGCCGCATTCTGCTGCTCGGTATTCGCACTATGTTCGAGTCATCCACCCAACTGGCCGGGTGGTAGCGCATTCTGGATTTGTCTGCGACCTGTTCCCTCTCTAGCTGCCATTTTGGCCGGTGCATTCCCAAAGTTCTGACCACGATTGAGTTATACAAGAGCTAACTGCTCTTCCGTAGGCTCCGCTCAACAATACCAGGGCTCCGTCAGGTACGGCACCGTCGCGCGCGCCGCCATCGGTGTCTCGATCGGCCACTCGCCTGCCTGTGCCAGGTCCCAGATCTTCCTGGAAGATATCGAGCCTCAGCGTCCGCCGCCGCTCTTCGCGCTTGATGGTTTCCTGAATCGCCGCGCACAGGGCATCCACATCGCTGTCGCGATTCCGCCAGGGGTAACAGAGCCCCTTCCAGTCGAACGGCTGGACCATCGCCCGCACCTCGGGCAGCTTCATCAGCAGCGACCCTTCCGGAATCAACAGCCGGATGGCCAGTTGAATCGGCGCGACCTGGTCCGCCAGCCCCAGCGTCACCAGGGCGCGCAGGAATTCGGCGAAACTCTCGCGCGTCGTCCACGGCGTAAACGGAATGAAGGTCGGCGCCATCGCCAGGCCCGCGACGCGCATCAGGCGCAGCGCCTCTTCAAAATCCGCGCGGGTGTGGCCCTTGTCCAGTTTCTCCAGCACCCGGTCGTCCAGCGATTCCACGGCGCTGGTGACGAACAGGCATCCCGCCGCCCGCAACTCCGGCACCAGCGCGCGATGCTTCAGCAGGTGCTCGACCTTGATCGTGACGTCGAACGTCAGGTGCGGCCACTCGCGGTGCAGCGCCTCTACAATCGGCATCGCGTGCCCCGGGCCGTTCAAAAAATCCGGATCGCCGAAGGTGATGTGCTCCGCGCCGGCCGCCACCTGCCGGCGAATATCCTCCAGCACCACGTCCTGCTGCACAATGCGGAACGTCCCCTGGTACACCGGCACCACCGGGCAATGGCGGCACAAGTGGCGGCATCCGCGGCTGGCCTCCGTGTACCCCACGCGCCGCGTGCCTTCGCCGGTCACCAGCCGCGCATAGGCGCCCAGCGACGGCAGCCCCGTCCGGTCCGGCACCTGGAACTGCTGCCGCGCCAGCGATACCTGGGTGCCTTTGACGAATTCCTCGCCCGCGCTCAAACGCCGCGCCAGTTCCACCAGTCCCGGTTCGAATTCGCCGCCGATCAGCGTCTTGACCCCCGCCGACCGCAGGACCTTCTCGTTGAGCGGCGCGTACAGTCCGTATCCGCACAAATGCGCGGTGGGGTTCAATTGCCGTACGCGGTCGATCAGCCGCAGAAACAGGCGGGTCGCCGTATGCATCGGCAGGAAGAAGGCAATCAGGCCCGCCTCCGCCGCCGCGGCCGCCGGCAAAGCGCTGCACGCCAGGTCGGCCACCGTCACCTGGTGCCCTTCGGCGCGCAACCACGCGGCCGGGGAAGCCAGTCCAAACGGCTGCCGCCCCAGTTCGTACGTTGAAACCAAAAGGACTCGCACTTCATCCATTATGACGTTAGTAACGCCTTTGATAAAATAGAAGCAGACCAAGACGTCTTCCCTCTCATGTTTTCCGCACTCACCGTCGCTGACGAAATACTCGACCTGAAGAAGCAGCGTAAAGCCATCCTGCTGGCGCACCACTACCAGGCGCCCGAAATCCAGGAGCTGGCCGACGTGGTGGGCGATAGCCTGGAGCTGGCCCGCAAGGCTCGCGAGTTCGAGGGAGACGTGATCGCCTTTTGCGGCGTCTGGTTCATGGCCGAGACCGCCAAGGTGCTGAACCCCAACCGGATCGTGGTGGTGCCGGACCGCGAGGCCAGTTGCAGCCTGGTGGACGCCTGTCCCGTCGAGCCGGTGCGCGAATTCCGGCGGCGCAACCCGGACCACGTGGTGGTCAGCTACATCAACACTTCCATCGAAGTGAAGGCCGAAAGCGACATCCTCTGCACGTCGCGCAATGCCGTAAGGATCGTCAATTCGATACCCGCGGAAAAGCCCGTCCTCTTCCTGCCGGATCGCAACCTGGGCAATTACGTCAAGCGGCAGACCGGCCGCGAAAACATGCAGATCTGGCAGGGCACCTGCATCGTGCACGCCACGTTTCCGGCGCGGCGCGTGGTGGAAGCCAAAGTCGAACATCCCGGCGCCAAGGTGGTGGCCCATCCGGAATGCCCGGAATCGGTGCTGCAACTGGCGGATTTCGTCGGTTCCACCAGCGCGCTCATCGAATGGTGCGCGGCGTCACGACGCGCGGGAATTCATCGTGATGACCGAAAGCGGCATCCAGCACTCGCTCTCCAAACTGCGCGGCAAGCAGTTTTACTTCGTGGCCAACGAGAATTGCAATTGCAGCGAGTGCCCGTACATGAAGCTCAACACGCTGGACAAACTGCGCGACTGCCTGGCCAACCTGGAACCGCGCGTGGAACTGTCGGCCGATATCATGCAGCGCGCCCTGGCGCCGCTCGAGCGCATGCTCGCCGTGAAATGAATGAGTAATCCCGCTCCGCTTCGTCGACAGCTTCGGGCGGGTTCACGACAACCTGCGGATCAGCGTCACCGATCGCTGCAATATCCGCTGCTTCTACTGCATGCCGGAAACGGACGTGCACTTCGTGGACCGTCGCGAGATCCTGGATTTCGAAGAGATCGAACGCTTCGCGCGCATCGCCGCGGGCATGGGCATCACCAAGATTCGCGTCACCGGAGGCGAGCCGCTGGTGCGCCGCGATTTGCCGGTGCTGATCCGCCGCCTGGCAGCCATTCCGGGAATTCAGGACCTGGCGCTCACCACCAATGGCGTGTTGCTGGCCGATCAGGCGGAGGCCCTCTACGAGGCCGGTCTGCGCCGCTTGAACGTGCATATCGATACGCTCGACCGCGAACGCTTCTTCCGCATCACCCGGCGCGACGATCTGCCTAAGGTGCTCGCCGGGCTGGACGCCGCCCGCACGCATCGGCTTCTCGCGCATCAAGCTCAACGCCGTTGCCGTGAAGAACCTGGTGGAAAGCGATATCGTGCCGCTGGCCCTCTACGCGCGCGAAAAGGGCTTCGAGGTCCGCTATATCGAGTTCATGCCGCTGGATGCGCAGAATCTTTGGGACCGCAGCCGCGTGTTGCTGGCGGACGATATCATCGCCGCCCTCTCGCGCGAAATCTCGCCGCTGATCCCGGTGCCCGATCCCGATCCGCGCGCGCCCGCCACCGAATACTCCTATGCCGATGGCGGCGGCTCGGTGGGGTTCATCGCCTCGGTCAGCCGTCCCTTCTGCCTCAACTGCAATCGCATCCGCCTCACCGCCGATGGCAAACTGCGCTACTGCCTGTTCGCCATCGAGGAAGACGATGTGAAAGTGCTGATGCGCGGCGGAGCTTCCGACGAAGAGATTGCCGCCCTGGTTCGCCGCAACGTGGCCGGCAAGTGGGTAGGCCACGAAATCAACTCCAGCAAGTTCGTCGCGCCGCCGCGCCCCATGTACTCCATCGGCGGGTAGCGGCGCGGCTACCGCATATAGAACAGGCTCAATCGCGGCAGGCCGCACTTCTCCAGCAGGTGGCGCTCCAGGTATTGCTTCTCCAGCATGGTGAGCTGCTCCGCGGTCATCTTGCCGCGATACGGCCGCAACTGCCGGTCGAGCGTCTGCCGCGCTTCCAGCATCTCCTCTTCGGTCTGCCGCGACCGCGCCGGCGCCATCATCTTCTCTTCCAGCACCGTCAGGCGCTGCTCCAGCGCTTCCAGATCGTGGTAGTGCTCTTCGGCCTCGGCGGCCAGTTTGCGCAGCGACGCCGCGATGGCCTCGTACTCCGCGGGCAGCGCCTCCGCATTGCTCGCCAGGTAAGCCCGCAGTTCCTCCAGCCCGAAACGGCGGAGCCGCCTCCTTGCGCACTTTCGGCTGCGCCGTTCCGGCCATCATCTGCGCTTCGGTGAGCACGGCCTGCGCGCAGAAGGCCAGCGAGTTCACCATCTGCGTTTTCACTTTGCGGCCGCGCCATTTTTCGAAGGCCGCGTCGATGCCGCGCAGCACCGCTTCCAGCGGCACGCCGGAGTTCTTCCAGCTTTCGAGCAGCGCCCAATCGAGCGGCGAGAGCAGAAACAGGCTGGTGCCGCGCGCCCGCTGGAAGTGCTCTTCGATTTCGGTGAAGTAGTTGAAGTAGTTAGTGCCGTAGTTCCGTCCCGATCACCGATGGTTCCGTTCCCAGATCATCTGCAGGCCTTCGAGCGTCAGATGCTCGTCCACTGTTTTGAGATAGCGCGAGCCCGCCACGATCAGGTGCGCCTGCCCGCCGGTGGCGACCAGCTTCGGTCTCCGGCCCCAGTGCGTTCACCATGCGCTCCAGGATGCCGTCGATCATGCCGATCGCGCCGTAGTACAGGCCCGATTGGATGCTCGCCACCGTGTTGGTGCCGATCAGTTCTTCGGCGGGCGGAAATCCACCAGCGGCAGGCGCGCCGTTTTGCTGAACAAGCGCATCGATGGAGATGCCGATGCCCACCGCGATCACGCCGCCCAGGTATTCGCCGTTCTTCGAGATCACGTCGAAGTTGATGGTGGTCCCCAGGTCCACCACCACGCACGGGCCGCCGTACTTGGTGAAGCCGGCCACGCCGTTCACCAGCCGGTCGGCGCCCACTTCGTACGGATTGTCGTAGCGGATGACGAGCCCCAGGTCGGTGCGCGGCCCCACGAACATGGCGGCCTGTGGAAGTAGCGCTCGCGCCATGGCGGCCAGAGTGCGAATCGATGGGCGGCACCACGCTCGAAATGATCATGCCGTCCACTCGCGCGATATCGAGATCGGCCGGACCGAACAGGTTGTGCAGCAGGATGCCCCATTCGTCGGCGGTCTGTTCGTGCACCGTGCGCAGCCGCCACTGGCAGATCAGCTTCCCTCCTTCGAATGCGCCGATCGTGATGTTGCTGTTGCCTGCGTCAAGAGCCAGCAGCACGTACGCCTCCCGCCAGAATCAGAGTATCGGTTCCATCGTCTTTGCGCACGATCAGGAATCCGTCGGCATCGAGCCCGGCGGTGGTGCCTTCGATGGCGCCGTCGGGCAGGGCCACGCGTGACCCGCCGCCCGGCGGCGTAACTGGAAGCCTGCGTGAACAGGCGGAGAATGGTTTCCTTGTCCTCCGGCACGCACGCGCTCGATCGCGTGCAGCAATTCGATGGCGAGTCCGGTAAGCGGAAGCTCGCGTCCCGCCCGCGGCCACGCGCAGCGACGTCGCCTCCGCGGCCAGTTCCGCCTGGAAACTCGCGCTGGTTCACGTTGATGCCGATTCCGGCGATGGCGCGCCCGTCCACCAGCTGCACCAGGATGCCGGCCACTTTCCGTGCCGCCGATGCATCACGTCGTTGGGCCAGCGCAGATCGCAGGCCACGCCGCGTGGCCAGCGCCGATCGCTTCGGCAGTCGCCAGCCCCAGCGCCAGCGTGAGCACCGGGAGTGGGCGCAAGCACCAGCGACACAGTACAACCCGTTCCCCGCTTCAGAGTGCCACGAGTGGCCGTGCCGGCCCTGCCCCGCCGTCTGCTCCTCGGCAATCACCACCGTGCCGGGCTCGCAGGCCCGCCGCCGCGGTCATCGTGGAATCGATCGTCTCGAAGTAGACGATGCGCCTCTCGGGAAAGGCATCGCGCACGCGGGCCAGGTCGAGATTCTTATCTGCGTTCATCTGCGTTCATCTCGAGCGGCCGATCACTCTTCCAGCCCCATCAGTTCCAGCCGGAAGCTGATATCCACGGCGCGCGCCGAATGCGTGATGGCGCCCGGCGGAAACGAAATCCGCGCCGGCCTCCGCGTACGCGCGCACCGTTTCGAGCGTGATGCCGCCGGACAGCTCCACCGTGGCGCGCCCGCCGATCTCGCGCACCCACTCCGCAGCCTCCGCCGGCGTCAGGTTGTCCAGCAGCAGGTGCTTCGCGCCGCAACCCAGCGCTTCGTCCAGCTCCTCGCGCGTGCGCACTTCGATTTCGACCGGCAAGCCGCTGCGCCTTGCGCCGCGCTCGATCGCTTCCCGCACGCCGCCCGCCGCCGAAATGTGATTGTTCTTGATCAGAATGGCGTCGAACAGCCCCATGCGGTGATTGGTGACGCCGCCCGCCGCCGCCGCGCATTTCTCCAGCACGCGCAGTCCCGGCGTGGTCTTGCGCGTATCCAGCACCCGGCAGCCGGTCCCTGCCACCGCGTCGGCGTAGCGCCGCGCCAGCGTCGCGACCCCGCTCAGCCGCTGCAGAAAATTCAGCGCCACGCGTTCGCATTCCAGCAGCGTGCGCGCGCGGCCGCGGACGGTGGCCACCACTTCGCCCGTCACGCGCAGGCATCGCCATCGCGCTTCAGCACGGCCAGTTCCTCCACGCCGCCGCGCAGATCGTAAATCTCCGACAGCAGCTCCAGCCCGGCGATCACCAGCGGCTCGCGCGCCAGAAACCGCCCGCGCGCCATGCGCGATTCGGGAACACAGGCCCGGGAGGTGACGTCGCCGGTGCCGATGTCCTCTTCCAGCGCCAGCGCGCACCACTTCGGATTCATAACGCGTCGTCGATCTTTGCGCGAGCTGCGTCTTCGTACTCTTCCAGCTTCTTGCGGATGCTTTCCACCACCTTGGCCGGCGCGCGGCTCAGGAACGTCTCATCGCCCAACTGCCGCTCGCGAGTTGGCGATGTTCTTCACCAGCTGCTCGCGCTCCTTCTCCAGCCGCTTGCGCTGCGCGTCTTCCTGCGTCTTGGGCACGTGCAGCACCAGGTCGAACTGCGCCGTGGACCGCATGGCCGCCGCTTTGGGCGCCCCTTCCGCTTTGAACTCCAGCGTCACATTGGCCAGCTTCTGAATCGCCGTCGGCGTGCCGCTGCGCCACCTCCAGCGCATCGTTGCGCGAATACAGCGTGCCTTCCAGTTGCTGCTTGGGATCGAGCTTGGTCTCCGTGCGCAGCGTGCGCGCCATGGTCACGATCTCCTGCAGCAGCCCGATCTCGCGCTCCGCCGCGTGGTCCGTCGAATCCTGCCGGTACTGCGGATACGCCGCGATCGCGATGGACGCCGGCCGCCCCTCCGCATGCGCCGCCAGCCGCTGCCACAGCTCTTCGGTGAGGAACGGCATCGCCGGATGCAGCAGCCGCAGCGCCGTTTCGAACGCCGCCAGCATATTGCGCCAGCCCGGCGTCAGGCCGCGAGTCCTCCGCGAAACCGCAGCTTCTTCAGCTCCACGTACCAGTCGCAGAACTCGTGCCAGAAGAAGTGCCACAGCACCTGCGCCGCTTCGTGATAGCGGTACTGCTCGATGGCGCGGTTCACCTGCTCGGCGCAGCTGTTCAGGCGGCTGAAAATCCAGCGGTCCTCGATGGGCACTTCCAGCGTGCCGGATCGGGCTGCGGCCGGAACTCTTCCAGCCGTTCCGGCACCCACGGCTCCACGCCCGAGCGCTCCATGTTCAGGAACAGGAACCGCGCCGCATTCCAGATCTTGTTGGCGAAGGCGCGCGAGCTCTCCATGCGCTCTTCGGTGAGCACGATGTCGGTGCCCGGCGCCGCGCCCTGCAGCAGCGCCATGCGCACGGCATCGGTGCCGTACTTTTCGGTGACCACCAGCGGGTCGATCACGTTGCCCTTGCGTCTTCGACATCTTCTGCCGCTCGGCGTCGCGCACCAGGCCGTGGATGTAGACCTGGCGGAACGGCACATCGCCCATGAATTCGATGCCCAGCATGATCATGCGCGCCACCCAGAAGAACAGGATGTCGAAGCCGGTGATCAGCAGCGATGTCGGATAGAACGTCGCCAGGTCTTCGGTCTGGTCCGGCCAGCCCAGCGTGGAGAACGGCCAGAGCCCGGAGCTGAACCAGGTGTCGAGCACGTCGGTATCCTGCACCAGATCTTCGCCGCCGCAGTTGCGGGCAGCGCGCCGGCGTCTTCCCGCGCCACGATGATCTCGCGGCACTCCCGGCAGTGCCACGCCGGAATGCGATGCCCCCACCAGAGCTGCCGCGAGATGCACCAGTCGCGGATGTTGTACATCCACTCGAAGTAGGTCTTGCTCCAGTTCTCCGGGATGAACTCGATGCGGCCGCTCTCCACCGCTTCGATGGCCTTCTCCGCCAGCGGCTTGATCTTCACGAACCACTGCGTGGAAACCAGCGGCTCCACCACGGTCTTGCAGCGGTGCGCACTTGCCCAGGCTCAGCGGGTAGTCTTCGATCTTGACCAGCAGTCCCCGCGCGCTTCCAGGTCGGCCACCACGCGCTTGCGCGCTTCGAAGCGGTCGAGCCCGGCATACGCGCCCGCCGCGGCGGTCATCGCGCCGTTTTCGTCGATCACCTGGATCTTCGGCAGATTGTGCCGCCGGCCGGCTTCGAAATCGTTCAGGTCGTGCGCCGGGCGTCACCTTCACCACGCCGGTGCCGAATTTCGGATCGGCCAGCTCGTCCAGAATGATCGGGAATCTCGCGATCCATCAGCGGCAGCTGCACCGTCCGCCCGTGCAGGTCGCAGGTAGCGCTCGTCCTTCGGATTGATCGCCACCGCGGTATCGCCCAGCATCGTCTCCGGCCGCGTCGTGGCCACCGTCACGAAGCGGCCCGGCATCCCGTTCACCGGATACCGGATGTGCCACAGGTTGCCCGGGCACGTCGGTGTGCGCCACTTCGAGGTCCGAGATGCGCGGTGTGGCAGCGCGGGCACCAGTTCACCATGTACTCGCCGCGGTAGATCAGCCCTTTTTCGTACAGCCGGACGAACACTTCGCGCACCGCGCGCGACAGCCCCGGGTCCAGCGTGAAGCGCTCGCGGCGACCAGTCGCAGCGAGGCGCCCAGCCGGATCATCTGGCGCTTGATGGTGTCCGCCGTACTGCTCCTTCCACTCCCAGACGCGCTTTTCGAACTCCTCGCGGCCCAGGTCGCGGCGATTGATGCCCTCTTCGGCGAGTTTGCGCTCCACCACCATCTGCGTGGCGATGCCGGCGTGGTCCGTCCCGGGCAGCCACAGCGTGTTGTCGCCCAGCATCCGGTGCCAGCGGATGGTGACGTCGATCTCGGTGTGTTCGAGCATGTGGCCGATGTGCAGCGAGCCGGTCACATTGGGCGGCGGAATGACCAGCGAGAATACCCGCCCGGCAGCTTTGCTGGAGGCGCGGAAGATGCCGGAGTCAATCCACCACTGCGCCCAATGCGGCTCGAACCGCTGTGGCTCGTACACTTTTTCAATTTGCATGGGGAAAATTATATTTTAGCAGGCGCTTTTGTCCGGCAGGCGGGCGCGCTACGCCCCGGCCGCCGCCCTGGGCTTTGTGCAACGCCGCGATCACCGCCGCCGTGGAGCGGTCCAGCGGCTCTTCCCCGGAAACCACCAGGTCCGCGTACTTGCGCGTGGGATAGACGAACCACTCCGCGCCCGGCAGCACCGTTCGGGCATACTGCGCCCGCACGGATTCCGGCGTCCGCCCGCGTTCGGCGACGTCCCGCCGCAAACGGCGCTGGAAACAGACTTCGGGATCCGTCTGGACGAACACCTTGGTGTCCAGAATGCCGCGCAGTTCCGGCCAGTAGAACACAAACAGGCCTTCCACAATCACAAACTCGTGCGGCTCGATGATGCGGGTGCCGGGCAGACGGGTGTGTTCGGCGAAGGAATAGACCGGCTCGTCGAACGGGCGCCCGCCGGCCAGGTCGCTCAGGTGTTCGTGGAGCAGTTCCCAATCCAGTGCATCGGGATGGTCGAAGTTGGTTTTGGCCCGCTCCTCCAAAGGAAGGTGGCTGATGGCCCGGTAGTAGGAATCCAGCGAGACGATGGAGGTTCCCGGAAGTTGCAGGCAGAGTTGTCGCGCCAACTCGGTTTTGCCTGAACTGGACGGACCGGCAATGCCGATGATGTGTGGTCTCATTGGTCTGACGGGGGAGTCACTCCAGTCTCGCATATTTGGCGCACGGCTTCCAGCAATCCGTCGATGGTAAATTCCCTGGCTTCCGCCGTGACCGCGATCCCCAGATCCCGTGCCGTGCGCGTGGTAATGGGGCCGATGGACGCCACCGGCACTCCGGCCAGACACCGCCGCGCCGGCCAGCGCCACAAAGTTCTGGACCGTGGAAGAGCTGGTGAAGGTGATGCAATCGCAGTCCAGAATACCGGCCGCGGTGAGCGGCAGCGCGCCGGGGCTTTCGGGCATCACCGTGCGATACGCTTCCACCACGTCCACCTGCGCGCCGCGGCGGGTCAGTTCCACGGGCACCAGGTCGCGAGCCACGGCGGCGCGCGGCAGCAGCACGCGCTTGCCGGCGAGTTCGTGGCCGGCGAATGCTTCCAGCAGTCCTTCGGCCACGTACTCCTTGCCCATCAGGTCCACTTTCAGATGCAGCGCTTCCACCGCCGCGCGCGTCGCCGGTCCAATGGCGCAGATGCGGGCGCGCAGCGCGCGGAAATCGGCGGCGGAGCGGTCCATACGCTCCACGAAGTGGCGCACCCCGTTGGCGCTGGTGAAGATCAGGTAATCGTACGACGGCAGGCTCGGCGATCGCGCGGTCCAGCGGTCCGTAATCCGCGGCCGGCCGGATCTCGATCGCCGGTATCTCGATGATCGCGGCGCCGAGCGCTTCCAGGCGCGTGGAAAGCGCTCCCGCCTGCGCGCGCGCCCGCGTCACCACGATGCGCTTGCCGAACAGCGGGAGCCGCTCGAACCAGTTCAGTTTCTCCCGCAGCCGCACCACTTCCCCCACGATGACGGTGGCCGGGGGCTTCATGCCGCTGCCGCTCGATCAGTCCCGGCAGAGTGGCCAGGGTGCCGCTCAGCGTCTCCTGATCGGGGCGCGTGGCCCAGCGCACCGCCATCGCCGGAGTCTCCGCCGGGCGGCCGCGCGAAATCAGTTCGTGCGCGATCTGCGAAAACGTGGTGAGTCCCATGAAAATCACCAGCGTCTCGCTCATCCCCACTTTGTCCCAATCGATCTCGCCCACGGCGTGCCCGGTGACGAACGAGACTGCCGAAGTATGCTCGCGATGCGTGAGCGGCACGCCCGTATACGCGGCGATCCCCAGCGGCGTGGTAATTCCGGGGACCACTTCAAAAGGAATTCCCGCGTCCGCCAGCGCCTCCGCTTCTTCGCCGCCCCTGCCGAAGATGAACGGGTCGCCGCCTTTCAGCCGCACCACCATCAGGCCGCGCCGCGCCCGCTCGATCAGCAGTTCGCAGATCTCTTCCTGGCTGAACGCATGCGCTGCCCGCTTCTTCCCCACGTACAGCCGTTCCGCCTGCGCCGGCGCCAGTTCCACCAGCGCCTCGGAAGCCAGATTGTCGTAGAGAACAGACTCGGCAGTCTCCAGAATGCGCCGGCCTTTGACGGTAATTAAGGAAGGATCCCCCGGCCCCGCGCCCACAAGGTAGACTTTACCGGCGCGACAGGCCGGGAGGCCTGTCCTACTCACGAATACACCGTCTCCAGAATCTGCCGCGCGCCCATTCCCAGCAGCGTCTCGCCCATCGCCCGCCCGAGCGCCTCCGCCCCGCCCACCGTGCCGGCCGATTCCGCGCGGATGATCTCGCTGCCGTCCGGCGACGCCACCACGCCCAGCAGCCGGATGGTCTCGCCGTGCACCCGAGCGTGCGCGCCGATGGGCACCTGGCAGCCGCCGCCCAGCGACGCCAGCACGCCGCGCTCGGCTGTCACCGCCGCGTGAGTCGCCGCATGGTCCAGCGCCGAACAGGCGTCGAAGCCCGCTCCGCTCGCGCGCGTCTCAATCGCCAGAGCGCCCTGCCCCACCGCCGGGCACATCGTTTCCGGCGGCAGAATCTCGGCGATCCGCCCGGCCCATCCCAGCCGCTTCAGCCCTGCCGCCGCCAGCAGAATCGCGTCGTACCGGCCTTCGTCCAGCTTGCGCAGCCGCGTATCCAGATTGCCGCGCACGCTTTCGATGACCAGATCGGGACGCAGCTTGCGCAGTTGCGCGCTCCGCCGCAGGGAACTGGTGCCCACCCGCGCTCCGTCCGGCAGCTCCATCAACCGCTTCCCGATGACCGCATCGCGCGGATCTTCGCGCTCCGGCACCGCCGCCAGCACCAGGCCCGCGGGCAATTCCGTGGGCAGGTCTTTCAGGCTGTGCACCGCCAGGTCCGCGCGCCCATCCAGCAGCGCCTCTTCGATTTCCTTGGTGAAGAGCCCTTTGCTGCCCACCTTCGCCAGCGGGACGTCGGTGATCTTATCGCCCGTGGTCTTGATGATCTCGATGCGGCACGGGTGACCCGCGGCGGTGAGTTGCGCCTCCACCCAGTGTGCCTGCCACAATGCCAGTTGCGAACCGCGCGACGCGATAACAAGCATGATCAGTCCTGAAGATGAAACGCCTTTTTGATGGCCGCCACCACGTGCGCGCCTTCGGGATGGCCGGCGTGATTGCGAAGTTCGGAAATGGGGCCGTGCGCCACTTTATTGATGATCCCACGGGTCAGCATTTCGAGCGCCTGTTCCTGCTCCGGCGAGAACGGCCCGAACTTGCGCCGCACCTTTTCGAGTTCCCCCGTGCGAATCTGTTCCAGTTGCTCCTGCAGGCTGACGATGGTGGGCGTCACCTCCGCCACCTTGAGGCGCGCCATGGTCCGTTCGACTTCTTCCGCCACCAGCGCTTCGGCGTTCTCCGCCTCTTTCATGCGCTCGCGCAGGTTGGCGTTCACCACTTCCTGCAGATCGTCGATGTCGTACAGGAAGATGTTGTCCACCTGGTTGACCGCCGGGTCGATGTTACGCGGCACGGCAATATCGATCAGGAACATGGGCTTGTTGCGGCGGGCCGAGATCACCCGCTGCATCTCGTCTTTGTGCAGAATGTAATGCGGCGCTCCCGAAGAGGTGATGACGATGTCCACCTCCGGCAACATGCTGACGAACCGGGTGTAATCCACCGGCGTCCCCTGAAACAGCCGGGCCATCTCCACCGCGCGTTCGTGCGTGCGGTTGGTGACGAAAACGTGCGACGCGCCCGACCGCCGCAGGTGGCGCGCCGCCAGTTCGCTCATCTTGCCCGCGCCCACAATCATGATGGTGCGGCCGGCCAGCGATCCGAAAATCTTGCGCGCCAGTTCCACCGCCGCGTAGCTCACCGAAACGGCCATCTGCCCGATGCCCGTTTCCGAGCGCACGCGTTTGGCCACGCTGAACGTGCGGCCCAGCAGGCCGTCCAGCCATCCGCACAGCGCGCCGCAATTCTTGGCCGCGGCGTAGGCGGTCTTTCAGTTGTCCCAGAATCTGCGGTTCGCCCACCACCATGGAATCCAGGCTCGCGGCCACCCGGAACAGGTGATGAATCGCTTCGCGCCCTTCGTGGCGGTAAAGGTGCGGCTCAATGCTCTCGGCGTCGATAGCCTTCTGCTCTGCCAGGAACGCATCCACAATCGCCTGCGGATCCGCACCGTCATCGGTGGTCACGGTGATCTCCACCCGGTTGCAGGTGGAAAGAATCACCGCTTCGCTGACGCCTTCGCGGGCCTTCAGATTCTCCAGCGCGGCCGGCAGCGCCTCTTCGCGAAAGGCAAGGCATTCTCGCACCGCAACGGGTGCCGTCTTGTGACTCACGCCGGTGATCAGCAGCTTCATTTCATCAACATGCTGCCCAGCCGGGCATGCGCCGCCCAGGTGAGCGCGGAAAAACCAAGCACCGCTACCGTCATGATGGCTGCCTTACGCCCGCGCCATCCGGCGTTGGTGCGCAAAAAAACCAACAACATATAGATTCCCCATGTGAAGAAGGAGATGTCGATTGCGGGCTGCTTGATCCAGTCGGTCTTATGCTCGATAAACGCCCATGTGCTCGCGGCGATGACAGCCAGAGTCATGAGGACGAAGCCCAGCGTCATGGACTTGGAAATCAGGTCGTCCAGCGTGCCCAGAGGGGGCAGCCGGTAATAGAGTTTGCGCGGTTTTTTGGCTTTTAGTTCCCGCTCCTGCACCAGGTAAAGCACAGAGGCCACGGCGGCGAATAACAACGCCGCGAACCCCAGCAGCACCAGCACAATGTGCACGATCAGCCAGGCATCGCGCACAATCGGACTGCTCCACGCGCTTACCGGGTTGCCCATCGTGGCCACCAGCACCGCCACAAAGACCAAGGGGAAAATAAATACGCTGAGACTATCCAGGCGGTACCGCCAATGTACGAATAGATACGCAATCACCACCAGAAACGCGCACATGGAAAGCGTTTCGTAAAAGTTGGCGATGGGACAGCGATTGTGCACGATCCCTTCTTCCACAATGGAAACAAAATGGAAGACGGCGCCGATGGCGAATGCCCCCAGCGCCACGCGGAACAGATGCTCGCGGCGGCGTACCAGGGTCAGGATCGCGTGCAGCAAGCCCAGAGAGTACAGCGCGGCAGCTACGCGCAGCCAGATGACGCTCATTTCAGCCATGACGATCCGGTAACGTAAGGTCTTAAACCTCAGTATATCGAACAGCTTCGCCCCATCCCCCTCCGCGTGTGGGGGTATTGCGGGTATTTGGCGCGGGGAGGGGCTTTCCCGATTTACGGCCCAGCCCGTCTACCCGACCTTATAGTGCAGGGGTGACCTTATGAATGACGCTGAATTCGTGTCGTTTATCCAATCGTTGGACCAGTGTTGGGTACAGGGCCGGGTGCAAGACCTGGGCGCCTACCTTGCCGAAGATGTCGTCTTCGTCGCGCCCGGAGGCAAGTTCCGAAGGGAGGGCATCGCCTACGCCATCGAGAGTTACCGGGAGTTCACGGCGCAGGCGCGCATCGATCGCTTTGAGACCCGGGATTATTTTGTGACCCAGCGAGGCGATGCCGCCATTGTGGATTATGCGTGGGACATGGCCTGGGCTGCGGGAGGCGCGGACCACCAGGAAACCGGCCGCGACATTCTGGTGCTGGCGCGCCGCAACGACAATTGGCGCGTCGTCTGGCGCACCCAGGTGCCCGCGCCTGAAAAGAACTAGACCGGCGGCGCGAACCGCCCGTCAATCGCCGTCCAGCCGCCGTCCGCGAACAGCACCGTGCCGGTCACGTAGCTGCTCGCGTCCGAAGCCAGGAACACCACCGGCCCGGCCATCTCCTCGGCCTTGGCCCACCGGTTCAAAGCGTTCCGGTTCGCGTAGGCCTGGTACCACTCCGGCTTGTCTTTGATGGGCGCGGTGAGCGGGGTCTCCACCACGCCCGGCGCGATGCAGTTCACGCGCACACCGGCGGACCCCAACTCCACCGCCAGGCCGCGCACCATCTGAATGAGCCCCGCTTTGGTGGTCGCGTAGATCGATTGCCCGGGCTCCACCGTGACGGCGCGCATCGAAGAGAAGAGAATGATGCTGCCGCCTCCCTTCGCCTGCATGTGCCGCCCGGCCGCCTGCAGCACGTGAAATCCCCCGGCCAGATTCAGCCGTATCACCCTGTCGAAATCGGCGCGGGTATAGTCCAGCAGCCGTTTGCGAATGTTCACGGCCGGCGTGGCGACCACGGCGTGTATGCGTCCATGCTTCTTCTCGACGGTGCGAAACGCCTGGTCCACCGCGTCCGCATCGGTCACGTCCAGCGTGAAAGCATCCGCTTGCCAGCCGCGCGCGCGGATCCCGTCAGCCGCCTTCTCCGCGCCCGAACCATTGATATCCGCGCACACCACCAAAGCCCCGTACGCGGCCAGCCCTTGCGCTGCTGCGAGGCCAATGCCGCTGGCCGCACCCGCCACCAGCGCCACGCGGCCGTCCAGCCGGAACATCGAGGATAGATCAGGCATGGGTGGATTGTAACGCAGGCGCGGCGCGTGGTCGCCGGTGTCCCCAAATGCCGGCGAAATTCGCTTTTCCGGATGTACCGGTTTATAATCTCCGGAAGTTCGAATGCGTCATCTCAGCTTGACCGCCGTCTTGTCTGCACTGCTGGCAAGCTCGGCATTCGCCCAGCCTTGCCTGGTACAGGGCGAGCCCGGACCCTTGGCGCTGGAAACTTTCGCCGGCGCCGTGCAGCCGGAACTGGCCGCCGTCCAGCCGGCGAGCCGCATCACTGTCCTGCTCCTCCGTAACGCCATTGCGGAGCAGGAACGCGCGCACGTCGAAAAGGAACTGGCGGCGCTCTTTCGGACGGCGGACAAGTCGGCCGGCTTATCCCTGATCGTCTCCGACGGCCAAACCTTCACTGCCACAGAACCGGCCAGGACTCTGCCGGCCTGGCAAAAGCAGATTCGGGAAGCCCTGGCGGCCGATCCGCGCCGCCCCCATTGCGCCCGCCCAATTCTATTCGGCACTTCCCGAGGCGATGAGCGCCTGGGGCGGCGAGTGGTCCAATCTGCTTCTGGTCGGCCTTCCCGCGGAGATCGCGCCGGAGCTCCGCGACTACGCCCTGCCGCTGCTCCGCTCGCAGTTTTGCAAACAGAAGCTGCGTGTCAGTTACTGGACGCCCGAGTGGCAACGTCCCGAATTCTGGAACGCCATCGCGGCGGCCACCTCCGGCGCCTCCGGGCCCGAAACTCTCGGCGAGTTCCCGCAGTGGGCGGCCTACGGTGCGTTCCACGAAGCGACCTGGCCGCCGCCTCCGCTCGACCGCGGCTTCGTGCTGGAACGCGCGAAATTCCGCGGCGCCGAATTGCCGGTTCTCGAAGCCGCGCCCGGCGCGCGCCTGCCGGACTTCCAGCCGTTCAGCGATCTCCGGCACGCCGCCGCCGAGGCCGCCGGCCTGGCAAAACAGGAAAAGCTCGACCCCGCCCAGGTGCAGCGCGTGCGCGAACTGCTGCAACAGGCCTTGCAGATCAATCCTCTCGACCCGGAGACATTGCGCGCCGGCGCGGACTACTACGCGCGCTACAACGATCCCAAGACCGCCGCCATGCTTCTCGCCTCGCTCGCCCAGGTGCGGCCCCGCGACGCTAAACTGGCCGCCGAACTGGGCCACGCGCGGTTTACCGCCGGAGACCTGGCCGCAGCCGAAAAGCCGCTGCTGCGCGCCCGGGATGGCAGCGCCGGCGGCCCAGAGGTCAACGAGGAACTGGCGCGCATTCACCTGGCGCGGAACGACGATACGGGCGCTCTGCCGTTCCTCGACGAAGCCCTGGCCGCAAACGCCCGCCGCGCCGACCTCTGGTTCACCCGCGCCGATATCGCCGCGCGCCTCAAAGACTGGAGCAAGACCGCGGAGTCTCTGGAAAAAGCCCTGTCCCTCGACAAGGACAAGTTGGACCGCCGCACCGCCCTGATCTCTCTTTACCTGGAACATGGCGCCGGCGACCGCGCCCTTCCACACGTCCAATTGGTCGCCGGCTCCCTGCCCGCGGGCGCGGCCGTACGCCGGCAGTATGCGGAGTTCCTCGAACAACTCCACCGGCCTGGAGAGGCTCTGGCAGTCTGGAAGAGAGCGCTCGAAGCCGACCCGTCCATGGAATTGGCGCACTTTCGCGTGGCGAGCCTCCTTCTGGAGAGCGGCAAACTGCCCGAGGCCCTCTCTGCCGGGGAAGCAGGGATCGGCGCGGCTCCGAATTCGGCCCGCCTGCATCTGCTGAAATGCGAAATTCTGGAGCGCCAGGGCAGGTATTATGCCGCGCGCGAAGGGCTGCGCGTGGCCGCCAAATCCGTTCGCGACGCCGAATTGCTGGCGCGCCTGGCGGAGATGGAAGACACGTCGGGATCTCACGCCGCCGCGGCGTATGCCGCCGCCATGGCTGTCCAGCCGTCGCCGGCCCTGCTCGAGCGAGGCCTGGAAGTCGCGCTGCGCGATGGCGATGCCAAGGCCGTGACCGATTTCCGCGCGCGCCTGGCCGCGGCCGGAAACAGCAGCGTCGTCGCCGCCTGGCTGCTGCCCAGGACCGAACAGTCCCAAACTCTCGCCATGGTGCCCGGCGGCTTGGAGGCGCTAGCCTTCATCGCCCACATGCAACCTACCGCTCCCCAGCGGTTTTTCGCGGAGTACTGCCGCACGCTGGTCAGTCGTGCTTCGCTCGGCGACCCCAAGCAGGGCGCCGCCTACCTCGAGGGTATTCGCGATTATTTCGACCGTTTGGCGAGCCTGAAAGCGCTCGGCGTGCCCAAGGGGAACCGCGTCGAACTGGAGGTTTCCCGCGCCAGCAAAGCCGCCGCGCAAAAGACCGGCAGGATTCTCGACCTGCTCGGCTGGACCCTGCATACCGGCAAAGAAGGCATCCGCGTGGAGGCCGGCGAGAAAGGGTCGCAGGCCAAGCGCCAGGACCTGGCCTCAGCTCTGGCCATCAGCCAATCCGACATGCAGGAGGCGCTGCAGGCGAATGGCAAATTCACATTCGAAATCGAAGACGCGCCCGCACCGGTTGTGCTGGGCGAGGCCAAATGGCTGACCACATTCTTCCCCAAGGAAAAACTCAACGGCGGCCTGGCCGAAGCGCTGGCCCGCGATCTGCGCGTGGCTAAAACATACTCCGGGCTCAGCGTGATGGGTCCACGGGTGGTGGCCGTGCTGATCCCCGGCTCCGACTTCAAACAACTCTCGGAAAAATATGCAGATTTGATCTACCGCCGCTCTTCGGCCTTCGCCCTGCGCGGCGCGCATGCCGCGGTGCCCGGAGGCGCTGCCGCCGAAGCGTCGTGGGAAAAACTGCTCGACAGCCCGGTATCCAACCCCGGCCGGTTTTTCCGCAGCCTGCTCGAAAAAGACGAGGGCAGAATGCTGGCGTACTTCGACTTGCTGGGCCAGTTGGATTCCGAACACCAGCGTTTCTTTACCCTCAGCCTGGGCCGCATCTCGCGTTTCTACGAAGTCTTCCGCGAATCGCCCGACCTGGCGCAGGGCGCGGGCAGGTCCACGCAAAGCTCGCCCTTCCTGGAGTTCCTGCGGGAGATCCCCTTGGACAGCGACCTGCACGTTCTCTTCCCGGGCAGCCCGGAAGTGTGGTACGTGGCCAAAGGGAAATCGTCTTCGTCCACCGCCGCCAAAATGGTGAAGAAGCTGGCCCGCATCACCGCGCCCGATCAGGAGGACGTGATTCTCATCCGCATCCTTCGCACGCGCTATACCATGACCGGAGCTAAGCTCCAGGAATCCGATAATTTCATCGCCGTGGTGCGCATTGACCAGCACCGTGAAGATCCACTGGACGAGGCTTCGGCCCTCCTGCTCGCCCAGCATTATGCCGTTGCCGGATCCACTTACCCTTACTTCGCTTCCCTCACCAGTCTCTCCGAACCGCAGTTCACCAGCTTCTTCGGCCTGGTGGACCAGATGCAGGCGATTCCCAAAGCCCAACTGAATCTGCTTTTGGGCGACCTGCATTCCCTGATCGAACTGCTGGCCCTGGCGCAGGAGGCGGGTTCGCTGCCGGGCAAAACCGCGGCTGAACTTTTCGGCTCCCTCTGCGATCGCTTCGCCAAATCGTCATCCCCCGCCGATTACTCCGCCGCATCTCTTTACACGATCGAGGAATTGCTGGCGCGGGCCGCGCCCCCCGGCGGCGGCACTCCAGATAGGGCCATCGAGAAGATGCTGTTCGGCGCGGGCTCGCCCATCGAATGGGAATCCGGCGGCGAGCGCCACGAAGAGGACCCCATCGCCGTCCGCACCGCCGCGTATCGCAAGGTGCTCGCGGAGCAAAAGGTCACCTCCCTCCAGACGCTGCTGGAATCGGACCGGCTGCTGCGCGAACTTGCCGCGGGCAAGGGATCGGTGCCGGAACAGCTCAAAGCCCTGGACGCGCTGCAGGCGGGCATCCTTTCCGTGCCGGTGCCCAAGGAAATGAAGATCAGCGAGGCGGACAAGAAGTTCCTGTCGGACCACGAACGCGACAGGATCCCCGAAATTCTGCAACATCTAAAGCAGCAGTTCGCCCGCAAGAAGGTGAACCTGGAAGGGGTCGGGAAACTGCGGGGAGAATTTCTGGCCGCCATCGCGCAACCCGTGAAGGTGGCGCTCAGCGGCATTGTCTACGGCTATTTCCTGAATCCTGACGACCTGCTGGTCTCCGAGGACCCGCTCCTGCTTCGGAAACATCGCTTTGTGGACGCCGAGGGGGCCTCGCTGCTGGTATTCGCGCCATCCGATCTCGCCAGGGGCAGCGTGGGCGCCGGCAGTCACCTGGCCGGAGGATTCGCCCAGTTCTTCCGGGTGGCGGGATATCTCGCGTTATCCGGCGAAAAGGCCGGCAACAACGAAATGGTCGCGGTGGCGCAACTGGGTTCCCTGCGCGCCACCGATTGGCGAAACCTCACGGATAACGATCTGCGCGTGTTCGGGCTGCGCGTCCGCGTGGCCCGCGAGTGGATCCTCCACGCCGGCTCGGACCAGAAGCTGGCGGATGACCTGGCCGAGGATACGCTCGGGCTTCTCTCCGCCACGCGGCGCGCACAACTTCTGGATGCGATCTCCGCGCGCGATTGGGCGAATGCCCTCGGTACGGCTACCCTGGGCGACCTTTTCGCGCTGTCCGGCCGCTACCTGGCGCGCTACACCAAAGATCCGTGGCCATCGCCGGTGGCGTCGGAACTCCGTAAGATCCCCTCGGCGTCCGATGAATCGCGCTTGCGCCGGTTGGGCGGCAGCGCCGTCGATCTGTTGGGTTGCTCTCACCCGCATCTGGCGGGATTGGGACCGTATGAGCAGTACGAATGGCTCCTGCTGCCGCAGAAGCTCTCCGAGCGAACGGCCGAATTCAAGCTGTCACTGGCGGACGTCGCCGGCCGGGTGGGAGTGCCGCCGGCGGCTCTGGGCATGATCGCCGAACCCCTGGCGCGCGGGGTCCTGGCCAAAGCGCACATGGCCGACATGCATGACTGGCGCGCCGCGACGCAGGCATTCGCGGCTCTTGACGAGGACATGCTCGAGGCCGCTCTCGAACCAAAGAAATGAAACGCATCCTTCCCATTTCGCTTGCCTTGTTGTGCTGCCCGTTGCTATTTGCGCAGTCCGGCGGCCTGGTGATCCGCACGGAGGTGCGGATGGTCGAAGTGTATGCCACCGTGCTGGACCATCGCGGCCGCTACCTCGACGATCTTCATCAGGACGCCTTCCAACTGCTCGACAATGGCGCTCCGCAACCCATCGTCACCTTCGAGAGCAGCGCCACCGACCTTTCCTGCGCGATCCTGCTGGACACCACCGCCAGCATGGCCGGCGCCCTTCCCAAGGTGAAGAACGCCATTCATCAGTTGATCGACGCGTTCCGCGATAACGATTGGGTGGCTGTCTACGGATTCAGCACCGGGGTCGAAACCCTCCAGGAATTCACGCGCGACAAGGCCGCCGCGAAAAGAGCCGTCTCGCGGACGCGAGCCGAGGGCGGCACCGCGCTGTTCGACGCCATCTCCCGCGTGGCCGGCGAAATCTCCAGCCGCAGCGGCAAGAAAGCCCTCATCGTTTTCACCGACGGCGACGACAATGCCAGCGTCCTCAACATCCACCGCGCCACCGAGCGCGCCAAGAAGATGGGCGTTCCGCTATACACCGCCGCCGAGGGCGAAGCCCTTCACAAACCCGAGCTGATGAATCAGTTGAAAGAGCTCTCGCGCGTTACCGGAGGCAAGGCCTACGCGGTGAAGAGCCTCAGCGACGCCGCCGCCATTTTTCACGACATCTCCGAGGAACTGCGCCACACCTACCTTCTCGCCTTCAAACCGGCCGAGTCCCCCACTGGAGACTGGCGCTCCATCCAGCTCTCCCTCCGCGGCGTCCGGGACTACCGGATCCAGGCGAAGGCCGGCTACTTCTCGCAATAAGTCCTGCCTGATTTCGGCTGCCCGTCCGCTGCGCTACGAATGACCTACGTGGCGGTTACCGACCAGTGGGAATGGACCACGCGCCAGCCGTCTTTTTTCCGCTGGTAGACCTGGGTAGAGTTCCAGCGGGTGGTTTCAGCGCCCACGTGTCTCACCAGGATATAGGTCAGCACTACGGTATCGCCGTCCCCCTGGACTTTGGGGCCGGCCATTTCGTAACTGTCGAATAACGATTTGCCCCGGTAGCCCTCAAACAGGGCTTTCACCGCCGGAAGGCCATCCAGCCGTTGCCCGGTGACCACGTGGAAATAAGTGATTTCCGGGTCCATAAGGGCCAGGCACGGATCCGGGTTGCCGGCCTGCCAACCGTCCAGGGCCTGCCGTTCCAGGGCCAGGATCTCGCGAGCCGCCGCTTCATTCTGGCCGGCGGCCGCCGCCGCGCCGGAGAGCGCGGACGCCGCCGCGCACACCAGAATCACTCTCATCAGTTTGCCCACGTCCACTACGCTACAACCTTGGCCGGGCCGGCGCACCCCCGGCTCCGCTTACTCCGGCTCCTTTTCCCGGGCGGGTTGTGCCTTCAAGCCCGCCTCGATTCTCTCGACGAGGCGGCGCAGCACAATCGGCTTGGTCTCATACGCGCAGCACCCGGCCAGTCTGGCCTCCGCCACATCGTCGGGATCGGCATGCGCGGTGAGCACGATGATCGGGATGCGGAATGTCTTCGGATCGGAACGGAGCGCCCGCATGGCTGCCCGGCCGTCCATGACGGGCATGTCCAGGTCCAGCAGAATCAGGTCGGGACGCTGCTGCCGTGCTACCAGCAGCGTTTCGCGGCCATCCGCCGCCGACAACATTTCGAATCCCTGGCGTTCCAGCCGGCGCACCAGCATATCGCGGCTGAATTCATCGTCTTCCGCCAGCAGGAGCTTACTCATAGGCCAGCACCTGAGGCTCACCGCATGCGCCCGGCGCCGGCGCGCCCGGCAATTTCCACTCCGCCAGCAGTTCCCGCAGCCGCGAGAATTCCACCGGGCGGCTGAACCAGTACCCCTGGCCGTAGCGGCAGCCCATGCCGCGCAACTGGTCCGCCTGCTGCCGGCTTTCGATACCCTCGGCCACTACGTCCAGTCCCAGGGAACGCGCGAGGCCGATGATGGTACGGACCATGGCGAGCCCCTCGGGAACATCCATGCGGAGGACAAAGGCGCGATCGATCTTCAGGGTGTCGAAGGGAAACCGCTGCAGATAGGACAGGGAGGAGTAGCCGGCGCCAAAATCGTCCAGTTTGAGCCCTACTCCCATGGCGCGCAACCGTTGCATGGCGTCCAGAGCCGCGTCGGGGTCATGCATCACGGCGGTCTCGGTGACTTCCAGGCGCAGGGCTTCCGGCTCCAGCGAAGCGGCGCTCAGCGCCTGGCGGACGTGCTCCACCAGAAGGGGGCCGGAAAACTGCCTGCCGGAGACATTGACGCTCACCTTGGCAGGGAAGTGGCGGCGCAGCACGGCGGTATCCAGACAGGCCCGCTCGAGGACGAATTTTCCAATGGGAACGATCAGGCCAGTGCGCTCCGCCAAAGGGACAAAATCGTTGGGCATCACGAGGCCGAAATCGGGCCGCTGCCAGCGGACCAGGGCCTCGAAGCCCTCGAGCGATCCATCTTCCAGATCCACCTTCGGCTGGTAATGCACCAGCAGTTCCTGGCGCTCGACGGCCGCGCGCAATGCCGCTTCCAGGCGCAGTTCCTCAAGGTCATGCTGGCGCATGGCCTGGTGAAATACCGTGATGCCTCCCTGACCCTCTTCGCACGAGTGGCGTAAGGCAGCCTGGGCGTCGCGCAGGAGCGTGGTTCGCTCTGCCGGCACAGCCGCCAGGGCGATTCCCACACTGGTGGAATAGAAGGCCGCACCGGAGTGTGGCGCTACCGGCCCGCTCAGGGACCACTGCACCTTTTCGGCCAGTTCCCGCACCTGCGCGGCGGATTCGGCCTGCCGCAGCAGAATCGCGAAGTCGGATTCCCCGGCGCGCGCCACCTCGGCGCTGCCGCTCCCTCCGGCCGGCCGCAGAGCGCCCTGGAGCCGCGCGGCGATGGCTTGCAGCAGAGCGCGGTGTTCTTCCGGCGGGAGACTCTCGCGATAGCGGTCGAGTCCATCCGGGCGCAATAACACCAGGGCCGCGCGGCCGGGTTCCGCGGCGGCGTCTTCCAACTCCGATTCGAGCCACAGGCGATTGGGCAGCAGGGTCGCGGCATCCATGGTCTTGCGCGAGGTGATATCGGTTATGTTTCCGGCCAGACGGATGGCCGTACCCGAGGCATCGCGCGAGGCGCAGCCGCGGCACTCCACCCAGCGATAGCGGCCATCCTTGTGACGGACGCGGAGTTCGCACTCGAGGGTCGCGGCACGGCCCTCTATATGCTCTTTCAGATCCCTCCGCCAGCGCGCGCGGTCGCCGGGGTGAATCCGGGCGAACCATTCTTCGGCTTCGCAGCCGATTTCGTGTTCGGCGTAGCCCAGAATGCTTTTCCAACGCGCCGAGAGGGTCAGGTGGCGATTGACCAGGTCCCAGTCCCAGAGGCCGTCATCGGACGCTCTTACCGCCAGGCGGTACAGTTCGCTGGCGCGCTCCTGTTCCAGGCTGACCGAGGCCAGCGCGAGGCGTGTTTCGATTCTTGCCAGGGCAATGGCGAAGTCCACCGGTTTGGTCATGTAGTCATTGGCGCCCATCCGCATGGCGGCCACCAGGCCTTGGCTTTCCGGCAGCGCGGTCACCATGATCACCGGCAGAACGTTGGCGGGGAACCTCGTCCGGATGCGCTGGAGTATGTCGATGCCGCTGGTACCCGGCATCATCACGTCCAGGAGCACCAGGTCCACCGGCTGGGTGTCGAGGATCTCCAGGGTTTCAGGCCCGCTCGCCGCGGTTATTACCTCGTACCCGTTCCGGAACAACATCCGGCTGAGCAGGTCCCGGTTCAATTCGTCGTCATCCACGACCAGCAAGCGCTTTGTCATAGGTATCGGGTTCTTTCCGCGACGGTCGCATTCGGGCCGGAATTCGCATCAGAAAATTCGAGCCTTTTCCCAACTCACTCATCACCGAGATCTCCCCGCCCATCAGGCGGCAGAGCTTCTGGCTGATGGCCAGGCCCAGGCCCGTCCCGCCGTACTTGCGGGTGGTGGATGAGTCTCCCTGGGTAAAAGCCTGAAACAGACGGAGCTGCTGTTCCGGGCTGATGCCGATTCCGGTATCCCTGACGTTGACGGCGATCCAATCCTCGCCGTTCGTGCGTTCGCGCCTGAGTTCCACCCGGACGTCGCCGTTCCGGGTGAACTTGCAGGCGTTGGCCACCAGGTTCAGCAGGCTCTGGCGGAAGCGCATTTCGTCGGTGAGCACCTCGAGAGGCCCTCCGTCCATCTGGACCTCGACGCGGTTGCAATTCCTGGCGGCCAGAGGGCCGACGCTGGCCACCACGTCCTGAACGGTCTGCCGGACATCGAAAGGCTCGGCATGCAGCCTCATGCGATCCGCCTCGGCTTTGGAGAAATCCAGGATCTGGTTGACCATTTCGAGCAGGTGAGCGCCGGAGCGCTCGATCCGCTCGAGGTCTTCGCTGAGCCCCTCGATGCCGCGCTCGGCGCAGGTGTCGCGCAGCAACTGGCTGTAGCCGATGACGGCATTCAGAGGCGTGCGGAGTTCGTGGCTCATGGTGGCCAGGAAGCGCCCTTTGGCGGCATTGGCCTCCTCGGCCGCCTCCTTCGATACCAGGGTCTCGCCGAGCCGCTCCAGCATGGCGTTGAAGGCCATTGCCAGGCGGCCTACTTCGTCGCGGCGCACGACTTCCACGCGGCCGTTGAGGTCGCCTTCAGCCACCCGCGCGGTGGAATCGATGAGCAACTGCAGGGGCCGCAGCAGGGATCGCAGTTGCCAGATCTGGACGGCCGCGGCGGCCAGCAGAAAGACCGCCGCCATGGCCGCAATCAACCAGCCGATGCGGGCCTGACTGGCGCGCTCGTTTTCGGTCGAAAAGCCCAGCCGCACGGTTCCGAGAGGGGCGGGCGAAGGATCGCCGGACTCCCATCCGACGCCGCCTTCCTGATGCGGCGGCACGACCTGCCGGGTGACCTCGATCAGCCGATCCGGCGGTGGAGCGCCGGGTCGCGAGACCAATACCGGCCGGGCGGTCTGCTCATCGCGGAATTCCACGAACTGCACCTGGTTGCTGGCGATGGCATTCCGTGCGATGCGTTCGAGCTCCTGTGTATCGCCCACGAGCATGGCGAACTGGCTCTGTGCCGCCAGGAAATCGGCGAGCGCTCCGGCCCGCTGGAGTACCTGGCGCTGGAGGTCGTGGCTGTAGCTCCACAGGAAGAAGGCCGTGAGGCCGGTAATGCTCAAAGCGCTTCTGCGCCAGGCTGGCGGAGAGGACGCGGGTGAGCAGCGAAGGTTGGATGGAGCGCATCAGCGGAACACCTCCACGGGAAACGGCGTCGCGCCGAATTCGACTCCCAGAAGCCGGGCGACCCGTTCATTCACGGCTACGCGCACGTTGGCCGGGCCGTCGCCCGCCACGCGCTGTTCGCCGTGCATCATGCGGAGCACCAGTTCAGCAATCTGGCGGCCGGTTTCCCGGTAGTCGGGATAGATGCCGGCGACGGCTCCGGCGCGCACGAACGCCGGCGAAAACCCGACCACCGGCAGGCGATTCTCGAGTGCACTCAGAATCAGCGGCTTGATGGTGACCGGGTTGTAGAGATCCGGATCGGGGAAGGTCAAAAGAAGATCGACTTTTCCTTTCAGGGCGGCCATCGCCTTGAGCAGGCGCGCGGGACCTTCGCACTCGACCACCACCAGGCTGAAACCTTCTTTGCGCGCGCGCGTTTCGGAAGCTTCGGCGGAGTACGGCGCTCGCTGCGGATTGCGGATGATGCCCACCCGGGTGCGGTGTGGAAAGAGGGCCTTCAGGACGGCCAATTGGGCAGGCAGGGCGACGTCCAGATCCACCCTCCCGGCCAGGTTATCGGCGCCGGAAGCGTGCAGCACCATGGCCGCAAAAACGGGGGCGGCCGGCTTGCGGCTTTGCACCTCGGAAAGGGCCCGGGCCCCGACCGCGATCACCACCCGGGTATCGCGCGCGCCCAGCGCCCGCGCCAGTTCCGCGGTACCGCCGGGCGCGTGCAGGTCGATCAGCAGGGGAACGGCGTCCCCCATTCCCGCCCGCACACCTTCCACGGCTTCGACATAGGCGCCCACGTCGGACTCGTACGCCACGACCACGGCCGCCTGGACCGGCGGGTGCACCGATGCGGCCAGCAGCACCCAAAATCCGGGCCAACTCATTCCAGCACCCGCCACACCAGCATCACAAAAGCCGAGCGGCCATCGCCGCGCAGCCGGTCCGCCGCCAGATAGATGGGGTCTTCATAACGGCGGTCGAACAGATTCCGCACGCCCGTCTGCACATCGAAGTGCGCGTTGAGCCGGACGGTGGCGGTGGCATCGGTAAGCAGCGTTCCGCCCAGCCGGTCGCCGGTCCAGGAGCGGCGCGCGGAGACAAACTGCCAGTTTCGCCGCCAGGAGCAGGCGGTCGCGCCACAGCGGCGCCGCCAGACGCAGTTTGCCCACCTGGCGCGGAGAGTTGGCCAGGGGCCCCGCCGGGCCCGCCGTAGCCTGCTGTACGGCGAGGCTGGCCGAAGCTTCCAGTTTCTGCCACAGCTTGCCGGAGAATTCGACTTCCCCGCCGGTGGCGCGATAGCCCGCCACGTTACGATATTGCTGCGCTCCGTCATCCAGGGTGACGGCCTCAATTCCGTTCCGGATGCGATACCGGAAGGCATCCACGATCAGGGTCCAGGCGGCCGTCGAGCTTGCGCTCCGTGGAAACCTGGTAGGTTTGCGCAATTTCCTGGCGCAGGGGAGGCGCCGCGGCGTAACTCAGGCCGCCATCGTTGTAGTACTGCTCAAATGCGCTGGGGTTCCGGAAGGGACGGCCGTACACCAGTTTGTAGACGGTACGCGGCGAGGATTGCCAGACCGCCGCCAGGCGCGGGGAAAGGAAGCGTCCATAGTTGCGCGACTCGTCCACGCGCACTCCGCCGTATAACTTCCAGTTCGCGGATACGGCCCATTCCTGCTGCACAAACAGCGCCGCGGTGCTGTCCGGATGATTGACGTAATTCTGCTGCTCTCCATCCACCAGGTTGAATTGCAGGGCGCGCACGTCCCAGGAGCCGGCAATGCCCGCCGTGAGGGTCCCGACGCGCGCCACCGGCACCGCATAAGTGAGTTGGGAATCCACCCAATCGCCGCGATTGAAATCGCGCACGTCACTGAGCCTGCCATCCACGGGGTAGTTGAAGCGATCCTGGTAGCGGTAGCGGTCGTAGTAGATCTGCCATTGCAATTCACCGGGACCGGCGGGCCGTTTGTAGGTGGCGCCTATCAGGTCGCGGCCATCGATGGTGTGCTGCGACGGGTCGCCGGACAGGCTGGTGCCCAGACCCACCGGCGGCTGCTTCTCGCGGGAGTTCCAGTAGGCCGTGAAACTCCAGTTGTGCCAGATCAGGTTGGCGAAAGTGTGATAGGCGCGCTCGCCATCGGCAACCAGGGGACCCGAACTGCGCGACCGCCGATGCCGATACCAGCAGATTGGCGCCGCCTCCCAGATAAACGGACGAAGATGCCGATGCCTTGACCTCGCCGAACGAACCTGTCTCCACCGAGGTCATGCAGCCTGGGACCATCCACCGGCGAGCGGGTCACCACGTTGATATTGGCCAACATGCCGTTGGAGCCATAGAGCGCGGAGGTGGGCCCGTGGATGATCTCGATGCGTTCGACCAGGTCCAGGTCGAGGCCGAAATCCTGGCCGAAGAAGTTGTTCGAGTTGTAAATGTTGTCGGTGAGCGGGTGGCCGTTCAGCATCACCAGGAAGCGGGTGTTGAAATCCCCCGGGAGCGAGATTCCACTTACCCCTACGTAGTGGTAAGAGTGGTCGTAAGTAACATAGAATCCGCGTACCGATGCCAGCGCCTCGGCCAGCGTCCGATAGCCGTAGCGGCGGATCTGCTCGGCGGTGATGACGGTGACTTGCGCCGGGGCCTCTGCCAGGGTCTGGGAATGCAGCGCGGCGGCTTCGATTCTGGGGAGGTCGCCGAACAGGACCTGATCGCCGGCGGGTTGTTTGTCTCCGGATTGAGCCGCGGCGGCGCAGGCCGACACCAACAGCGCCAGAAAACGAATCGCCACAGCAGTCTTATCGGCAGATGCGGCGGGAAAGTGAAGCGGGGGACGGGGGCGGGGGCCGGGGGCCGGGGGGGGGGCCGGGGGCCGGGGGCCGGGGGCCGGGGGCCGGGGAATAGCGCGCGCGCTTCGCGCTCTGGGGCCGGGGGAGAAGCGGGGGCTAGGGATGGGGGCTGGGGATGGGGGAATGGTCTTCAGGCGGCCCTCCGGGTGGGTTTGCGGACCGATTGGAGTCGCTGGTAGTGGGCGACTAAGCGGGTGATTTGGGGGCGGGAAAAAACAAAATTGGGAGGGAGGGTTTCGGCGGGGAAGTCGTATGTTTCTCCGAGGATAGCGGCTTCTTCGACGATGCGCTGGAGGGCTTCGTGGCGCTGGTGCTGGAGTTTTTCGAGGAGGGCGTAGTTCTTATCGATATTGCGCTGGATGCGGCTTTCGTAGAGGGTGAGGAGGTTGAGATCTTTTTGACGCTCGCCCCAGGCGCGGGAGGTGGCGAGGGCGGCATCGACCTGGGGGTGGCCGGAGAGGTCGTTGTCGGGGTGGTTGAGTTGGATGGCGAGGAGGTTGGTTTCGATGGCGGCAGCGCGTTTGAGGCGCCAGCGGTCGTCAGCGATCTGCTGGGCGAGGTCGGTTTCGAAGGCGCCGGAGGGCGCGAGGGACTGGTGAATGCCCTGGCAGTGATGCTTGTAGGCGAGTTCATCGTCCGGGGTGATGACGAGCACGTGGCCGGTGAGGCCGTGCCGGTAGGCATTGAAGGCGCGTTTGTCGCGCGGCGTTTCGGGGGAATTCTGTTCTGGAGACATATAAGAGTTAAGTTACTTTCTGGCGAGCTGCGCTCGCCTGGACAGGCCTGGAGGCCTATCCTACGAATACCATCCGCACTTAGGGAGATTTGTGTAAGTTGATGATGGGATTGAGTAAGAGTGGTGTGATTGGGTTACTCTCAAAGGCGGAAGCGGCGGCCGTAATAGACTAGTGACGCCAGCCAGACGGCCAGGGCGGGGGCGAGGACCAGGCGTTGATCGTTGGCGGCGGCCATGGCCATGAGGGCTGCCTGGATGAATCCGTAGATCACACTGGCGCCGCTGGAGAATCGCCATCGCGTCTGTTCGCGATGCTCGGTCACCGAGGGTCCATGGCCAAGGGCCAGGGCTACCAGGGCGGCGGAAAGACCCGGCAGCGGGGCCAGGGGGAGGGTGAGGGGAATGGCGATCAGCAGAAACGCCGCATCCTTGGCGGCGAGGATCTGCCAGCCGGCCAAGGGCAGCAACCGGTAGCGGCCCAGGCCGCCATCGCCATCCAGCCCGAACAGGCACTGGGCGTAACTGGAGAGCGCCAGCATCACCAGAATGGTGAGCGGCACCAGCGCGCCGGAGGGAATCGGCGGACCCAGCAGGCGGTACAGCCCGGCGGCGGCACTGAGCACCAGGGCGCAGTAGAAATCCAGGGTGGCCAGCATTTCTCGGAGGTTCTTGCGGATCAGGTGATTGAGCACGGAGGGAAACTGCGGCACGCGGCGCAACATGCCATGGGCGGGCGCCGGCAGTTCGGAGAGCACAAAGCCGACGGCGATGACTCCGGCCAGGAGGGCCCACAGGCCCAGGGAGACCTTGCCGCGCGCCATGACGACGGCCAGCCCGGCCATGATCCAGGTGACCGGGTTGACCCAGGGGCTGACGGCGCGCAGCAGGCGCCGCTCGAAGCCCGCGAGGGGCCAGAAACCGAGGCGCGACCGCGGGATTTTGCGCAGCGGATCGGTGCTGAGCGGGAATAACAGCACCAGGCCGAGGATCAGGTAAATGAACGTGCCGGCCTTTTGCAGAAAGAAGGCCGAGACGATGAAGAAATTGTTGGTGGCAACGGATTCGAACGACCTCTGGTCCCGCCGCTGGGCGCGCCACAACGCGCCTAGGATAGCGAGGAGCCGAGCCATTCCAAGTCCTCTACGGCGGGCGCTTCCACCAGATCGAAGTAGTGCTGTTCGAGCGATTGCGGCAGCTCGCCGGCCGGCGAATCCCAGACAATCGACCCTTTGCGAATCATCACGATCTGGGTGGCGATGTGCTCCACCACGGAGAGAACGTGGGATGTCAGGAAGACGGTCATGCCGCGGCGCGCCGCAGGTGAGGAGCATGTCGCGCATGATTTTGGAAGTGACCGGGTCGATGGCCTCGAAGGGCTCATCCAGAAACAGGATCGCGGGGATTGGGCAGCAGGGCCATGGCGAAGGAGGTCTTCTTCCTCATGCCGTGGGAGCAGGCGGCGGCGAAGGTGTTGCGGCCGTGCTCCAGGCTGAGGGCGTGCAGAAGCTGGGAGGCGCGGGCGTGGGTGGCGCCTTTGGAGAGGCCGTAGACGGCGCCGGTGAGCAGGAGGTGCTCTTCCACGGTGAGATCGTCGAACAGGCCCAGGTCTTCGGGGAGGACGCCGATGCGCCGCTTCAATTCGAGCGAACTGGTGACGACGTTCAGGCCGCACACTTCGATCTCGCCGGAGGTGGGGGCGAGGAGGCCGGTCAGCATCTTGACGGTGGTGGATTTGCCCGCGCCGTTGGGGCCCAGAAACGCGCAGATGGCTCCGGCGTCCACTTCGAAGGAAAGGCCGTTCACGGCCGTGACGTCACCAAACCGGCGGGTCAACTTGCGGCAACTGATCATTACCTCATTAGAGCTACTCATAGCGCAGGGCCGCCATGGGATCGACGCGCGCGGGGTGGGGGTTCACGGGGGATGGGGATGGGGGTTGGGGATGGGGGTAGGGAACGGGGGTTGGAGGTGGGGGTTGGGGATGGGGAATAGTGCGGCCCTTCGGGCCGGGGAAGCAACACGTTGCGGGTGGGTTTCGGAGAGGAATCTACCGTTCTGCTAGAATTTTGGTCACAAACGAGCACTCGTGTCTATCGTTATTAAGAGTGTGCAGCCCGCGGAGGAATTCGCGCTCGACCGGCCCCATCCGGAGCAGGGTCGTGGTGCGGCCTGGTTCGAGGCCCTGTTCCAGGAGCATTATCCGCGCATCACCTCGATGCTGGCGCGGCTGACGGGCGACCGGGGGCAGTCCGAAGAGATCGCCGCCGATGTATTTTGTAAGCTTTCACGCCATTGGACGCTGTTGCAGGGAAAGGGCGAACTGACCGCGTGGGTTTACCGGGTGGCCACCAATGCGGGCCTGGATGCGCTGCGGAGCAATTACCGGCGGCGGCGCAGGGAGCAGGAGGCGGGCAGCGAAGCATTGCGTGTGGCTCCGGCCGGCGGGGCTCTGGACGAAATGCTGCGGCAGGAGCGTTGTGCGGCGGGTTCGCACCATTCTGAGCGGCTTGAAGGCGCGCGACGCGCAGATGCTGCTGCTACGTTCCAGCGGGTTATCGTATCGCGAAGTGGCGGAAGCGCTGGGCATACCGCCCGGGTCGGTGGGTACGATGCTGGCGCGGGCGGAAGCGGAGTTCGAACGGAAGTTCCGTGCACGATACGGAGATGGTATA
Organism: uncultured Solibacteraceae bacterium; assembly: GCA_963748795.1. GTDB lineage: Bacteria > Acidobacteriota > Terriglobia > Bryobacterales > Bryobacteraceae > Sulfopaludibacter. The sequence goes on from CAVVLD010000018.1 coordinate 44,037, forward strand.
TGAAGCAATGTTTGCGGGAAGGCGAACTGCGGGCCTGGCTCGACGGCGAATTGCCGGCGGAGCAGGTGGCGGCCGCGGAACGGCACGTGGCGGAATGCGCCGGGTGCGCCGCGGCGTACAAGCAGGTCGCGGACCGGGCGGCGCTGGTTGCGGGCTGGATGGAATCGTTATCCGCCGATATTCCGGCTCCGGCGGCGGCACCCCGGGTTGCGGCAGGGCGCGCGGCGGCATGGATTGCGGTAGCGGCACTGGCGGCGGCCCTGGTTCTGGCGGTTGTGCTGTCCGGGCCGCACGGCCGGGCGCCGGTCGAGGCACCCGTGAAAGCCACGCTGGCGCCGCCGCCCGCGCCGGTGCGGTGCAGGAAGCGCCCGCGGCCGAGGCCGTGGCGGCGGCGCCGGTGCTGCCGGTGCGGCGGGCTGCCGCGAGGCGTGCGCGCCCGGCCCCGGTGCAGTATTACATGGCGCTGGATGAAGAACCGATCGATACCGGCCTGGTGATGCGCGTGGCGCTGGCGAGCGGGATGCAGGCCGATGTAATTGTGGATGGGGACGGGCGGGCACGCGCCATCCGGCCCATTTCGATGGTGAAGGAGGAGCAATGAGACCGCTTCTGGCACTCGCCGCGACCCTGCCTCTGCTGGCAGCGGGGGCCGCCGCGCAGCAGTATCCCGACCAGCAGAAGGGCCGCCATGAAGGCGCAGATGGATATGGAACAGATGCTGAGGGGCGCGAAGGTCATCGGCATCGAGGGCGGCATCATGGGACCGGCCGTCAAAGGCGCGCCTTACTCCGCCGATGAGATCCACGAAACCACCCAGGTGCTGGCGGATGGTACGCGCATTCACAATGAGACTAAGACGACGGTTTATCGTGACAGCCTGGGCCGTGTGCGCCGCGAGAGTCCCGGGCGGGTGATGATCTGGGACAGCGCGGCGGGGGCCAGTTACATGCTGAACCAGTCCAACCAGACCGGCCAGAAGATGCAGATGAATTACATGTATCGCCGGCTGGGCCCGGGCGAGGAACCGCCGCCTCTTCCGCAATTCCGTTTCGACACCAACGGCACCGAACCGTCGCAGCAGAACGTGATTGTGCTCAAGAACATGAATTCCAAGGCCATTGCGGAGGGCAAAGCCGAAGGCCGGATGACTGCCGTGAAGGAGCCTAAAAAGGAGCCGCTGGGCAACCAGATTATGGAAGGGGTGAACTGCGAAGGCACGCGGCTCACCAGCACGATCGAAGCCGGGGCCATCGGCAACGACCGGCCCATTCAAATCGTGGAGGAGCGGTGGTACTCGCCGGAATTGCAGGTGAACCTGCTGGTCCGCAGGACCGACCCGCGCACCGGCGAAGATATTGTGCGGCTCACGAATGTGCGGCGGCTGGAGCCCGATCCGAGCCTGTTCACTCCGCCGCCGGGCTACCAGATGAAGTAGCGGCGATCAGAGTCCGGTGACACGCAGGCGGCGCGTTACGACGCCAAAGGCGATCCACAGGCCGAGGGCCGCCGCCAGGCTTATCGACGAGACGACCGGTGCATCGCGAAGCATGAAGAATGTCAGGCTGCCGTTATCGAATGCGAACGACAGGGGCAGTCCGGTGGAGAGCAAGGCGAGGGCCAACAGCCAGGAGCGGCGGCGCAGGAGCGCCTTGGTCGCCGCCAGCGCGGCCTGGCCCGAGGCTTGGGGCAGTGGCGTCGCGGGTGGTTGCGCGGCATCATCGCGAAGTATCGCGGCCAGGCGCGCCAGTTCGGGGTCGGCGCGGAGCCACTCTTCCACCGCCGCGCGGCTCTCCTGGCTGGCCTCGCCGGCCACGTATAGCGGCAACAGGTCTTTCACAATTTCACGTGTGACGTTCATGACAGCAGCTCCCGATTCATGCGCAACGCGGCGACCTTGCGGCGGGCGCGGTGCACTTTCACTTTTGCAGCGCCGACGCTGATCCCGAGAGCGGCGGCGATATCTTCGTAAGACATCTGATCCTGGGCCCGCATGAGAAGGGCCGCCCGGTCTGGTTCGGGCAGCGTCTGCAGATCCGCGAGGACAGCTTCCAACTCGGCACGCCCCTGGGCGAGAGCGTGGGGGCCGGGTGTGGCGTCTTCCCAATCGCGATCGATTGCCTGGCGGTTGCGATCTCCTCTGGCCTGTTCGAGATAAAGGTGGCGCGCGATCGTGATCAGATAGCCGATGACGGTGGTGAGGTCCACACGATCGCGCGCGCTCCACACGCGGATGAACGTCTCGGACGTAATGTCTTCCGCCATGGCGCGGTTGCCGGACAATGACAGGGCGAAGCGGAAGACGGCGCCGGAGTGGAGCACGTACAGGCCATCGAAGTCGATCACACGAAGCTCGTTTTTCGCCGTTGCAGCACCAGGATGATTGACACAATGGCGGCAATTCCGGCGGCCTCGCAGGCGATCGTGACCGGCAGCGCCGCCTGGCCTCTTCCCAGCGCTCGCAGGTAGCGGCCCACGCCGTGCATCCGGGGCAGAACTTGCAGCACGAAGTTGCCGAATACGAAGAGCATGGCCGTCAGGGTGGCAATCGTCCAGCCAACCGATTCGCTGACGATTGCCGCGCCCAGCACTACCGAGAAGAAGAGCATCCACGCGCCGAGCACAACGGCATAGTAGCCGAGAACGCCGGGCAGGTGTGACCATAGCGGCCGGTGCGTTGCGGCCATGGCTGCCGGGATATTGATCGGCGACAGCCACACCAGGGCGGTCGCGGCAATTGTGGCGGGGAGGAGGAACAAGGTGAACGCCGCTACCAGTTTGGCAACGGCGGCGTCACCGGGAGTCACCGGCAAGCTCATGAGGAAGGCCAGGGTCTTCCGTTCGCGTTCGCCCAGGACAGGACCCAGCATCACATGGAACGACACGCCGATCAGCACGTTGAAAGCGAGCGTGATGCCGGCGGACCGGGCCACGGATCCGCCGGTTACGGTGAGCGCCAAACCGGTGAGGGCGGCCAGAATATAAGCGGCCAGCGGCCACCGCATCAGCCAGCAGTCCTTACGCACGAGGCGCACGATGATTGCGGGGTTCATGCCGCCCTCCCGTTTTGGAGTGCGGCTACTTGCGCCAGAAAGACAGTCTCCAGGCTCTTTCCCTGGCCGAGCAGTTCAGCGGTGGGCGCGTGAGCGATCAGGCGGCCGTCATAGACAAAGGCCACGTCGTCTGCCAGGGTGGCCACATCGTCGCCGTAATGGGATGAGAAGATCAACGCGCGACGCTCGGCGCGGGACGCGGCCAGAAGGGTCAGGATCTGGTGGCGAACGAGGGGGTCGAGCCCAGCGGTGGGCTCGTCGAGGACCAGCACATCGGCATGGCGCGCCATGGCGAGAAGCAAGAGCGCTTTCACCTGCTGGCCGCGCGACAGGCCCCGCACGCGCTGCCCGGGGTCGAGATGAAAACAATCCAGCAGATCCGACGCACGCTTTTCATCCCATCCCTGATGCATGTCGCGGACCAGTTGCATATGCCACCTCAGCGTGGCGGCGCCGTAGAGGGCCATATCCTCCGACACGAACCCGACGCGGGCTTTGATCCATCGTTCGGAGGCCGGCATATCGCGGCCGAGTATGGTCACGCGGCCGGCATCGGCGCGGACCAGGCCAGTCAGAATGCGCAGCAGAGTGGACTTGCCGGCGCCGTTGGGGCCAATGAGGCCAAGGACGCTGCCGCAGGGCACATCCAGATCGATTCCCCGCAACGCAAAATGGGGATAGCGTTTGCTTACACCGCGGATTTGAATCGCACAATCGCTCATCGTAACTCTCCTTGTCGGGTCTTCATCAGGTATAGGGGTGAGGAACCGGAAAGTTACAAGGCGAGACAAATTTTTTTCGGCCGGGATGCACGCGGACGATTTATTCGCGGACTTGCTGGCTGAGGTACCGCTCGTAGCCGATTTCGCCGATCTGATAGAGTTGCGCTTCGAGCCAATCGACGTGAGCCTCTTCGTCTTTCAGGAGACGCTCAAACAGTTCCCGCGAGGCGTTGTCGCCTTCGTCGCGAGCGAGGCGGACTGCCCGGTTGTAGAAGGCCCACGGCATCAATTTCCAGTTTGAGATCGCTGGCGAGCTGTTCTTTGACGTTCTGCCCGACCGAGAGCTTCATCAATTCGGTGAGATTGGGCGTGGCGTCCAGAAACAGGATGCGTTCGATGAGCGCTTCGGCGTGCTTCATTTCATCGATGGACTGCTTCTTGATGAAGCTGCCTAATTTATCGTAGTGCCAGTTCTCGCACATTTCGGCATGGAGGAAGTACTGGTTAATGGCAGTCAACTCCTCCTTCAGGGCTTCGTTCAGCGCGGCGATCACTTTGGGGTTACCTTGCATTACTGAAGTTTCGGGCAAATCGGACCTGAAGTCAAGATGATTCCTTTTGCAGTTGACACTGAGTTGCAAATGGAGTTTTAATATCGTTTGATCTTCAATGATTGTTAGAAACACAGTTGCGACTCGATTGCAAATCAGACCCACGGCCCCTTCGCCGCGCCATACTCGTGGGCGAACAGCCTGCGCGCCGCACGGGAGACCGATAGCAGTTGCGGGCGATGGCCTTTGTGAACCACGGCGACATGGGGACGTACCGGGCGGCCGGCCAGGATATCGTGGCGACACGAAAACCGGGAACGATCAAGTACGGTTTCGGTATCAACGTGGAACAGAAGATCACGTCAGACATCGGTGTTTTCGGGCGCGGGAAAACGGAATCGTGGGCGTTCACGGAGATCGATCGAACCGCCAGCGGCGGATTGGCGATTCGCGGGCGCAGGCGGAACGATGTAATGGGAGCCGGCATGGCGGTCAACGGGATTTCCGGAGACCACCGGGCATACCTGGCACGGGGCGGTTATGGATTCCTCATCGGCGACGGCAGCCTGGAGCATGCGGGTCGGGAGACCGTTTTCGAGGCGTATTACGGGTGGCGGGTTCGGAACATGGTGACGATCTCGCCGGATTACCAGTTGATCGTAAACCCCGGCGGCGGCAGTTCCACGAAAGTAAATCACCGGCTGCTGTATAATACTGTCACCAAACTGCAGACGGTCGCTCAGGCTGCTTGCTTCGGAGGAGAAAACGATTGAAGATCAGACAAAGTACCCGTCCGCTTTTACACCGGGCCGCCAGCCGCATGACGATTGCCGCCGGCGTTCTTTTCCTGGCCTCGCTGCCGGCGATGGCCAATGTAGTGACCTTTGATGGAACTCAGTTCTCCAGTTTTTACGGTCCCGAGAACCTGACCATCGATGGCAGCGGCAATCTCCTGGTGCCAGTCGTACTGAGCGGCTTTGGGGCTGCGGGCACCTCGCTTCCGAGCGGCGCCTCGCACATAACAACCTCATTCCTGGACAGTGGGAGCACCTCTGGACCAGCCGGCGAACTCTGGGTCCAGGATTTCGCGAATTCGCACCTCTATGAAGCCGCGGTGGGCGCTTTCACTGGCTTAAGCGACTACTTTGTTATGTATCGAATCGACGGCACCGCGGTGAGCCAGTTCCTGGATACCGGTATCGCGCGTACGGCAGGCGTTCACAGCGCCGGCGTTGCGCTACTGTCCGATGGCACTCTGGACTTTTTTGTGGATGGCAACCTGACCCGATCCGCCACCGCCGCGCAGTACGGAATCCCTGGATTTTCAGATGCGTTGCTGACTGTCAACGGCCCCACGCTTGGAGACGAGGCTACGTTCACTTCGTTCTCGCTAGCGCCTGAGCCGTCATCGCTCGTCTGTCTCGCTTTCATTCTGGCAACCTTCGTGTTTGTCCGTAAGCGCTTTCCACGAGGCGCGTAACTTTTTTACTTCGGGCCGAACGAAGGTGGAGCGTCGGCAGGCGAGGCTCCCCAGTCCTTATTGGGTTCGCTGGCGAGTTTGAATTCGAGACGGCCGCCCTTGGTTACAAAGGTGTCGGGAAGCCACGGGCGGGTGGAGGGTTTGCCGTTCACCTTGAGCGATTGCACGTAGAAGGCGGACGGGGAGGCTTCCGGCGCTTTGATGGTGATGGTGGCGGCGGCGCGGCTGACTACGATTTCCGGGAAGAGCGGGCTGCCCAGGACGAGTTCGGCGCGGCCGGGAATTTCGGGATAGAGACCCATGGCCGACCAGACATACCAACTGGACATTTCGCCGAGGTCGTCATTGCCGGGAATGCCCTTGGGTTCGTTGGACCAGAGGCTGTTGAGGGTCTCGCGAATGATCTGTTGGGTGAGGTAAGGCTTGCCGGCGAAGTCGTAGAGCCAGGGGGCGCCGATGGAGGGCTCGTTATCGAGCTCGGCATGGAGCGCGCCTTTTCTGGTGACGGCGAGGCTGCCATCGGCGTTGTGGAAGAAGGCGTCGAGGCGGCCGGCGGCCTTTTCGGTGCCGCCCATGGCGTCAAAGAGGCCCTGGACGTTGAAGGGGACCATCCACAGGTAGACGGCGGCGCTGCCTTCCACGAAACCCTGGCCGGTGGAGGGCTGGAAGCGCGGCCAGGAGCCGTCTTCATTGCGATTCTGGATGTAGCCGCCTTCGGGCGTGGCCTGCGGGTTGAAGAGGTTTTTCCAATACTGGGCGCGATCGAGGAATAGCTTCTGGTTGGCCGGGTCGCCGGCGCGGCGGGCCAGTTCAGACATGGCGAAATCGGCGGTGGCGTCTTCCAGGGTTTCGGCGGCGCCGCCCCAGGAATTGGATTTGGCGGCGATGTAGTGGAGCTTGAGCCACTGGTCGAGGGAAGGGCGCTGACCCACGCAGGCGACGGCGCATCCGGCATTGCTGAGGTCGTGCGGGGTCGGGACGGTGGCGGCTTTCAGGAGCGAGGCGTAGGCGCTCTTGAGGTCGAAGCGGTCGCCGCCGAAGGCCAGGATATCGGCGACGGCGGGGGCCGAGGGATCGCCGCTCATGACGTGAGTTTCGCCGGTGTTGTGAGTCCAGCGGTCCCATTCGCCATTGAGTCTGGGTGGCCTGATTGAGCAGGGACTGCGCCATGTCGCGAGGCGATGAGCGGATCGATCAGGGCCACCAGTTGGAGCTGCGAGCGGTAGACGTCCCAGCCGGAGAAATTGGCGAACTGGTCACGCTGGTGCGCGCGATCGATCTTGTGGGTTTGGCCATCCATGCCGTGATATTCGCCGTTGACGTCGCTGAACAGGTTCATGTGCAGGAGCGAATGGTAGAGGGCGGTGTAGAAGACGGCCTGCTGGTCGCGCGTACCGCCGGCAATGCGGATGCGGCTGAGCGCGGCGTTCCAGGTGCGGTGTGCCAGCGCGCTGATCTCTTCGAACTTGCTCTTATCGGGGTTCTCGGCGCGCAGGTTGGCCTCGGCATTTTCGATGCTGACGTAAGAGATGCCGACGCGCACGCCGACCTGGGACGACTTGGCCGGGTCGAAAGCGACCCAGACGCCCGAGCCCTTGCCCTTGGGCGGATAGCCGGCGGTGCCGTAGGTGGTGCCGCCGCTGGAGGAGGTGTCGCCGGGCTTGACGGAATCGTCGTGCCAGGCGCCGGTGGAGGCGAAGGGCTGGTCGAAGTGGGCGGAGAAGTAGAGGGTGTAGTAGCTGCGGCGGTCCACGTTTTCACCGCGGCCGATATAGCCGCAGAAGTTGCCGCTGGTGACTGAGCCGGTGACGATGTGCCGGGTTTTATCGATGGTGACGGTGGATTCGGTGCTGCCGGTTTCGCTATCGGAAGCGCGGAGGAGCAGGGCGGCGGGATGGTCGGAGGGGAAGGTGAAGCGGCCGAAGCCGGTGCGATCGGTGGCGGTGAGTTCCACGGCGGCGCCGTTGTCCAATTTCACGGTGTAGAGCCCGGCGGAGGCGGATTCATTGTCGTGGGAGAAGGTGCTGTTGTATTTCGGATCGACAGAGGGCGGGCTGTCGACGGCCATAGTGACGGGCATGAACGGGATGTCGCCGCTGGCGCCGGCGCACCCGGTGCCGGAGAGATGGGTGAGGGAGAAGCCGCGGATGGTTTTGGCGTCGTACTGGTAGCCTCCGGGGGCGGCCACGGGGTTGGCGCGCTGGGGATTGGGGGAGACCTCTTCGGGGCTCCAGGCCACCATGCCGAACGGTACGACGGCGCCGGGGAAGGTGTTGCCGCCATTGGCAGTGCCAATGAATGGGTTCACCAGGGTAGCGGGGTCGGTCACAAAAGGTGGGGTGGAATCGGTTTGGGCCAGGGCGCAGATGGTCAGGGCGCAGAGGGCGGCGAACTTGGTGGGGGACATTTCAGCCTTGATGGTAGCAGCATGAAATGCGCTTGCCAAAAGGCGAATAAAAGGCGAATATAGAGGTATGGCACTCGTGGGTATTGCCCGTCTGGCGTCCCAGAGCGAACTGCTGGAAGCCAAGCGGAGCGTGCAGTATTTTGAGATTCCGGCGCGCAGTATACTGAACCGCACCAAGCCGAACATGCCGTTCCAGTGGACCATCAACCCGTATCGCGGGTGCGAGTTCGGGTGTAAATACTGTTACGCGCGGTATACGCACGAATTCATGGAGATGGACGCGTACGAGTTCGAAGACAAGATCTACGCGAAATCGGCGGCGGCGCACCTGCTGCGGCAGGAATTGCGGCGCATCGACCGGCAGGAGCGGATTGCGCTGGGTACGGCTACCGACCCTTACCAGCCGGCGGAACGGCGATACGGGCGGACGCGATCGATTCTGGAGGTGTTTGCCAAAGAGCGCGGGCGGTTCCTGGGTATCACCACGAAAAGCGACCTGGTGACGCGTGACGTGGACCTGTTGCAGGAGATCGCGCGGGCGAACGTGCTGGGCGTGCATATGACCATCACGACGCTGGACGAGAAGCTGGCGCGGCTGCTGGAACCGCGTGCGCCGCGGCCCGGGCTGCGGCTGGAGGCGGTGCGCAAGCTCAGCGAGGCGGGCATTCACGTGAGCGTCTTTCCGAATCCCGTCATGCCGGGGCTGACCGATGGCGAGCGGCAATTGGACCGGCTGGCGAAAGCGGCTCGGGATGCGGGAGCGGAGAGCTTCGGAGGCGGCCCGTTGTTTCTGATGCCGAGCGCGCAAAAGGTGTTCCTGCCGTTTCTGGAGCGGGAGTTTCCGAAACTGGCGCCGCGCTACCGGGAGACATTCGCCAAAAGCGCCTACCTGGGGCGGGAATACAAAGGCATTCTGCGCGAGCGGATACAGCGCGTACGCGACCGGTACGGGTTGCTGGCGAGCCCGGTGGAGTACCGTCCCGAAGTGTGGGTGGCGGAGCAGGGCGAGCTTTTCGCTTTGCAATAACGGTGGCCGCAAGATTCTTTGCTAATTTTCGCCTCAACCCACGCTTTACAGAACAGGGAGGCAGCAAATGCGTTTGAAGTTGAAAACCGGCACCGGTTTGTGGCTGGGAGTTCTGGCCGCCGCCGTGTGCGCGAGTGCCCAATCCAATCTGCCCGACCTGTTTCCGTTCCCCAACGGAAGCGGGTTGTTGCAGAATCATAACATCTCGCGACCAGCCCATCCCCCTCACCGGAGCATTTTTTCAAGTGCTGGGAACAAATGGACGGAGCTGCGGTACCTGCCACAAGCCCGCCGAGGGCTTTGGAATTTCCGCGGCGGACATCCTTCTCCGCTTTATTCTGACCGGGGGCACGGATCCGATCTTCCGCACGAACGACGGTTCCAATTGCGACCAGAATATCGATGTCTCGACTCTGGAAGGCCGGAGAAAGGCTTACAGCCTGCTCACCAGCCGGGGTTTGATCCGCATCCCGCTAGCGCCGCCGGCCGGCGCGCAATTCACCGTGACGAGCGTTCAGAATCCTTACGGTTGCGGGAGCACGCAGACGCTATCGATGTACCGGCGCCCCTTACCCTCCACGAATCTTCGCTTCCTGAGCGCAGTGATGTGGGATGGCCGCGAATCCGCGACTCAGACCGGCACGCAGAAGATCGCGCTCGCCACCAATCCGGGGGATTTGCTCGCCGACCTGGCGCACCAGGCTATCGATGCGACCACCGGTCACGCGCAGGGACCGGTCCCGACCGCGGCCCAGTTGCAGGACATCGTGAACTTCGAAATGGGTCTTACCACAGCGCAGGGCTACGACTATTTCGCTGGCTCGCTGAATTCGGGCGGCGCGACGGGCGGCCCGGTGGCCATTGCCTCTGTGCCGTTTTATATCGGGATCAACGATCCGCTGGGAAATGACAAGCCCGGAACAACGTTCAGTCCGGCGATCTTCAATCTGTTCAGTGCGTGGGTCCAACAGAGCAGCTTCACGGGTGTTCAGGCCCTGCAACGCGCGAGTATCGCCCGTGGCGAAGCACTGTTCAATTCGACGCCCATCAATATTACAGGCGTTGCCGGGCTAAACGATGTTCTGGGCGTCACTTCGATTCCAGGCACCTGCGGCACGTGCCACTCCGCTCCCAATGTTGGCGATCACTCATTTCCGTTGCCGATCAATATCGGAGTGGGCGACACGACCAGTCCGCTGGATGTGAGCTATCTGCCCGTGTTTACCCTCACAAACAACGCGACTGGCGAGGTAAAGACCACTACCGATCCGGCACGTGCGCTGGTCACCGGGCTTTGGGCCGACGTCGGAAAGGTCAAGGGGCCGGTTCTGCGGGGACTGGCCGGCCGTGCACCTTATTTCCATAACGGCTCCGCGCAGACGCTCAACGATGTGATCACGTTCTACAACAAACGGTTCAACATCGGTTTTACGCCGCAGAACCAGAAGGACCTGGTTGCCTTCCTGAGTTCCCTGTAAGCACTTTGCAATAATGGTTCGAAATGCGAATTGCGGGATTGGTGTTGCTTGGCGGGATGGCGTGGTGCGCCCAGCCGGATGAGGCCACGCGGCAGTTGAGCCGCGACATTTTCCGGGAGCTGATCGAGATCAACACCACCGATTCGGTGGGCAGCACGACGCGCGCGGCGGAGGCGATGGCCAAGCGGCTGAGGGACGCCGGCTTGCCGGCGGCGGACATCCAGGTGCTGGGCCCGAACGATCGCAAGGGCAATATGGTGGCGCGACTGCGGGGCACGGGCGCGAAAAAGCCGGTGCTGCTGATCGGGCATCTGGACGTAGTGGAGGCGCGGCACGAGGATTGGACCACCGATCCGTTCCAGTTCGTGGAGAAGGACGGGTACTTCTACGGACGCGGGACGCAGGACATGAAGGACAACGACGCGATTCTGGTGACCACCTTCATCCGCATGCTGCGCGAGCGATACCGTCCGGACCGCGACCTGATTCTGGCGTTGACGGCGGATGAAGAAGGCGGCAAATCGAATGGCGTCGAGTGGCTGCTGAAGAACCATCGCGACCTGGTGGATGCGGCGTTCGTGCTGAATGCCGACGCGGGCGGGCTCACCACCATGCACGGCAAGGTGGTGGACCTGGACGTGGAGGCCAGCGAGAAGCAGTACGCCGATTTCGAGCTGACGGTGTTGAACGCGGGCGGTCACAGCTCGCTGCCTACGCCGGACAATGCGATTTATCACTTGTCCGACGCGCTTTCGCGCCTGGAGCATTCGCCGTTTCCGGTGGAACTGAACGAGGTGACGCGCACCTATTTCGAACGGCGCGGCGCCGCTGGAAAGCGCGCAGGTGAAGGCGGACATGAACGCCATTCTGCACACGCCGCCGGACGCCGCGGCGGTGGCGCGGCTGAGCCGGGATGCGCGGTACAACTCGACGATGCGCACCACGTGCGTGGCCACGCGGCTGAGCGCCGGGCACGCCAACAACGCGCTGCCGCAGACGGCGCAGGCGATTGTGAATTGCCGGATTCTGCCGGGCCACTCGGCGGCCGAAACGCGAGCAGGCGCTGATCCGCGTGTTTGCGGATCCGAAAGTGACGGTGCGGTACGTCGGGGCGATTGGCGGGACGGAGAAAGCGCCCGAGTCGAAGGGCTTTCCGACGGTACTGCCGGCGGCGGAAGTGCTGCGTCCGCTGGAGCAGGTGACGCAAGAGATGTGGCCCGGCACTCCGGTAATTCCCGAGATGGAGACCGGAGCGTCCGACAGTATTCACACCATGGCGGCGGGCCTTGCGAGCTACGGGATCAACGGCGTGGGGATCGATCAGGACGACATCCGGGCGCATGGCAAGGACGAGCGGCTGCGCGTGAGCTCTTTCTATGAGGGCGTCGAGTTTTATTACCGGTTCTTGAAGGCGCTGACGAAATAGTCAGGCGAGGGCGATGCCGATATCGGCTTTCCAGGTGACTTCGCGGCCGGTGTAAACGGCTTTGCGGCCGAGGATGCCGATGCAGGTGCTCAGGGCGCTGCGCTCCACCACATTTTCCGGATGGCTCTCCACGATGCTGGTGAGGAACGCCTCGATGGCATCGATGGTGATATCGCGTTTGGTGGGGATGTCTTCACTGTCGCGCGGTCCTTTATAGTGGGTCATGCGGGCGCGCGAAGTGGCGATGGTGCCTTTGGTTCCGGTGAATTCCTCGCCGACTTTGGTGTAGCCGCGCGGGGTCAACTGGTTGGCTTCGAAGTTCACGAAGAATCCGTTGGGGAACTGATAGATCACGGTGAGGTTGTCGAGGATGTCCATATCCTTGCGCACCTTTTTGTTGCCGCGGCCGACGGCGGCTACCGGGAGTCCGCCGAGGAACCAGTGGAGGACGTCGAGGTTGTGGCAATCCTGTTCGACGATGATATCGCCGGAGTATTCCTTGTAGCAGAACCAGTTTCGCAGCTTCTCGACGGAGGGATCGTAGGGCTTGCGGGTGAACGGATCGTTGGCGATCCAGAAGCCGCGGGCATTGGCCAGTTCGCCGATAGCGCCGTTCTGAATGCGCTTGTACGCCTCCAGGTACTCGGGACCGTAGCGTTGCTGGAAGCCCACGAAGATGGTTTTGGACTTGTCGGCCTTTTTGCCGGCGGCCATGGCGCGCCTGACGCCTTCGACATCGACGCCGATGGGCTTTTCGCAGTAGATGTGCTTTTTCGCCTGGATGGCGGCTTCCAGCATGCGCGGGTGCTCGAAGGGCGGAGTGGTGATGAAGACGGCGTCGATATCGGGAGCGGCGAGCAGCTTTTCGAAGTCGGTGTACTTGCGGGTGTCGTGGGACTTGATGGTGGTTTCGGATTTGTCGAATTGATCCGGGAACTTATCGCAGAGGGCCATCACTTTGGCGCGCGGATCGGCATTGGCGATGCCGGCGTCGTAGGAGCCGCGGCCGCCGCAGCCGATGAGGCCCACGGCGATCTGCGAATTGGCTTGCGAGCCTCGAACCGATTGTGGGGCCACAATGGTGAAGGCGCCTGCGGCAGCGGCGGCGCCCGAGAGGAAACGGCGACGAGTGGTCTCTGGTTCCATGAGCGCGATTATATGCCAGCGCGCGGCGGCGTGCTCAGTGGGCGTATCAAAGCGACGCTTGCTGAGATGCCGTGAAAGAATCAATTTGGGCCGCGGATGAACACGAACGCGGATAAGATTCCTTTTTTCTTGAGTGAGTTCAGTGCGGTGGGGTACGGTCGATGGCGCGGCGGAGTTCGGCCACCAGGGGTTCGAAGCTGCTCTGATCGGAGTTTTCGAGGCGCGAGAGACGCGCCAGCGAGATCCTGGTAGATTTCTTCGGCGTCGCTCAGGAGACGCGCGGTTTGGGAAGGGCAGGATTCCACGAGATCGACGAGCGAGAATCCGATTTCGAGATCGGCTTCCACCAGTTCGACGCGAATTCGATGGTCCGGTGTAGTTCCATAGCGGCAGGGCAAGCGCGGCCTGCTTTCTAGGGGTGAGCCCCTGTTTTCTATCCTGATTATTATACGGGAGCGGCTTCCATGCGCAAGCCGCTGAGCACAAACTGGTGGACCGTTGGTTTAGGTTTAGGTGGCTTGGCGCCAGCGGGCGACCAGGTCGCGGGCGGCGGCAGGCCATTCGGGGAAAAGAAACTGGAAGCCGGCGGAGAGCAGGCGGCCGGGCACGACGCGGCGGCTTTTGAGGACGAGTTCGGATTCCGTGCGCATGAGGAAGGCACCGACCTCGATGAGCCATGCGGGCGCCGGCAGCGCGAAGCGCGCGCCCCACGCTTCGCGAAGGGCCCGCATGAAATCGGCATTGCGTAGGGGATTGGGCGAGGCGATGTTGACCACGCCGGTGAATTCCTCGCGGGCGATCAGGAGATCGATGGCGCGCGCGAAATCGGCATCGTGAATCCAGGAAACGAACTGGTCGCCGGAACCCTGCGGCGCCGCCGAGACCGTGGCGGACCAGAGAGAGCAGCACGTCGAAGGCTCCTCCGCGATCGGGGCTGAAGGTAATGGCGCTGCGCGTGGCGATTTTGCGGGTGCGCGGGGTGGGGGTGGAGAAGAAGGCGTCTTCCCAGGCTTTAGCCACGTCGATGGAGAAATTCCAGGTGTCGGGCGCGGCGGGTTCGTTGCCGCCGAGTTCGCCGTCGGCTTCGTCCATGGGGCGATCCAGGGCATGGCGGTAGATGGTGGCGGTGGCGGCGTTGATCCACAGTGGCGGCGGATGGTGGAGGGACGCGATGACCTGGTGGAGGAGGAGCGTGGTGCGCACGCGCGAAGTCGCGGATGGCGCGGCGGTTGGCCGGGTAGTAGCCGGCAATTGACACTGCGGCCGGCCAGGTTGATGCAGACATCGCTTTGTTCCAGGTGAGTGACCCAGTTGCCGGGAGTCACTCCGTCCCACTCGGCGACGTGCCAGGGGGCGGGTTGCGGGTCGCGGCTGAGGACGGTTACGGAGTGGCCTTGCGCGAGGAAGTGGCGAGCGAGGACGCGGCCGACCTGTCCGCTGCCGCCGGGAATCACAATTCTCATGGGAGATACCTTTGCCGCTGGTCCGACTCGGCGACCTGGCGAATCACGGCGTTTCGCTCGCGGAGCAGGTTGCGCATGTAGCGGCGGAGGATCAGGATTTCGGCCAGGCGTCCGAGCACCGGTAGCGGGGCAGCGAAAACGAAGAGGTCGCGCATCTCGGTTTGGCCGCCTGGGACAGTCCGGAAATAGTGATCGTGGCGCAGAGAGCGGAAGGGGCCGTCGATCATGGTGTCTTGAAAGTATGTGGGCGGATCGAAGGCGGTGATCTCACTGGTCAGGTGGTGCCGCAGGGCGAAGTGGCGCGCGCGAAAAGTGACTCGTTGGCCCATTGTCCAGAAGTCCGGAAGTGACTCCGGCGGTGGCGATGGCCTCTTCACCCCAGTGGACGTTGCCGGCGAGATGGACTTCCACGCTGCGCGCCAGGTCGAAGCAGCGAGTCATGGGAGCGTGGATGAGAGTCACTTCCTCCATGGTCACCATGATTGTTCCGAAAGCGTCTTAATGTGAGTCAGGACGCGCAGGTGAATGCGATGAATGATGGCGTCCGACCAGAAGCGCCAGTATCCGGCGGGCCAGAGGCCGTGCTGGTACCACGAGGTGCCTTCCAGCAGGGTGCGGTTGCCTGAAAGGGGGGTCAGACGAAACTCGCCCTGTTTGGAAATCAGGTAGCCGTGTAAGTGTTTGGGAGTGACGTTGGCATAGGGGCTCAATTCGTGCATGGGCGCCGGAGAGGAGGTGACGCGGAAACGGAGCAGGCGAGGCGCGTCCCAGACTTCGACCGGTTCCACGACCGGCCCGGTGGAAAAGTCGCAATAGCGGACCGCGCCGGCGCCGGAGCCTTCGATGCGGGTGCGCGTGGGATAGGCCAGGCCGGCCCGGAAATACCATTCGTGCGGCGCGGGCAGATCCGGAAAGCTCACCACGTGCCGCCAGACCTGCTCCGGGGGCGCGGCGATGACGATCGGAGGTGCGGACCTCGAACACCGGCGGAACGGCTGTGGCATCGAAGAGGATGCCAGGCGGGAGGAGCAGCAACATGCCGAGGCCGCGCATGGCGCGTTTGGGTGCGTCTGCCTGGTAGACCAGCCAACTTCCCAAAATGGAAAGCGGTACGGCAAGAGGCAAGGCCATCACGATGCAGATCAGCCCTTCCATGCCAAGCAGCAGCAGGGAAGCGCAGGCCGCCAGTGCTGCCAGCGCGCCGACTTTTACGGCCTTTGCCCCGGTGGCGGGCTGGAAGACCCAGCACGCGGTGCCGCCCAGCAGGACCGGGAAGGCGATGAAGAGGGTGAGGCCGTAATTGCCGACGCCGATCAGCGCGATTCCGCCGGCGAAGAGGATGGCCAGCAGGAGCAGTCCGACCGCGGCACGTGTGAGTATGTTCACTGCGGATCTCCTTTCACTACTTCGACGAGTTGCAGGGCGGCCTTGCGCACCGGACGCATGAGGGGCAGGCCGGAAAGGCGGATCAGGGTAGCGACGCTTTTCGCGGAGAGTTCCAGCAGACGCGCGGTGCGGGCCTGATCCGGCGATTCATCGATCACCCAGAAGAAGATCACGCCCATCTGAAAGAACCAGAGGACGCCGGGCAGTTGCGGGGCGAGATCGCGCGGGATGCGTCATGCCGCAATCGACCAGGATGCGGCGGAACCAGGAGATATCCACGTTACGGATTTCAAAGGTCTGGCGACTGAACGGCGAGAGGGGATGCGCGCGGGTCGGCGCCGTTGCGCAGCAGGGCGCGCAGGATGCCGCGGTTCGGGGCGAAGTGATCGAGTTTCACCTGAATGACGGCGCGGAGGCGGTCTTCGAGGCGCTTCACGTTTACCAGGGCGGCTTCCAGTTTGGGCTGCATGTCTTCGCAGGAGCGCTGGTAGAAGTCCATGACGATGGCGTCTTTGGAAGGGTAATAGTAATAGGCCGCGCCGGTGGCCACGCCGGCTTTTTGGGCGATATCGCGCATGGTGGCGGTGTCGAAGCCCTCCTGGCGGAACAGTTCCAGGGCGGAATCCAGGATGCGAGCGGCGGTTTCTTCCGATTTGGACATATTTTTGAATGCGTTCAAAAACAGAATACGGCGGACGGGCGCGCTGTCAAGCAATTATTTGAACGCGTTCAGAAATGGCGGATCAGGCGGCCAGTCCGGCCTTCCAGAGCAGGTAGCCGATGGCCTGCCTGAGGTAGTTCCAGCGCTCGTGGAACGCGCCGGGATACAGCTCTTTGCGGGGCGAGCCGTAGACTTTCAGGCCGCGCGCTTCGAGCATGCGCTTGACGCGGAAGATGTGATAGCCGTCGCTGACCACGATGACCGAGTGAAGGCCCATGCGGCGCATGATTTCGCTGGCCATGGCGGTGGATTCGAGCGTGCTTTCGGCTTCGGTTTCGACGATGATGGCGTCGGGCGGGACGCCGCGATTGATGAGGTAGGAGCGGCCCACGCCGCCTTCGGTGAAGACCGGGTCGCCGCCGGCGCCGCCGGTGGTGAGGATGCGGGGAGCGAGCCCGCGCTGGAAAAGCTCCAGGGCATGATCCAGACGGGCGCGCAGGACCGGAGAGGGCCGGCCGTTGTATTCGGCGGCTCCGAGCACCAGGATCACTTCGGAAGGCTGGGCCTCGTCACGCACGGATTGCTGCTGGATGCGTACCGAAAGGTACGCGATGTAGAACACCAGCGCGGCCATCGCCGTGGCTAACGCGATCCATACAGCCCTTTTCATGTGCGCTATTCTGAACTCGAAACATTATTGTAAACAGATGCCGAAGGCAGAGACGATCACCAGCGCCGCCAATCCTCTGTTGAAGGACGTGCGGCGCGCCATCGCCCGCGGCGGGTTGACGGAGCAGGGCTGGTGCGTAGCGGAGAGTTTTCACCTGCTGGAAGAGGCGCTGCGCAGCGAGTGCGTGGTGCGAATGGTGCTGGCGGCGGATTCGGTGCGGAGCGCCGCGGAAGCACACGTGCGGAGCCTGGCGGGCGTGAAAGTGGTGGTGCTGCCGGACACCCTGATGCAGAGCATTTCGGGGACGGAGGCCAGCCAGGGCGTGATGGCGCTGGTGCAGCCCCCGGAATGGAAGCTGGAACAACTGTTTCGCGGCAACGCGCTGGTGGTGGTGCTGGACGGGCTGCAGGACCCGGGAAACGCGGGCGCGATCGTGCGCGTGGCGGAGGCCTTCGGAGCGACGGGCGCGCTGTTTCTGAAGGGGACGGTGAGTCCGTTCAACGCCAAGACGCTGCGCGCTTCGGCGGGATCGCTGTTCCGGGTGCCTTACCTGCACGGGCTGGACGCCACGCTGGCGCGGGCCGCGCTGCAGCAGAACAAAGTGGCGCTCTACGCCGCCGTGCCGGCTTCGAACGGGGCGCGGGTGCGCGCGCTGGGCGACGTGGACCTGACGGCGAAGTGCGGGCTGATTATCGGCAATGAGGCGCGGGGCGTGAGCAGCGATCTGCGGTCGGCGGCGCTGGATCTTTCGATACCGACGGTGGGGGTGGAATCGCTGAATGCAGCGGTGGCGGCGGGAATCATATTGTACGAAGCGCGGCGCCAGAGAGCGCGAAAGACGTGAGCCTGTTCGACAACACGCCGCCGGCGGAAGACCGGGCCACGGGCAAGCGGCCGCTGGCCGAGCGCATGCGGCCGGAGCGGCTGGAAGACTACGTCGGGCAGGAGCACATCCTGGGTCCGGGCAAGCCGCTGCGCCGGCAGATCGAGCGGGATCAGCTCACTTCCATCATTTTGTGGGGGCCGCCGGGAGTGGGCAAGACGACGCTGGCCAAACTGATCGCGCGGGTGACGCGGTGCGAGTTCATCCCCTTCAGCGCGGTGTTGAGCGGCATCAAAGAAATCAAGGCGGTGATGGCGGACGCCGAGAAGCTGCGCAACCTGGGCATGCGCACGATTCTGTTCATCGATGAAATCCACCGGTTCAACAAGGCGCAGCAGGATGCATTCCTGCCGTACGTGGAGCGGGGGGACATCATTCTGATCGGCGCGACGACGGAGAATCCTTCGTTCGAGGTGATTTCGGCGCTGCTGTCGCGGTCGCGGGTGTACGCGCTGCGCGGGTTGACGGTGCCGGAGCTGATGGAGCTGCTGCGGCGCGCGCTGCCGGTGGTGGGGCTGGCGGCGCCGGACGAACTGCTGGAACAGATTGCGATCTATTCCAACGGGGACGCGCGGCAGGCGTACAACACGCTGGAAGCGGCCGCGGCTGCCGCGCCGGCCGGCGACGTTGACCGAGGCGGGGGTGCAGGATGCGATGCAGCGCAAGGTGCTGCTGTACGACAAGGGCGGAGAAGAGCACTTCAACCTGATATCGGCGCTGCACAAATCGGTGCGGTCGAGCGATGTGGACGCGGCGCTGTACTGGCTGACGCGCATGCTGGAGGCCGGGGAAGACCGGCTGTACATCGCGCGGCGGCTGATCCGCATGTCGATTGAAGATATCAGCCTGGCCGATCCGCGGGCGCTGGAGCAGTGCGTGGCGGCCATGCAGGCGGTGCACTTTCTGGGAATTCCGGAGGGCGACCTGGCGCTGGCGCAGGCGGCGATCTACCTGTGCGTGGCGCCGAAATCCGACGCGGCGTACCGCGCCATGGGTGCGATTCACGGGGACGTGGAGAAGACGATCGCCGAGCCGGTGCCGATGAATCTGCGGAACGCGGTGACGCGGTCGATGAAAGAGTGGGGTTACGGCGAGGGGTACCAGCATGCGCACAACCTGGAGAATGCCATTCCGGATATGGAGTGCCTGCCGCCTTCGCTGGCCGGGCGGAGATACTACTTTCCTACCGATCGCGGCGTGGAAAAGCGGATCGGAGAGCGGCTGGAGGAGATCCGGAGATTGAAAGAAAAAAAGTAAAGGGCGCCGGCCGGGTTACTTTTTGGCATTTAACTTGAGATTCATTACGGCGTCTTTGCGCGAGTCGAAAGAACTGAGGGTTCGGGTGGGGCTGGTGGAGCCGTCAAATTCGGCGCGGAGTTTGTAATCGACATCCGTGTTGAGTTCGTGGAAGTAGTAGCTACCGTCTTTCTGCGTGTAGAAGGAGCGGACCTGCAGGGTTTTGGTGTTTTCCAGGTAGACGCGTGCGCCGTTGACGACGCTGCCGTCGGCGGCGGTGACGGTGCCCTGGACGTCGCGGGTCTGGTCCTGCTTGCCCTTCTTTTGAGCGAAAGTAGTGGCTGTACAAAACAGCAACGCGGCCAGCAGGACCAGGTAAACCCGCTTCATTAGAAACTCCTATTTCCAATCTTCGTCCGCATCTTCCTCTTCCTCTTCGAGGAACCCGTCCTCATCTTCGTCTTCCTCTTCGAGATCTTCGGCGGACTCCAGTTCCAAAGGTTCGGTGCCAACGACCTTTAAAGCTGCACCACACTCATCGCAACTGATGGTGTCGCCTTCGTCGACGTCTTCTTCATCCACATCGATCTTTCCATCGCAAACGGGACATTCGACCATGGCAATTTCCTCCCAAATTCTACAGATAAACGATAGACTGCCGCATTCGCAACTTGGTTACCGGCTCCCCATGACCTCATTGTGGCACAGAGACTGAAAACCGGCGATAGCCGCGGCTGTGCCAAAATAAAAGTATCCATGCACCAGAAACTGAATGAGAGGGTTGTGGACCTGGATCCACAGGAAACGTCGGAGTGGGTAGAGGCGCTGGATCAGGTGATCGACGAAGCGGGGCCGGACCGCGCGGCATACCTTTTGGAGAAGCTGACGGACCGGGCGCGGGCGAACGGCGCGGCTCTGCCGGTACACCTCAACACCCCGTATATCAACACCATCAAGCCGGAGGATGAAGTACCCTACCCGGGCGACCGCGCCATGGAGCGGCGGATCAAGAGCCTGATTCGCTGGAACGCCATGGCCATGGTGGTGCGGCAGAACAAGTACGACGCCGGAATCGGCGGCCACATTTCCACTTACGCCTCGCTGGCGACGCTGCTGGAGGTGGGATTCAACCACTTCTTCCATGCCAAGCATGGGGATCAGCCGGGCGATCTGATTTATTTTCAGGGACACGCTTCCCCGGGCGTGTACGCGCGGGCGTTTCTGGAAGGGCGGCTTACCGAGGAGCACCTGAAGAATTTCCGTCACGAATTGCGCGAGCATCCGGGACTTTCCTCGTATCCGCACCCGTGGCTGATGCCGGATTTCTGGAAATTTCCCGACGGTCTCGATGGGGCTGGGCCCGATTAACGCGATTTACCAGGCGCGCTTCATGCGGTACCTGGAAAATCGCGGCGTAATTCCGCCCACTCCGCGGAAAATCTGGGCATTTCTGGGCGATGGCGAGATGGACGAGCCGGAATCGATGGGCTCGCTGACGCTGGCTTCGCGGGAATCCCTGGACAACCTGATTTTCGTAATCAACTGCAATCTGCAACGGCTGGACGGGCCGGTGCGCGGCAACGGGAAGGTGATTCAGGAACTGGAAGCGGCATTCCGCGGCGCCGGCTGGAACGTGATCAAGCTGATCTGGGGCGAGGATTGGGATTCGCTGCTGGCGCGCGACACCACCGGTCTGCTGATGAAGCGCATGGGCGAGGTGGTGGACGGCGAATTTCAGACCTATGTGACGAAGGACGGCGCGTACATCCGCCAGAATTTCTTCGGCAAGTATCCGGAGCTGCTGGAACTGGTATCGCACCTGAGCGACGAAGATCTGTTCCGGCTGCACCGCGGCGGGCACGATCCGCGCAAGGTTTACAACGCATACAAGGCGGCGGTGGAGACCACGGGCCAGCCGACCCTGATTCTGGCGCACACCATCAAGGGCTACGGGCTGGGCGAAGCGGGCGAAGGGCGCAACATCACGCACCAGCAGAAGAAGCTGAACGAGCAGGAGATCGCGCATTTCAAGTCGCGATTCGAGATTCCGATTCCCGATGAGGCGGCGCGCAACGCGTCGTTCTTCCGGCCGCCATCGGACAGTCCGGAGATCGCGTACCTGCACGAGCGGCGGCGCCTGTTGGGCGGATACATGCCCAGCCGGACGGTGCCGCCCAGCCAGTTGCAATCGCCGCCGCTGGAGTACATGAAGGAATCGCTGGAAGGGTCGGGCGGCCGCGAGGTATCGAGCACCATGGCGTTCGTCAGGGTGCTGACGCTGCTGATGAAGCATCCGCAGTTGGGCAAGCACGTGGTCCCCATTATTCCGGATGAAGCGCGCACGTTCGGCATGGAATCGCTGTTCCGGCAGTTCGGCATTTACGCCAGCAAGGGGCAGCTTTACAAGCCGCACGATGCGGAGATGTTCCTGTACTACAAGGAATCCAAAGACGGGCAGATTCTGGAGGAGGGCATCACGGAGGCCGGGTCGATGGCGTCGTTTACGGCCGCCGGCACCGCCTACGTGAATTATGCAACGGAGATGATTCCGTTCTTCATCTATTATTCGATGTTCGGCTTCCAGCGCATCGGCGACATGATCTGGCTGTTCGGCGACGCGCGCGGGAAGGGCTTTTTGTGCGGCGGCACCGCCGGACGCACGACGCTCTCGGGCGAGGGGCTGCAACACCAGGACGGCCACAGCGTGGTGCTTTCGAGCACCGTGCCCAACTGCATCACGTACGATCCGGCGTACTCTTACGAGATCGCCATCATCGTGCAGGACGGCATCCGGCACATGTACCAGGAGAACCAGCCGGGATTCTACTACCTCACGCTGTACAACGAGAACTACCCCATGCCGGCGATGCCGGCGGATCTGGACCCGGCGCAGGTGCTGAAGGGCATCTACCGCTTCCGGGCGGCGGAGAAGGGGAAGGCGCAGGTGCAGCTTTTCGGCAGCGGTCCGATTTTGAACGAGGCGCTGCGGGCGCAGCAGATTCTGGCGGAGAAGTACGGCGTGGCGAGCGATGTGTGGAGCGTGACCAGCTACAACGAACTGCGGCGCGAAGCGCTGGACGTGGAGCGCTGGAACCGCCTGCATCCGGATCAGCCGGAGCGCACGCCTTACATCGTGTCGGCGCTGAAGGGCGCGAACGGGCCGATCGTGGCGGCTACCGACTATATGAAAGTGGTGGCGGACCAGGTGGCGCCGTGGCTATCCGGCCGGATGGAAACGCTGGGCACCGACGGTTTCGGGCGCAGTGACAATCGCGAGTACCTGCGGAAGCACTTCGAGATCAATGCCGAATCGATTGCGGCGGCGGCGCTGTCCCGTTTGGCGCGCGACGGTAAGTTCGACGCGAAGAAAGCCGTGGCGGCGTTGGCCGATCTCGGCGTGGATTCCGAACGCAAGAATCCCGCGCGCGCATAACGGCTTCGCGACCAGACAATGCACAGCGGCCAACGCGTGGCGGCGCTCGGGATGGCGGTCAGCGCCGCGCTGGCGGTGGTCAAGATCATCGCCGGGATGGCGGGGCATTCCACGGCGGTAGTGGCTGACGGGCTGGAATCCACGAGCGACGTGTTCGCCTCGGGGTTCGTGTTTCTGGGGCTGACGCTGGCGGCGATCCCGGCGGACGACAATCATCCTTACGGCCACGGCCGCGTGGAGACGCTGACGGGTCTGCTGATCGGCATGTTTCTGACGGCGGGCGGAGCGCTGATCTCTTATATATCGGTGCAGAGCCTGGGGCAGCCTCGCGAGGCAGTGGCCGGATTCGTGGTGTATCCGCTGCTGGCGTCTTTGGTGGCGAAGGCGGGGCTGGCGACTTACAAGTTTCGCTACGGTCGGAGTCTGAAGAGCGCGGCGCTGACCGCCGACGCGTGGAACGATGCCATGGACAGCGTCTCGGCCACGGTCGCGCTGATTGCGGTGGGGCTGACGCTGGCGGCGCCTTCCCGGTTCCTGGAGGCGGACCGGTACGGCGGGTTCGTGGTGGGGCTGATCGTGGTGACCACGGGCATCCGCGTGGCCTATGAGACGGCGATGCAGTTGATGGACACGATGCCGGACGACGATGTGATGAAGCAACTTCGCGAGGTGGCGCGGGGCGAGCCGGGCGTGCGCGGAGTGGAGAAATGTTTCGCGCGCAAGACGGGCTTGAAATATCACGTGGATCTGCACCTGGAGGTGGATCCGGAGATGACCGTGCGGCAGTCGCACGACATTGCGCACCGGGTGCGGCTGCGGATTCTGGAGCGGCTGGATTGGGTGGCGGACGTGCTGGTGCACGTGGAGCCTTCGCCGTAGGCCGGGGTAGGGAAAATCAATTTGGGCCGCGGATGAACGCAGATAAGATTTTTCAACGGGAAGGAGCCGTTAGCGTATTTCTGCGACGGGACAACGCTTGCTGACGCGCGCGGCTCGGATCGGCGACGCGACATTGGCGAGCGGCATTTGCGAAATACTTTACTCCCAGCGCAGGGCGCTCATGGGATCGACTCCGGTGGCGCGGCGGGCGGGGACGAATCCGGCGAGGGCGGTGACGGCGGCGATGCCGAGCGACGCCGCGGCCATGGTGAGCAGGTCGGTGGGCGCAACGCCGAACAGTTGGGTTTGAATCGAGGCGCGTGACGCCATAGGCTCCGGCCAGTCCGATGGCGACGCCGATTCCGGCCAGCGTGAGGGTTTCGCGCATCACCATCCAAACGACCGAGCCTTGACCCGCGCCGAGCGCCATGCGAATGCCGATCTCGCGCGTGCGGCGGGCCACCATGAAAGCCATCACGCCATAGAGGCCCAGGGCTGCCAGCAGAGTGGCGAGACATCCGAAGACGGTGGAAAGGGCGGCCAGCAGGCGCTCGGTAAGCAGGGAAATCTCCTGCTGACGATCCAAGGTGCGCAGGTCGTAGAAGGGCACGGTGTCATCCACGTCCCGCACGGCCGCGCGCAGGGTGCCGAACATCCGGGTGGGGTCGCCGGGAGTGCGGACGTAGAACGTGCCATCGTTGACGAAGTTCTGCTGGTCGCTGGGAACGTAGAGCTCGTAGGGGATCTCGTCGCGCATGCTTTCGTACTTGGTGTCGGCTGCCACGCCCACGATCTGGATATCGGTTTTGGTGCCCGGGTCGATGCCCATGCCCACGTGGCGGCCGATGGGGTTGGCGTCGCCGAAATAGCGCTTGACGAATTTCTGATTGACGATGGCCACTTTGGGGGCGCCGGCAACATCGCGGTCGGTGAAGTCGCGGCCCAGCAGGATGGGAATCTTGAGCGTCTGGAAGTAGCCGGGGGTGCAGAACTGCATATGCGGGTCGGGGCGCTCATCGGGTTTGGCGGAATAGCCTTCGATGGTGACCCAGTTATCCCACTCGTTGTCTTCGAGCACCGGGACCACGGCGAAAGCCTCGGATTGCACGCCGGGCAGGGCATTCAAGCGGTCGCGGAGGCGGCGGTAGTAATCGCGGGTCCACTGGGGGTCGTAGCGGCTCAGGGTGGGGGCGACGTCGAATGCCATCAGGTTCTTCACCTCGAAGCCGGGGTTGAGCGTTTTCAAGTTGCGCAGGCTTTGCATGAACAGGCCGGCGCCGATCAGCAATAACAGCGACAGCGATACCTGCGCCACCACCAGGCTGTTGCGCAGCCGGGCGGAACTGCCCCGGATGACGCTGCCGGCCTGGTCTTTCAAGGTATTCGCCAGCTTGGGGCGGGTGGATTGGAGCGCGGGAACGAGGCCGAAGAGCGCTCCGGCGATCAGGCGAGATGGCGAAGGTGAAGGCGAGGACGGTCCAATCCGGCGTGCTGGTAAGGGAGAGCGGGGTGCGTCCGGAAGGGAGGAAGTCGATCAGCGCCTGGTCGATGATCACGGCGAGTCCAATGCCGAGGGCGCCTCCTACGGCCGCGAGCACGAAGCTTTCCACCAGCAGTTGGCTGACGAGACGGCCGCGTCCCGCTCCCAGGGCGAGGCGCACGGCGATTTCCTTTTGCCGCGCCGAGGCGCGCGCGATCAGCAGATTCGCCAGGTTCGAGCAGGCGATCAGGAGCACCAGGCCGACGATGCCCATGAGGGCGAACAGGGGTTTGGAGTAAGCCTTGCGCAGGTTGGAGCGGCCCTTGGAGCCGGGCATCACTTCCATCCACATTCGCAGGAATTCCTGTTTGACCAGGGGCGAGGTTCTGGCGAAGGGCTTTTCGGTCACTTCGCGGTTGAGGATTTGATGAAACAGCGGCTGTAATCCGGCCTGCGCTTTCTCGATGGAGATGCCGGGCTTGAGGCGGCCGAAGACTTCGGCCCAACGGAAGCGGTCGTTATTCAGACGGCTGAAGTCGGTGCGGGGCAGACTCGTCCTTCATGGTCATGGGGATGCGAATCTGCGGCGCGCGGCCCGGCTCGACTCCGTCGAATCCCGCGGCGCTTACGCCGATGATGGTCAAGTCGCGGCCGTTGACCACCATCTGTTTGCCGACGATTTGCGGGTC
Organism: uncultured Solibacteraceae bacterium; assembly: GCA_963748795.1. Taxonomy (GTDB): domain Bacteria; phylum Acidobacteriota; class Terriglobia; order Bryobacterales; family Bryobacteraceae; genus Sulfopaludibacter. The sequence goes on from CAVVLD010000018.1 coordinate 70,104, forward strand.
CGCACCGAAGCGGGCGCGCCAATAGCCATAGCTGAGGACGGCGAGCGGGTGGCCGCCCTGAATCAGGTCGTCCGACGCGGTGAAGACGCGGCCCACGGCGGCGCCGATGCCCAGAACGGGGAAGTAGTTGCCGGAGATGAAGTCCGCGCCGATCAGTTCCGTGTGGCCCTGGAACGACGCGCTGACGGTGGCCGGGTAAGTGCAGAACATACCGCTGAAGACCTGGTTCTTATCGCGGATTTCCTGGTACATGGGGTAGGAGAGGCGGTCGGGTCCGTTGTTGCCGCCGTAGTGTTTGCCGCGTCCGGCGAGCATCACAAGCTGCTCCGGATGCTTTACCGGAAGGGGTTGCAGGATGAGCTGGTTAATCAGTGTGAAAATCGCCGTATTGGCGCCGATGCCGAGGGCCAGCGAAAGTACCGCAACGGCCAGAAAAACGGGGGATTTGCGTAGAGTGCGCACCGCATAAAGGAAATCTCGCAGTAAGACAGCCATCGACGGTTATACTGCGCGGCGGGAAAAAGGTTACGCGGTGCGGGGCAAAAACCGTTGGCGCTATGATCGGGTTATGGCTGTTTCCGTGGATGCGTTACGCACGCATATCGATTACACAGCATGGGCGAGTCAACGGCTGGTGCGGGCCGCGGGCGAATTGAGCGAGGAGGAGTTGACTCGCGATTTCGGGACGGCGGATCACAGTGTACTGGGCACACTGGTGCATATTTTCGCGGCCGATCGCATCTGGCTCTGGCGGCTGGCCGGTGGAACTCATCCGGGGTTCGTCCACGACGCCGACCGGCAGCTTTCGGTACTGCAAACCGATTGGCCGGCGGTTCACGAACGATGGCGCGAATGGGCCTCGGGCCTGAGCGACGAGAAGGTGCGCGAGCCGCTTTCGTATTCCGATATGAAGGGCCGGCCGTGGACGCAGCCGCTGTGGCAACTGATTCTGCACGTGGTGAACCACGGTACGCACCACCGGGGACAGGTGGCCGGATTCCTCCGCAGCATGGGGCATGCTCCACCGGCGACCGACCTGGTGCTGTACTATCGCGAGACTACGCCGGCGGCATCGTTCACTCGTGCCGCACCGCAGTCATAGGGTCGATGCGCGATGCTTTCCAGGCGGGCAGGTAACCGGCGAGCAGCGCGGCGGCGAGGAGAATCGCCACTGCCGCGAAGAGCGCGCGGGAATCGTTGGGGCGGATTCCGAAGAGGAACGATTCGACCAATCTGGAAGCGCCCAGCGACGCGGGGACGCCGATGGCGAGCCCCACGGCGGCCAGGATCAAGACCTCGCGGAGGACCATCCAGACCACGGTGGCGCGCGGCGCGCCCAATGCCATGCGAATTCCGATTTCGCCGGTGCGCCTAGCGACGGTGTACGTCATGGTGCCGTACAAGCCTACGGCGGCAATGATCAGCGCGAGGAAGGCGAAGCCCGTACAGAGGCGGGCGAAAATGATCTCCTGATTCATGGTCTGATCGATCTGCGCCTTCTCCGTCTTGACATTGGTCACGGGCACACGCGGGTCCGCCTGGTGCACGATTGCGCGCGCGGTCCCGGCATAACTCAACGGGTCGCCGCCGGTGCGCAGGACAAACGTCATCTCATCGACGGGATAGTACGAGCCCTGTTCGAATGGCAGGTAGACGACCGGTTCGAACTCTCCTTTGAGCGAACCGTAGCGCGCGTTCCGCGCCACGCCGACGATCTCGACGTCCCGATTTCCCCGTGGTGGCCGGCGTTGGACCACAATGTGGAGGCCTATGGGATTCCGGCCGGGGAAGTTGGTCTTCACGTATTCCTGATTGACCACCGCTACCGGCTTCGCGCCCGGGCAGTCGCGTTCGTCAATGGGACGGCCCAGCAGCACGGGAATGCGCATGGTGGTAAAGAAATCGCTTCCCACCATTAAAATGTGGGTCACCCCCTCGAGATCGGGGTGCCCGCCGACCGGCACGACGGGTCCCATCCAGGTTCCCTGGCCAATCATCGGATTGTGCGAGACACTGGCAGTCGTGACGCCGGGAATGGCGCGGAACCGGGACAGCAGGTCGCTGTAGAAAGTCACGATTTCGGGGTCGCGGTGTCCTGCCTGCCGGGCGTTCATTTGGAACAGCAGGAGGTTTTCCTGTTGGAAGCCGAGTTCGATGGAGTGCAGGTTGGAAAGCGTACGCGCGAATAATCCAGCCCCCACCAGCAGGAGCAGGGAAAGAGCGATCTGGCACACCACCAGCGCGCGGCTCAAGCCGGCCCGGAAAAACAGGCGTGATCCCGGCTGGCCCGCCCGCGTTTGTTTCAGCGCAGGCATCACATCCGCGCGGGTGGCACGCAGCGCCGGGGCCAATCCAAACAACAGACCGGTCAGCATGGTGAGGGCCATGGTTGCGCCGAGCACGGGCCAGCTCAGATTCGCATGCAGGGTGAAATCCTCCCTTCCGTTGGCCAGCAGGAGCGTCAGGAATCGAATGCCCCACAGCGCCAGCAACACACCTAGCGCGCCGCCCACGCACGCCAGCAGGAGGCTTTCGGTGAGCAGTTGCCGGATCACCCGGAATCTTCCCGCGCCCATGCTGAGCCGTACGGCCATTTCGCGCCGTCGCGCGGTGGCCCGGGCCAGGAGCAGGTTCGCGATGTTGGCACAGGCGATGGCCAGGATCAAACCGACCATGGCAAGCAATACGTACAGAGGCTCGGCGTAGCGCCGGCGCAGGGTATCGACGCCGCCGGCGCCTTCCCTGAGCAACAGGGAGGGAAGATTGGCTCGTTCCCGGTCATTCGCCGCAGTGCCGGCGACCCATCTGTGAAACACCGGCTCCAGCGCTGCCTGGGCTTGTGCCAGGTTCACGCCCGGGCGCAGGCGCCCCGCCATTTCGAGCCAGTAGTAGTTCTGGTCGAGGTATGATTCCGCCTTATCCGCGCCTCCGTTCAGCTTCAGAACAAGATTGTCATGTAGCGGCAGGTAGAAGTCCGGCGCTGCTGCCGGGTCGATGCCGAAGAAGTCCGGTGGCGCGACACCCGCGACGGTGAAGGGAATGTCGTTGATAAAGATGGGTTGGCCGGCGGCATTCGCGGCACTGCCGAAGCGTTTCCGGCTGTATGCATAGCTCAAGACGGCAATCGGCGGCGCGCCGGCCCGGTCGTCCTCCGGAGCAATCACACGGCCGGCGGCGGGCGGAATGCCGAGTCCTGGAAAATAATCGCCGGACACGAACTCGCCGCTGGCCTGTTCGGCCTGCCCCTTCACCATCAGATTCACCTTGCGTGTCGGGTAGTAGGCGAACAGGCTGGAAAAGACGGCGTCCGATTTCCGCAGCAGGTCGAACGCCGGGAACGGGAAAATGCCCGCCGTGATTCCGGTTTTTCCATCGTTATAGGTTGTGCCGCTCATGCCGTGCAGGACGCGGTCGCCGGAGCGGATTCGGTTGTGCCAGTTCACCACCACGAGCGACTCGGGGTGCGGGATCGGGAGGCGGCGCAGCAGGACGGCATCCATGAAGCTATAGATTGCGGTGTTGGCTCCCACGCCCAGGGCTAACGAGAGGATCGCCAGCGCGCTGAAGGCCTTGTTGGCACTCATTATGCGGAGGGCGTAACGGCTGTCCTGCAGCAGTTGTGCGAGCCAGGTCCACCCCCAGGAGGCGCGCGTCTCCTCCTGGACCAGGCCGAGGTTTCCGAGCTCGCGCCGCGCGGCCCAACGGGCTTCCTGCCCGGCGAGACCCTCCGCATGGCGGATCTCCGCTTCCTCTTCGAGGTGGAACTCGAGTTCCTCGCGGAGTTCCTCTTCTTTCCGCCGGCGCCGTGCGAGCCAGTTCAGCTTACGAAAGAACGAAGTCATGATTCCTCCTGTTCTACGGGATGCAAGATCAACCCCATGGCGCGCGAGAATGCCTCCCACTTCGACTGTTCCACGGCGAGCTGTTTCCGCCCGCTGGGCGAAAGGCGGTAGTAGCGGGCGCGTTTGCCCTTCTCGGAGTGTTCCCAGGAAGCCGCGATCCAACCCTTGGCCTCCAGGCGGTGCAGGGCCGGGTATAAGGAGCCGGTTTCGACCTGAAGCAGGTCTTCGGAAGTCCTCTGAATGTGTTTGGCGATGGCGTGGCCGTGGGCCGGTCCCGCCTGGAGCGTGCGCAGGATGAGGACATCGAGAGTGCCTTGCAGGAATTCCACGCGTGAGGGTCCGTTTGCTCATTGTGTAGGCATTCTACTATTTATTGTGTAGGTTGTCTACGAGCGGAATTGGGCATTCGCTCGTGCGGTGGCTTCTAGATTCTAATGCGGGACGATGACCAGTTTGCCGACGCCGTCGGCGTAGTTCTCCACCAGGCGGAAGGCGTCGCCGATGTGGTCCAGCGGGCCGACGGTGAGTCACCAGGGGAGCGAACCAGTCCATCTGGTTGGTGAGCAACTCCAGGGCGGCTTCCGATTCGTGGTTGGAGCGCCGGACGTTGAAGATGGCCAGTTCCTTGCGGCGCATGGGGGAGACTTCAAAAGGCACGAGGGCGGCTGAGTGAATGCCGGTGATGACCACGCGTCCGCCGTTGCGAACGGCTTGAATGGCGTGGTTGGTGGTGTGCTCTTTGGCGGCGCAATCGATGGCGCAATCCACGCCGCGGCCGCCGGTATCGTTGTGGATCAACCGCACCGCATCGACCTGGCCGGGGTCGATGGCTTCGCTCGCGCCCATCTGTTTGGCCATCTCGCGACGATGCGCTACCGGCTCGACGGCCCAGATGCGGGAGGCGCCGGCCAGCCGCAGGCAGGCGATGGTGTAGCAGGCCGATGGGCCCGGCGCCGAACACCGCGACGGTCTCGCCAAGTTGCACGGCGGCGAATTTCAGAGAGTGCACGGCGACGGCCAGGGGCTCGACGGTGGTGGCCAATTCGCAGCGGCATTTCTTTGGGGATGGCGAGCAGATTGTGCGCCGGCAGATTCACGAACTCGCGGAAAAAGCCCGGCTGTCCGGGGTTGCTGAGAAATCGAATGTTGGCGCAGATGTTGTGGCGACCGCTGCGGCAGAACTCGCAGTGGTAGCAGTAGAGGGCCGGTTCCAGGGCGGCGCGGTCACCGGCGGACCATCCGGTGACACCCGCGCCGGTCTCTACCACGGTGCCGGCGGGTTCGTGACCCAGCACCATGGGGTAGGTGCAGGGCGTGTCGCCGACGGCGCCTTCGGAATAGGAGTGCAGATCGGACCCGCAGATGCCCACGGCATCCACGCTGACCTGTACCTCACCGGGTGCGGGTTTTTCGAGCGTCTGTTCCACCAGGCGGAATTCGCGGGGGGCAATCAATTCGGCTACGAGCATGGGGGTTATGCTGCCATTGTAGAATAACGACAGATGCTCAATTTCCGCCAGTTCGAAGCCGGCCCTGATCCGTTCGGCCGCAAATTTCAGGTATTTTTCAAATGGCTGCAGACGGCGATTTCGATTCGCCACGCGGATACCGTTGACGTGAAATTCATTCTGACCGGCGACGATGGCGGGCAGGACTGAGAAGACCATCGCCCTGCCGCATGCCTTCCTGGCGCAAGTGAGCAAAGAAGTGGGCCGTCCGATGGATGACCCGTGGTGCGCGCGGCTGGCGGTGATGCACCTGCTGCACCTGGTGGAAACGGGCGAAGACATGGAAAAGAGCCTGGTGACGGTCTCTCTCGCGGAATTGCAGCGGTACGCCGGGGAATTGGCGCGCAGTGAAACGGATGCGGCCAAGGTTCCGGCATAAGTTGCTTCACCTTCCTGTAACCTGGACGCGTTAGAGTAAGTTGGAATGCTCCGGGCTTCCCCTCCCCTACCGGCGATTGTTTCCGGCACGGCCCTGACGTGCTTCGCGGCGATTCTGCTCAAGCTGATGTTCCCTCACGCGGAGTACCGCCATGGTGCTTCTGGCGAGCGTACTTCTGGGGCTGGCGGCGGCGGTGCTGGCCGCCATTTTCTACTATTCCACTTCTGGCCAGGCCCGCGAAATGCGGCGCAGCATGGAGACGCTGTTGCGTCCCAGCCAGGATTGGAACTTCACGCCCGCCAGCGACGAGATGACGGCGTTGGCCTCTTCGCTGCAGCTTTCGGCGCGGCAGGTGCGCGTGATGGTGGAGACGCTGCAGCGCGAGAGTTCGCGACTGGAAGCGATCCTGAGCAGCATGGTGGAAGCCGTAGTGGCGGTGGATCCGCTGCTGCGCATCACGTTCGTGAATCGGGCATTTGCGGAACTGATGGGCGTGACGCTGCCGATTGTCCCGGGAATTCCGCTGGTGCAGGTAGCACGCGATCACGCCCTGCTGGATATGTGCACGAACGTACTGGCGGCGGGAGAGTCGCAGCAGCGGCGCCTGGTACTGGCGGCGGCGGGCGCGCGGTCATTCGAAATTCAGGTGGCGCCGCTGGCGGGCGATCCGAACCGCGGCGCTATCGTCATGCTGTACGACGTGACCGATATGGAGCGACTGGAGCGCATCCGCAAGGATTTCGTGGCCAACGTGTCGCACGAATTGCGCACGCCGCTGGCGGCGGTGACCGGCTACGCCGAAACGCTGCTGGAAGGCGCGCTGGACGACCACGAGAACGGGCGCAAGTTCGTCGAGATCATTCTGAGCAAGGCGAGGCAGTTGAATAATATTGTCGCCGACCTGCTGGTGCTCTCCACGCTGGAAAGCGGGAAGCCGCCGCTGCCGGAGCCGATTTCGCTTCGCGACAGTATTGAAAGCGCGCTGCGCACGGTGGAACCGGTGGCACGGAACCGCGGCGTGCGGCTGATTTGCGGTCCGTTTGACGATCTGAATGTGCTGGGACACGAGATCCGGCTGGAACAGGTATTCGTGAATCTTTTGGACAACGCCATCAAATTCAACCGGCCCGACGGTGAGGTCCGGGTGGAGTTGGCGCGCGCACCGGAGAGTGTGTTGGTGAGTGTGAAAGATACCGGACTCGGAATTCCTTCGCGCGACCTGCCGCGCATCTTCGAGCGCTTTTACCGTGTAGACAAAGCACGATCGCGTGCGACCGGGGGCACGGGCCTGGGCCTCGCGATTGTGAAACACGCGGTAGAACAGATGGGCGGGTCGGTATCGGTGGAGAGCCGTTTGGGTCAGGGTTCTGTGTTTACTATAGCCCTACCTCCCTTCGATAATAACCACTCCGCAAACTGATGTTCACCGATTCGTCACTTTAGATTTCTATACTCGTAACTCCGCCTATGAAACTCACAAAATACGTGCTCATGTTGTGCTTCGTAGTTGGGGCGTCTTTCCCTGTTTGCAGGGCACAGGGGAGCGATCCGAACGAGATAGATAAGCTGAAGGACGAAATTAGCCGAACAGCAGAAACAGATCGATTCACTGGTGCAGGCGTTGAAGGATCAGCAGGCGACGCTGGATGGAATGAGCAAGCCTGCCGCCGCGCCCGCCGCACAGGCTGCCGCTCCGCAGGGAGGCGCGCTGATGGCTTCCAGCACGCCGATGCTTGCGCCGGCGGCGGTTCCCGCAGCGACCCCCAAGCTGAGTCCTCCGGCTCCGGCCCCACAGGCGGCAGCCGCAGACCAGCCTGCGCCGCTGCAATTGAAATTCGGCAATATCAGCATCACGCCGGTAGGTTTTCTGGATGCCGCGGGAGTGTGGCGCAGCAAGGCTGCCGGTTCGGGCATCGGCAGCAACTTCGGCAGCATTCCTTTTGATAACGCCGTTCCGGGCGGTAAGCTGAACGAGTTCCGCTTCAGTCCACAGAACTCGCGCGTGGGTTTCCGCGTTGACGGGAATTGGAAGGGCACGCAATTTCTGAATTACCTGGAAACTGACTTTCTGGGTACCGGCGCGGCCAACAATATCGGCGTCACCAACGGCGCGTTCGTGCCCCGCCTCCGCCTGTTCTGGGTGAGTATGCGAAAGGGCGGCTGGGAGGTTCTGGGAGGTCAGAGCTGGAGCATGTTCACGCCAAATCGCAAGGGCATATCCGCGTTGCCGGGCGACATCTTCTATAGCCAGGTCTTCGACGTGAATTACCTGATCGGCCTGCCCTGGACTCGCCAACCGGGTTTCCGCGTTCTCTATCACGGAGCCGACGACAAGATGACGTTCGGGTTGTCCGCCGAGAACCCCAATCAGTATATGGGCGGCTACGGTGGCGGCGGCCAGATTGTGCTGCCGGCGGCTCTCAGCGGCGTGGGAGGCACTCAGTTGGACAATGGCAGCGCCAGCTTTCTGAGCACGGCCAACCGCGCACCGGACCTCATCGCCAAACTGGCGTTCGACCCCAACTCGCGCGTGCATTTCGAAGTGGGCGGCATCGCCCGGTTTTTCAAGATCTATAACACTTCCACAGGCCAAGCAAACTCCGGCAGGACCTCTTCCAAGAGCGGCGGCGGCGGCGAAGTCAACGCCAACTTCGAGGTGGCCAAGGGCATACGGCTGATCGCCAACAACCAATACGGCGATGGGATCGGCCGGTATTTCTTCGGCAATGCTCCGGACCTGGTGGTGCGCGCCGACGGCAGCCTGAGCCCGATTCACACTTTCACTACCACAGATGGCATTGAGGCGACCATCCAGAAGACGCTGCTCTACTTCTACTTCGGCGGCATTTACATCGGCAAGAACGTGGCCGTGGATACCAACGGCAGCCTGGTCGGATGGGGGTATACGGGTTCGTCCAATAGCCAGAACCACTCGGTCAACGAATACACATTCGGCCTCAACCAGACGCTTTGGAAGAGTCCCGCATACGGCGCTATCAACTTCATGTTGCAGTATGAATATGCCACTCGTACCCCCTGGTACGTGGCTACCGGGGCGCTGGATCATGCCAGCGACCACACGGTTTATCTCGATCTCCGGTACACCTTGCCCGGATCGGCGCCTGCGATCAAGTAGACGTGATCCTCCGTGCAGTAGCGGATTTGTAACACAATCTGAACCTCTCTGTAATCTGAACGTGCGAACGTAAAAGGAGGAAATTGCGATGAAAATCAGTAGAATTCTGGTCCTGGTGACCATGGCCGGTCTCGGCCTGACGGGTGTCGCCGCCGCGCAAGCCCTGAATGGCGCGGGAGCCACCTTTCCGAATGCCATCTATACGAAGTGGTTCAATGAATACCACAAATTGCATCCCAGCATTGAGATCAACTACCAGTCCATCGGCTCTGGTGGCGGCATCACCCAGCTTCAGAATCAGACGGTGGATTTTGGCGCCAGCGACGCGCCCATGAGCGAGGCTGAAATCGCCAAATGCAAAATTCGTCCGCTGCATTTCCCCACGGTGTTGGGCGCGGATGTGATTACGTATAATTTGCCCAGTGTGAAGCAACCGTTGAAGATGGAGGGTGAGACCGTGGCCGACATCTTCCTGTTGAAGATCAAGAAGTGGAACGACCCGGCGCTTGCCAAGCTGAATCCGGGCGTGAAACTACCTAACGCGGATATCATTGTGGCGCATCGCGCGGAAGCCAGCGGCACCACCTATATCTTTACCGAGTACCTGACCAAGGTGAGTCCCGAGTGGGCCAAAGGCCCGGGAACCAGCAAGCAGATCAAGTGGCCGGGCGGTTTGGGCCAACAGGGTAACGAAGGCGTGGCGGGTTTCGTGAAGCAGACGCCCAATTCGATCGGCTACGTGGAGCTTGGTTACGTGCTGCAGAACCACATGCAATCGGCAATCTTGAAGAACGCCGCCGGCGATTGGGTAGCGGCTACGACCGAATCGACGACGGCAGCCGCGGCAGCCGCGGCGAAGACAATGCCCGCAGATTTCCGCGTGTCCATTACCAATGCCAAGGGCAAAGGCGCATATCCGATCGCCAGTTTCACATGGCTGTTGATTCCTTCCAAGATCGCGGACCCCGCTAAGAAGGCGGCCATTGTCGGATTCCTGAAGTGGATGCTGAAAGACGGTCAGCAGTACTGCGCCGCGCTGGGGTTTGCGCCTCTTCCGGCATCGGTGGAAAACCTGGAAACGAAGCAGATCAGCCAGATTCAATAGTCTCTTTATGTCGGCACCGGCGATTGTGGCAAACAAATCCAAACGAACACGTCGCCTGGGGCTCGGCCTGAAAACGGGTGACGAGGTCGCGCACTTCGTCACCTTTCTTTTCGCTGTCAGCGTACTTTTGCTGACTGCTTTCCTGGTATGGGAACTGTGGGTACAATCCGCCGAGTCACGCGCCAAGTTCGGGTTTCACTTTCTGACGACGTCCAACTGGGACCCGGGGACGGGCGATTTCGGCGCCTTGGCTTTCATCTACGGAACCGTGCTGACGTCGGTTCTGGCCTTGTTGATTTCGGTTCCTTTGGGGGTGGGCGCCGCGATATTTCTGGCCGAACTGGCGCCCCCGCGACTCTCTTCGGCCTGCACGTTTCTGGTGGAGTTGCTGGCGGCCATCCCGAGCGTCATTTACGGCCTGCTGGCGCTATTCACGATTGTCCCGCTGCTGCGTGAGTACGTGGAGCCTTTCCTGAACGATACCCTCGGATTTATACCGTTTTTCAGCGGGCCGGCGATTGGCCAGGGATACCTGGCTGCCGGTGTGGTGCTCTCGGTGATGACCTTCCCGTTCATCATCGCGATTTCGCGCGAGGCTCTGATGGAGGTGCCGCGCGACCAGCGCGAGGCGGCGCTGGCGTTGGGAGCCACAAAGTGGGAGTCCACGTTCCAGGTGGTGGTCCCGTACGCCCGCCTGGGCATTCTCGGATCAATCTTTCTGGGGCTGGCGCGAGCGCTTGGCGAGACCATGGCGGTGACCATGGTGATTGGCAACAATCCGTCCATTTCGACATCTTTGTTTGCGCCGGGGGCCACGATTGCGGCAGTGATTGCCAATGAGTTCGCAGAGGCCGGCAGTTCTCTTCTGGTCAGTTCGCTGGTGGAAATGGGGCTGGTGCTTTTCTTCGTTACGATCGTGGTGAATGCACTGGCGCGCCTGCTGGTGCTCGCCACCAGCCGGAAAGGAACGGCACAAGCATCATGAACCGCTTGACTTATCGCAAGATTGTGAACAACGTGATGCTGTTTTCGACCGGCCTGTGCACGCTGGTGACGGTGTCGGTTCTGTTTCTGATTCTGGGCTACCTGGTTTACAACGGCGGCAAATCGATCGATTGGAACTTTCTTACCAAGTTGCCGCTGCCGCCGGGGGAGACCGGCGGGGGCATGGCGAATGCGATCGTGGGAAGCGCTACCATGGTAGGGCTGGCGGCGTTGTTCGGCCTGCCGATCGGCTTCCTGGGTGGAATCTACCTGGCTGAGTTCGGCGGCAAGAGCATGGCATTCGCTGTCCGGTACATGGCGGACCTGTTGAACGGCGTTCCTTCCATCGTGATCGGAATTTTTGCCTGGGGCTTAATGGTGAAGCCGATGCATGGCTACTCCGCCCTGGCCGGCGGGTTCGCCCTGAGCCTGATGCTGATTCCCATCTCGCTGCGCACTACGGAGCAGTTTCTGCTGACGGTGCCGCGCTCCCTGCGGGAAGGGGCGCTGGCTTTAGGCGCGCCGAAGTGGAGGGCCATTTCCAGTGTCGCAGTGCCGGCGGCCATGCGAGGAATTTTGACCGGTATGATTCTGGGAGTGGCGCGGGCTGCGGGAGAATGCGCGCCTTTGCTTTTCACGGCGCTCAACAACAACTTTTGGGCTCGGGGTTTACGTGAGCCCACAGCCGCTCTGCCGGTGATGATTTACCGGCGAGCCATAGCGCCTTACGACGATTGGAACCGGCAGGCCTGGGCGGCAGGCCTGGTGTTAATTGCCATGGTGTTGATCACGAATATTGCCGCTCGCTACATTTTGTCGCGAGGAATATCCGTTCAAAAGGGGTAATTATGGATAGCGCGCCCGAGTCTACCGTTCCGCAGTCCGGGGTTAACGTGCGGCCGCCGGAAGCTATGGCTAATGCGAGCCCCACATTGGACAAGCGGGGCCCTGGCAAGCCTAAGATTTCGGTAAAGGATCTGAACTTTTTCTACGGTGCATTTAAGGCGCTGCACGACATCAACATCGAGATACCGGAAAATCGGATCACCGCGCTGATCGGCCCTTCGGGCTGCGGGAAGAGTACCTTTCTGCGGACGCTCAACCGCATCAACGAAATGGTGCGGCACGCGCACGCCGAAGGCTCGGTGACGGTGGACGGCGAGAACGTGATGGAGGTGGATGTCACCAGCCTTCGCCGGCGTGTGGGCATGGTGTTCCAGCGTCCCAATCCGTTTCCGAAGTCCATTTTCGACAACGTGGCCTACGGCATCCGCGTCAACGGGCTGAAGGGCAAAGGCTCCATGCACGAAAAGGTGGAGCACAGCCTGAAGCGGGCGGCGCTGTGGGAAGAGGTGAAGGATAAGCTGCACGAATCGGCGTACTCCCTCTCCGGCGGGCAGCAGCAGCGCCTGTGCATCGCGCGCGCGCTGGCGGTGGATCCGGAAGTGCTTTTGCTGGACGAGCCGTGCTCGGCGCTGGACCCTATCGCCACGGCCAAGATCGAAGACCTGATGTTCAGCCTGAAGGATCAGTGCACGCAGGTCATCGTCACGCACAACATGCAGCAGGCGGCGCGCGTGGCGGAGTTTACGGGTTTCTTTCTGATGGGGCGGCTCATAGAGTTCGACCGGACTGCCACAATATTCAAGCGTCCGGCGAAGAAAGAGACGGAAGATTACATTACGGGCAGGTTCGGCTAGCAGTGGGTGGCAGAGGTTCAGAAAGATCGCTTAGCCGGTCGTTTCAGAAGTACGCCAACGTATTCCCTTCTGAACGCTCCCTAACGGTCGCGTCTCTGATCGGAGCCGCGCGCGTCAGCAAGCGGTCTTCTTGATACGTCGGTGGACTTTTGAAACGGTGTACTTAGTAACGTGCGCGGCCGTGACAGAGCTGCGAGGTGCGGCGGCAGTTCGTATTTCAGGGCAGGAACTTACGATGCTTCATTTCCGGGAAGAGCTGGAGGAACTCCAGAGCAAATTACTCGAGATGGGAGGGCTGGTAGAGGCCTCCATCCACAACAGCATATACGCCCTGGTCGATCGCGACGAGGACCGGGCCAAAGAGGTGATGTGGGGGGAAGCCCAGATCAACCAGAAGGAAATCGAAATCGACGAACTGGCCACGCGCCTGCTCGCGCTCTTCCAACCCATGGCGCGGGACCTGCGTTTCATCACCGCGGTCATCAAGATGAACAACGACCTGGAGCGCATGGGGGACCTGGCGGTCAATATCACCGAGCGCGCCCTGACGCTGATGAAGGAGCCGGTATTGCGTCCGCTCATCGATATTCCGCGGATGGCCGAGCTGTCCGAAGGGATGGTGCGGCGCAGTCTGGATGCCTTCGCGCGCGGGGACGCGGAAATGGCGCGCGACGTTCTGCTGGCCGATGACGAGGTGGACCACCTGCGCGACGCCGTCTACAACGAACTCACGCAGTTCATGCAGGAAGAGCGCACGACGATTCAACGCGCCATCGCCCTGATGTTCATCGCACAGAACCTGGAGCGCATCGCCGACCACGCCACGAATATTGCCGAAGACGTGCTGTTCCTGGTGAAAGGCATCGACGTACGGCATCACGCCGAGACGCGGGAATAGACGCGTTACCTGGCGGCGGGAACGGCGTGCCTGACGGAAATGCGGCCGTCCGGTCCGGCGCTCGCGATGAGTGCTTCGGTAGCCATACCGGGAAAAATGCCATGCTCCACAACGCCAATGACGCCGTCGATCCGGGTCTGCAAGTCACGCGCCGACGCGAACGGCGGAAAGGCGCAATCCAAAATGTAATGGCCGCCATCGGTCACAAACGGCTTGCCCTGAGTGGCCGACCGTAGCGTCCATTCGGCTCCGAGGGCGCTCAACCGTTGCGCCGTGGTCTTCCAGCCATAGGGGACCACTTCCACGGGGATAGGCTGCCGCTCAGGACACAGGCGGTCCACCATTTTGCTCTCGTCCACCACGATGGCAAAACGCCGGCTGGCGGCGGCTACCAGTTTTTCTTCCAGCAACGCGCCGCCGCGGCCTTTGATCAGGTTCAGGGTGCCGCGCTCCACCTCGTCGGCGCCGTCGATGGCGAGATCGATACGGCCATGTTCCTCGAGCGAGGTAAGCGGAATGGCCAGGCTGCGGGCCAGGGCGGCGGTCTTGCCGGAGGTGGGGATGCCGGTGATGCGCAGCCCTTGGGCCACGCGGCGTCCGATGGCGGTGACTGCCGCCATGGCGGTGGAGCCGCTGCCCAGCCCCATCACCATACCGTCTTGCGCCAGTGCGGCCGCGGCCTCCGCCACCGCCAGTTTGAGTTCGTCCTGTGTGGGCATACCCCTACTGTACCCGCTCCAGGATCACCGCCGTACTGTCGAAATCGCCGCGCAGATTCAGGTTGAGTCCAGCGTGCATCAGGTACGCTCCGCTGAGCTGCGGTTGGCGTTCGACGAGCTTGTTGTCGATGGCTTCGACCTTATACAGCGCCTTCTCGTCGAGACCTTGCAGGTACAGGGTGGGCGCGGCGGTGTTGTATTCCTGGGAGTGCCGGAAGGCGAACAGCACGCTTTGCCTGCCATCGGCGGATACGTACTGGTTGGCCGTCACATCGTTTTCACGCGGCGAAAGCAGACGGTGGAGGTCGCCCATTTGCACCGTGGCGCGGATCCGTTTGTAAAACGCGACCATTTTCGTGGCCACCGCCGAATCGTTATCGGTCCAGCGATTCAGGTTGGCGCCAATCCCGAGCGCGCCCTGCATGGCCACCAGGAAACGGTACGTCAGCGGCGTGCTGCGCCCGTTCATGTTGGGCACGTCGGTCACCCAGGCAGACATCACCTTTGCCGGATACGCCTGCGAGAAACCCTCCTGGATGCGCAGCCGGTCGAACGCCTCGGTGTTGTCCGACGCCCAGACTTCCTCTACGCGCTGGAGGATTCCCAGGTCCACACGCCCGCCGCCGCCGGAGCAGGATTCAATCTCCAGGTTCGGGTGTTTGGCCCGCAGCCGGTCGATGATCTCGTACAGGTTGCGCACGTACTGCACCCAGAGCTTCTGCTCGTCCGCCGGGCCGGCCTCGGGCCATCCCGGTTCGGAAAACGACCGGTTCATGTCCCACTTGAAGTAGCGGATATTGTTTTCGGTAGCCAGTTTGTCGAGCGCGCCGAAGATGTACTCCTTGACCTCGCTGCGCGCCAGGTTCAGGATCATCTGGTTGCGCAGTTCGCTGCGCGGGCGTCCGGTGAAATTGATGACCCAATCGGGATGCGCGCGATACAGGTCGCTATCGGCATTGATCATCTCGGGCTCGACCCACAGGCCGAAATCCATGTGAAGCTGGTTGACGGTATCGATCAGCGGTTTCAGGCCTTGCGGGAATTTCGTCGGATTCACGAACCAGTCGCCCAGGCCGGCACGGTCGTTATTGCGCTTCCCGAACCAGCCGTCGTCCACCACGAACAGCTCCACGCCGAGCTTCGCGGCTTTCTCCGCCAGGGCTTTCTGGCCCGCCTCGTTGACATTGAAGGTAGTGGCTTCCCAGGAGTTGTAAAGTACCGGCCGAAGGCGGCTGGTCAAACCGCCGGGCAGAATTTTCTCGCGCGTGAAGCGGTGCAGGGCGCGCGAGGCGCCGCCGAATCCGGCCGCCGAAAAGCCGGCGAAGAACTGCGGCGTTTCCAGGCTCTCGCCCGGATTCAGCCGGTAAGCAAAATCAAAGCTGTTCATGCCGCCGGTGACGCGCACCTGGCGGTACGGCGTCTGTTCGATGGCGATGCGCCAGTTTCCGCTCCAGGCCAGCGCGCCGAACCAGACGCGTCCGCGCTCTTCGGCGGCATCTCCGGGGTCGATCGCAAACCAGGGATTGAAGTTGTGGCTGGTGTGCCCCTTGCGGCTCTCCAGTACCTTCTGACCTTCGTGAATGGGCTCGCGATTGATCTGCGTTTCGGCGGCCCAGCGCCCGCTCAAATAGGTAAGGCGGTAGCCTTCGCCCGGCGGCAGATACCACGTAGCCGATTGCGCGCTGTTGACAGTCAGCGCGCGATTGGTGCCGTTGCGAATGGTGGCGTTGCGGGCCAGGATGCCGTATTCGGGATAGACGCGGTAGTGCAGCGTCACTTCGATGGGGTCGTTCACATCCTTGAGCGAGATGTCGAGATTGTCGCCCTGGATGCGGTGCGATACGTAGCGCAGCACCAGGTCGCGGTCGCCGTCCTCCCGGGTAATTTTGAGGGCCGGCTCGTAATAGCGGGGGCCGCCCCAGCCGGGGAACTCCTCGTTTTCCAGCATCTGGCGGGGGTCGAAGGAGGAAATGTCCCGCCGCGGCGCGACCGCCGGAATGTCTTCCGCCCGCCACAGGGGAGCGCCCCAATAGAGGTGCCGCAGGGCGCCGTCCGCGGCAACACCCATGGCGTATGAGGAATCGCGCGTGGTCAGCAGGAAGATTTTGCGAGCTTCCACGTACTGAACGGACTGCGCGTGCACCGCCGCGCAAACGAGGCACGAAACGGCCAGCCGGGCCGGTATCATTCGAAACGAAGTGGACCGCATGGTCTTAAATATGGCACAGAATCCGCCGCGCCTGGCTGCCTCTATCATCTCTATAATTGAATACAGGGCGCGATGCGGGATAGGAAAACAGATAGAGAGCGAGAAGCATCCAAATGGACTACCCCTATCTGTACGCCATTCTGATGGACCCGAGAATCCGGGAGTGGTGGCAGCGCGTCGTCGAATTCCGCGAGAAGGTGTTGGCGCGTGGCGATGAGTTCCTCACAAGCTGGCTCACCGTCGGCGAGGTTCTGACCAGGCCGAAGGAGTTGGGAAACGCGGGCGGGTCTGTGGAACCGATCTCTTTCGATCTGGAAGCCGCCAGACGGTACTGCGCGCACCCCGTGGACTGGGTGGGATGCGCCGACCCGTCCACGCCGGAACGCACGACCATGCTCACCACCTACGGAATTCGCAAAGACGTGCAGTCGCTGCTGGAAGGCATCCGCACCGATCTCGACGCAGCCGCGAAGGTATGTGCGCTGGCTTTGCCGGTGCTGTCCGCCCGCGGAGTATCATGGATCGTCACCCGGATCCTCGATCCGGTCTACCTGCGATCCGGCCCGTCGTATCGGAAGTAGCGCTATGGATCGTCCCGTTTTTGTAAGCTACTCTTCCGCCGACTCGGCCGTGGCCGGCCAGGTCTGCGCCGCCCTGGAAAAGTGCGGCCACGTGTGCTGGATGGCGCCGCGCGACATCGAACCCGGCGCCGACTATCCCACCGCGATCCTCGACGGCCTGCAAAACGCGCGCGCCCTGGTGGTGATCGTCACCCCTGCCAGCCTGGCGTCGCCTCACGTGCTCAGCGAGATCGGCCATGCCTTCAGCGAGAAGAAGCCCATCATCCCCTTCCGGCTCTCCGACGGACCACTGCCGCCGAAGTTCGACTACTTCCTTTCCATGAGCCAGTGGCTGGATGCGCACGATGGCTGCACTACCGAAAACCTGGCGCGGCTCAACGAGGCGGTGTCGGAAGCGCTGGCCGGCGGGAGAGCGGCCCCCCAGGGCGAGACGCACCGTCGCAACAGGTGGTGGTACGTTTCGGCCGCGGCCGTCTTTCTCCTGGCCACGGGCGCCGTGGCATACTGGCGCTGGCCCTTTGCGCCTGCGCCTGTGCCTCCGCCTAAGATTGTGCCTCAGCCCGACACCACAAAAACAAATCCGCCCGAGAGCAAGCCGCAGCCGTGGGTGAATCCCAAGGACGGGCTGACCTATGTCTGGATTCCGCCCGGCACCTTCACCATGGGCTGCTCTCCGGGGGACACCCAATGCGAGCCCGATGAGGGCCCCTCGCACCTGGTGGAATTGCCTGCCGGCTTCTGGATGGGACAGACCGAGGTCAGCAACGCGGCGTACCACCGCAACGTTGCGAGCTCCACTTTTCCGGCGAACGAGGCGGATCTCCCGGTGATCGGCCTCTCCTGGCTGCAGGCCAAGGCATACTGTGCGCAGGTGGGCGGACGTCTGCCCACCGAGGCCGAATGGGAGTACGCGGCGCGCGGCGGAACTACCGGCGCTACGTATGGCATACCTTCGAAGATCGCCTGGTATGGCGGCAACAGCGACGGCGTGCGCCACCCTGTAGGCAAGCTGCAGCCGAATGCCTACGGGCTATACGACACGCTGGGCAACGCCTCCGAGTGGGTGCTGGACCGCTATTACAACAAGTACGACGTCGAAGCGCCCGCCATCGGCAACGTGGACCAGCCGCACACCGGGAATTCCTTCTCCCTGACGCGCGGCGCATACTGGGAATCCGAAGTACAGCACATCCGCGTTTCCCGCCGCTCCGAGCAGGAGCACGATCTGCCCGTCCCCATGGCCGGCGTCCGCTGCGTCATCGACAAGAGGTAGAGTTAGAGCATGTCTCGAAAAATCCTTGCGGCCCTTTTCGGGCTCTGTCTGGCCGGCCTTTCCGCGGCGCCACGCAATCTGGAGATCTACTGGATCGATGCCGAAGGAGGCGCAGCGACCCTGATTGTCGCACCCAGCGGCCAATCCATGCTGGTGGATACCGCCAACCGCACGCCCGACGATCGCGACGCCAAGCGCATCTTCGCCGCCTGCCAGAAAGCCGGACTTCAAAAGATCGATATCCTGCTGACCACCCACTTCCACAGCGACCACATCGGCGGCATGCCCGCACTGGCCAAGTTGATTCCCATCGGCGAGTACATGGACCACGGCGAAACCGTGGAGATCGCCCGCCCGCAGGTGGCCGCCGCGTACAAAGCCTACGTGGAGCAGAGTGCAGGCAAGCGCAAGATCCTGAAACCGGGCGACCACATCCCGCTCAAGGGCGTCGATATCCGCGTGATCATGTCGGCCGGCCAGGCTATCACCAAGCCGCTCGCCGGCGCGGGCGCACCGAACCCCGCATGCGCCGACTTCAAGCCGCACGGAGTGGAACCCGACCCGGACAACGACCAGAGCGTGGGCTTCGTGCTGCAATATGGCAAGTTCCGTTTCATCGATATGGGCGACCTGACCTGGAACTACGAACAGAAGTTGGTTTGTCCTGACAATCTCATCGGAAAGATCGACCTGTACCAGACCACGCACCACGGCCTGGAGCGGTCGAACTCGCCGCAGTTCGTATCGGCGATCCAACCGCGCGTGGCGGTGATGAACAACGGCCCGCGGAAAGGCGGTCCCGCGAGTGTGTTCGAAATCCTCCGGAAATCGCCGGGACTGGAAGACATCTGGCAGGGGCATCTGGCGCTGGGCACGCCGAAAGAGGTCAACAGCGACGAAAAATTGATCGCCAATCTGGGGCCCTCGTCGCAGTGCACCGGGAATCTGATCGAGGCTTCGGTGGACGCGAAGGGACAATACACGGTGACCAATCTGCGCAACGGCTTCAGCAAGACGTACGAGTCGCGGTAGGGCGCAGCTTTGCCAGTCCGGCCACCGCCCGGGCCGCGCTATAAATCGCAAGCGGGGCAAATACGGTCGGCGGAAGTTAGTTCGGCAGCCTCCAACCTATGAACGTCATCGTGGTGCTCATTAAGCAAGTGACCACCGACCAGATCAGAAGCTTGAATCTCGTGGGCGCGACACTACATACGAGCGCCAGCAATAGAATGAAACGCAACCGTTAAGAGCAAAAGGCCCGGTTCTAGATCTAGAAGCTGTTCGTTCATATTGCAATAGCCACAGTAACATTGTGTGCCCTCACTACGTGACCCTCCAGGGACGACGCACGAGCCGCCAAAGCCTGCTTTCCGGTTGTACTCTGTATATTTGGTACATATACTGGAGATGTGGCGCAGCGCAAAGACCCGCTTGATGCTTGCATTGGCTTTGAGTGGGATGGGGACAATGCGCCTAAGAACTGGGAGCGCCACCGTGTCACGCCAGAGGAAGCCGAGGACGTCTTCTTTAATGAACCCCTGGTTGTTCGAAATGACGTCCGGCACTCTACGAAGGAGAAAAGGTATTATGCACTCGGACAGACCTCAGCAGGCCGGAGACTCTTCGTGGCGTTCACGGTTCGGCGTTCTCTACTACGCGTCATTTCTGTTCGAGATATGAACTGAAAGGAGTGTGATATCTATGCCAGGCGTGAAAAAGAAACCGTTGCCTGAATTTCGATCGGAAGAGGAGGAGCGCAAATTCTGGGCCGAGAACGATTCGACGCAATTCATTGACTGGGCATCGGCTTCGCGTCGCAAGCTCCCAGGCCTGAGGCCCACGCTCCGCACCATTTCCCTCCGCCTCCCGGTTTCGATGATTGAAGATCTCAAAACCTTAGCAAACAAGAAGGACGTTCCGTACCAGTCTCTCCTAAAGATGTTTCTGGCCGAAAGACTGGAGAAAGAGCGCCGCCGCGCGTAAGAGATCCGGATCGCCAGCGCTCACCGCTCTACACGTGCGCCATCCAAGTGCAGCCGCGCATATCGCCGGTGCTCTGAAACTGCTCGTGCATGCGGAACGCGGCGGAAAGCGTGTGCGGGGTGTGGCCGCCTTCGACGATCGTCAGGTAACTCCGCAGCAACTCGCGGTACTCCGGGTGCGCGCACTTATCGATAATTTCCGTCGCGCGTTCGAACGGCGCCTTGCCGCGCAAATCCGCCACGCCATACTCCGTCGCGATGATCTGCACCGAATGCTCGCTGTGATCCACGTGTGAGACCAGCGGCACAATCGTACTTATCTTTCCGCCCTTCGCCGTCGAGGGGCACGTAAACACCGAAAGGTACGCGTTGCGCGTGAAATCGCCCGACCCGCCGATGCCGTTCATCAGCTTGCGCCCCATCACGTGAGTGCTGTTGACGTTTCCGAACACATCCACCTCAATGGCCGTGTTCACCGAGATGATGCCGAGGCGCCGGATCACTTCCGGACTGTTGCTGATCTCCTGCGGCCGCAACAGCACGCGCGAGCGGAACCACTTCAGATTGTCGTAGACACGTTTCAGCGCCGGAGGAGTCACGGTGAACGAACAACTGCTGGCGAAGCGCACACGCTCCTGCTCGATCAAATCGATCACCGAATCCTGCAGAACCTCCGTATACATCTCAAACGGCGGAATGCCGGGATGGCGGCCCAGCGCGCCCAGCACGGAATTGGCAATATCGCCTACACCGGATTGGATCGGCAGGAACGACGCCGGAATCATTCCCGCGGACAGTTGCGCGGCCAGGAATTCGGCCACGTTGTTGCCGATGCGCTCGGTCAACGGGGTGGTCTCGCTGAATCCGCGCGCCTCATCGTCGAGGTCCGTCTCCACCACTCCCACGATTTTTGCCGGATCGATGGTCAGGATCGGCGAGCCGATGCGGTCGGATGGCTTATAAATCGGGATCTGCTTGCGATTCGGCGGGTCCGCCGGTTCGTAGATGTCGTGCAGCCCGAGGATCGTAGGAGGATGGTGGCGATTCAGTTCCACGATCACCCGCTCCGCCAGGTTGCAGAAGGTGGGCGCGGCGCCCACCCCGGAAGTCAGCACGATGCCGCCGCCCGCGGTCAAATCGGCCGCCTCGACAACGGCCACATCCACTTTGCCGAGAAACCCGTAGCGAGTCACCTGCGGCATGAGCGACAGGTGCAGGTCGAAGAAGCGCGTCTTGCCGGCGTTGATGCGGTCGCGCAGCACGGCATCGGTCTGATACGGCGTGCGGAACTTGATGGCCTGCGCTTTGGCCAGCGCGCCATCCAGGGAAGGACCGGTCGAGGCCCCGGTCAGCACTCCGATCTGGAACTCCTCGCCGGCATCGTGAGCGGCGGTGGCGCGGGCGGCCAGCGCCAGGGGAATGGCTTTCGGCGCGCCGGCCGGTGTGAACCCGCTGAACCCAACGGTCTGTCCATGTTGAATCAAAGAGGCAGCTTCGTCTGCCGTAAGAACCGGAAATGAGGCAATCATAAGGTACCTTTCGTGGGCAGATGGTGGAACAACGCAAGCAACTCCCGGCTGGCCGCGAACGGCGTCATCCGGCCGCCATGCACTTCGTTCCTGAGCGCCGGCAGCCGCCCGGCCACCGCGCCATTCGACTGGAACAGTTCCTCCAGCCCCAGCATCACAAGCTCGTTCATCCACTCGATCGCCTGGCGATTCCTGAGCGCCGCCAGGTGACCGTTTCCTTCCAGCAACTCCCGATGGTCCAGCACCATTTGCCAGACTTCGGCGATGCCGTCTCCGCCGGTGGAAGAGCAGGTCAGCACGCGCGGCGTCCAGCCGTCCTCCGGCGCCGGGAACAAGTGCAGTGCGCCGGCATACTCCACGCGCGCCCGCTCCGCCTTGACTTTGTTATCGCCATCGGCCTTGTTGATGGCCATCCCGTCGAGCATCTCGATGATGCCGCGCTTCATACCCTGCAGTTCGTCGCCCGCGCCGGCCAGCATCAGCAGCAGAAAAAAGTCGGTCATGGAGCGCACCGCCGTCTCGCTCTGCCCTACCCCGACGGTCTCGACCAGGATGTTGCGATAGCCGGCCGCTTCGCACAGCAGGATCGTCTCTCGCGTGCGGCGCGCCACGCCACCCAGGTGGCCGCGCGAGGGCGAAGGGCGTATGAAGGCCCGCTCCTCTACCGCCAGGCGCTCCATCCGGGTCTTGTCGCCCAGGATGCTTCCGCCGGACAGCGGACTCGAGGGGTCAACGCTCAGCACCGCCACGCTTTCACCGCGCTCGCGGATCAGATGCATGCCGAGCGTGTCGATGAAGGTGCTCTTGCCGACCCCCGGCACACCGGTAATTCCCACCCGGCGCGAATGGCCCGTGTGCGGCAGCAGGGCGTCCAGGAGCCGCGCCGCCAGGTCACTGTCCGACGGAAGCTGGCTCTCGACCACCGTGATGGCGCGTGCCAGGATCGTACGGTCGCCGCCCCGCACCCCTTCGATATATCGTTCCAGCGGCAGGCGCCTAGGCCGCACGCACACTCCCGATCAGAGCGTTCAAGATGGTCTGGGCGCACACCGGAATCACCGTGCCGGGACCGAATACGCCAGTCACTCCGGCCTGGAATAGCGCCTCGTAATCCTGCGGCGGAATCACCCCGCCGACGTACACCAGAATGTCTTCGCGTCCCAACTTGCGCAACTCGCCAATTACTTCCGGCACCAGCGTGGAGTGTCCGCCGGCCAGACTGGAAACACCGAGCACGTGGACGTCGTTCTCCACCGCCATGCGAGCCGCTTCGCGCGGGGTCTGGAATAGCGGGCCGACATCCACATCGAAGCCCAGATCGGCAAACGCCGTGGCAATCACCTTGACACCGCGATCATGCCCGTCCTGCCCCATCTTGGCCATCAGAATGCGCGGCCGGCGTCCCTCCATCCGCTCGAATTCGCGCGCCAGTTCCTGCGCACGCTGGAACTGGGGATCGCCCTGGCTCTCTGAAGAGTACACGCCGGAAATGGTGCGGCTCACTGCCTGATACCTCCCAAACACCTGCTCCAGGGCGGACGATATCTCGCCCAGGGTCGCCCGCACCCGCGCCGCGCGAACCGCCAGATCGAGCAGATTGCCCGATCCTTCCTGCGCCGACCGAGTCAGCGCCGCCAGCGATTCGTCCACTGCCCCCTGGTGGCGCGTGGCGCGAATCTGCGCCAGGCGGTGAAGCTGCGCTTCGCGGACGGCTTTATTATCGACCACCCGCACGTCCAGTTGCTCTTCCTGGGCCGGTTTATACTTGTTGACTCCGACAATGGTCTCCCGGCTCGAATCGATCTGCGCCTGCCGCCGCGCGGCGGCCTCTTCGATCCGCATCTTCGGAATCCCGGTCTCGATTGCCTTGGCCATGCCGCCGAGTGACTCGATCTCCTGAATGTGGTGCCACGCGTTGTGCATCAGCTCGTGAGTCAGTGACTCGACATAGTAACTCCCCGCCCAGGGGTCCACAACCTTAGTGACTCCCGTTTCTTCCTGCAGAAAGATCTGTGTATTTCGGGCGATGCGCGCCGAGAAATCGGTAGGCAGGGCGATGGCCTCATCCAGCGCATTGGTGTGCAGTGACTGCGTGTGACCCAGCACCGCCGCCAGCGCCTCGATGCACGTCCGCGGCACATTGTTAAACACATCCTGCGCCGCCAGGCTCCAGCCCGAGGTCTGCGAGTGCGTCCGCAGCGCCATCGATTTGGGATTCTTCGGATGAAAACCGCGGATGATTTTGGCCCACAGAACGCGCGCCGCGCGCATCTTGGCGATCTCCATGAAGTGATTCATGCCGATGCCCCAGAAGAAGCTCAGACGCGGGGCAAAGGTGTCGATATCCAGGCCGGACCGGATGCCCGTGCGGATATATTCCAGCCCGTCGGCCAGCGTGTAGCCCAACTCCAGGTCGGCGCTGGCGCCGGCTTCCTGCATGTGGTACCCGCTGATCGAAATGCAATTGAACTTCGGCATGTTCTCCGCGCAATACCGGAAAATATTGCCGATGATCCGCATGGAAGGCGCGGGCGGGTATATGTATGTGTTGCGGACCATGAACTCTTTCAGAATGTCGTTCTGAATGGTCCCGTTCAGAAGCTGGGTGGCGACTCCCTGCTCCTCGGCCGCGACAATGTAAAACGCCATTACCGGCAGCACCGCGCCGTTCATAGTCATCGATACCGACATCTGCCCCAGAGGGATCTGGTCGAAGAGAATTTTCATGTCTTCGACCGAATCGATGGCCACCCCGGCCTTGCCCACATCGCCCGTCACGCGTTCGTTATCCGAATCGTAGCCGCGATGCGTCGCCAGGTCGAACGCCACCGAAAGACCCTTCTGCCCCGCCGCCAGATTGCGCCGGTAGAACGCGTTGGATTCCTCCGCGGTGGAGAAGCCGGCGTACTGCCGGACAGTCCAAGGCTGCATGGCGTACATGGTCGAGTACGGCCCACGCAGAAACGGCGGGACTCCCGCGGCGTACTCCAGGTGCTCCATCGCATAAAGATCGCCGGTCGTGTACCACGCCTTCACCGGGATGTGCTCGGCCGTGTGCCACACCGGCGAGCCTTCCCGCGGACCGGCCGGGTTCGCCGCCCGCGGCCTGAGCTGGTATACAATTTTCGAGAAGTCCGGTCTCATTGGGCGCTCCTCATTCCGAGTCTGTCCTGCCATGCGGTCAAGGTCTGAATCGCATCGCTGAAGATGTGAATGAAGCCCTGCACTCCGGCCGCCTCCAGCGCCGCGATCTGATCCTTGGGATTGCCCGCGACCAGTACCGGCACTTTCACTTGCGGGCAGACTTCCTGCGCCAGCGCCAGGTACTCGGGGTCGGAACTGCACAGAATGATCAGGTCCGCGCCGGTCCCCTGGTACTCCTCGGCCTCCTCGATATCGAAACCCGCGCAGCCGAAGAAATTCAGGCAGAAATTAGAGCGCGCGCCCCTCATCTTCACGTCGCCGCGTTTGAGCAGCAGCACCTTGGGATATCGTCCTGTCTCCAGCGCGTACGCCGAGGTACGCCGCCGGATCCTTTCGAAAGGCTCGGCGAGGCGAATCCCCGACTCCATCTCCGGCGGTTCGGCCTCCGGCGTCTTCTCAGCCACGTTGGGATAGTTATTGACTCCCACCAGCGAACGCCGCCGCGCGGAGTATGCTTTTTCCCTCGCCGTGCGCGTCTCCGCCAGCGCCCGTTCGATCGACCCGGAAGCCAGCGCGCGGGCGTATCCGCCTTCGGCTTCGACCTGTTGCAGCAACTTCCAGGCTTCCCGCGCCAGCGCGTCGGTGAGCGCCTCAATATAATAAGACCCGCCCGCCGGGTCGGCCACCGCATCCAGGTGCGATTCTTCCTTGAGGATCCGCTGCACATTCAGCGCCAGGTGCGAATCGAACCCAAACGGCTGGACGGTGAGCTGATCGCAGCCTCCCACCGCTGCCGCCAAAGCTTCTGTGGTCACGCGCAGCAGGTTGGTGTAGCGGTCGTACACGCTCTTATTTCGCAATGCGGTGCGTACATTCAGGCGCATGCGGCAGGCACGATCGTCCACCGGACCGAATGCCGACACGGCCAGCGCCCACAACATGCGCGCCGCCCGCAGCTTGGCAATCTCCACGAAGTAAGCAGGGCCCACGGCAAACACAAATTCGATCTGCGTGGCAATGGTGTCCACGGGCAGCCGGGCGGTCAACTCGGTCAACCGCTCTACTCCGGCGGCGATGCCATAGCCCAATTCCTGCACCGCGTGAGCACCTGCCTCGTGCAAGAGATCGGCGCGAATGGCCTGCGGACCGGGCCTGGCGTCCTGCGCAACTTCCCAACTTTGGCCCGTCCCGCGCACGAACGGGTACTGATCGGGCGCCGTGCGGACCTGATCTTCGAGCCCCTGCAACGCCTCGCTGCGGTAGTACGGCCGGACGGCCAGCCCTTCCTCGGTGCGCCACACCAGCCTCTTCTCGTAGTCGGCGCCCTTCAGATCCCGCGCGATCGCGGCCTCCCATATTTCGGTCGGAACCGGCGGAAATTCGCTGCCCAGACTCAGGATTTCGGCGGACTCCTCCACGCTACGCATGGCTGCCCTCCTGCACCACCTCGATCAGGTAGCCGAACGCGGCCGTCTCGGTGGTCTTGGGGTGCATGAAGAACACCGTCGTGCCGCGCGACCCCTTGCGCGGCGATTTGTCGATGATCTTGAAACCGTGCTCCTTCAGGTAATCGAATGCCTTTTGAATGTCGGCCACGCGCAACGCGACGTGCGCCATGCCTCCGCGGCCGCCGTTCTTTTCGATCTGTTTGGCGACTGGAGATTCCGGCGTCAAGGGTTCCAGCAACTGCACCAGGTTGGGACCGTTGCCCACTTCCAGCAGCACCTCGCGCACCTGGTCGCCGCCCAGTACTTCTTCGCGGTGCACCTCCCGGAAGCCCATTGCCTGGTAGGCCCGGACGTGCGATTCGAGCTCGCCCGGCTTCACCGAAATGGCCACATGGTCGAAAAACAAGAATCCCGGTACCTGTTCCAGTTGTGACATTATTCGAACTCCGCTACCACCTGGCCCGCCTGCACGCTGTCGCCCTGATTCACGCGAATGGCGCCAACCTTGCCTGCCGAAGGGGCCGTGATATTCGTTTCCATTTTCATCGCTTCCAGAACCAGCAGAATGTCGCCGGGCTGCAGGCTTTGCCCCACCTGCGCGGCCACCCGTACCACGATGCCCGAAACCGGACTGCGGCAGACCTTCTCCTCGTTCTCGAGCCTGGTTTCCGCCGGCGGCGCGGCGGAAGCGGCGGGCACGCGCACCGGCGCCGATCCCAGATTCAGCCCGCTCACGTTGTATGGCGCAGCCGCGGGCGATTCCGGCTCCGCAGCCTCCACATCCACTTCGTATGTCTTCCCGTCAATCGTAATGTTCAGTTTCATGGCGCCTCCTAGCCCTGCAACCTGTGGGACGCCTGAATCGAGACACGCCCCTGTTGTGCCCATGCACTGGTGCTGACCAATCGAATCTGCCGGATGTGCGCGCGCACGCCCAAGTACGCGCCGATGGCCGCGGAGATGGCCAGCAGTTCCTCTTCGCCGATCTCCGGCGCCTCGACCGCAACCTTGGGTACTAGCGCCGCCGCGTCCTCGCCGCCATGCTGCTCCAAAGTGGCGATGCGTCGCGAGATCTCCGTCAATTGCTCCTGGAGTTCTTTTAAAGTGACTCTTGCCATAGTGGCCTCCTCTACAGCGGCATCAAACCGTGCTTCTTGGGCGGGCGCAATTCCCGCTTGGTATGCAGATACTCCATCACCTGCGCGATGTGCCGCCGCGTCTCCGCCGGTTCAATTACCGCGTCCACCAGCCGCCGCCCTGCCGCCACGTATGGGTTGGAAAACGCCTCGCGATACTGCTCGATCACTTCCGCGCGTTTGGCCGGCTTATCGGCCGCTTCCTGAATTTCCTTGCGGAAGACGATCTCCGCGGCGCCCTCGGCCCCCATCACCGCCACTTCCGCCGTGGGCCAGGCGAACACACGGTCCGCGCCCAAGTCCTTGCCGCACATCGCCAGGTACGCTCCGCCGTAGCACTTGCGCAGAATCACCGTGATTTTCGGAACCGTGGCCGCGGAGTACGCAAACAGCATCTTGGCGCCGTGCCGGATAATGCCGCCATGCTCCTGCTGCACGCCCGGCAGGAAGCCCGGTACATCGGCAAAAGTTAACAGCGATATGTTGAACGCGTTGCAGAAACGGATGAACCGCGCCGCCTTGTTGGCCGCGTTGATATCCAGAACGCCGGCCTGCACGCAAGGCTGGTTGGCGATGATCCCGATCGTGCGACCGGCAATGCGCGCAAACCCGACCACGATATTCATCGCGTAGCCGGACTGCACTTCGAAGAAGTCGCCGAAATCCACCACCTTGGCGATCACTTCGCGAACGTCATAGCCCTTCTTGATCTCCGCGGGCACAATGTCATCCATTGCCGGGTCGGGATCCACGTTCGGGTCGCCTTCCACGCGCGGCGGATCTTCCAGATTGTTGGACGGCAAAAAGCTCAGCAGTTTCTGCGCCAGCAGAATGGCGTGGCGGTCGTCTTCGGCCACAAAGTGAATCACACCGGAATTGGCCATATGGGCATCGGGGCCGCCCAACTGTTCGGCCGTGACGTTTTCGCCGGTTACGCCCTTGATCACCTGCGGGCCGGTGATGAACATCTGCGCCTGGCGCGTCTGAATGATGAAATCGGTCAGCGCCGGGCTATACGCCGCGCCGCCCGCGCACGGTCCGCAAATGAGCGAAATCTGCGGCACTGCACCCGACAGCATCACGTTGGTGTAAAAGACCTTGCCGTAGCCGGAGAGCGAATCGATACCCTCCTGCACGCGTGCGCCGCCGGAATCGTTGATGAATACGAAGGGCGACCCGGTCTTGAGCGACTGCTGCATGATCTCGGCAACTTTGATGGAGTGCACTTCGCCGGCCGAACCGCCGGAGACCGTAAAATCCTGGCTCGCCAGGTGCACCAGGCGGCCACCAATCGACGCCGCCCCGGTCACCACACCGTCCGCCGGGAAGTTCTTTCCGGACATGCCGAACAGCGTGGCGCGATGTTCGGCGAACATGCCCGTCTCTTCGAAACTGCCGGCATCCACGAGCGCCTCCACCCGCTCGCGCGCCGTCAGCTTGCCGCCCTTGTGCTGCTTTTCCAGCCGTTCCTCGCCGCCGCCCAGCATGGCTTCGCTGGTGCGCTTGCGAAGGTCGGCAATTCTCTCCTGCATGGTATGAATAGCCATAGTATGAAGTTCCTTTTTCGAGCGTTACTGCACCGGGGATACCCTGACTTTGTGCGTTTTGCCGTTCAACTTCACGTCGTAGGTGACCGGCGTGCGCACCGGACCCTTGCCGTTGCCATTGGTGTTACCGTTCTCCGGCGCCGCCGGCTTGGCGGGCGGCGCGGCAGGGGCGAGTTTTGCCGCGGGATCCTTGCCTAGATTCTTGGGCCCCTGCTCGCGGGTGGTGAAAAACTTGGGAGCCACCTTAGGGAACATCGCGAAAGTCAGCACGTCTTCATCGGATCCGTTGCATCCCGGCAACGCCAGGGCGGTGTTGCGGAGTTCGTGCCACTCCGGCTTGAGCAGATCGGCCGGGCGCCCGTCGATCGGAACCTTGCCCGTCTGCTTGGCCGCCAGTTCGACTACGGTGCGATCCCTCTGCCCGATGGTCTCGCCGTAGTAGCCCAGCATCAGGTCGGCGAATTCCCCGGTCAGCACCTTGTAACGCCCCATCATGACGTTGAACACCGCCTGCGTGCCCACAATCTGGCTGGAGGGCGTCACCAGGGGCGGGAAGCCCGCGTCCGCGCGCACCCGGGGCACTTCCAGCAGCACTTCGTCCATGCGGTCGCCCGCGCCCTGCTGCTTCAACTGGCTCTCCATGTTGGAGAGCATGCCGCCCGGAATCTGGCTGTCGAAGATTTCCGTTTCCACGCCAGTAATATTGCTGAGGAATTCCTGGTAGCGCGGCCGGATGCCGGCAAAGTACTTCTTCAGGCGGAGCAACCTGGCCTTGTCGAGCCGCGCCTCGAACGGTGTGCCTTCCAGCATCTCCACCAGGCTCTCGGTGGGATTGTGTCCCGGCCCCAGGCTCAGGGAACTGATGGCCGTATCGACGCAATCCGCCCCGGCTTCGATGGCCTTCATGAGGCTGACCATGGTGACTCCGGTAGTGGCGTGCACGTGTACGTGAACGCGAACGGATTGGCCGCACGTTTCCTTGATGCCCTTGACGATGTCATAGGCCGGTTGCGGCTTGAGCAGGGCGGCCATGTCCTTGATGCAGATCGAATCGCAGCCCAGATCCATCAGCTTTTCCGCCATTTCCACGAAATCGCCGGGCGTGTGCAGCGGGCTCACCGTATAGCAAATTGTGCCCTGCGCGTGCTTTCCGGTGCGGCGCACCGCGGCGATGGAGCGCCGCAGGTTGCGCAGGTCGTTCAATGCGTCGAACACGCGGAACACATCCATTCCGTTCTCCGCCGCCTTTTCCACGAAGCGATCCACCACGGTATCTTCGTAGTGGCGGTAGCCCAGCAGATTCTGGCCGCGCAGCAGCATCTGCAAGCGGGTATGGGGCAGCAGTTTGCGAAACTGGCGCAGGCGCTCCCAGGGATCTTCGTTGAGGAAACGGATGCACGAATCGAACGTCGCGCCTCCCCAGCACTCTACCGACCAATACCCTGCCTGGTCCAGATCCGCACATGCGGGAATCATGTCTTCCATGGCCATCCGCGTCGCCATGAGGCTCTGGTGCGCATCGCGGAGGACGAGTTCGGTTACATCAATTGTCTTCGGCATATCTGATTCCGTTTCCCGGCGTCGCGACGCCCAAGCGGTTTTCCAGCTTGAAGGAGAGCGATGCCAGCGAGTGATAAAGGTCTTCGTTCTGCAGGATTATGGCGGGCGGCGCCTGAATATGGGCAGGGGCGAAGTTCCAGATGGCGCGAATCCCGCCGGCGATCATGAGGTCTGCAACGGGCTGCGCCGCCGCCGCCGGGGTGGCGATCACCCCCAGCAGGGTGTGCGACCGCCGCACGAAGTCCGGAAGAAACATCAGCGGCTGGACTTCCGTGCCGTGAATTCGCTGGCCGATCTTCTCGGGGTCGATATCGAAGGCGGCGACGATCTCCATTCCATGACTCCTGAACTTCTCATATCCCAGCAAGGCGCTGCCCAAACTGCCGGCGCCGACCAGAACTGCCCCTTTCGGCCGATTCCAACCGAGAAAGTTTTCCAGCCAGCGGATGAGGTCGGCCAGCAGGTACCCGACCCTGGGTTTGCCGACAATTCCCGTCATTTCAATGTCTTTGCGAACTTGCGTGGGATCCAGCCCGAGACCGCGTGCCAGGTCGGCACAGGAAACCTGGGAGGCTCCAAGGACTGCCAACTGTTGGAGAAAGCGGTAATAAATGGGAAGGCGTCGGAGGCTGGCCTCGGGAATCTCGTGGAGCCGCGGGTTGGGGCTGGGGGCTTTCATATTCGAGAAAACTTTATCGAGAAAATCTTCTCGATTTCATTCTGGCATATCCGATTTGATATTTCAAGCCCTTAAGGTCTTTTTATGACAATTTGACGATCCTTCCAGCCTGCGATTAAGATTGGCTTTACGTCCCCACCCCACGATGATCGACATTCACAGCCATTTCCTGTATGGGATGGACGATGGCGCCGAAGCCATCGAAGACTCCCTCGCCATGCTCCAGATGGCCGCCGAATCCGGTACCACCGACATCGTGGCGACACCGCACGCCAACTCCGACTACCCCTTCCAGCCCGACCTGATTCGCCAGAGAATCGCGGAAATTATCGCCGCCCCCGGACTCAAACCGCGCATCCACACCGGCTGCGACTTTCACTTGAGCTTTGAGAACGTCCAGGATGCGTTACAGAATCCGGCCAGGTACCTGATCAATCGGGGGCCTTACCTGCTGGTGGAGTTCCCCAATTCGTCCCTGACAGGTATGGGCCGCAGCCTGGCCGCTCTGCTCGACCTGGGCCTGGTCCCCATCATGACCCATCCGGAGCGCAACCCCCACCTGCAACGTATGGGCTCGGAATTCCAGGAGTGGATTCAGAAAGGCTGCCTGGTCCAGGTGACCGCGCAGTCGCTCTTAGGCCGCTTCGGGAAATCGGCCGAGCAGTCCGCGTGGGAGATGGTGCGCCGCCGGATGGCGCATTTCATTGCCAGCGATGCCCATGACACAGAACATCGCCCGCCATGCCTCAACCTGGCGTTCGACGCCGTGTCCACCCGGATTGGCGCCGCCGAAGCCCGCGTGCTCGCTGTCGACAACCCGCAAGCGGTTATTTCGGGCGATCCCATCTGGGCGAATCTGCCCAGGAAAAAGCGCTGGTACCAGTGGTAAGGCCGACGCTGATCTGCGCCCTCTGCCTGCTCGCTTCCTGCCGCCATGCACCTCCCCCCGGACCGATCGATACCAGTCTGGCTTCCTACATACCGGCGGGCGCCGTGGCGCTGGGCGGAGTGAACCTGCAACAGTTGCGCGCATCGCCCTTATACGGAAAGCTGCCTCGCGAGGTGACGGCGCTGGTGGAGCCTTACGGCGCGGCGCAATCGCTCCTGGCCGCGTACTTCGGACGCAACCTGCTGCTCGTCACCAGCGCAGGCTCGCTCACGGGTTCTCCCGAAGCGGTGCGCGCGGCTGAGGCGCAGCACCGGACCGGCACAACCGGGGCTCCCGACCTGCTAGCCGAAGCGCAAACCGTGGCTGACGGCCACCAGATCTGGCTTATCGCGCTCGGCGATGCCGCCCTTCCGCTCACCGGGAATGCGGCCAACGTGAACCGCCTGCTGCGCAACATGGAATACGCCGCGCTCACCGTGGGCGTCCATGCCAACATCGAATTCGCTGTCATCGGGCGCGGCCGCACGCCCGACGCCGCGCGCCATTTCGAAGAGACCCTGCGCGCCACCCTCACCATGGCCGCCGCCGGTGAAGCCAGGAATGCGAGCCTGGCCGCTCTGATACGCACCATCCAGGTGCGGCGCGACGACCGCATGGTCCATGCCACTCTTTCCACCGATACCGAAGCCGCCCGCCAACTGCTGGAAATGCTCGCTCCGTAGCTGATAGACTGTCTGTACCGACACAAACTCCCGATCGGACCGCAAGATCTCATTGATCCGCGTCACGAGCGACATGCCGGAGAAAGGGATGCACCAGCGTCGCTTTGCGAGGCTGGGACCGGCACAAAATGAGAATCTTGCTGTACAACCCCGACAACGGGGTCACCCAGAATTTCATGCCTCACCTGTGGATGTTCCTGCTGCAGGCTCTGACGCCCAGCGGGCACGAGGTGGTCCTGATCGACGGCAATACGCAACCGATGACCGACGCCGAGCTGGTGCAGTTCGCGCTCGACCGGCAGATCGGCCTGGTCGGCATTGGCGCCATGACCCGCATGATCGCCAAAGCGTATCGCGTGGCGGATGCCCTCCGCGCGGCCGGCATTCGCGTGGTGATGGGCGGCCCGCACGTGACCGAGGTTCCGGACGAGGCTCTGGGACGCGAGCGGCGGACCGCGCCACGCCGATGCACTGGCCCTGGGCGAGGCGGATGAAACCTGGCCGCGTATCGTGGAAGATGCCGCGCGCGGCCAATTGAAGGAGATTTACACTCCGGTGGATGCCTTCGGGCAGGAGCGCAAGCCCACCTTGCAGGATTACCCGGCCATTCCGTGGGACTCGATCGACTTGCGGCAGTTCAACCGGATTCCCGGCTTTTTCCGCCCCGTGATGCGGCACTTCGGCTACGATTGGGAGACTTTTCACATCATTCCCATCGAATCCGGCCGCGGCTGTCCTTATGGATGCGAATTCTGCACCGTCACGGGTTTCTTCGGCGACTCCATCCGGTTCCGGACGAACCAGAGCATCGTCGATGAGATGCTCAAGATCAAAGCGCGCGCCCGCGGCACCCGCGGCAAGGCCGCCGTGTTCTTCGTCGACGACAATTTCGCCATCAACGCCAAGCGGACCAAGTCGCTGTTGCGCGATATCATCGCGGCGGGAGCCGAACTGTCGTGGGTGGGGCAAATCAGCGCCAACCTGCTGAGGGACGAAGAACTGCTCGATCTGATCGCCGCTTCGGGCGGGAAGTGGATCTTCATCGGGATGGAGTCGCTCGATGCCGCCAACCTGGCCAGCGTCAACAAGAGCTTCAACAAGCCGGCGGATTACGCCGGCGTGCTGGAGGCGCTGGCGCGGCGCCACGTCTATGCCATCACCTCGTTCATCTTCGGGCTGGATAACGATACGGCCGGCGTTGCCGGGCGCACGCTCGCCGAGATTCGCGAACTGGCCGCCGGGGCTGCCGGTGTTCGGACAGATCACTCCCTTTCCCGCTACTCCGTTGTACGACCGGCTGAAAAAGGAAGGGCGGCTGACGCGGCCGAAACACTGGCTCGAGTTCGCCCCGTTCCGGATGGCGCACACGCCGCTGAAGATCGTCGGTCCACGAGGTGCAGGATGAGGTCCGGTACGCCTGGGCGAACTCTTACAGCCCGAGCGCCATCGAAAGGGCCATCGAATCGATCGCCGATGAGCCGGCGGCCTACAAGATCAGCCACCTGATGTCGCGGCTTTTCTTCCGCGGAATTTATTTTCCGCAAAAGGGCGCATGGAGCTGGTTCAAGCTGGCGCTGCAGAACCGGCGCGCGATCGGCCGCGTGGTAAAGGACTCGTTCACGCAGCTGGCACGGCGCTCGCGGCCCGGTGGGCGGCCGCGACTTCAACGGGTCGCTCGACCCGTCTCTCAACACCGCCGCGGCGGAAGAAAGCGCCGGCGCGGACTGAGACTTGCTCGAAACAGGATACTCGCGTAACAATCCGGTAACATTCAACCCGTAGCCTGTTCTCAACGGCACAAAGAAACGCGCCGTGATAAAAGGAGATACAGGTATGATGGCCAGATTCACGACAGCCGCCATGCTGGGGCTGGCGCTCGTGGCGACCCAGGGCGCTGCCCAGACGGTTGCCGAGCAGATGCAGAAGGCGATATACACCCAGGAAACAGCCGGTAACCTGGATGCCGCCATCCAGATGTACCGGCAGATTCTCAACTCCTCGCCGGCGGACCGGAAATACGCCGCCATGGCACAGTTCCGGCTGGCCCAGGCGCTACTGCAAAAAGGCGACCTGCCGGAAGCCGCTATCGAATTTCAGGCGCTGGCGAACTATCCCGAATACAAGGATGTGATTGCGGCCTTAGCAGGAAGGACCGGGGGGCGTACACGCGGTTCGGTGATCAGCCGCGGCACCTACACCATCACCGCTCCCGGCCAGGGCGGGCATTACACGCACAAAGCCACCGGCATCGAACTGACCGTCCCGCCGGGCTGGAACCTGTCCGACGGCGCCTCTTCAGACAACGGAGACATGGCCATGCTGTCCGGTCCGAATGGCTCGATTGATGTCGCCGTCTGGATGATTTCCGAAGAGCATCCCGCCGCCGAACTGGGTGTATTGCTGCGGCACGACCTGGAGAACAAACCGAGCATGCGGCCGCAAGGCTGGAAGGTCCGTCCGGAGAGCGTTCAAATGTCTGGCGTCGGCGACCACCAGTCTCTGAAGGCCATCGCGGACTTTACAGTGAACGGCACGAAGGGTGTCGAGTACCTGGTATGGGCTCGTTCCACCCGTGCCAAAGCTTTGTTCTTCGGCACCGCGCCGGCGGAGTCGGAGAGCAGCCTGGCGGACAATGTGAACCGGATCGTGGCGACCGCCGTCCTCCCCTGATATGCGCCTGAGATCCATCGGCGGAGCCGGCTATGGCGATGGCAGCGCGTGGCTGCTGCTGTTGTTCGTGGTCATGGGCGTGCTGGCTCCGGGAGCCGCCGTGGTCTGGTTTATGAACGCGGCGGCTCGCAGCGAAGGGGTGGCGGCGGCGCAAAGCGTGGCCGAGGCTTATCGGGGGCAGCTCCGGCTATTGCGCGACCAGGTGGACGAATGGTGGCAGAACCGCGCCGCCTCGCTGGATGCCGCCGCCGACCTGAAGACCGCTTTGGCGGCCGGCGCGGCTGACGCCGTACTCTTGTTGGACAGCAAGGGCGCCCTCGTCTACCCTGTCCCGGCGCCCGCTCCGCGGCCCGATCCGCCGTCATGGGGGCCGGCCCAGTTGCTGGAACAGAGGCACGACCGGCCAGCGGAGCACGCGGCGGCGTATGCCGCGATGGCGAAATCGGAACCCGACGTTTCGCTGGCCGCGCGTGCCGCCGAAGGCCAGGTCCGCTGGCTGCTTCGCAGCGGCAACAAAGAGGCCGCCATCGCCGCGATCCAGCGCTATTTCACCGCTGGAAGGCTGGCGCGGGCAGCGGATCTGGACGGACGTTCGATCGCGTCCAACGAACTGCTGCTGGCGGTACACCTGCTCCCTCGCGGCGACGCCCGGCGGGCGCCACTGGCCGGCCGGCTGGCCGCCTTGTTGAACGACTACAGCGCGCCCACAATCCCGTCCGGACAAAGGCTCTTCCTGATGGAGGAACTGCGGAATGAAGCGCCCGAACTTCCGCCCCTCGCTACATACGCCGCGGAACGGCTGGCCTCCCAATTTCTCGATACTGAGACGCCCCGGCCCGGCGAACCCTTGCTGGAACCGGCGGGACCGCGCGACCTCTGGAAGCTCACGTCGCCGGACCGGAGAGCCATTGCGCTGTACCGCACCGCCACGGTGGCGTCGCTATTGACCAGGCTGCTGGACGAGCGAAAGCCGTCGAAGAACGCGCGATCCGTGGTCACTGCGCCGGGGCGCCCGGCCGAGGCCGATGCCATCGCGGCCGGCGCCATGCTTCCCGGCTGGCAGATCGCGTTTTCGCTGGTGGATCCCCTGGCCGCGCAAGAGTCGGCCCGCCGCCGAAGGGCGGCGTACCTGTGGACCGGGTACCTGGTATTGACGGCGCTGGCGGCCACCGGACTCATCGCCGGTCAATCCTTTCGACGGCAGTTGCGGCTGGCCCGGCTGAAAACGGACCTGGTGGCCGCCGTATCGCACGAATTAAAGACGCCGCTCGCTTCCATGCGCCTGCTGGTGGAGACCCTGTTAGCCGACGAAAGCTTTGACGCCTCCAAGACTCGCGAATACCTGGAGCTGATCGCGGGCGAGAACCTGCGTCTGAGCCGCCTGATCGACAATTTCCTGACCTTTTCGCGCATTGAGCGCAATCGCCAGAACTTCGAGTTCCGCGCTTCCCTTCCGGCCCGCGTGGTGGAGACGGCGCTTCTGGCAATGCGGGAAAGGCTGCGGGCACCCGGCTGCGACCTTGAGGTCTCGGTGGCCGCGGATCTGCCGCCCATTCAGGCGGATGAAGACGCGCTGGTCACCGTCCTGCTCAATCTACTGGAAAATGCGTACAAGTACACGCGCGCCGACAAGCACATCGCGCTGCGCGCCTACCGGGAGAACGGCAGTCTGATCTTCGCCGTGCAGGATAACGGGATCGGCATCGCGCCCCGCGACCAGAAGCGCATCTTCCGGCGCTTCTACCAGGTGGACCGCCGCCTGGCCCGCGAGGCCGGCGGCTGCGGCCTGGGGTTGAGCATCGTCGAGTTCATCGTCCGCGCGCATGGCGGCGTGGTCAAAGTGGAGAGCCGCCCGGGTTCGGGCAGCACATTTTCGGTGCTGCTTCCGTGCCACGGAGCGGGCCGGGAGGCGGTCGCTTGATCCCCAGCCGCATCCTGATCGTGGAAGACGAGCCGGCCCTGTTGCGCGGCCTCAAGGATACGTTTGTGTCGCAAGGGTGCGAGGTGCTGTCGGCACAGAACGGCGAACAGGGCCTGGCGATGGCGCTGGGAATGAATCCCGACCTGATCCTGCTCGACATCATGCTGCCGCTGCTCAACGGCTACGAGGTCTGCCGGGCGGTCCGCGAGAGCGGCCAGCAGATGCCCATTCTGATGCTGACGGCCAAGGGACAGGAGGAAGACATCATCCTGGGCTTGAACCTGGGGGCCGACGACTACATCGTGAAGCCGTTTCGCCGGGGAGAACTGATTGCCCGCGTCAGCGCACTGCTTCGGCGCACCCGTTCGAAGCAAAGCGCCATCTTCCGTTTCGGCGAATACGAGCTGAATCTGTCGGCCCACAAGCTGTTCCGGGGCGGGAAAGAACTGGTGCTGACGGCTAAGGAATTCCGTCTGCTGGCCTACTTTGTGGAACGCCGGGGCTGCGCCCTGACGCGCGACGAGATTCTGAATTCGGTCTGGGGCAATTCGGTGATCGTGACGCCGCGCAGCATCGACCGTTGCGTGGCCACCTTGCGCGCGAAAATCGAACCGCACGCTCATAGCCCGGCCTACATCCACACGATCCGCGACATCGGCTACCGCTTCGAGGACGGCGCGGGCGAATAGGGCTTCTCTTCACCACGGAGCCACGAAGGACACGGAGAAAACACGGAGAAACCAACAGAGGAAATTGGATTCGGACTTTCTCCGCGTCTTCCTCCGCGTCTTCGCGCCTCCGCGATGAATCTGCGGTCCACGTTACTTCGCGGCAGGCTGCGACTTAGGTTGAAAGGCGGGATTGGTGTACTGCACCTTCGTATCGTTATGGACTTTGTCCATCCACGCCTTGAAGTGCTGCTGCTTCAGGTCGTTGAAAATCTGTTCGTTCACTTGCGAGAGGGGCCGGACGGTCACCACCTCCGCTTTCAGCAGATAGTAGCCATTCTCCTGACGCACCGGCTCGGTGATCTCACCCTGGTTGAGTTGGAACACCACGCGAAAGGCATCGGGGATATTGTCCGTGGGGTTCAGAGTGGCAAAGTAGCCATCCTTGGCTTTGGACGTTTCATCGTCGGAGTTCTCCTTCGCCAGTGTGGCGAAGTCAGCGCCGCCGCGAAGCTGCGCCAGCAGTTGGGTGGCTTTCGCCTTGGCCTCTTCTTCGCTCAGGACTTTCGTGCCGCCGGGCTTGGAAGCCTCGCCGAATGCGATGTAGATGGCATTCACCTTGACCTGTTTGTATTTGTTCTTGTTGGCGTTGTAGTAGTTGAGGATCTCTTTGGGATCCACATGCACCTGGTTCATGGCATCGCCCGCCTCGATCTGGGTGAGAAACAGCAGACGGTTGAAGGCCAGTTGCTCGCGCGCCGGGCTCTGCTGGTCCAGTTTCTCCTGCTCCGCCATGCCCGCCAGTTTGCGCATAAAGGCAATCTCCTGAATCAGCGTTTCCGGCGACTTCGCCGCCAGGGCCTGCTTGCCGGGATCGAGCACCGTCATATACCCGCGAAGTTGACCGACCGTCAGAACCGCGCCGTCGTCAAACACGGCGATCTGCGCATCATCGGGAAGCTGTGGAAGAAGCTCGATACTGGCGGCTGCGGGGGCCTGCGCCCACACCGCTCCCGCGCACAAAAACACCAGGAAGTAGACTAATCTCATGTGAATACGTGTGGCGCCATTTTATCACGCGGCACCTTCCGGAGCCGGGCGCCTACTTCTGACTCCGGGCTGTCGCCGCGTTTCACCTGGACTCGCCGGCGCCCTTCCTCCAGATTGCCGGCGGCCTTCTTCCTGGCCGCTTCGCTGACCTCTACGTGATTGTTCACGGCCAGCGCTCCGGCCGTTTTTGCCATGCGCGTGGCCACGCCTTTGTGCTGCACGACGTCGGTCTTCCCTTCGATGGTGGCGACTCCTCCCTGCACGTGCACGGTGAATTTGTTCGCCGATTTGCTCTTGGCGAACTTGGCGCGAATGGCGGCTTCGAGTCTGCGCATCGCTCCGTCGCGGTTGGGCCTGCTGCGCGGGTGCCGCCGCACGCTGATGGACCGGCGCAGCCGCCGCCTTCGGTGTAGTTTGCGGAGCAGCCGCGCCGGGCAGCGCCGCAAGCAGCCAGAGCGGGGCGAGAACAATAATTTTCACCATAACCAATACAGTCGCCCGCGCCACGCTCTTGTTCTCAGAATTCTGTGCTAAAGTGAGGGTTTCTTTAGGCTTGTCGTCTTCCAATGCCCGAACAGATCCTGCTTCAAGGCAAAATCCTGGGCACAGAAGAGTTCCTTTTGGCCGGTCCCGCCGAAGGACGATCTGTGCGTTCCGCCGGCGAGGAACTGCTCGCGGGGCGTTCGCAGTGGATCACCCTTTTGTGCGAAGTGCTGCCCCGCGCCCTGCTGGCCGAACTGGGCCTGGCGCGCATCCTGCTGGGAACGCAGCGGCGGCGGCCAGTTCCTGGTGGTGCTTCCCGGGGAAGCGCGCGAGGCGGCCGAGAAATTCCTGGAAGCCGCGGCCGCACAGGCATCCGAACTCAGCTCCGGGCTGGTCCGGCTGATCTGGGGCGTCACCGATAACCTGGGCGATTGGGCCGTCATCCGGCGCCGGCTGAATCACGAACTGGACGCCAGGCGCTGCGCTCCGCTGAAGGGCGCGGATGCCTCGGTATTTCAGCCCTTCGTGCGATCCTCCGCCAGCGATGCGGATCAGTATTTCGCCAGGGAGCTGGGCGCCAAGATCCGGGAAGCCTCCAAAGTGGGCTGGTCGCCGGAGAACCCCGGCAAGGTATTCGCCGGCGAGGGCAAATACACCTGGAGCCTCACCAGCAACCTGTCCCCGGAGGGCATCATGGTGGCACGCCACGCCGCGCCTTCCGATGACGGCAAGTCCGCCGCGCCGGTGCAGACGCTGGGCCGCCGGGCGCAGGGCCGCTCCATCTGGGGAGTGCTGCGCGGCGACGTGGATAACTTCGGCCTGCGCCTGCGCCGCGTGCATTCCATCGAAGAGCACGTGCCGCTCTCGGTGCTGTACAAACAGTTTTTCGCCGGTGAATTGGAAGTGATCTGCTCGCTGCCCGAATTCTGGAAAAAGGTCAGCATCATCTATTCCGGCGGCGACGATTTTGCGGTGTACGGGTCGTGGGACGCGCTGATCGCCCTGGCGCGCGAAGTGCAGCGCCTGTTCCACCGCTTCACCGAAGAAAATCTGAAGGACTACCCCGGCGCCGAAGGCAAGACCATTTCCATGGCCATCGCGCTGGCGCCGGAGACCTACTACCCGCTGGCTTCGGTGTTCGAAGAGGCCGGCCGCAATCTGGACTTCGCCAAATCCAACGACCGCGATTGCATCTATCTGCTGGGCCGCATTCTGGAATGGCGGCACCTGTCCGACGCGGCGGATTTGAAGGACACCGTGACGCGGCTGGTTCACGATTTTCGCATGTCCAAGCAGTTTCTGTACCAGTTGCGCAGCTTTTACCGCCGCGAAGCGTATGGCGACAGCGGCGGCGAAGTACAGCGCACCTGGCGCTTCCAGCGACGGTTCAACCGGGTTTTGAGCGGCACGCGCGACCGCGAATTTCAAAAACTGCGCGCCCACCTGATCAACGAACTGGTGGGCAGGAAAACGGCGGAAGTAAAGCTGCGGCCCGCCGGACTGGTGGCCCTGGAATGGGCCAGATTGGTCACTGAGGTTTAGGAACATGGCACAAGAGCAGGAGCAACGGAAGGAAAGCCGGCCGCCTCGCGAAGGCGGACGCGGCCCCGGAGGAGATCGCGGCGGCCCTGGTGGAGAGCGCGGCGGCCGTCCCGGCGGCGGCGACCGGGGAGACAGGGGTGAACGGCGCGGCTTCGATCGCGGACGGCCCGAAGGCCCGCCCGAAATCGAGCTCGAAAAACTGATCTCCGACAGTCTGTACCTGGACAACCAGGCGCACGCCGTCGTCAGCCGCATGCGCGACATGGATTCCGGCACCAAGAGCCAGTTGCGCCGTCTCTACGGAGCCGTGCGCCGCGCCATCCGCGCGCCCGAAGGGGAACGCCAGCACGAGTTCGTCATGCTGCGCGCGCGGCTGGCATATACCATCGCGCGCCACGGCCTGCGCAGCCTCGATCAGCTCGAGAAACTGCTGCTGCAGGTGACGCGCAAGAACGATATCCGCGGTTACGAACGGTTCAAGGATCTTTTCGAGGCCATTGTTGCCTACAACGAGTAAAGCATGAGCGCTCATACAGCCCAAACCGAGTTGAAACTCATCGGCAAGTTGATTCTTGAAGGTGAAATGGCGTGCGAGACCGGCCTGCATGTCGGCGCCGGCAAGGGGTCTCTGGAAATCGGCGGCTCCGATAATCCGGTCGTCAAGGATGCCTTCGGCCGCCCCTATGTGCCGGGAAGTTCGCTGCGCGGCAAGATCCGCTCGCTGCTGGAGCAGTCCAGCGGCCTGGCGGTCCCGTCTGAAATGGTTTACCTTTCGCGCCGCAAGGGACAGGAAGTGCGCATCCACCAGAGCGACCGTCCGGACGACGATATCTGCCTGCTGTTCGGCCGCAACCCCGGACGCATGGAGCGCGTGCAGGGCGAAACGCTGGAGACCACGCAGGCCACGCCGGCGCGCCTTTCGGTGTTCGATGCTCCGCTGGATCCGGAGAGCATCACCGCCGCCATGCGCGAGAACCTGGACGACGAGCTCACCGAAGTGAAGAGCGAAAACGCCATCGACCGCATCACCGGGCAGGCCAATCCGCGGACGCTGGAACGCGTGCCCGCGGGCGCGCGC
Organism: uncultured Solibacteraceae bacterium; assembly: GCA_963748795.1. Classification (GTDB taxonomy): domain Bacteria; phylum Acidobacteriota; class Terriglobia; order Bryobacterales; family Bryobacteraceae; genus Sulfopaludibacter. The sequence continues at coordinate 112,486 of CAVVLD010000018.1, forward strand.
TTCAAGACGCGCCTGGTGATGGATGTGCTCTGCGAGGAGGATGCGCCCCTGTTCCTGCGCGTACTGGAAGGGTTGCGCCTGCTGGAAGACGATGCCCTCGGCGGCGGCGGTTCGCGAGGCAGCGGGCGGGTGAGCTTCTCCAAGCTGCGGCTGGTCTGGCGCGGCCGGAATTACTACGCCACCGGGGCAGCCGAAAAAGAGATCGGCGCCGGCGCCACGCTGGCCTCCATTCAGAGCGCCGTAAACGAGAACGCATTCGCCTTTTTGCGCGAGGAGTAATGAACCCGGGACTGGTCGTCAAACTCCGTCCCGCCGGACCCTGGCGCATCGGACCCGATTCGGGCGCCCGCAACCGCGTGGACTTCATCTATCACAGCGATTCGCTGTACTCGGCGATTACCAGCGCCATGGGGCGGCTGGGCTCGCTGGAGGAGTGGCTGGATGCCACCGCGCGCCAGGGCACGTCGGCAGTGTGTTTCAGCTCCTGCTTTCCGTTCCTGGACGAGATCGGCTTCGTGGTGCCTCCGCGGACGATCTGGCCGCCCACCTCACCGGCATCCATGTCGGCGCGCGTGCGCTGGAAGAGCGCGCGCTTTGTGCCGCTGGGAATCGTGCAGGCGATTCTGGCGGGTCAGAAGCTGGATGAGAATCATTGGGCCGTGGATGGCGCCAGCGAGTGCCTGGTGCCCGCCGGGCGCCCGGGACCGTTCCGCACCGGCGTGCGCTGGAACGCCGCCGTGGACCGGCTGACCGGAGCGGTAGAGCGGCATTCCACGGCGTGCATCGAATTTCGGCCGGGCTCCGGTCTGTGGACCGTGGTCTCTTTCCGCGACGAGGCGGCCCGGGAGCAGTGGACCGATCGCGTGAAGGCCGCTTTCCGGCTGCTGGCCGATACCGGCTTCGGCGGGGAGCGCTCGCGCGGCTGGGGCCGTGCCGAAGCGCCCGAGTTCATCGAGGGTATGCTGCCCGACATGATTCTGCCGGAATCGGTGAAAGAACCATCAGTGGAACCGCCGGTGCAGGAACCACCGGTGGAGAATCCACCCATGCAAGAACCGCCACGAGGAAACACCTCCCTCCGAGGAGGAAATCGCTGAGAATCGCATGACCGCGGAAGGCGATCCGCAACTGCCGCCGCCGGACCCGGACCCGGTGCTGCCGCCTCCGCCGGAACCGGAGCTTCCCGCTACGGACCCGGCCCCCGGACCGCCGCTGGCGCCCGATCCCGATATGTCGGCAGCGGCGTCCGGTCCCGAGATGACGGTCGCAGCGTCTGAACCCGCCGCGCCAGCTCCGCCACCGGCCCCGGCAGCTCCCATGGTATCCGGTCCCGACGTGCCTGCGGCGTCGGCAGCTCCCGACGTGCCGGCCGCAACGCCCCATCCCCAACCCCCATCCACAACCCCCGTCTTCTGGCTGTTGTCGCTGTTCACTCCCGCCGCGGACGATGCCGTGGATTGGGCGCGCGGCGATTACACCGTGCTGGCCCGCGGCGGCCGCGTGGAGAGCCCCGCAGGCTCCGGGGAGTTGAAAAAACAGGTACAGATGATCGCCGAGGGATCCGTGCTCTATTCCGCGGGCGCGCCTCGCGGAGCCGCCGCCGATGTCGCTCCGGAAGGCTTCGCCCATCCTGTATTCCGCGCCGGCTTTGCGCTCTCCATTCCGCTGCCCAACGGAGAGAGGACCCAGACCTGATGCGTTACCGTCTCACATGTCTGACGCCGCTGCTGGTCGGCGATGGACGCAAGCTGAGTCCCATCGATTACATGGTCTGGAAGGACCACGTCAACGTGCTCGACCAGTGGCGGATCTTCCGCCTGCTGGCCAAGGGGCCGCGGCTGGAAGGCTATCTCAATCAGCTCAAGACCGCCGAGAAGCTGGATTTCGCCAGTTGGGGCGGTTTTGCGCAGAACTTCGCCGGCCGCCGCATTCCCTTTGAGAGCGCGGCGTATTCGGCCTACTGGAACCGCGCCGCGGGCGAAAGCCTGCACATCCCCACCTTTGCCGCCGGCGCATCCGGCCCGTATCTGCCCGCCGCCGCGATCAAGGGCGCGCTGCGCACCGGCATGGTCTTTGCCAACTGGCGCGACGGCATGCTGCAGAGCACGCTGGCCCGCGTGAAAGGCGAGCGCCTGCCGCGGCGTCCCGCCGAAGGCGTGGAGGAGAGCGCCCTGGGACCGGCCGGCACCAACAAGATGCGTCTGCGTCGGCGCGGGCGATTCCGCGCCCATCGCCACCGGTCAGTTCAAAATCTATCTGCTGCGCACTTCCACGCTTACAGCCGCGCGGCGACCGAATTTCGCGCTGGGCTGGAAGCAGAGCCCGCGCGGCGCTGTGGATGGCGCGCGTCCCGAAGACAGCACTCCGGCATTCGCCGAAATGGCCACGCCGGGGACCTCCTTCGAAGGCGCATGGGACGAGAGGACATTCTTCCTGCAGCCCGAAGTGCGCCGCAGCATGCGCTGGCCGGAATCGTTCGACCGCGCCAGGATCTTCGAATCGGTCAACATCTACGCACAGGGACTGCTCTCGCTGCAGCGCCAGTACGCCTCGTGGGCCGGGCTGGGTCTGCTGGACCGCAGCCTGGACGAGCTGGAACAGAAGCTGGCCGCCGCGCGCGAAAAGGGCTCGTGCCTGCTCTCGCTGGGCTGGGGCGGCGGCCTGCCCGCCAAAAGCGCCTGGCTCGACACCACCAACGCCGACTATCGCCAGATCCTGGAACAGTTCCAGTTCTACAACCGCGCCCTTGCGACCAACCTGCCGTTCCCCAAGACGCGCCGCATCGTGTTCCTCAACAACAAGCCGGCCACTCTGCCCGGCTGGGCCGAGTTGGAGGTAGTGTAGCAACTCGCTCCCTTTAACGGTCGCGTCTTCCATGAGATGCCCCGCCCAGGGGGCTTGCCTCCTGGCAGCCCCAAAAGAGAATTCACCAGATCGATTGGGCCGTGCAGAGTGAGCTGCAGTTATGGCTTCGCCGCAAACACCAGTGCAGTTACAAACGGTGTCGGCTGTACCAGATGGTAGGGAAGGTGAGCCATCTGCCAGGTTTGCGGCGCACGCCGCCGGAAGAAGATGGCCGGAGAGCTGGATGCGGGAAATCCGCACGTCCAGTTCGATGAGGGGGCGCTGGAAAGGTGCGACAGCGCAACGCGCCTGCGCCCTACTCTACCGCAGCCCTTGGTTATTATTAGTTCGTTGGCGACCAGTGCGCCGCGGTTGCCAGCGTCTTTTTGGCGGCGTCGTCCATGAAGGTCCGGGCCTGTTGCCAGTTTTCCGAACTTAGGTCGGCGGGCTTACGTTCCGGCGCGAAGAAGACCGGGAGATACTCGCGCAGCCGGCGCGCCGCGGTGGTAATGGTGGCCGCTTCGGGATGGTGCGGGTTATGCAGTAGCTGGCCGCTTACCGTGGTCAGGTAAAGGACGTTGAGAATCTCGGTGGGGCCATCGGCCGGGTCCGGGAAGGTCTGCTCCAGGCCCTTGGCAAGCAGTCTCCCGCCCTCTTCGACAACTTTGTCGGGATGATTCAATTTGCTGAAGACCTGCATATAGAGGACGCGGCGCTCGTCTTCGTAGTCCGAATCGCGGTAGCGGCGCGACCAGTTATCGAGGTCCACGAGCTGTTTGGCGGGGTCGGCGGCGTCTTTCAGCACCTGGTTATAGCTGGCGCGTTCGCCATCGTCACGCGGCCGTTTCGGCTTCAGAATGGGGGGCTGGGGCCGGCCCGATTTCCCGCCGCTTCGGCCGGCCGATTGCGGCGGCGGGGGTGCGGGCGCGGAGGTTTTGGGCTGCGGGGCCGGCTGCTTCTTTGGGCCGCCCGAAGTGGTCATGCTGAACGTTCCCGCCAACACAGGATAGGGTACGGCATAGGGCACGGCCACCTGCTCCGGGTCGGGCGGCGGATTGTTGATCACCACCACCGGCGGAGGCGGCGCAGGGGTGATCACGATGGTGGGCGGAGGCGGCGGCGGGTCGCCGAAATCCTGAAAGCTGACGCCCTGCAGAGAGGGCACGATTCGTGTGCTGCCGGCCTTGACTACGGGCCGCAGAGCTTCCAGCCGCGCCGTGACGAACGCGGGGAAGGGAAGCGACGAGAGAAACACCGCGGCCGTGAGCGCTTCCTTGGGACGATCCTTGTAGCCCGCCGGGTCGATGGCGCGCGCTTCGGGTGAAAAGGCGGCCCAGGTGGTGTGCACGTTCAGGAACTCCTGCGGCTGCGCGGGCGGATCCCATTTTTCGCCGGGGGCCAGCGGTCCCCATCCGGCGATCTTCGTGCCGCGCATCCAGTACACGTCGCCAGGTTTGAATACCTGGCTTACCGAAGGGGCCCAGATCCAGCCCAAATCGCTGGTGCGCGTCCAGCGGCCGTAATGGGACGGAAGCCAGCCCCACGAATCGCTGCTGATCCAGGTATAGCCCATGGCATCGTACCAGCGCCAGTGGCCATTTTGGAAGGGCACCCAGCCGGCGGCCGCTTTGGGCTGCCAGACGGTGCCGTACGCGTCAGTCTCGATCCACTGGCCCGCCGCATCGAGATCGGCCACTCCGTATCGCTCCACCACGTGCCCCGCGCTCACCGGCGACGTCAGCGCTTTATCGCGTTCGGT
>CAVVLD010000019.1:0-21716 GCA_963748795.1 uncultured Solibacteraceae bacterium
CTCGCTGCAGTAGGCGCACTCAGCGACGGGCGGCTTCGGGTCGGTGCGGGCTACGTGGTTCGTCATGCGGCACCGCCAAGCACCCAGCGCAGGACATCGCGTTCCGTTTTCAGCGCTACCTGAATCAGCGCCAAGCCTGCATTCTCGAACGTAGTCGCTGACGGATACCCTAGGCGTTCATCAGCTAGTACAGCAGCAAGCCGCCGCTCAATCTCGGCTTGAGTTTTCACGCTGGCCCCCGAAGCGCCTCGCGGCGTGACAGCAGATGGGGGTTGGTCTGCTCCAGCCAGCTTGCACACGCCTCGCAAGCATCCAGCCAGGGAATCACTGGTTGGCCGTAGCCATCCACGGTGCGGCTCAGCCGAATCTCAACCACAGCGCGATCACCGCACGGATCGTCCCCCTCACGCCCACGCACCGGACACGAACGCACATGGCGGTAGCGCTCGATGAACGCCCCGATCGCCGCCGCATCGCGTGCCGCCAATCGCACGTCGCCCTCCTTGGCGAGATCAAGCTCGTGTTCGGCCATGAAGACCAGATCGCTTACCGTGCGGTGCTGACCCAACAGGTCAACGCCAGCGGCAAAGACACTTCGGCAGGTTCAAGAGTGCTGCCCGAAAAAGAGTTGCGGGCTGCGGCGGGTACTTTGGCTTGGTGCGGGCTGCTTGGTTCGTCATGTAGGGGAGCGTAGTGGTTTCCCCTGACGTTTGTCAATGGGGCTGATTGCCCTTGTCGCAGAAGGGCTCGCAGTGCTTATGTCCTTTCGACGGCTATGGCACGACGGCGCACGCAGAAAGCCACCGGGCGAGAGACGGCGCCGGACGACCTCCGCAACGTCCAGAGCGTTGGATTCAAGGACGATCAGTGGACGGCGGTCACGGCAGCGGCTGAGGCGGAAGGGATGCAGCCCGGCCCTTGGATACGGGCTGCCGTGCTCGCGAAGGCCTGCTGCGCCGGCTTCTGGAAGCCGTTCAGCCGGCCCGGGCCGGAAAAACCTGACTGACACGCGGCTTGACACGGTAGGGGCGCGTAGTGTAAGCCCCGACACATGCCACGTACCAAGCAAGACGAAGCTGGACGCAACGTCCTCTCGGTTCGCATCCCTGATCCGTACTACGGCATCCTCAAAGAGCAGGCGCAGCGGCTTGGCGCAACCAGGTCTTCAGCTCGCTCATCATATACGCCCCCATCCTGATCAATCTGACCGAACATGGCGATCCCCAATCCATCATGGTCAGCTCGTCTCCGGCAACTACTTCAGCACCTTGGGAATTCACCCGGCACTCGGCCGCGGATTTCTGCCGGAGGAAGATGCCAGCCTGGGCGCCACTCCGGTAGCCGTGATCAGCTTCGGGCTGTGGAGGCGAATGTTCGACGGGGATCCCGGCGTCACTTCACGGTCTCTCCGGCTCAACGGTCGCAACTACATGATCGTCGGCGTCGCCCCTTCGGGTTTTCAGGGAATCAACAGTATTTATGCAGCCGATGTCTGGGTGCCCATGGCGATGTACCAGCAGATCTATCCCACTCCGGCCTGGGTGAACCAACGGCGAGCGCTGATTTTCTCGGTAGCGGCAGGCTCGAAGCCGGGAGTTGGAATGTCACAGGCGCAAGCGGGCCTGGAAAGGCTTGGCGCAGGAGTTGGAGCAGCAGTATCCCGCCGACAACCGAGGCCGCCGGATCAAGCTGACCCCCATCGGCGAAGCCGCCGTCACCACTGAGACTCGCGACCTGGTGCGGAATGCGGGTACCGTGCTGATCATCGTCTCGGCGCTGGTGCTGCTGATCGCCTGTGCCAACGTGGCGAACCTGCAACTGGCGCGGGCCGCGGGCCGAGGCCGGGAAATCACGGTACGGCTGGCGCTTGGCTCCAGCCGCTGGCAGTTGATCCGGCAGCTCCTGGTGGAGAGTGTGATCCTTTCGGCAGCCGGCGGCGCCCTCGGCCTGCTTTTCGCCCGCTCGGCGCGCGATGTTCTATGGTCCATTCGCCCACCCACGTTCAAGCATGCCGGCTTCACCCTGGACCTGGACTCCCGGGTCCTCGATCTACACCGTCGCAGTCTCTCTCGGCACGGGGATCCTGTTCGGTCTGGTTCCCGGCCTGCGCGCCACTCGCAAGAACCTGGCCAGCGATCTAAAGAGCGCAGCGGCGAGGCGGCATCCACCGGCGGCTCGGCATCCGCGATCCATCCTGGTCATGGTCCAGATGGCATTATCCCTGGTAGCGCTGGTGGGTGCGGGTCTGTTCGTTCGCAGCCTGCTCAACGCCAATCGGATTGACCCCGGTTTTGACGCCGGCCACCTGGCCGTCATCTCCTTCAACCTGTCGGACCAGGGATATAACGAGGAGCGCGGCCGGGAATTCCATCGCGTGGCACTGGAGCGGGCGGCTGCGGTTCCCGGCGTGGATTCGGTGGCTATCGCCAAAGACGTGCCATTCAGCGTGGGAAGCGCCCGGACCCTGGTGTTGCAAGGGCAGGACAGCAGCCGGGGCCGTGTGACGCTCACCTCGATCATCTCGCCGGGTTACTTTCAGACGGTGGGGATGCGCCTCATGAGTGGACGCGATTTCAGCCCGACGGACGTCAAGGCCGGCCCGCGCGTGGCCATTGTGAATGAGGCCGCGGCGGCAGAACTCCTGGCCGGGAAAGGATCCGGCGGGCCAGGTGATTTCGTTCTTCCCCGAGAATCTGCCCGTTTCCGTCATTGGAGTGGCGGGCGCAACGCCAATTACCTGAGCATCGGTGAACCGCCACAGGCCATGTGCTACCTCTCGTTCCGCCAGTATTACTTTCCCTACGGCGCCATTTACCTGCATACGCGGGGCGATCCGGACGCCGTCCTGCCAGGCGCGCGGCGTCAACTTCGGGCGCTCATTCCGCAACCTGGTGCTGGATTCCGAATCGGCCTCCAGAACCATCAGCGAGTCTCTCGGGCGCAGCGTCTTTCGGCGGACCTGCTGGCGGTGTTTGGTGGATTGGCGCTGGTGCTGGCGACCATCGGCATTTACGGCGTGATCTCTTACTCGGTGCAGCAGCGCACGCGCGAACTGGGCGTGCGCATGGCGCTTGGCGCCACCCAGGGCGACATTCAGGTGATGATCATGCGCGAAGGCGTTCGCATGGTCGCCATAGGAGTAGTGGCAGGCACCCTGGTGGCGCTGGCGGCTTCGCGCGCGGTCTCCAGCCTGCTGTTCGTGATCAGCGCCCAGGATGCCACCACGTTCGTGCTGGTACCTGCCATCCTGACGCTGGTGGCGGTTTTTGCCTGCTGGCTTCCCGCCCATCGCGCGACGCGCGTAGATCCGTCATCGCGCTGCGGGACGAGTAAATGATACTGTCGGAAGGGAGCGAAAATGAATCGCCGAACCTTCTGCGAAACGCTGACCACCGGCGCCGTGGCCGCACTGCCTCTCCGAGCCGCACCGGAGCGGCCGAATATCGTTTACATTCTCGCCGACGATCTGGGCTGGGGCGACATGGACGTCTACAATCCGCACTCCGCCGTCCCCACGCCCCACTGCAACCGTTCGCATCGGAAGGCATGCGCTTCACTGACATGCATTCCTCCAGCGCCGGTCTGCACTCCCAGCCGGTACAGCATTCTTACCGGCCGCTACCCCTGGCGGTCAGCGTCTCAAAAAGGGCGTGCTCAACGGCGACTCCCCGAACCTGATCGAGCCCGGCCGACCACCGTGCCCGTCCATGTTGAAGGAGCACGGCTATTACACGGCGGGCGTCGGCAAGTGGCACCTGGGCCTGCGGCGACGCCGAGAGGACCGACTTCACCAAGCCGCTCACCCCGGCCCCACTCGCCACGGCTTCGACTACTACTTCGGCATTCCCGCGTCGCTCGACATGGCGCCGTATCTCTTCTTCGAAAACGACCACGTCGTCGAGCAGCCGACCTTCCCGACCCCGGCAGCAAGGAGCCGCGCGGCGTCTTCTGGCGAGCCGGCTGCGTGCGCCCGATCTTGAGTTCCCGCAAGTCCTGCCCACGCTCACCGATAAAGCCGTCTCCATTCTTCACGACCGCGCCCAGCACAAAGAGCAGCCCTTCTTTCTCTACTTCGCCCTGCCCGCGCCGCACACGCCGTGGGTGCCGCTCGCCGAGTACCGCGGCAAATCCGGCGCCGGCGACTACGGCGACTATGTCGTGCGAAGTCGACGCCATGATCGGCCGCGTGCTCGACACGCTGCACGAACTGGCCATCGACGACAACACCATCGTTGTCGTCACCAGCGACAACGGCGCCGACTGGAAACCCGGCGACATCGAGCGCTATCCGCCATCGCGCCAACGCCGACTGGAAAGGCGAGAAGGCCGACATCTGGGAAGCCGGCCATCGCATTCCCTTCATCGCCCGCTGGCCCGGCCACATCCCCGCCAACTCGGTCAGCCAGGAGTTGGGCACTCTGGCGGATTTGATGGCTACGGTGGCGGCCGTTACGGGCGCCGCCCTGCCGGCGAACGCCGGCGAAGACAGCTTCAACCTTCTCCCCGCGTTTTTCGAGCAGAATCAGCGGCCCATTCGAGACCACATCGTCATGCACTCCAACGGCGGTATGTTTTCCCTCCGCCAGGGCAAGTGGAAGCTGGAGGAAGGGCTCGGCTCCGGAGGGTTCAGCGCGCCGCAAACCGTCGAACCCGCGAAGGCGGTCCCAAGGGCCAGCTCTATGACCTTCAGAGCGATCCCGGCGAACTGCACAATCTCTACCAGGCTCGCCCGGAGGTTGTGGACAGGCTCGCGACACTCCTGGAGCGTTACCGGCAACAGGGACACACGCGGCCGATGTGAAGGGGAAAGCGCATGGGGGACGCAAGCATGGGCGCGCAACAGATCGAGAAACTTCGGGCGTGGCGGTTTCATCGTCAGGGGCTGGACGGGCGGCTGGCGGGAAATACGCCGGCCGAGGTCCTGCGCCAAACGGGATGGGCGCGGTCGGTAGGCGGCGTAGGTCCGTATCTGACGCTGTTCGCGCGCGCGGGCACGTCGCGGGCGGCAGCCGATGGCGCCGTGGCGGCCCTGGAATTTGACGAACTGCCGGCGGCACGCGGTTGCACCTACGTGGTGCCGGCCGACGTTTCGCCCGGCGTGCAGGCCGGTGGCAGTTGCGCGGACGGCGAGATGAAGGTGGCCTACAAACTCGGGGTGACCGATAAGGAAGTCGACAAGCTTTGCGACGCGGTTCGAAAGGCCGTGGAGAAAGAGCCGATGGACCCGGAAGAGATTCGCGCGGCAGTGGGTAAGGCGGCGCGGAGTCTGGGTGAAGAGGGCAAAAAGAAGGGCTTGTCCACTACCCTGCCCCTGGCTCTGGCATCTTGGCAATCGGCCGGCGAGATCCGCCGGGTGCCGGTGGTCGGCCGCCTGGACCAGCAGCGGTTTGCATACACCCGGTGGAGCCCCAATCCGACTGCCGGCCATAAACTCGCCCCTAGGAAGTGCGGACGGAACTGGCACGGCGGTATTTCTCGTGGATCGGTCCGGCCACCACGGCGGAATTTCAGTGGTTCTCCGGACTCGGCGTGAAGGCCTGTAAAGCGGCCATGGAGCCGCTCGAACTGGAGTCCGCGGGCGATGCGGGTTTCCTGTTGCCCGAGGATCACGAACGGTTCGAGGCCTACCAGGCACCGGGGAGGGCGCAGTATGTATTGGCGTCGAGCCTGGACGGGCTGAGTCTGCTGCGGCGGGATCTCAAAGGCCTGCTGGATGCGCGGGACCTGGAGCGCAAGGTCTATGGCGACCGCGGAATGGTGCCGCTTTCGGGCGTCGCGGACCTCCCCAGCCATCCGATTTTCGATCGCGGCCGCATCGTCGGGCTGTGGGAGTACGATCCGGCGGCGGAATCGATTGCGTGGCTGCCGTTGTTCCGAAGAACCAGGATTTGCGGAAGGCGGTGGCCGATATGCAGGAGTACATTCGCACCGATTTGGGCGATGCGCGTTCGTTCAGCCTGGATAGCCCCAAGAGCCGCGCGCCGCGAATACAAGCGCTGCGCACGGGTTCGAGTCTCTGAGTTTCATGACTCCCCCCGATCTCGCGATTCGAAGATGGGACCTGAATCGGAGGCCGCTTCGGAACCTGACCGAGCACTACTGCTACGACATGTCAGAGTGGTTCGAGCTTAACCCCGGCGCTGACGGACGCTATGCCTACGATACGGCGTCAGTTTGGGAGAAAGGATACGAAGCTTACCTGGCCAAGGTGGGCGACTCAATCGCAGGCTTCGCGCTGATCGGATCGGGCGGTGAGTGGCTAGGCGGTATTGGCGCACATGATGTTCATGAGTTCTTTGTCATGCGCAGGTTTCGACGCCATGGCGTCGGCCGCGGGATAGCTACCTTTCTGTGGAAGGAATATCCAGGAGAATGGCTTGTCAGAGTATTAGAAGCCAACGAGCCAGCCATCACGTTTGGCGGGGTGAGATTTCCATCTACTCCCTTGGCTCGTACACAGAAGAGCAACTCAAGGTAAATGGACGTCTCTGGAAATTCTTTCGGTTCGTGTCGAAAGGCTTTTAAGCAGGTGCTTGGCAAGCTGCCTGAGCCGGAATACCTCACGATTCGCGCTGTCCGGGCAACGGCTATTACCGCTCCGCAAGCAGCGCATGAATATTGCTCTCCACGTTGTCTTTGTCCACGATGCCCGCGATGTAAGCTGCCGCCACTCTCCCTCGCCGGTCTATGAGGAATGTGTCAGGCATATTTTGAATTCCGTACCGTTGCGTGATCGAATCGTCTCCGAGCACCATCCTGTAGGGCACGTGAGCCTTGGCAAGAAACGGCTTGAGGACGTCCCAGCCGCCTTCATCCAGAGACACGCCCACTACGGCGAAATGTCTGGTACCGAACTTCTGCTGGAACTCAACGAACCACGGAATCTCCCGTTTGCACCCAGTACACCACGTGGCCCAGAAATCCAGCACGACGACTTTACCGCGATACTTCTTGAGTTTTGCCTTCTTGCCGGCAGCGTCGCGAAGGGCGAACCCGGCGGCGGGCTTACGCTCCAGAGCGGGTTGCAGTGCGGCACGGACGGTAGATTGAGCGATGGCGCTCGCCGCCGCCAACATCGTGACCATGGCAATGCGAACGGGCACAGCATTCATGTGGTTGTCCTCTCTCCGGTGTGTTGCCGGTAAGCGGTAGCGAGCAGGTAGGCGGCCGGCCAACTTACTAACAGAAATGGCAGCAGCCGCACTGGCCATGAAACTCCGAGGCCATACTCCGCCGCTCCAGACCTCGTGCGCAGTCTCATACCAGCCGCTCATCCATGTCGTGAGGATCGTGAGGATGGCGATCACCGAGCCCAGCAGGTATGCGTAGCGCACCGGTAGGACCCGCCGCCGCACGCCCACAAACGCTCCAAAGAGAGCAGGGAACAGGAACAGAAGGGCTGCGATGCTGAGCGGAAGTGTGGTGACCATTAAGAGTCGCAGAGGTCGTGGGTCACGCAGGATGATATTGCCGGCCAAAACGAATCGCGCCCATGCCGAATCCAGAACCACGAGGTAGAACACTGACCACGTGAGCCACACGGCACGACCGGAAAGCGAGCCCAGTACGAACCCGCACGTCCATGACCAGCCCAGCAACGCACCCGCCAGGCACAGCAAAAACGCCAGGTCCTGCCCGGCAGTCAAGCCGGTCTCGAAGTGCACTCCGTATTTGTGGTACGCCATCAGTTGTTGTCCGAGGTCGACGTTGAGGCGGAACGCGATTCGACTCAACGGCACCCCTGCTAGACAACCGACGCCGAACAGGGCCAGCCACGGCCGCCAAGACGTCCACAAGACCGGCCTGCCGGCGAACGATCAAACCCAGGAGATCGCGGATTCCTGCGCCAGATGCCCTCACCGGATTCCGCCACGTCGCCCAGTACCACGTCGCGTTCAGCCGGTTCCAGGCCGCGGGCCAGAACGTTGAGCAACCACCAGCCGAAGCGCGATCATGACCGGCCTCCGGCGCGATCGGCCGCCCAGGAAACGCCACGACTGGCACGGTTCACTGCGTTGTAAAAAGCCGTCGCTTCCTGTACACCCTTCCCCGTCACACGGACCATGCGCTTTGGACGGCCGCCCCGCTGCGGCGTGGGATCCCCCATCCAAGTTCTTACGAGGCCCTTCGCCTCCAGGCGATCCAAGGTCGTGTAGAGCGCTCCGATCGAGCATCGGCCTTGGTTGCGCCTTCTATCTCCTGCCGGATTGCAGCGCCGTAAGCGTCTTCGCCCAACCGCGCGGCCGCGCTGAGCAGCAGGTATTCGAACTCGCCGAGCATGATTACTATCTACATTGTGATTCTAATTGCCGGCGGTGTCAAGCTGGCGCCGCGCAGCGTACAGTCTCGATTCTCGTTTTCCTCCGTGCGGCCCAGACCGTTTTACAAGTACGATTTTAATCGTTGACATACGACTCCGCTCGTAGTATGCTCCGGACATGGTTCCCCCTCCTCTGCCCACCGACGCCGAATTGGACATTCTCGCCGTCCTATGGCGCATCGGCCCCGCCACGGTCCGGGAAGTGCACCAGGCGCTCGGCAAAGACAGCGGCTACACCACCACGCTCAAGCAGATGCAGTTGATGACGGAAAAGGGGCTGCTCACCCGCAGCGAACGGTTTCGGGCGCACGTCTACGAGGCCGGTTTGCCCAAGGAACAGACGCAACGACAGATTGCCACCGACCTGCTGCGGCGCGCCTTCGAAGGGTCAGCCGCCAGCCTGGTGATGGGCGCCCTCTCGGCGCAACCCGCCACGCGGGAAGAATTGCAGGAGATCCGGCAGATGCTGGACGAACTCGAAAAAAGGAAAGGAGCATCGCGATGAGTCCATTGCAAGTGTTATTTCATCAACCCTGGGTGGCCCGGCTGGGCTGGACCCTGCTGCATTTCCTGTGGCAGGGAGTGCTGGTGGCCGCTCGCTGCTCGCGGTGGTGCGCGCGCGCGCATCGGGCGCGTCATTCCGCTACGCGTCCGCCTGCCTGGCGCTGGCCGTCATGACGGCGGCTCCCGTGGTTACCTTCCTGATGCTGGGGGAATGACAGCGGCGCAGCCTCGGCGGGCATGGCCGCGGCTCGCGCGGTATTCCTGCCGGGTAGCGGGGCATCCTCTTCCCTGCCCCTGGAGGGCACGTGGGAGCAAGTCTCGCCCTGGCTCGGCCTGGCGTGGCTGGTGGGCGTAGCAGGCTGTTCCATACGGCTCCTGGGCGGCTGGCTGATCACGGCGCGCCTGCGGAGCGCGACTGCCAGGCTCGCGCCCGTGGAATGGCAAGCCAGACTCGCACCCCTGATGAAGCGCATGGGCGTGCTCCGGCGGGTGAGCCTGCGGGCTTCCACGCGGATCGAAGCGCCCATGGCGATGGGCTGGCTGCGCCCCGTCATCCTGGTGCCGGTGGGCGCGCTGGCCGGACTCTCCACGGAACAGGTGGAAGGCCTGCTGGCACACGAGCTGGCGCACATTCGCCGCCACGATTACCTGGTCAACCTGCTGCAGAGCCTGGCCGAGGCCGTGCTGTTCTACCATCCCGCCGTCTGGTGGGTCTCGCGCCAGATCCGCACCGAACGCGAACACTGCTGCGACGACCTGGCGGTGGCGGCGACCGGGGCGACGTGCTCACCTACGCGCGCGCTTTGGCCGAGCTGGAATCTGCCGCGAGGCGCACGCGCAGGCCATGGCGGCCACCGGCGGCTCGCTGCGCAATCGCATTCTCCGGCTGGCGAACCCGTCCCGGGCGGCGGCACCACGATACCCGGCGGGAGCGGCTCTGGCTCTCTTCGCGCCGCTCTGCTGATCGCCGCCGGGCGCGTGGCCGCGGCGCGGAGAGCCCCACGCCCGCACAGGAACCGGTATTGAACCTCAGTACCGTCTGGCCCGATACCGTCAAACAAGGCGACGTCAAAATCGAAGTGCGCGGACTGGGCACCCTCACTTCATCGGTACGTGGCCGCAGGCGAAGTTCGCGGAGACCCAGGTGAAGGATCTGCACGCCGGCCAAATGGCCGAGATCCAATTTTTGCGGCCAGACGCGAAAATCGCCGCGCAGGTGCAGACGGTCCATACCGGTGTAACCAACGGCATCGTGACCGTGGACCTGGCGCTGCTCGCTCCGCCCCCGGCTGGCGCCCCCCTGGGCAGCCAAATCGATTCCACCGTCACCATCGGAAGCATGAGCAATGTGGTCTACGTCGGCCGGCCGGTCTTCGCGAAAGCCAACAGCGAGGCCACCCTCTTCAAGCTCGATCCCGATGGCCGGCACGCCACCCGCGTAAAAATTCAATTCGGCCGAAGCTCAGTCAACGTGATCGAAATCAAAAGCGGCCTCGAACCCGGCGACCGCGTCATTCTCAGCGATATGTCCGCCTACGGCCAGTACGACCGCATCGCCATCCAATAGCTCGCGATGATCCTGTACAGCGCGGCCCGCGCCCTGTGGCGCAATCCGGGATTCGCGGTCACCGCGCTGGCCACTCTCGCGCTCGGCATCGCCACGGTGTCCGCGCTGTTCTCGGTGGTCGATAAGGTGCTGCTGGAACCGCTGCCCTATCCCGACCCCGATCGCCTGGTGCAGTTCATCACCACCTCCAACGTCGGCGAACAGAAGCTCTCTTCCATCCCCCAGTTTCTCTTCGGCGCGACACCACGTCGTCGTTCGAATCGCTGGCGGCTGCTGACGTCGATGCGCCGGAAGTCAGCCTCTCGCAAGAGCAGCGATCCATACCGCTCAAAGCCGCGCGCGTTTCCTCGGAATACTTCCCTCTGTTCGGCGCGCGGTTCGTGCTGGGCCACAGCTTCTCCGCCTCTCGAAGACACTCCCCAGGGGCCCAAGGTTGCGATCCTGAGCGCCGGCACGCTGGGCAGCGCTTCTTCCGCTCCGATTCCACAATTGTCGGCCGTGTCATCATGCTGGACGACGCGCCTTACCACGTGCCCGGCGTTCTCGCGCCCGGGGCGCGCCTGGAGTCCGCCGCCGACCTCTGGCTGCCGCTTCGCGCCGATCGCCGCTCCGTGGATCATCTCTTGGCAGGGTGCGCGTTATCGGTCGCCTGCGCCGCGGCGTGAGTTTGCGGAGGCGCAACACGAGTTGGCGAAAGCTTGGGCGCATTCCTGCGGCGATACCCACCCAATTCGCAATCCGGCGCGCCGGTCCTTCACGGGGAAGCGTTCCGGGCAATCCCGCTGCGCGATGCCGTGGTGGGCGATGTGCGGCCCGCGCTTTACCTGATGATGGGTGCGGTTGGCTTTGTGCTGGCCATCTCCGCCACCAACACCGCCACCCTGCTGCTGGCGCGCGCCGGGCGGCGTACTCGCGAAACGGCCATCCGCATCGCGGTGGGCGCGGCGCGCCGGCAGGTGCTGCTCCAGTACATGGCCGAAAGCCTGCTGCTGGCTCTCGCCGCGGGCGCTGCGGGCCTGCTTCTGGGCCATCTCGGCGTGCGGGCATTCCTGGCTGTCAGCCCCGCGGACTTGCCGCGCATCGGCGCCAACGGTTCGGCCATCGCACTGGATGGCCGGGTGATTCTGTTTACGGTGGCGGTATCGGCCCTGCTGGCCGGTGTGTGCAGCCTGGTTTCGGCGCTGCACCTGGTCAGGAACGGGATTGCCCAATCCAGCCGGGACTCGCGCCGTCAACGCTGGCGCGCCACGCTCACCGCCGCCGAAATGGCAGTCTCGCTGGTGCTGCTCACTGGCGCCGGCATGATGATCCGGACCCTGGTGGCCCAACGGGCGATCCACTGCGGCTTCGACGAACGCAACGTGCTCACCGTGGAGATGGCGCTGAACCATCCGCGATTTCAAACCGCCGCGGCGGTGGCCGATCTGTTTCGCCACGGGGAGCGCCGGCTGTCCGCTGTTCCCGGGCTCGCGGCGGTAGCCGTCACCAGCACTCTGCCCCTGGTGGCGGGTCTGCCGATGCCCTTCACCATTCTGAAGAACGATCACTTTCTGCTGGGCCGCTACGACGGTACCGCCACGTGGCGAAGTGTCTCTCCCGCCGGGCATCTTCCGCACCTTTCAGATCCGCCTGCTGCGCGGCCGCGTGTTTACGGAAGAAGACGACGAAAATGCCGCCGGCGTAGTCGTGCTGAACCGCGCCATGGTGAAGCAATACTGGCAGGAGGTGGACGCCAATCCCATCGGCGAGTTCATCACCATCGGCAAGGGCCTGGACACCGGGGCGGGCGATATGCCGCGCCAGGTGATCGGCGTGGTGGCCGATATCCGCGATGCCGGAATGGAACGGGATCCCTCGCTCTACGTTCCCGTGGCGCAGGTGTCGGATTGGATGAACGCCCGCAACGATCGCCTCCAGCCGCTGATCTGGACCGTTCGCACAGACGGGTTCCAGCCCGCGGCGCTGACCCGTATCCCGCGTGAGCTCGCCGCCTTGAGCGGCGGCCAGGCGCTGGGGCGCGTGCGGACTATGCATGAAGCCATTGCCGCTTCTTCGGCGCGCACGCAGTTCTATATGACGCTGCTGAGCGTTTTCGCCGCGGTCGCCGTACTTTTGACCGCCGCCGGACTCTACGGCCTGATGGCCTTCTCCGTGCAGCAGCGCCGGCGCGAACTGGCCATTCGGGCGGCCCTGGGAGCCACACCCCTCGACGTGCAGGGGATGGTGGTGAAGCAGGCGTTGCGCCTCACGCTGCTGGGAACGCTCGCGGGAGTCCCCCTGGCGGCGGCGCTGAATCGTGTCACCATCGGCCTGATCTTCGGCATCCGCTCCTGGGATCCGCTGGTGTGCGCGCTGGTGCTGCTAGCGCTCGGCGCGGTCTCTCTGCTGGCGGCGTATGCACCTTCGGTCAGCGCCAGCCGGGTCAATCCGGCCGGCGCCCTTCGCGCCGAGGGCTGACGCGTTCGTCATTGGGTGGCGGATCAATGCCACTCTCTGGCTGTTCAAGACGCACTTCTTGCAAGCTTTACCTTACTGGCCCGCGACTAACCCGGTAGCCACATTCCAACCAGCGACTTGAATATAGGGAATGGTGCCCCCAAGCAGCTTTTTGGGATAAGTTGCGGTCAGAACTCGAGATTCACCGGGCAACAAGGGGATATAGTTGTCGCTCCAGAAGACCGGCGCAACATCACCGCCGTCTCTGCCCTTTAATATCGTAAGATTGACGAAAAAGGCCAGGCTCTGCGACTCATTCTGCACCGTAATATGCTCCACCTGCTCGGCGCCGGCAGTGCCTGAGGTCCAATTGACACTCACTTGGGCGGGCGGGAGGTTCTGCAAATCGGTGAAGTCGGCATATGTCATCAGTTGTGCATAGGGATAATCCGGGGCGTTCCAGTCAAAAACGTCGGGCTGGCTGGAAAGCCAATAGAAATTGGAACTCACCACGTTGCCGCTGCTGTCATTCAATACCAGCCTTACGAAATAAGTCCGGGACAATCGGGCGATCCGCGGTAAGTAGAATACGCGCGTCGAGCTGTCTTCCGGTATACTTACCGGCATGGTTTTGGCGAACATCGGCGTTAGGTCCATGTTATAAACTTGGGCCGTTACGCTATAACCGGTGAATCTCTGGTAGAGCGAGTTTACCACCGCGACCGACGAATCGTCGTAAGAATACTGCACGTGCACCGGCTCCAGGGCCTTCATGGTGCCGAAGTAGCCGCCGCCGGGCCGCAGGTAGTAGTCGTAAAGGTGCCAGATCAAGCCGGGCCACGCAGTGTTCATCAACCACTGGATAATGCCGGTCGAGGTGTATTTGTTACGGCCGTACGCCTCGAACATGGCGCGCTGGCCCTCATAAGTCATTAACTGACTCTTGATTGCGTAGTCGGTGACATCTTTCGCGGCACCGTAGCGGTTCTCCAGGGACGTGGTGAAGTCACTGGTCTGTGCGAAGCCGCCGCATCCGGCATGGAAGTTCCAGACCGAATCACCCACCGGCCAGAGATGCTCAGGCGCCATCATCTGCTTCAGGCTGGCGCTCACCGGGACCGCAGGGCCTGGGCTGGTTTCCGTAATGAAGCCCCAGGCGCCGCCTCGGCGCGTATCGATCAGCCAATAATTGGGCGCGACCCAGTCGTACGGCCCGGTCATTTTCACTCCGCTCGGGCCGAAACCGGGAGTTGTGTGGTCGGCCGCGGAATTGAGATAGGGATTGGGCCAGTTCTCCTCGGCCATAACTTGCAGATACATTTGCTCGGCGGACCGGTGGAGGCGCGTTGTCGCTGCCGTAGAGGAACACAAACACGCTGGGATGATTGCGCAGTTGACGCAATTGGTAGCGCATCGATTCGCGCGCGATAGTGAATTGCTCGTCGGTCCAAAGATCCCACTCTTCGAATGCCCCCACGCACCAGCCGGGCATGATCAAGACCCCATAGTGGTCGGCAAGTTCGTAGAGGTGATTGTCGAACATCTTGCCTTCCAGCCGCAACGCATTAATATGCATGTCGCGTGCATAACGCACCTCGTATTCTTCACGCTCCGGATCCTGGCGCAGCATGATGTCGTGCGTCCAGGCCGCGCCGCGGATGAGAATGCGCTTACCATTGATGAAGAAGAGGCGGTGCCCGTTTTGGTCCAGTTGCGAGGAGACCTGGCGGATTCCGAATTCCACCGACGCGCGATCGGAGACTGCGCCCCTCGTTTCGAACTGCATCTGCATCTGGTAGAGGGTCTGCGGCCCGAGCCCGGCGGGCCACCAGAGCTGCGGATTGGCCATGACGAGCTGCGGGAATTCCGGCGGTGTGAGCGAAATCCGGCTGGCGGTGTGCGCGGCAAGCTGGATGTTCTTCGAAAATGAAATGCTGCCGATCGTCCCCGTCAGCGTTCCCTGAACCGCCTGGCCGCTGCCGTTGGTCAGATCGGCGTACAGCGTTAGCAGCGCTCGATCGAGACTCGGGCTCAGTGTGCTGACCACTTGCGGATTGCGCACGGACACCGGTCCGGTGGTGAGCAGGTATGCACTTTGCACAATTCCCATGTCGCTATCGGGCGGCATAGGATTCCAGTCCACGAAGTAGAGCGAGAGATCGTGCGGCTGCGGCGGGATCACTTCCACGGCGAGCGCGTTGATACCGGGCATAACGGAATGGTCACATCGAATTCGAAGCCGCGGTACATGCCGGCCACCTGAGTGGAATCGGCGATCAATTTGCCGTTGAGCCAGATGTTGGCGCGGTAGTTGATGGAATCGAAATTGAGCCAGACTCGGTTTCCGACCGGCAGCCGCCGCACGATTGCCTGCGTGCGGTACCACCAGGAAACTAAGTAGGGGTTGTCAGGCGGCTGCGGATCCACCAGGAAGTTATCGCCGGAATCGTACAGGGCGCCGGGAAGTTTCTGAAAGTTGATGTCGTAAGTGGGATCGGGGAAAATTACGCCGCTCACCTGAGTGTTGAGTACGGTAGTGGGCACGTGCGCGGCATACCAGGTCTGTGCATCGTAGCCCGGGAGCGAGATAACATCGCCTGTTTCCCTCACCGCCGCGGAAGACTGAATCGACCAATTGACCAGGTCGGTCCGCTCTATAGGCGGCGGCAGTCCGCGATGGACTTGGGCGGTCAGCGAAGATACCGCTAAGATCGCGCATAGCGTAGTCGTTGAGATGGTTTGCAGATTGGTCGCGAACGGGTACGCCGGGGTGGGGATAGGAGACATGCTCGTGTGCTGGGGGAGGCCCCCTGCGGATCGCCTCCGCAAGCTCATCGGAGCACCTGTCACGAAGAGAGTCAACCGCCCGTTCATCCGGGTGAAATCCTTAGGCAGACCCTCAAGAGATTCACGTCCTCGCAAATCGCATCGCCGGCGAATCTGCCCGCGACGCGTGGCAACCGAGACTCGGCCACGAACGCCTCATTCCTCAGCAGCCGGGATCGCGGGCAGGATCCCCAATTCCTCATAGATCGGACGGATCACGCGGCGGATCGCCGGCAGTTGGGAGGAAAACCATGCGGCGCCCGCCAGACACAACGCCCCTCCCCCGACGATGGTCCATGGCGCGCCCACCTTGGCGGCGATGGCGCCGGCGGCCAGGCTGCCGAAGGGCGCCAGTCCCTGAAACGACATCGAGTAATACGCCATCACCCGGCCGCGCTTGTCCTCTTCCACGATGGTCTGCAGAATGGTGTTGCTCGATGCCATGTGGCGCATCATGCCGAATCCCGCCACCGCCACTGCCAACAGGGACAGCGGCAGAGCGTGCGAGAGTCCGAAGCCGATCAACCCCAAGCCGAACAGACCGGAGGACCACACGATCACTCTACCCAGCCCCAGTACGCTTCGCCGCATGGCCAGCGAGATGGCGCCCGCAAGCGCGCCCACTCCCGCGGCCGACATCAGAAATCCCAGTGTATGGGGGCCGCCGCCCAGAACCACCCGCGCGAAGATGGGCATCAGCACCGTATACGGCATACCCACCAGGCTCACCAGAGTGAGAAACAGCAGCACCGAGCGGATGGGCGCGGATTCGCGAACGTAACGCCAGCCCTCTTTCAGATCCGTACCGACGCCCCGCCGTTGCGCGCGCGCGGCGGCGGGCGCCACCCGCATGGCCAGCAGCGAAGCGATCACGGCCATGTAACTGATGCCGTCAATCAGGAAGCAGTACCCTTCCCCCACCGCGGCGATGAGCACACCGGCCACGGCCGGTCCGATCAGGCGCGCGCCGTTGACCATCGAGGAGTTGAGCGCGATGGCGTTGCCCAAGTCGTCGCGCCGTTCGATCATCTGCACCAGAAAGGACTGGCGTGCCGGCATGTCGAACGAATTGATCATGCCCTGTAGCAGCACCAGCGCCAGAATCTCCCAGACGGTGATCGTGTGCGTCAGCGCCAGGGCCGCCAGGGCGAACGATTGCAGCATCGAGAGAATCTGAGTGACCACCAGTGTGCGATGACGGTTCCACCGGTCCACCCACACACCCGCGAACGGCGCCAGAAAAAGGATGGGGATCTGGCTTGCGAAACTGGTCAGGCCCAGCAGAAAGGCCGAATTGGTCAGACGGTAGACCAGCCAGCTCGTAGCCACGCGAGTCATCCAGGTGCCGATCAGAGAGACGGTCTGCCCCTCGAAAAACAGCCGGTAATTGCGCGCGCGCAGCGCCCGAAGCAGCAGGCGCCACCGCGCGGGAGAGTTGGTCACCATGCAGTATCCCGCTGTGCACGAGCGTAGCATGATCGCCAGAAAGAGCTATTTTCGCGATGCCCGGCCGGGCTTAGAATCAGGGCGTGAAGATACTCACTCTGACCATTGCCTGTATGCTGACAACCGCGCTGCACGCCCAGGATGTGGAGTGGGCGCGGGACCTATACGTTCACGGGCTGAAGGGCCGTGCCATGGAAGTGTACATCGGAATCCTGCACACCGCTTCTTCGCCGCCGGAAGAGAAAGCCGAAGCCCTGTACTACATGGGCCAGATGTCGTTCGAAGACGGCTCGTTCGCCACCGCCATGGATGACTGGCAAAGGCTGGTGGCGGGGTATCCGCAATCGCGCGGAGCCGCGGAATTGAAAGACCGGTTCACGCAGCTTCAGGAAGTCTACAGCAAGGTCGCCGACCCGCCCATCGATTCGGTGGTAGCCCGCTCGTACATCAAAAATGGCGACTTTTGGGTGGGCGGCGAGAGGAAATTCTCGGTCGAGACCCGGCTGCTGCCGAATATCGATCTGGGTCTTGCCTGGTACGATCGCGTGATTCAGGAGTTTCCCGGAACCGAAGCCGCGGACGTGGCCATGCAGCGCAAGGTGTTTCTCTGGCTCGCGTCGGTGGACACGGATTACCCCAGAAACGTCGCCGGATTGCTCGCTGCCTTCAACGATTACGAGAAGGCGTTTCCGAAAGACGAGAACATGCAGGCCTTCCGCTACCAGATCTCGCAGGTGTACTGGCGCCACGGCGACTGGCTGACCACCACCGAGTGGCTGAAGAAAGTGATCGCCGCCGCGGGGGACAAAAACACCTTCTACAGCGACATGGCTCGCGCCCGCATCGACAACATGCACCGTTGAAAAGGTGTATACTGCCCGGAAAGTCGGGATGCTATGAACCAGTCCAAGCGCCGCATCGCCCGGCCCGCCATCGTTAGCGGGCTCTTCTATGCCGGTCTGATTCTGCTGGCCATCGTCATGTGGAAATACACCGGCTACATTAACTCCAAGCCGTATGTCATCGCACCGCCCAGCGATCCGGCGGCGCTCAGCAAAGCCCAGGACGCGTATGCGTCTGTGAACAATCTGCTCACCACGCTCGGCACCGGTCTGCTGGCGGCGCTGGGACTGTTTCTGACCCGGGGGGATAAGCGCCGCTATACCGGGCCGCGGATCTGGCTTGCCGTCCTGAGCGCCGTCTGTGTCTGCGTCTCACTCTATTGGGGATATATATCGTCGCAGAACGTGGAGTGGGCCATTGAGACTTCAATCGGGTCCCTGGAACTGGATATGTTCCAGGTGCCCCGGCAACAACAGTTTCATTCCATGTTACTCGGTGTATTCTTCTTCGCGGACTTTGTGCGGCGGGATTTGGTTCAGACGGATTAGCATGAAGATACTGTGCGGCATCCTGATGATCGTCCCGGCTCTGTCCCCGCAGCGGCCTCAAATGCCAGGCAGACTTTCGGTCACGTCCGATCCGCCGGGCGCGGGCATTACCATCGATAAACAGCTCATGAACCAGTCCACCAATTACACGTTTGTGGTATCGCCCGGCAGCCATGCGGTCACCGTAGTAGCCGCAGCGTTACCGAAATGCGCTAAGCCGGTCACCATCCCGGTCCGTTCCAGTGTCGTGACGCTGATTCATTGCACTGCTGCCGGCTGGAGTGGCCCCACTTACAAATAACTGAGTGCTACATGCCGCTCAGAACTTTGTGTCCGGCCACGGCGATAAGCAGTCCTGCCGCGCCCAGAAAGGTGCCGAACGGAAGTTCGTAAGTGGCGGTATCTTTCCCCGCCAGTTTGATAAAGCCGTACCCCAGAATCGATCCGGCGATCGAGCCCAGAATCAGCGTCAAGAGCGCGCCTTCCAGACCCAGAAATGCACCGGCCATGGCCACCAGTTTGACGTCCCCGAACCCCAGCCCTTCGCGGTGGCGGATTTTGAAGTACAGCCAGCCGCCGCCCCACAGCACAAAGGCCGGCAGCGCCGACCCCAGCAGTGACTCGGCAATCGACTGCACGCGGCCTGTGACGGTAAAGCCGAACAGCCAGAACAGCATCTGCGCGGTGTGGTCGGGAATCATGACGAAGGCCGAGAAAATGACGCCGATCACCACTCCGCCCAGGGTGAACTCATCGGGCAGAATCCGCTTCTCCAGGTCGCTGAATAGCAGCCCTATCAGCATGGCTGAAAAGACGCACATCTTCAGCGCCGCTACCGTCACGCCCAGAGACAGGACGAAATAGAAGAACAGCACGCCGGTAGTCAGTTCCACCAGCGGATAACGTAGCGAAATTCTGCGCCCGCAATGCCGGCACTTGCCGCCCAGCACCAGGTAGCTGACCACCGGGATATTGTCATACCAGGCGATCATCTTGCGGCAGCGCACGCAATGCGAGCGGGGCCGCACCACGCTGCGCCCGCGCGGCCAGCGGTGCACGCAGACGTTCAGAAAACTGCCGATCAGGAGGCCGAATACGAAGGCGATAATGGCTTCTATCAAGAGATCACCCGCCGGTACACTTCCATAGTATGGCGAACCATGCGGTCCACCGTGAAGCGTTCGATGACTGTTTGACGCCCCGCGTGGCCGTAAAGACGTGCCCGCTCCGGGTCGCGGATTAACTGCCCGATGGCATCGGCGATGGCTGCCGCGGAATTTTCCACCAGCAATCCGTTTTCGCCATGACGGATCACTTCCGGTAGACCGCCTACCCGGCTGGCGATCGCCGGCACCGCCGCGGACATGGCCAGCAGCACGCCCGACCCCAGCCCTTCGCTGTGCGTGATGTACACAAAGATTCCCGCTTGCCGCAGATCCTGTTCCAGGTTGGTGGAGAGCAGCAATTCCACCCCGGCCAGGCGCGCCGCTTCTACCGCCAGGGGAGCGCCTTTCAACGCGTCGGCCGTCGCCGGAGTGACCACGCTCGCGCCGCGCGCTTCTTCCAGCAGCGGCACGCCGTCGTACACCACGCTGATTTTCTCCTCCGCCACGCCGCCCTGCACCAGCACTCCCTTCACGAACTCCGACACGGCCAGGTAGTGGCGCGCGCGGCCATATTTCCACCGCGAGCCCACCGCGAATGCCACGCGCCGCGACACCACCAGCGGCGCTCCGCGCACAATCGCTCCCAGCGTGTGGCCGTGCGCGTCATGGGCATGCATGACGTCGTGCTGCCGCGAGAAACGCACCGCGCTGGTCAGTCCGATGGCTTCCACCCGCCACCCCAGCCGTCTGGCCTCCCGATACAAAGGCGAAGCCGCGCGCGCCAGCAGGGTGCTCTCCACGCCTGCCGCCGCGAGCCCTTCGATCAAACGCAGTACCTGCCACTGGCCGCCCCGCATTTCCTTCCCCGCGTCCAGGTGCAGAACGCGCATCAACTCATGATTCTCGCTTTCGAGTATTTGAGAAACGTGTAGTAGGACGCCATATAAGCAATGATCAGCCCTTCCACACCATCCAGGAATCCCCGCTGGATAAAATAAGTCTTCAGGAACGTCCAGGCCGGGTCAATGATCATTTTCGATAGCGGCACGGCTAGTTTACGCGCCGCCACCTCCTGCGCCGCCAGCGTGGTGTAGCGGTCCATGGTCTTCACGTGTTCCGAAAGCGATTCGCAGGTAAAGTGCAGAATGTTGCCTTCCAGGCGGCCCAGTTTTCCTTGCGGCACCACGCTCTCATGCACGAAATCGCCGATCCAGCGGGCCTTCCGGCGGTCGTACAGGCGCACTTTGCGGTCGGGATACCAGCCGGAATGCAGAATCCAGCGGCCCAGATAGCGGGCCAGGCGCGGCATGGTGTAGGCATCGAAGCGCGGGCCGGTCTTTTTGAGCGCCAGAATTTCGGCTTCCAGAGGCTCGCTGAGGGCCTCATCGGCATCCAGCGACAGAATCCAGTCGTGACTCGCCTGTTCCGCGGCCCAGTTTTTCTGCCCGGCGTATCCCCGCCAGCCGGCTTCAATCACGCGCACGCCGAGTTTTTCGGCAAGTTCCACGGTGCGGTCCACCGAGCCGCTGTCCACGATCAGGATTTCGTCGCAGCAGCGCAGGCTTTCGATGGCCCGCGCGATGTTGCGCTCCTCGTTGAGGGTGATGATGGTGGCCGTGATTTTCATGGCCGGCTTACAGTCCGCCGGCGATGATGGGGGCGTATGCGAAACAGAGGATGAAAACCGCCAGGGCAATCCACCCCAGTTTCTTACGTCCTGCGTCCAGCTCCGAATTGTCGTAAACCATGGGATGCCGGCGTCCCAGGAAGAACAGGATCACGGCCCAAACGATCCAGCCATACCACGCCGTCCCCATGAGCAGCAGGACCACCCCCAGCGTAAGCAGCGCGCCGCACATGATCACAGAGATGCGCTTGTGCCAGTTGGGAAAGAACGCGTACAGGATATGGCCGCCATCCAGTTGCCCGATCGGCAGCAGGTTCATGGCGGTAGCGAATGTGCCTACCCACGCCGCGCGCGCCACCGGATGCAGATAAAGATCCCCGCCGCGGGTGCCTGGAAAGATGGCGGCTTGCAACAGCCACTGCAAGGTGGGAACGCCGAACTGGATGCTGCCCTGGTGGGCGATATTGGGAACCACCTTGGAAAATGCCAGTCC
>CAVVLD010000020.1:0-57091 GCA_963748795.1 uncultured Solibacteraceae bacterium
CCATGTATTGCTTTATTTTCAACGATTTAGGTCCGGGATGCAATGCCAAATCAATTCCTGAACGGATTTTAACCAAGGGCAGGCGATGAGTGATTAACTCTTCCACAGGGAGTTCCCCGCCAAACACCAGATTTGCGGATTCCTTTTGTAAATCAATAGATGCACTATAACACCCGAACAATGCTCTTTCACCCACACAGATGTCTGCTCCGGATGCTTCGATTCGCTCGGTGGCCGAAGTTTGTGCGAAAAGAAGAATCCGCGATCCCGGCCGGGAACAGGCGATGGCCTGGTCTACGATATCCGGCACCGAGGCAGCCACAATTACCAGATCGGCTCCGCGGCCCCCGGTAAGCGCCTTGACCTGCGACGCCACATCGACTGTTTCGGGGATCCCAGCAGTAATCCGCGCCGCAGCGCGCCGAGACGGCCAGGCGTTCGGGGATGGTATCGGTAGCGGACCAGTTTCGCGCCGGTGCGATGCACCAGCATGGTGAACATCAGGCCGATAGGCCCTTGTCCCATCACGACTACGAACTCGTCCGGACGCGGATCGCACTGCACCACCGCCTTGAGGCAGGTGTTCAACGGCTCCACCAGGGTGGCCCGCTCGAAGGACACGCCTTCCGGAATCCGCTCCACGCCGCGCTCCACGATCCACGGCATCACGCGCACATACTGCGCGAAGCCGCCGCCGGCGGGTTCGAATCCGGCCGTGATTCCCACCTTCTTGTAGACCGCGCACTGGGCGTAGTTCCTGCGCCGGCAGTAGAAGCACTCCAGGCACGGAATGTGATGGAACGCCACCACGCGGTCGCCCGGACGAAACTGCGTGACACCGGCGCCCACCGCGGCCACGACACCGGCCGTTTCATGCCCGAACACCCGCGGCGGAGCCAGCAGATCGTGCTCGATCTTCTTGAGATCGGTGTGGCAGATGCCGCAGGCTTCGACACGAATGAGAATTTCGCCGGGCCCGATTGACGGGGTCGGGATCTCGTCCACACTCGACCGATACCGCTGCCGCGATAGACCGCGGCGTGCATGGTCACAGGTATGGCGCTCACTTCAGAATCGGCAATCGGCAAAAAATTCTCCCAGGGCTTGCGCTGCCCGGACACATCGCTTTCGCAACCGGAGCAATTCCGGAATCCGGACCAGCGGACTGACGCGAATGAATCTCGTAAAAGCTTTATTGTATCGAAGTGACCGTCGGACGTGAGCGTCCGATTGAAATCATTCGCCATGTCTTCCCCCGCCAGGTCGCTCACCGCCTGGATGCAGTAGAACGGCAAGTCGAGCGCTTCGGCCCGCGAGGCCACTCCCGCCGCCTCCATCTCGACCGCACCGAATCCCAAGGCAGCCAGTTTGGCCTTCCCGGCCGCGGTCTGGACTACATGGTCCGCCGAGTAGATCACGCAGGGACATGCCGCCGGTCAGCGGATACGTTGCATACATCCTGCCGCCCGAAGAGACTACGCCGGAAGCCGACCACGATATCCGCGATCTTCAGGCGCGGGTCGAGCGCTCCGCAGAATCCGGTGCTCACCAGAGCGTCCGGCTGAAAGCCAGAGGCCCGCATCCACCGCTGCCGCGGCGCATTGCGCACCCACGCCATCGGCCGCCAGCAGCATCTGCGTGACCGCCCAGGAGTACCAGTCGGGGACCGCGTGCGTTTGGCACGCTTCAGAATGCCCGCGAACTCCATGCGGGTCGGAAGCCACCACCAGGAGTTTCATGCGGCCCGCCGGAACCATTCCACCGCGCGAGCCAGCGCGGTATCGGCGGGACCCGGCTGGAAGCCCAGTTCCCGGCGAGCCTTTTCGTGCGTGACCCACATTTTCTTGCGCGCCATGCGGACGCCGTCCAGCGGAACCCGCGGCGGCGTGCCGGTCAGTCCCGCCCATGCCGTGCTGCAGCGCGCCCGCGCACCAGGCCACCGCGTACGGCAGCCGGATCGCTGGGCGCTTTGCGCCCGGTGATTTCGGCCAGCTTCTGCCAGAATCTGCGCCAGCGTCAGATTCTCCGACCCCAGGATGTAGCGCTCCCCGGTACGCCCGCGCTCGCAGGCCAGCAGGTGGCCCTCGGCGGTATCCCGCACGTCCACCACGTTCAGACCGGTATCGATGAAGGCGGGCATATCGCCATTCAGGAAATCGACCACGATCTTTCCGGTGGGCGTCGGCTTCACGTCGTGATCGCCGATGGGCGCCGTGGGGTTCACAATCACCACCGGGAAAGCCGCTGCGCGCGAATTCCAGCGCCACCTGTTCCGCCAGAAATTTGGAGCGTTTGTAAGTCGCCGGTCATCTCGTTCCAGCGTGACCGGCAGTGCTCTCGTCGCCGATGCCGCCGGGGGGAATTCCGATGCAACCCACGGTGCTGGTGTAGACCACGCGCTCCACGCCGGCCCTGCGCGCCGCCTCCAGGAGTTGCGCGTGCCCTCTACGTTCGAGCGGTACAACTCGCTGCGGATCCTTGGCCCACAGCCGGTAGTCGGCGGCCACGTGAAACACCAGCCCGCATCCCGCCGCGGCGCGTTCCAGCGACGCGGCATCGCGCAGATCGCCGGTGACCCGCTCGACATCCAGCTCATCGACACGGCTGCCCGGCCGGACCAGCGCGCGCACCGGATACCCGCGTTCCAGCAGCACCCGCGCCACGTGCCAGCCGAGGAATCCGGAAGCGCCGGTGACCAGGACGGGCTTCATAAAGGCGGGGGTGGGGGCGGGGGTTAGGGGTGGGCGGAGTAGATCGAGTGCCGGCGCCCCCGACCCCCATCCCTGACCCCCAGCTTCACCGCAGCATCCAGCTCAGCATCTTGAAGTTGTCGGTGAACTTCGCGTTGATGCCGAACGCGGCCGAAGGCTCGAAACCGCAGTGCATCATGCAGTGCTCGCAGCGCGGATCGTTGCCCGGACCGTAGCTTTCCCAGGGCGTCTGCGTCATCAGGTCTTCGAAGGTCTTGTAGTGCCCGTCGGTGATCAGGTAGCAGGGGCCCTTCCAGCCCTTGATGTTGTAGGTGGGGTTGCCCCAGGCGGTGCAGGGCAGTTCGCGCTCGCCCTTCAGGAACTCCATGTAGACGGGCGTCTGCCGCACGTTGTACTTCTTGGCGATGCGGTCGAAGTCGCGGAACTTCTCGTGCACGTCGTCGCGGGTCAGGAAAATCTCGCGATCGTTCACCGCCGAGTAGCCGTAGGCCGGCGAAATCTGGTGGCCGTCCACGTCGAACTGCTTCAGGTATTCGAACAGCTCCTCGATTTCCGCCATGTCCGTCTCTTTGTAGACGGTGGTGTTGGTGCACACCATGAAACCGGCGGCCTTGGCGGCCTTGATGCCCTCGATGGCATCGCGGAAGACGCCTTCTTTTTCCACGGCGATGTCGTGATTCTTCTCCATGCCGTCCAGGTGCACGTTGAAGTAGAAGCGCTTGTCGGGCGTGAATTCGTGCAGGCGCTTCTTGATGAACATCCCGTTGG
Organism: uncultured Solibacteraceae bacterium; assembly: GCA_963748795.1. GTDB lineage: Bacteria > Acidobacteriota > Terriglobia > Bryobacterales > Bryobacteraceae > Sulfopaludibacter. The sequence goes on from CAVVLD010000020.1 coordinate 3,480, forward strand.
TGCACAGGATGATGTGCTTGTTGCGCTCCAGGATTCCCGCCACCAGCTGGCCGATCTGCGGATACATCATCGGCTCGCCGCCGCAGATCGAAACCATGGGCGCGCCGCACTCGTCCACCGCCGCCAGGCATTCTTCGAGCGGCACGCGTTCGCTGATGGTGGATTCGTACTCGCGGATGCGCCCGCAGCCCGTGCAGGTCAGATTGCAGGCGTGCAGCGGCTCGAGCATCAGCACGATCGGGAAGCGCGCGGTCGATCATGGGATGCGGCTGGCGCTTCTCGCCGGTCTTGGCGGGGCAGGATGCGGAACGGGTTGGAGGCATCCGGCCGCCGGGGCAACGTTCTTCTGCCACTCCGGCCGCGGATTCTTCTTGTTCCTGTAAATGTACCCGGCCATGCCGGCGATCATCGAGAGAGGAAATTTCATAGTGTTATCCGTTCGAATTGTAGCGCGCGGCCTTCACGAACGAAGACAGGGCAAGCAGCGGGAAATAATCCTTGTACAAGTGGTAATTCAGATAGAAGACCTTGGGAAAACCGGTGCCGGTGGCCAGGTCTTCGTCCCAGCTTCCGTCGGCCCGCTGCGTTTCCAGCAGGTATTCGATGCCGTGCTGCACGCTCAGGCTGTCCGGCGTCTCCGCCGGCGATCAGGCCCAGCATCGCCCAGGCGGTCTGCGAAGGCGTGCTCGGGCCGGCGGTGAAGACTGCCGTTGTCGTAGCTGGCGCAGCTTTCGCCCCAGCCGCCATCGGCATTCTGGATGGAGCGCAGCCATTCGCCGGCGCGCAGCATGTGCGCCTCGCGGTCGCTTTCCCCGGACGCGGCCAGGCCGCGCAGCGCGAAGCAGGTGCCGTAGATGTAGGCCACGCCCCAGCGGCCGTACCAACTGCCGTCCGGCTCCTGATTGCTTGCACCAGCCACTCCACGCCGCGCCGCACCGCGCGGATGTTCGCTGGTCCACACCGTGCGCCCGCCAGCGCTTCCAGCACGCGGCCGGTGATATCGGCGCAGGTGGGGTCGAGCATGGCGTTGTGGTCGGCGAAGGGAACCTGGTTCAGGAAACTCCCAGTTGTTGTCGGCGTCGAACGCCGCCCAGCCGCCATCGCTCGATTGCATGTCGAGCAGCCAGTGGACGGCGCGCTCGTGGCAGGCCTTTTGCGCGGCGGGATTGGATCCGGCGGCTTCGCTCAGGGCCAGCATCACCATGGCGGTATCGTCGATATCCGGATAAAACTCGTTGTTGTATTCGAATGCCCAGCCGGAAGGCTCGGTCTCGGGACGCTTGACGCTCCAATCGCCCTTGCGGCGGACTTCTCTGGCCAGCAGCCAGTCGGCGGCGCGGCGCACGGCGGTGCTTTTCGGCTCGCTCTGCGCCAGGGCGTACGCGCCGATGGCGGTGTCCCAGACCGGCGAGAAGCAGGGCTGGAAGAAGAAGCGCTCGCCGTCGTCCACCATCAGGTCGTCGAACTGGCGCAGCGTCTCCACGCGCAGCGGATGGTCTTCCGGCATAGCCCAGAACATCCAGCGCCATCACCGAATACATCATGGGCGGATAGATCGCGCCCAACCCGTCGGAATGCTCCAGGCGGTCGATCATCCACTCGCTGCGCCTTTTCGATGGCCTTCCGGCGCAACGGCTTGCTGCCGCTGCGCTCCCACCATTTGAGCATCCGGTCGATGGTCAGAAACGTGTTGTGCCAGGTCGCCCGGCGCGAATCCCTGCGGAACGCCGGGCTCACGCCGGGGGACCAGATCTCGTCCAGGTGAAAACCCGCGGGCACCGGACGGCGCGGGTTGGCCGAATGCACGATGGCAAGCGATACCGCAATGGCCCGCGTCCAGGAGGACATCTGGTATAGAAAGTCGAACGGCAGCAGCACAATTTCCGGTGGAATGCTGGGGCAGAACTGCCGCGGATACAGATCGAACAGGCTCAGGTTGACTTTGACGTAACTGTTGGCCGCCTGAATGCCGCCGAGTTCCAGAATGCGCTGGCGCAGCCTCGCCATGCGCGCGTCGTCCAGCGCCAGACCGGCCAGTTTCAGGGCGAAATAGGCCTTCACCGACGCCGAGACTTCCGCCGGGCCGCCGACGTAGATATTGAAACCGCCGTCGGGAAGTTGCCGTTCCAGAATGGCCGCCACGGCTTTTTCGATCAGCAGCCGCGAGGGCGGATTCCATTTGCCTTCCACGGGCGGATACAGCCAGAGCTGGAACAGGATGTAGTCGGATTCGAGCGTGGTGTCCGCGGTCAGCTCGGCGCACCAGTGTCCGTCGCGCTCCTGCAAGTCGGCCAGGTAAGAGGCGGCGCGCCGCCGCGCCTTGGTCCGCGGCGAATTCCAGTGTGTTCCCGACTTGTACCGGGGCGCTCATTGGATCGAAATCATCAGTTCGGACGGCAAGGAAAACCGCACGTCTTCGTCCACCAGTTCAATTTCTTCCAATCTGTCGAAACCGCGCTCGCGGAGAAATTCGATCAACTCCGCAACCAGGTGCTCGGGAGCGGACGCTCCGGCCGTCACGGCCACGTTCTTCACACCTTCCAGCCACGATGGGTCCACGTCGCTGCGATCGTTCACCAGGAAGGACCGGACGCCGAAATTGTCGCCCACCTCCACCAGGCGCTTGGAATTCGAACTGTTCTGCGAGCCCACCACCAGCAGCAGATCGCAGAACTCCGATACCGCCTTTACCGCCATCTGCCGGTTCTCGGTGGCGTAGCAGATATCCTGCGCCGGCGGACCTTGAATCAGCGGGAAGCGCTCTTTCAGCCGGTTCACGATGTCGCGTGTTTCGTCCAGGCTCAAGGTGGTCTGGGTCAGGTAGCGCACGCGGGTGGGGTCCGGCAGTTCCAGCAGATTCACATCGTCCACCGTCTCCACCAGAAAGCTGCTCTCGGGAACCTCGCCCAGGGTGCCGATCACTTCGTCGTGGTCCTTGTGGCCGATCAGTACGACGGTATAGCCGTCCCTGGCGAACCGTACTGCTTCCAGATGCACCTTGGTCACCAGCGGGCAGGTGGCATCGATCACGTGGAGCGACCGCTCCCGGGCCTGCCGCCGCACCGATGGAGAAACACCGTGCGCGCTGAAGATCGCGCGCGCGCCCACCGGCACCTCATCCAGTTCCTCGACGAAGACCGCTCCGGCGTCCCGCAGTTCGTCCACAACGTGCTTGTTATGCACGATTTCCTTCCGCACGTACACCGGCGGACCGTATAGATCCAGGGCGATTTTCACCACATCGATGGCCCTGACGACACCGGCGCAGAAGCCACGCGGCTTAAGCAGAAAGATCTTTTTGTCCGCGCCGTTATTGGGTGCGAAAGGCTTAAGAGGCATAAGAAGGATTATTTGGTTACGATTATAGCAGGGGCGGCGCGCCATTCGCACCCCAAAATCAAATGCTCCCAAGCATTTGCGCCGACCGCGCGAGTGTCACATTTCCGGCATTCGCGGTACCGTCCTTTGTGCATAATCTGCCACTCCGCCGGAAATCTCCAAATTAATAGATGCTTCCCGCTGTAATATGGTTTTGAATTTAGTTGCGCCGGGCCGCCGCGCTCCCATGTCTCACCTCGCCGACACTCCCGTCTGCAGAAGTTACCCGCGGTTGAAACGGATTCCCGACCCACTCCTTCGCTATGCGGCCGCGCTGCTGCTGCTCGCCTTGCTCACTGGCCTGGCCTTCCTGACTCGCTTTGCCTTCGGGTTCGGCGCCTCGGTCCTGTACGGGCTTTTCTACTTTATCGCCATTCTGGGAGCGGCATGGCTCGGCTACGGTCAAGGCCTGGTGGTTTGCACGCTCCTGACATACGTGGTGGCGCCTTGGTTCTCGACACGGCCAGTCCGCTTCAGGCCCCTCGATCTGGGACGTTTCGCCGTGCTGCTGGCGTTTTCCTTTGTGGTCAGTACCATTTCCTTCTTGGTGCGGCGCCGGCAGGAAGAACTAATGCGTTCCACCGAGGAACTCGAGAACCGCGTGCGGCAGGGCACCGAAGAGGCGCGGCGCAACGCCGACGCCCGGCGCGAGATCGAGCGCAGCGTCCGGGAACAGGCGCAACTGCTGGACCTGGCCCACGATGCCATTTTCTCGCTCGACTTCGACGGCACCATCCGTTTCTGGAACTCGGGCGCCGAGCAGATGTACGGATGGAGCCGCCACGAAGCGGCAGGCCGGTGCTCGCACGATCTTTTGCAGACGGTGTTTCCCGCCCCACTCGAACAGATCGAAGAGAAGCTGCGGGTGAGTGGCCGGTGGCAGGGAGAACTGATCCATACGCACCGCGACGGAACGCACCTGCGCGTCTTGAGCCGCTGGGCGCTGCGCACCGGCCCGGATGGGCAACCGGCCGGCTATCTCGAGATCAACACCGACATCACCGAGAAACGCCGCATCGAAGAGCAATTGCGCCATACCCAGAAACTGGAGAGCCTCGGCGTGCTGGCCGGCGGAGTGGCGCACGACTTCAACAATCTGCTCACCGGCATCCTGGGCAACGCCAGCCTGGCGCTGGACAGCATGCCTTCGCATCACCCCAATCGCATGCTGCTGGAAGAGGTCATGAAGGCCGCCGAGCGGGCCGCCGACCTGACGCGGCAACTCCTGGCCTACGCCGGCAAGGGGCGATTCGTGATGCGGACCGTCGACCTCTCCGCTGCTGGTTCGCGAAATCAGCGGCCTGGTGCAGACCTCGATCCCGAAAACCGTCCACCTCCGGCAGCAACTGGGCGAACGGCTGCCGGGAATCGACGCCGACCCCGGGCAACTCCAGCAGATCGTCATGAACCTGGTGATCAACGGCGCGGAGGCGATCGGTCCGGAAGGCGGCACCGTGTTGATCCGCACCAGCATCCAGCCCGTGGACGAGCATTACATCGAGACCATGTCCAGCGCCGGCGAACTGCTTTCGTCCCGGCGACTACGTTTCGCTGGAGGTGCACGACACGGGCTGCGGCATGAGCGAGGAGACCATCAGCCGCATCTTCGATCCGTTCTTCACCACCAAGTTCGCCGGCCGCGGACTCGGCTTGAGCGCCGTGCTGGGCATCGTTCGCGGCCACAAAGGCGCACTGAAGGTGTACAGCCAGCCCGGGCAGGGCACCACCTTCAAGGTGCTGTTTCCGGCTTCTGAAAATCGCGTGAGCGAGCACACCTCCGAGTTTCCCGGGAAGCCTGGCCGGAACCGGAACAGTGCTGGTGGTGGACGACGAAGAGATTGGTCCGGCAGACCGCGAAACACACCCTGGAGCGTTATGGCTACCGCGCAGTCACCGCCGAAGACGGGTCCAGCGCCATCGATGTGTACCGGCAGAACGCCGGCGGGATCGTGCTGGTTCTGCTCGATTTGACCATGCCGGGAGTGAGCGGCGAGGAGGCTTTGCGCCAGTTGCAGGGGATCAACGCCAAGGTGCGCGTGCTGCTTTCCAGCGGCTACAACGAGGTGGAAGCCGTCCAGCGCTTCGCGGGCAAAGGGCTGGCAGGCTTTATTCAGAAGCCTTACACCGCCGCGACTCTGGCGGAGAAGGTGAAGGAAGTCCTTAATCGCTGAGCTTTTTCAGGACGCTTCTGGCAAGCGTCTCGTCAATTTCACGCGATCGGTCGCTTCATGCAAGCGAAAGCTCGGCTACCCGCCTGATTCCAGGTATCTCTCCGCTGGTCAAATCCCTGAACAGATCCTTCAGATGATCCCGCAGGTCTTCGAGGGTTGCACCCTGAGTCCAGTAGTCGGGATACTCTTCAAGGTATCCAAGCCAGTGCTCCCCGTGGCGCCAGTAGACATAGCGGGCAGTGCTCATATGCCTCATTGCGGGCCGGCGGCGCTCCGCCTCGTCACACGCTTGCCGGCCAACCAGTCTTGGCCAGGGCCAGAACCTTATCGTCGAATTCGAACCCCGCGGTGCGAGGTTTATGGTTCCGCGTGTACCACTTGTAGGTTTCCTTCAAGCCCGTCTCGAAGGGCGTCAGTTTCATCTTGAGCACGCGCGTCACCTTGCCGATATTCATGGTGATGGGCGGCAGATCGAAATATTCGCCGAAGTAGTACGGCTCTTCCATGGCGCTGCCGCCGGCCTGCTGAATCAGGTCACGCGGCACGCGCACCAGCGTCGGCTCCACGTTGGCCACGCGGGCCAGTTTTTCGACCACTTCCACTTGCGTCAGCGGCTTGGTATCTCCGATGTTGAAGGCCTCGCCCACGGCCTTGGGCTCGTCCATGGAGCGAATCATGGCCTGCACCACGTCATTGACGTAAGCGAACTGCATCAGGCGGTGGCCGTCTCCCGGAATGATCACCGGCCGGCCGGCGCGCAACCGATCCCAGAAGAACTGCTCGCGGTAATAATTCGTGTTCGCGCCATAGACGAAAGGAGGCCGGAAGGTGACCACCGGCAGTCCTGTCTGCGAGTGCATCCGGAAGAGCAGCCGCTCCGTGGTGGCCTTGTGGCGGACATACGGATCGGCGTGATAATCGGGCGCCAGCGGATCGCTTTCCTTGTGATTCAGGCCGTCTCCGTAAGCGGCTACACTGGACATGAAGATGTACCGGCTCAGCCGGTCGCCACACGCCCGGACGGCGGCCTCTACCTGCGGCGCCGTCGTGCCCCGGGACCAATCGTAGGCAGTGTCGAACACCACGTCGAACTTTCGCGTCGACAGGGCATCCTTCATAGCTTCCGGGTCGTTGCGGTCAGCCATGATATTGTCTACGCGCTTGCCAAAATCGTGTTTGGGTTTCCGGTGCAAGACCGTAACGTCGTGGCCCCCCTTCACCAGCTCTTCAACCAGAAGGCGGCCAATGAATAGAGTCCCTCCGATGACCAGTACTTTCATACTCTCCTAGACAACTGAAGACGCGGCGGTGCGAAAAAAACTTCCACCCCCGCTCCGCGTCTTTCAAAAGATACAGCGATTAATCGTAATATTCCAGTCCCAGGTGCGTAATTAGGTCTTCACCCCGCATCCACCGCAAGGTATTCTTCAGCTTCATGAGCTGGATGAAAACGTCGTGCTCGGGATAAAGCTCCGGCGCGTGCATGGGCGCCTTAAAGTAAAACGACAGCCATTCCTGAATGCCGCGCATGCCCGCGCGCTGCGCCAGATCCATGAACAGCACCAGGTCCAGAACCAGGGGGGCCGCCAGAATCGAATCGCGGCACAGGAAGTTAATCTTGATCTGCATCGGGTAGCCCAGCCACCCGAAAATGTCGATATTGTCCCAGCCCTCTTTGGCATCGCCGCGCGGCGGATAATACTCGATGCGCACCTTGTGGTAGAGGTCCTTGTACAAATCGGGATACAGCTCGTTTTGCAAAATATATTCCAGCGCCGAACTCTTGGTGACTTCCTTCGACCGGAACGAGCCCGGATCGTCGAGCACCTCGCCATCCCGGTTGCCCAGAATATTGGTGGAGAACCAGCCGCTTACCCCCAGCAGGCGCGACTTCAACCCGGGCGCGATCAGGGTCTTCATGAAGGTCTGGCCGCTCTTGTAATCCTTGCCGCAGACCGGCACGTTGTTGTTGCGGGCCAGTTCCAGCAGCGCCGGCATGTCCGTGGTCAGGTGCGGCGCGCCGTTGGCGTACGGAATCCCCAGCTTCAGCGCGGCATACGCGTAGATCTGGCTGGGCGAGATCTCCGGGTCGTTCTGCTGCAGCCCGCACTCGAAATCCTTCAGGGTGGCATGCACCGGCGCGGCCTCGTGGTAGACCTCGGTGGACCCGCACCAGATCATCGCCAGGCGCGAGACGCCGGTCCGTTCTTTGAATTTTCGGATGTCGTCCATAACGCGCTCGGCGTAATCCATCTTGGATCCGCCGCTCATCACGTTGGGACCGGTGATGCGCTTGACGAATTTCTGGTCGAACACCGCCCGCATCGGCTTAATGGCCGTCAACGGCTCCTTGAGTTGTTCCAGCAGCGGCATTTCCAGGACGCCCGCCTTGACCGCCGCCTCGTAGGCGTTGTCGTCGAAGATGTCCCAGCAGGCGACTTCCAGATCTTCCAGCCTGGCCAGCGGCACGAAATCCTTGATTGCGGGGCTACGCCCCTCAGTCCGCTTCCCGAGCCGGACCGTTCCCATCTGGGTCAGAGAACCGATCGGTTTTCCCAGTCCTCGCTTGATGGCCTCAAGGCCGGCGATGAACGTCGTCGTCACTGCGCCCATACCGGGGATCAGCACTCCCAGTTTGCCTTCCGCGGGCGCAATTTGGACGTTGTCGTGATTGGGCAATGAAAGTCTCCTTCAGAGTCGAAATGCTATAATACCAACTCCATGCGAGATCGCGCGACGGCTACACTCACGACTATTGTCGTGGATGACGAACAACTCGCCTGCGACGAGCTTTCCTACCTGCTCAAAGATTTCCCGGAAGTCGATGTGGTTGCAACAGGTTCCAACGGTTTGCAGGCTGTCGAAATGATCCAGCAGATGGAGCCGGATATTGTATTTCTGGACGTGCACATGCCGGGTCTGGACGGCATGGGCGTAGTCCGGCGGCTGCGTGAAAAGGATATCGAGCTACCGTATTTCATTTTCGTGACGGCCTACGATCAATACGCCGTGGAAGCGTTTCGCCTGAAGGCCATGGACTACCTGCTGAAGCCCGTGGACAAGGGCCGCCTGGCCGAAACCATCGAACACGTCCGCCGCACCATTCAGGACAGAAAAACGCCGGATGCCGCGGCCGCTCCCAAGACCGCCCCCGCGGCTCCCAAGACCAAACTGCTGGTGCGCGCGAACAACCGCAACTTCATTGTGGACGCCAACGACGTGATCTATGCCACCATCGATAACGGGCTGATCACCCTGGTCACCACCAACATCGAAGGGCACTCCAACTACCGGACCATCGAAGACCTCCAGGCCAGCCTGGACCGCGAGTTGTTCTGGCGCGTGCACCGCTCCTACCTGGTAAACATCAACCGGATTAAGGAAGTGGTGCCGTGGTTCAAATCCAGCTACCAGTTGCGCATGGATGACAAAAAGCACACCGAAGTGCCGGTGAGCCGCGTGCAGACCCGCCGTCTGCGCGAACTCTTCAAACTATAGAGCACTCCCTTACGGTCGTGCCTCCGATCGGAGCCGCGCGTCAGGCGTCTACGCTCAGCGCCGCTTCGGCTTCGCTGGCGGTGGGATAAATCGTGAGCATCCCGTCCACGCCGGCGACCCGGAACAGCGTCTTCAGCCGATCCGCGACGCCGACCAGGGCATACTTCCGCGATTCCCGCTGGCACGAAACGTGAAAACCGAGCAGGGAACCCAGGGCGGCCGAATCCATATAAGGTACGTCGTGCAGGTCAATCAACGTAACCGGCGAGGAGTCATCTCGAATCACGCTCTGAAATTCGAAAACGTCAGGCAGGGTGAACGGGCCAGTCACTTTCAAGATGTGAAACCCTTCGCGTGTCGGCGGCAGCCATTCGAGTTTAAACTGGTCCATTCCCCGACTCTACTATGCCAATCGCCCGCCGCTCAACCGATAACGCGTTACAGATTCGTGACGAGTTGGCCAATCCCGCCCTCTCTCGCGCGATTCGCACCGTCACCCGGCGCCTGCCCACACTCAGCGGGGCGCCGATTCGCCTCGAGCGCGCTTCCGGTTTGCGCGACCGCCGCGGACCGGTTCACGCCGGTTCCTTTCTGCGCGAACGCCGCATCGTCTTCAATTGCACGCGCGCCGAGTTTCCGCGGATTTTGGTTCATGAACTGTTTCACTTCGTCTGGCTGCGCCTGGGCAATTCCGCGCGGCATTCCTGGGAAGCGCTCGTAGGCGCGGAGTGGCGCCGGGGGCGCCGCGGAGAACTGGGCTGGTCCGCACAATGGCGAAAAGAGTTGCTGGGCGCCGGGGATATCGACCGGCGCAGCCGCGCTTGGCGGCTGTACTGCTGCGAGAGCTTCTGCGATACGGCGGCGTGGCTCTATGGCGGAGCCGCCGGCCATGCGGAGTTCACGCTTGCCGGAAATCCGCGCCGCACCCGGCGCCGCTGGTTTCTTGCAACACTTGAAACCGGACGATTATCGTTATAATTGGATCAGGATAGATTCTGTGACTCTCTTCCGTCTCACCGCCGCTTGCGCTACGGCATTCATGCTGGGGTTTACCGGCTGCGCTGACCTGAGCAGTTCGGTGAGTGCCGCCTCCGAATTGAAGCCCCTGGACCAGCGCCACGTAGCTCCCGATTTCGCTTTGAAAGACGGGGACGGCAAGGTGGTACACCTTTCCGATTACAAGGGCAAAGTAGTGGTTCTGGATTTCTGGGCGACCTGGTGCGGTCCGTGCCGCATCGAAATTCCCTGGTTCACGGACATGGAACGGAACCACAAAGACAAGGGTTTTGAAGTGCTCGGCGTCTCCATGGACGATGAGGGATGGGAAGTGGTGAAGCCGTTCCTGGCCGAAGTAGGCGTCAACTATCGCATTGTGATGGGCACCGATGCCACGGCGCAAGCGTATGGCGGCGTGGACGCGCTTCCCACGACGTTTCTGATCGATCGGGAAGGAAAGATCGCCGCGGTCCATGTCGGGCTCGTAAACAAAAAGGATATTGTCAATGGCGTCGAACAGCTTCTCCAGGATGCTCCCAAAGTGGCTAATAGCCGGAACCTTCTGCCTGTCGTCCCTGTGGGCGCAAAGTAACGGGCACCTTTCGGTCGGCGAAGTTCAGAAGGTGGCCGGCAAACGCAATGCCGCGGTGCAGGTGAAGATTCCGCTATCGGTGGATTCGGGCTATCACGTGAACAGCGACAAGCCCAACCAGGACTATCTGATTCCCCTCAGGCTGACGTGGGATAAAGGCAGCCTGGGCGCGCTCGAAGGCGGGACCGTGGTATACCCCAAAGCCTCGCAGGAGAAGTACGATTTTGAAGACAAACCGCTATCGGTGTTCACCGGCAATTTCGATTTGACGGCGAACTTCAAGGTGGCGCCCAACGCGCCCGCGGGGCCGGGCGTCGCCGCCGGTAAATTGCGCTACCAGGCCTGCAGCAACAAAGCCTGTTACCCGCCGAAGACCGTGGACGTCACCATCCCCTACCAGGTGCAGTAATAGGGGCCGGGGGCCAGAGGCCAGGGGCCGGGGGGCCGGGGGCCGGGGGCCAGGGGCCGGGGGATAGAAGAACAATCAACTGCCGCAGTCGGGGCTCTCCGGCGGCGCTTTCGGCTCCTCGATCTTCTGTATCGATTGTTGCGCCAGCAGCGCGTTAAGTTGCCGCAGGTCGCCGGTGCGAAGATCGCTCCAACGCGCGAGCGCCGCCCTGGTCTCCTGGCACATGCCCGCGAACGCTTCGACCAGCATGCTGGCCGGCGCTGTGTCGGATTGGTCCACCGCAATCAATAAGCGCGCCAGATCCCGATGGGTGGGTCCGAACGCCGCGGGCGGTCCTGCGGCATCGCTCAACCCGGCGGCCTTGGCGTCCAGCGCTTCGGCGGCGGCCAGCGTCTCCGGCGATTTTCCCGACTGCTTCAGCGTGGCCAACCGGCCCTCCAATTGGGCCCGCAGTTGCGCCACCTGGTTGTAGCCCGCGTAGGTGACGTTCAGGCCCGCGGCTATCTTCCGTGCCAGGATCAACTGCTGCTGCAAATCCTGCGTCGAAGCGCTCAGTCGTGGATCCAGTCTCACCGTAAGCGGCTGCCGGAAGGTCTCGCCCCCGACCGTCAACCGGACCTCATAGCGGCCCGGCACCACCATAGGCCCTTGCGGCTCATGCCATGGCGTGTTGTGGGGAATCGCGTGATCGGCCAGGGTGTACTCGAAGTAATTGACGTGGATGCCGTAGTAGGTATAGAGAATCGCCTCCGGATCGGGATAGCGCAAGTCCCAGACGAAGCGGTGAAGCCCGGCGCCGCGCGGCAGCACAGAGGGCGGCGCGAGCCAGAGTTCCGGCACATTGACCTTGTACCCCAAAGAGGCCGCCCCAGTGCTCGCATAGGAGCGTACCAGGCTGCCGGCGGAATCGTAGATTTCGAGTGTGAGATCCCCGGGCGCGGGCGATTTCAAATAGTAGTCGATGACGGCTCCGTCGGGCGGATTCTCCGCGGCGGGCACATCGGGATTCAGCGGCGTATCGGTATAGGTGTCCCACTGCATCCGCACCGCCGGCGCGGGGGCGAACAGGTAGGCGTTCGAGGAAGAGACGGCCGCCGCCTTCGCCGCGAGTTCACGCAGCGGGCTGATATCGTCGATCACCCATAAGGCGCGTCCAAAGGTGGCCACTGCCAGATCGTTCTGCTCGATAGCCAGATCGCGGCAGGAGGCGGCCGGCAGGTTCAGCTCCAGCGATTGCCATTCATCGCCGCCGTTGAAGGAGACGAACACGCCGGCATCGAGGGCCGCAAACACCAGGTTGCGATTCTCGGGATCTTCGCGGATGGCGTGCGCCGCGCTGTGGGGCAGACCGGCATTCGCCATCTTCCAGCTACGGCCGGAGTCGTCAGTGCGGTAGATGTCCGGCGGAGCGCTGGCAGCCCCGCCGCGTCCACCCCGCCCGCCCCCCACGATGATGAAAGCGCGGGCAGCATCATTGGGCGATGCGTCCACCGCGGCGACCGGACTGCCCTGCGGCGGACCCGGAGGAGCCACGTTGCTCCAATGCGTGCCCCCATCCCGCGTGAGTTGCAGGAGGCCGTTGCTGGTGCCGGCCCAGAACTCTTTCGCATCCTTGGGAGAAAATGCCAGGGCGCTGATGGCTGGCCCGCCGCCGCGCCCGCCGCGTCCCCGGCGGCAGGTTCCGCTTCGCCGCCCGGGATTACCGTCAGGTCCGGACTTACGGTCTCCCAGTTCATGCCCTTGTCGCGGCTGGCCAGCAGATACTGCGTCGCCAGGTAAAACGTGTGCGGGTCGAAGGGCGAAAAGCCCATGGGCGGCGACCCGTTCTCGCGGTATTTCGGCGTGCGCTCGAAGACGTGCTGCGTCTGCCCCGTAGTCTTGTTGACGCGCAGGATGGACCCGTACCAGCCGGTGGCGTAGAGGTAATTCGGGTCGGCCGGATCAGGCGTAATACGCGCGGTTTCGAAACCGTTAGTGGTGTACCAGTCGCGATAGGTGATCTTCCCGCCGGGGCCGAAGATGGGCGTCGCCACCGTGCCGCTATCCTGCTGCGCCGCGTACAGGAAGAAGGGAAACCCGTGATCGGTAGTCACGTTGTACATTTGCCCGGTGGGCTGGTTGAACCAGGTGGTCCAGGTGAGACCGCCATCCATGCTGATCTCCGTGCCCTGGTCCACCGCCACGATCATGTATTTGTCGTTGGCCGGGTCAATCCAAACGTAGTTGAAGTCGGCGCCGCTGGGAGCGCCGGCGTAGGACTCCCAGGTCTTGCCGGCATCGGTAGAGCGATACAGCGAAGTCTGAGTCGCAAACAGCATGTTGGGATCGCGCGGGTCCACGATCACGTCATGGAACTGGCCGCCGCCGATCAGCCTCGGGTCATCGGTGGCGCGCTCCCAGTGCGCGCCTCCATCGTCGGAGCGGAACATGCCCTGTGCCACGTAATCGTACACGCGCTGCCCTTTGGTGCCGGGAGCCACGGCCAAGGCGATGCTGCCGAAGTTCCCGCCCGGCAGCCCGTCCGGACTGGTCTTGCTCCAGGTGGCGCCCTCGTCGCTGGAGCGGTAGATTTGCGAATCGGTCGCTGGTGTGGTGACCGGAGGCGCGCCGCGGCCTCCACCGCCGCGGCCACCCTGGGCGATGAGGCGCGTGCCGGCGTAGACATTCTTCGCATCGTCGGGATCGAAAACCAGCCACACGCCGCCCGCCTGCGCATCGGGCATGACCGACTTCCAGTTCCGGCCACCGTCGGTAGTGCGCATCACTCCGCTGTCCCCGGCGGCGGCCATCACCAGGTCGGGATTGTGCGGATCGATCGCGATCGACGTCACCCCGTGGCCTTCGAGCGCGACTCGTTCCCAATGCGCGCCGCCATCGGTGGAACGGTAGACTCCCGCCGTGGGTCCACCGGTCGCGCCCACGTATACGGTTTCCGGACGGGAGGGCGCCACCGCCACAGCGCCGATGCCGGTGAGCCGCACCGAATCGCTGACGCAATTCCACACCTGGCCGCCATCCACTGTTTTCCAGACGCCGCTTCCCGCCGTGCCGAAGTAGTAGACCGCCGGATCGCCTGGCACTCCCGAGGCCATAGTGGCTTTGCCGCCGCGGAACGGTCCGGCGAGCCGCCATCGGAGGCCCGCGTAAAGGTTGGGATCCACGGGCTGCGCCGGTAACGCTGGGGGCAGTGCCGCCAGGAATGCGAAAAAGAGAATGCCGAGTCTGGTCATAACGATTTGTGCCGGTTCCCGGATTCTACCTGATCTACCGGTTGTGCTGCGGCGCGCCGGATTCTATGCTTGGCGAGGGGGACCGCTCATGAAAGACACGAACCGCCGCCGTTTCCTGGGAGCCGCGATTGCGACCGCGGCATCCTACGACCGGATCCTGGGCGCCAACGAACGCATCCGCTTCGGCGCCATCGGCACCGGCGAACGGGGCCAGTATCTGCTCAGCAACGTGGCCCGGCTGGAGAACAACGATATTGTGGCCCTGTGCGACGTCTACGAACCGCACCGGCTGGCCGCCCGGAGCCGCTACAACTCCGATGCGAAGGATTATGCGGATCACCGGCAAGTGCTGGACCGCAAGGACGTGGATGCGGTGATCATCGCCACTCCCGACCACTGGCATGTGCCCATCACCATCGATGCGGTCCGCGCGGGCAAGGACGTGTATTGCGAAAAGCCGGTCACGCATACTCCGGAGGAGGGCGCTCCCCTGATTGCCGCGGTGCGCGAATCGAAGCGCGTAGTGCAGACCGGAACCCAGCAGCGCAGTTGGCCGCACTTCATGCACGCGAAAGAACTGGTGGCCAACGGCACGCTCGGCCAGGTGACGCTCATCCACACGTACTGGTATCAGAACCACATTGCCAATCAGACGGCAGGTCCGGCGATCGACGTTTCCAAGCTGGATTGGAAGCGGTTCCTGGGCACGGCGGCGCCGCGCACGTTCGACGCCGACCAGTACGCGCACTGGCGCTGGTATTGGGATTTCGGCGGCGGCGCGATGACCGATCTGTTCGTGCACTGGGTGGATGTGGCGCACTGGTACATGGGCGAGGACACGCCGTTGCGCGCCACCGCGACCGGCGTGAAGGCGCTTTTGCAGCAGCGCCAGACACCGGACACGATGAGTGCCGCGCTCTCCTACCGCAACGCGCTGGTGGAGTTCGACAGCGCGCTGTTGGGCTACCTGGAAGGCGGCGGGCTGATGCTTCGCGGCACCAAGGCGGCCATGCGGCTGCACCGCAGCGGGTTTGAAGTGTATGCCGAAGTGCCGCGATACACCGAAGCGTTCACCACGCCGCCGCCGATCATGAAGGAACTCTCGCCGGCCGATGGCGGGTTGGACCACATGAAAAACTTCATCGAGTGCGTCCGCTCTCGCAACACGCCGAACGCGCCGGTGGAAGTGGGTGTGGCCGCGGCGCGCGCCGGTCACGTGGCGAACCTGGCGATGCGCGGCAGCGGAGTGTGGACGCCGGGGTAAGTCCAATGTTGTTCACTGAGGCCTCCGCCGAAGGACATGTCAGAGGACTGGAGACGGCCGGACGTGATCTTTCTCGGAGTGGCTTGTTCAGCAGGAACCCGGAAGTGGCCACTTGCCCGAAAAAGCCACGTACCGGGAGTCTCTTGGGAAACAAGAACTGCCGGTCCGGTCTCGGGTGCCAAGACGGACGACATGCGCTATAAATGTGCTCGTGAGATTGTCTTTGGCCGCTCTTCTTATCTGCACTTCAACTCTCGTCGGACAGAGCGTCACCAGCCGCAACGGGAACATCATCTACATTGACGCGGTTGGCCGAGAGCGACAGATCACAACGGGTCTCGATGACCGGGACCCCTCGCTTTCGCTGGACGGCCGACATGTTGTTTTCGTCCGCGGAACCAAAACAGATCCCTCAAGAGACACACGGTTCCTTGAAAGCGAACTATGCCGTGCCGACCCGTCAGGACGGATGCAGCCAGCGACCATTTTTCGTGACTTGGTCATGTCACCAGATGGCAGGCCGTTGACCGTGTTTTCTACCCCGCAGTTCTCGCCTGGTGGCGAGTATGTCTACTTCTTGGCGGAGTTTGCGGCCACCTCGTACGCCCTCTGCCGTTTCGTCGTATCTCGCCATCGAGGGGTGTTTCTTAGGCGCGGCGTTAATCAATTTGCCGTACTCACTAACGGAGCCCATCGGGGCGAGATGATTGCGTCCATGAGGACGGCTCCTGCAAATCCGGGAAGTGGATATGCTTACCCGTTTTATCTGCTCGATGCGCACGGGCGAAGGCTTCGCCGGATCGCGGACGAATCCTCTGACCTCGGGTCCCTCGTCCGCCGGTATAGTTCGTCCTCTCGCTGATCGCAGCCCCGCGGATACTGGAAGCTCCCGGTTTCGTAGCTATACACTCTTGGGGCAAAGCGAATCCAGCCTTCGCTGAAACAACTCTGGTTTGCGTTATGGACTGAACCCCAAAAGTGAGACACTCCGAATAGACGCACTTTGCATTGAATGGAGTGCGAAGAAATGGCGAAGAAGGCAAAGTGGCGTCGTCACACCGTGGAATTCAAGCGGCAGGCCGTTGAACGGATGAAAACCTGCCAAAACATTAACGCACTGGCTCGTGAGCTGAACATCGAGCGCAAGCTGCTCTACACCTGGAAGTATCAGTTCGAGGGACGGCCGGAGCCGCGGCATGCGAATCTGGGAATTGCCCCAGAAGACCGCAAAGAGCAAAAACACCGCGAGGAAATCGCCAGGCTGAAGGTGGCGCTGGCCGACAAAACCCTGGAAAACAGTTTTTTTCGAAGTGCCTTGCTCAAGATCAAGGCGGATCGCCATCTGACCATCGACAGCGGCGAAACAGCATCTACGACACCATCCAGTCGTGGGCGCAAGAGCAAGGCAAGCCAGCAGACGCCCAGCCCACGCTGAGCGTCGAACGGATGTGTCACTTGGCTGGCGTCAGTCGGGCCAGCTATTACCGACATTGGGAGGCGGCAGCGCCAGACGAAGCGGAAATGGCGGCGCGGGCATCCATCCAGGAGGTGGTCCTGAGGCACCGCCGCCGTTACGGCTACCGGCGCGTCACGGAGGATTTGCATCGCCAGGGGATGGTCATCAACCATAAACGAGTCTCGCGGATCATGCGCGAAGACAACCTGCTGGCTATTCGCTACCGCAAGTACATTCTGACAACGGATTCGAAACATGACTGCCAGGTGTATCTGAACCTTGCGGCGCGCATGACGGTGACCGCCATCAACCAGCTATGGGTGGCGGACATCACATATATTCGTCTGCGGACCGAGTTCGTATTTTTGGCGGTGGTGATCGACCGGTACTCGCGCAAGGCCATTGGTTGGGCCTTGGATCGAAGCTTGACGGCCAGGGTGGCGGTGAGGGCGCTACAACAGGCCATCGGCCAGCGTCAGCCACCACCGGGAGTGGTGCATCACTCCGATCAGGGAACTCAGTATGCGAGCGCCGAATACGCTGAAGTGCTGAAAGCCAGCCAAATGGTCCCGAGCATGAGCCGTCCGGCCAATCCCTACGACAACGCGGCTTGTGAGAGTTTTATGAAGACCTTGAAACAGGAGGAAATCTACTGCAATCAGTATGCGGATTTCGACCAGCTTTCCGAACATCTGGAAGAGTTTCTGGGAGCGTACTACAATCGCCTGCGGCTGCATTCGGCATTGGGATACCGTACGCCGGAGGAATTTGAACGCGAGGCAGCGGCGGCGCCTGCACTGCCTGGCGAATTGCACGATGCGGCTGTCATAAAGTTCTTCTCGCCCCCCCATCATTGCGGTGGGACATGACGGGGGTAAACCAATCGAAAGGAAGTGGCGCGAAGGCGAAAGTTGCCCATAACCGGGAAACGCTCCGCACGACCGGACCGGTAAGCCCGGGTGATTTCTTAATCGCTCAGGAGGGTTTGCAACGATCCCTTCCCCGCCACCATCTTCTAGCAGCTTCACATCATACTGAGCGCTCAGTATGCGTTTTCAAGGCATGGCGGAATCTATCGGTCCGATGTGGTTCAGAACGAAAACCAAATCCCGGGGCGGAGCCGACCGCCTCCCGCTGGTCGGCCCCGGGCCCAGGCAAAAGAACGCGTCGGGAGGACCACGCCCTTCTCATCGTCCGCGATGAGTTCCGCACCGGCTATTCCTTGATCGGGTTGCTCGCCAGCATTGCCCGTCTCCGCTTCCCCGGCAATGCCAGAATAACTCTGGACGGCAGGTAGAGAATCGGATTATCATCGAACTGCAACTGCGTCTTTTCCCTCGTGTCTCACCGAAGGGGTTCACCCCAGTTATCGGCGTGCATCTGCGTTCATCGGCGGCCAATATTCTTGCTCGGAGACGCCGATCCAGTACACCATTGAACCTCCTGGTGGCCGTACACTACCGCTCGCGGGCGTATGACCGCAAGCCGCTGTGCACGTATTCGGTCTTCCCGTCGTCACCGCGCACCATGGTGAATGACGCAGCGCCCTTTTCCAGTCCGTAATCCGTATCTCCGTACTTGATCATCGGTGCTTCCGCAGCCGCGCCTCGCTTCAAATACAGCCGCTGCTCCCGTGCAATGATAGCGATGCGCTCGCCGCCGTTTCGAAACGTGCCTGCGTTCCGTTGCAGGTCTTCGCCGGTGAGCGGCACGGCAGTTTTCTTCGTGCTCTCCGCAGGACCGAGCGGGAGCAGCATTTCCAGTGCCTTATCCGCCGTTTGCGGCAGGGTGGCGCCGCTCCGGTTGGTCTGCACGATCACGGCGACCCGCTCCTTCGGCGCCATCCGGATCTCCGACCCGTAACCCGCACGCGAACCGCTGTGATGCACCAGGTGGACCCCGCGCCATTCGCCGATTTCGAGGCCGTATCCGTACGATTGCGTGCTGCCGGGAATAGCCGCATGGGGCGCGGAGAGCAGCGCAATCACCCGCGGATCGAGCACCTGCCGGCCGTCGATCCTGCCGCCATTCATAAACGCGATGACGAATCGCGAAAGGTCGGCGGTGTTGCTGAAGATCGACCCCGCCGGCCAGCCGGAGGAATTGTCGGCGGCGGGGCGCACGATGCGCGCCTTCCCCTCCACGTTTTCGTGTCCCTGGGCCAGCGGATACGTCATGGCCATGGTGGGGCGAAGCGTGGTGCGCGCCATGCCCAGCGGCCGGAAGACGCGCTGCTCCATGGCGTCCGCGTAGGGTTTGCCGGTCAGCACCTCCACCAGGTAGCCGGCCACCCAATACCCCGGGTTGGCATACGAGATGATCTTGCCCGGCGCGGTAAAGAACCAGGCGTCCGTCCACGCCCGGATGCCGCTGCCAAGCGCCGCATCGTCGTGCGAACCCTGCATGGGAGCCTCGTCGTGAAGTCCGGCAGTGTGGCTCAGCAACTGGTTGGCGGTCACTCGCGCCAGCATCGGCGTGAGGCCGGAGACGTATTTGCCGATGGGCGCATTCAGGTCGATCCTGCCTTCCACCGCCAGGCCCGCGAGCGCGGCAGCGGTCATCATTTTGGTCGTGGACCCGAGCCGGAACAGCATCTCCGGTCGCAGCGGTTCGCCGGTCTCCACATTCGCCGTGCCGATGCCCCTGGCATAGATGACTTCACTGCCGCGCACGATGGCGATGGACGCGCCGGGGATATGGAGCCTGGCGAGTTCCGCGGCGGCGGATTGTTCCAGCGCGGTGAAATCGGGCTTCTGCGCACAAAGGGGAGGCAGGCACAAGGCCAGCGCCAGGGTAGTGTGAAACAATCTCATTGGGCGTATTCTACCCCGCTATGAGCAACTGGCTGCCGCGATTCGTATACCAGAGGGGCCTGGGGCTGGTTTACCTGATCGCTTTCCTGGTGGCGGCCTTTCAGTTCGTACCGCTATTGGGCGAGCATGGCCTGCTGCCGGTCCCGCTGTACGTATCGCGCGTTCCGTTCCGCGAAACGCCGAGCCTCTTTTTCCTGGCGCCGCACGATTGGGCCTTCACCCTGGCCGCATGGCTCGGCGTGGCGCTGGCCTGCGCCGCCGTATCGGGCCTCTCCGACCGCTTCGGCCCCTGGGTGTCCGCCGCGGTGTGGGCCGCGCTGTGGCTGCTCTACCTTTCTTTCGTGAATGTGGGGCAGACATTCTACGCCTTCGGCTGGGAAACCATGTTGTGCGAGGCCGGCTTCTTCGCCATCTTCCTGGGCAGTTCGCGCACCACGCCACGCGCCATCCCGCTATGGATTGTGCGCTGGATGGAGTTCCGCGTGATGTTCGGCGCCGGCCTGATCAAGCTGCGCGGCGATTCGTGCTGGCGCGACCTGACCTGTCTCGATTACCACTACGAGACGCAGCCCATGCCCAATCCGCTGAGCTGGTATTTCCACTGGATGCCGCGCTGGGTGCATCACGGCGGCGTGGCGTTCAACCACTTCATCGAGCTGATTGTGCCGTTCGCGTATTTCGCGCCGCAGCCCTTCGCCACCATCGCCGGACTGCTCACCATCCTGTTTCAAGTGCTGTTGATGCTGAGCGGCAACCTTTCGTTTCTGAACCTGCTCACCATCGTGCTGGCCATTCCGATGCTGGACGCCCGTCTGCTGGCGAGGGTTGTCCGCGTGCACGCGCCGGAGGTGACGCCGCCCTGGCAGGGTACCCGCCCTGCGATGACGGCCCTGGCGGTGGTAGTCGCGGCCTTGAGCGCTCAGCCGGTGCTGAACCTCGTCCAGCCCGGCCAGGTGATGAACTCCAGTTACAACCCGCTGCACCTGGTGAACACCTACGGCGCCTTCGGCAGCATCACGCGGACACGCTACGAGGTGGTCGTGGAGGGCACTACCGCTGCCGAACCGGATGATTCGGCCGTGTGGCGCGAGTACGAATTCAAAGGAAAGCCGGGCGACCCCATGCGCCGCCCGCCGCAGATTGCGCCGTATCATCTGCGCCTGGACTGGCAGATGTGGTTCGCGGCCATGGGCCCGTACGAAGAGCAGCCGTGGTTCGTGAACTTCGCCGCCAAGCTGCTGAAGGGCGATCGCGCGGTGGCCGGTCTGCTGCGCGAAAATCCGTTCGCCGCAAGCCCGCCGCGGTACGTGCGCGCCTGGCTTTACGAGTATCGCTTCACCACGCCGGCGGAACGCCGACAGACCGGCGCCTGGTGGCATCGCCGGCGTGTGGCCCCGTGGTTCCCGGAGGTATCTCTGGATACGCCCGGTTTGCGCGAAGTGCTGCGCCAGCAGGGTTGGGAATGACTATACTGATCTTCGTCATGCGGACACTCTGGTTGGCGTGCGTAACGATGGCCCTGGCCCTGCCCGCGCGGCCGCAGCCCGCTCTTCGGAAAAGCGACTGGCCCGCCTACGGACGCGATCCGGGCGGCACCCGCTATTCGCCGCTCGACCAGATCAACACCACCAACGTGCAGCGATTGCAGCGCGCCTGGGTCTATCACACCGGGGAACCGGGCCGCGCGTTTGAAGTGACTCCTATCGTGGTGGACGGCGTTCTGTACTTCGCCACGCAAAATCAAAAGATCGTGGCCCTGGATCCGGAGACCGGCAGAGAGATCTGGAAGTTCGATCCGAAATCATCGGCCCGCGAGATTCGCGGCGTGACCTATTGGCCTGGCGACCGGCAGACCGCCGCCCGCATCCTCTTCGGCACCTCCGACGGCCGCCTGATCGCGCTCGACGCCACGACGGGCGTGCCCGCCAAGGGCTTCGGCGACAACGGCGTGGTCAATCTGAAGGCCGGAATCACCGACAGGTTTCCGCGCGCCGCATACGCGATCACCTCGCCGCCCACCATCTATCGCAACGTGGTGATCGTCGGCCCGAGCACGCAGGAAGGGCCGAGCCTGGGCCCCAGCGGCGATCCGCGCGCTTACGACGTGCGCACCGGCAAGCTGCTGTGGCGCTTCCACACGGTGCCGCAGCCGGGCGAACCGGGCAGCGATACCTGGGGGCCGGACGGCTGGAAGGATCGCTCCGGCCCGAGCCAGTGGGGACCCGCCACCATCGATACCGAACGCGGACTGGTGTTCCTGCCGGTCGGCAATCCCGCCGACAGTTTTTACGGCGCGGACCGCAAGGGAACCAATCTGTATGCCAATTGCGTGGTGGCGCTGGATGCGCTCACCGGCAAGCTGCGCTGGTATTACCAGACGGTTCACCACGATATCTGGGACTACGACCTGGCCGCGCCTCCCGCGCTGGTGGAAGTGAAGCGCGATGGCAAGACCATTCCGGCCGTGGCGCAGATCACCAAGATGGGGCTTCTGTTCCTCCTGGACCGCACCACCGGCCGGCCGGTCTTCGGCGTAGAGGAGCGGCCCGTGCCGCGCAGCGATACTCCGGGCGAGCAGGCGTGGCCCACCCAGCCGTTCCCGCTCAAACCGCCTCCGCTGTCGCGCATGAGCATGACCCAGGACGACGTCACCACGCGAACTCCCGCGGCCCAAAAGTTCTGCGCCGAGTGGCTCAGCCGCCTGCACCACGAGGGCGCTTACACGCCCTTCGGCACTGCGCCGACCCTGGTGTTTCCAGGAACCATGGGCGGCGGCAACTGGGGCGGCGTCTCTTTCGACCCGAAGCTGGGCTACATTTTCGTCAACACCAGCAGTCTCGGCGGCGCCGGCCGCATGGTCAAGTCGAACGAAGGCGCGCCCATGGCCTGGCGCAACGAAGGCGGTTACCAGCGCTTTCTCGATCCGGATGGCTATCCCTGCCAGCAGCCGCCGTGGGGCGAGTTGACGGCGGTCAACGCCGAAGGGAACATCGCGTGGCGTGTGCCTCTGGGGAGCTATGACGAACTGGAGGCGCAAGGCATGCATCGCACCGGCGCCGCCAACATGGGCGGTTCGATCGCCACTGCCGGAGGGCTGGTCTTCATCGGCGCCACCACCGATTCGAAGTTCCGCGCCTTCGATTCGCGCACCGGCAGCGAATTGTGGGTGACGCGGCTGGACGCCACCGCGGACACCATCCCGGTGACTTACCAGGGACGCAACGGCAAGCAGTATGTAGCGATCGCCGCGGGCGGGACCAACCGCTTCCGCATGATCGCCGGAACGGCGGATCAGTCAGCCGATTCGCTGATCGCGTTCGCCCTGCCGGACGGCCCGGGGACTCCGGTTCGCGAGCCCACGCAGGCCGCAAGTCCCTCCGTGCCCCGTCATTTGAGCGCTGCTGAACTGAAAGCCGATGGCGGCCCGCTCCCCGAGGGCGCCGGCAAAGAGGATGTCGCCCGCATGTGCACCGGATGCCACGGAACGGCCGTGTTCACGCGAATGCGCATGGGCCGCAAGGGCTGGGAGGACGAGGTGGCAGCCATGGTGGAGCGTGGCGCCGTTGGGAGCGAGCAGCAGGTGCGCTCCGTGACCGAGTATCTGGTCAGGAACTTCGGGAAATGACGGCGGCTACGCGCGAAACGCTTCCGCCACCCTCTGCATGCGCGCGGCATCGAGCCGGTTGCTCCACAGCCCGCCTTCCTTTACCGAAGACCCGACGATGAGCCCGTCGGCGGCTGCCAGCCCTTCCATATTCTCGGGCGTCACTCCGGAGCCCACCAGCGCCGGAATGCCCACGGCTTCGCTGACCGCCCGCACCTCGCCGGGGTCCGTCGCGCGGCCCGTGGCAACTCCGGAGACGATCACGCCATCCGCCTGGAAGAACTCGGCCGCTCGCGCCGTCTCCGCAAGATCCACATCCGCGGTGATCGCGTGCGCCGAATGCTTCTTTTTGATATCGGCGAAAACCCGTATGTTGGTGGCGCCGATAGCACGCCGGTAGCGCAGCAGTTCCCCGGCGCAGGATTCAATGACGCCCTCGTCGGCCACGTGCGCGAACACAAAGCCCTCCACGCGAACGAAGCTGGCGCCACAAGCGTGCGCCGCGGCCATCGCCGCCAGGTTCGCGCCCGCCAGGATCTGCACTCCCAATGGCAAGCCGGTGGCGCGTCGTACTTCGGACCCAATGACCGCCATGGCGGCAACGATCTCCGGCCCGGCCGAGCCCTTGAGGTACGGCCGGTCGTGGGTATTTTCGATCAGCAATCCATGGAAGCCGGCAGCGGCGTACATCCGCGCCTCGGCAGCAGCGGCTTCGGCGATCGCAGCCACACCGTGCAGGCTCTCGGGTGTTCCCGGCAGCGCCGCCACGTGGATCACGCCGAGCAACGCCCGCCTCACGCCGAAAATCGCATGTATGATTCCCTTCGTGTCCATATCGCGCGACCGCCTATTCCGTCTCCGGCCGCGGCGGATTGGCCCAGTGGCCGGCCGGGTCGCAGCCGGATACCACCACTCCTTTGGCATTCCAGCCCAGGCCGGCCCGCACGTCGGCGGGGCAATATCGCAGGGTGAGGCCGCAGCGGCGGCGCGCCGACTGATTCGCCTCCGATCCGTGGAGCAGCAGATCGCTGTGCAGCGAGATCTCGCCGGCGGCCAGTTCCACGTTCACCGGCTCGCCGAACTGGTCCGCGCCCTCCACGGTCTGGTTGAGCACGTTGCTATCGTCTTCCTCGCTCAGCGTGTACGTCAGGTGGCCGAATTTGTGCGTGCCGGGAATGTAGCGCATGCAGGCGTTCTCCACCGAAGCATCGTCGATCGCCAGCCACGCGGTAACGGCCTTCGACGGCGTCAACGGCCAGTAGCTGGCATCCTGGTGCCAGCTTACCCGCTTGCCGTCGCCGGGCATTTTGCAGAAGAAATGCGAACCCCAGGCAATCACGTTGTCGCCCAACAGGTCCTTCACGTAAGCCACGATGCGCGGATGGGTCAGCAGATCGTAGACGCCGCCATAGCGCAGGTGGGCGGTGCTGATGGAGTAGCTGTTGCCGCCGGCGGCGAGCGTCCGCGCCAGCAGTTCGTCGAAGTAGGCGCGGATCGCGGCGATCTCCCCGCCATCGAAAATGCGCAGCGGCTTCAGATAGCCGTCGCGGTTAAAGGCGGCCACCTGCTGCGGCGTGAGGGCGCGCGGCTCGGTAACGGTGGAAGGGTGAAATCGCAGGTCGCGCTCAATATGGCTGAGTTCGTCGGTACTCGGAATGAATGACGGCATGAGTAAGAGGCCCGGAGGCAAGCACCGGGCCTCTTACGAGAGTACAACTTCTATTGCAGAATCAGCGTGCTCGCCGGCGAGCAGTACGAGTGCCCCCCGGCGGCCGCGCAGATGGTGAGCGGGACCGTGCCGGCGAGACCGTCCGGCACCGCCACATTCACCTGCTGCACTCCGGGAACATCCGGTGCCGAGGCCGCATAGAGCGGTACCAGGCCGGCCTGGTTGCCGATCTGTACCGTCACGGTGGCGCCGGTAGGAATGCCCGTCGCGTAGATCTGAAGGATGTCTCCGGATTTCGCCGCTTTGGCCGCGCCGTTGACGCTGTTGTCCTGGTTCAGGATTCCCCCGGCGAAAACCGCGGGCGAGGCCGGCGAAACAGACACCGGCACCGGCGTGCTGCTGGTCCCGTCCACCGTCACCACCAGGCTGCTGGAACTCCTGGAGGAGTCCAGACTCAGCGGTACCACGAGGTTGATCTGCCTCGCGTCGCTATAGAGCACGGTCGCGGGTGTTCCGTCGAAGGTTACGGTGACGTTCGTTCCCGCCAGTCCGGTACCCATGACGGTGCCGAGCGACCCGGGCACCAGCGGTGTGGCGTTGAACGTGGCGGCGTTGACCACCGAACTCACTACGACCGAAGGTCCTGCCGGCGTGGTGGGAGTCGTTGGAGTGGTCGGTGTAGTCGGAGTGGTAGGGGTGGCCGGGGCCGCGACGATGGTTGCCGTCACCGGAATGGTAACGCTCCCCGCCTGCCCGGCGTCCACCACGATATTCGCGGTGTAAGTGCCCGGCTGCAGATTCGTCGTGACGGCCGTCACTTCCACGCTGTTGGGATTGTTCCAGACCTTCAACCATCCCGTGCCGCCGCTTTGGTAGTTGATGGTGATGGTGTACTGCAAATCACCGCCGCCGGCATTCGTGATGGGCGCGTAGCCCGGACCGCTGATCATGGCGCCGCCCGCCGCATACGCTTGCAGCGTCATGGGCCAGGCGCTTACCGAAAGCCGGGGGAAGTAATTCGCGCCGCAGTCTCCAATGATGCTGCAATCGGAGGCCGGCGGGAGAGCGGTGAAGCGCGGCACAGGAGCGGTCTGGGACGCCGTGAAGACCGTAGAAACCGGCGCCAGCGTGACCGTCTCCTGCGCCGTGGCCGAAGCGGTGATGTTCGAAATTCCGATGAAGGTGGGGATCTGCGCGCTCTCGGCGATCACTGGATTGGCGTCGATCACCTCGTACACCGCGTAGCCCGCGCCATTGTTCAAACTGACGGGGTTGGCGGAGTTCAGCGGGATCGCCCCGGTTCCGGCCGGCAGGGTGGCAGCCTGCCCTCCCGCGCCCGTGCTGTCCGCATTCATGACGCGCGCCAGCAGCAGGGTGCCGCTGCCGGGCACATACTGGCCTACGGCCTGAGAGCCGCCCAGATCGCCGGCGATACTCGGAACAGCCGCATTGGACCCGGCCACGAAATCGGGCAGGTACAGTTGCGTCTGCGCCGGGAATCCGGAATAGGTAATGACGAAACGGGTGCCGGTGTCATCGCCGGGCCCCTTAGGTAGAAACGCCGTACTGAAGCCTTCGGTCAGCCGGGTGGAGGCGAACGCGGTCCCGGCGCCGAACAGGCTGCTTACCGAAACGGTGGAAGGAAGTGGCGAACCCACGCAGGTGATGCCCGCCTGGTACAAAGTGGCGAACAGGCCCCTCTGCGCATACGCTACGACCACTTGCGACTGATCCAGAGGCAGGCCGAAGGAGAGCGAGGCAACCACGGATTGCGCCGGGCCGCCATTCCCCTGGAAGACGGCCGCCCGGATGCCTGAAACCTTCAAATTGAAGGATCCATTTGCCGGAGCCATCAGGCTGACGCCGTTAAATGCAATCCCTGCCGGCGATACCTGGCCGGATATGGGGATTGCCGTGTAACCCGAGCCGTAGTCCACAGATACCGTAGCATCTACAGCCTGGTTGTTGGAGTTGACCCGATTCGTAACCTGGATCGGGAGATAGATAGTGAGATTGGCCGTTAACGCCGTCCCGGGATTAGAGCCGGAACATTGCAGAATTATGTCACCCATCCGTTCGGTGAGGCCTTCAGTACGAACTTGAGTAGGGACGGCGGAAACATCGCAGTGGGAACCGGGTACTGTTTGAGCGTAACTACAGCCAATTGCAAGGAATACTAGGGTCAGCGAGCGAAACATAGCAAGCTTACCGGGGATGTTATTAGGTAGCATCAACGGCTATTCTACCCGACATACAAATTTTGCAGGGTGAGGGTGCATAACCTGCCGGATGCCTCGCATGTTACTACCACGTTGTCCCAGGCAATTTTCGATTTACCGGGATCGTAAGGGGTTAGAGATCGGCTATGACTGCCCGCCAGTGTGCGGGACGACCCCACTTACGCATTACCAGCGTGTTTGTTATCGTACATGATACTCATTAAAAATATTTCAGAATTCTTGTGCGGGGGCTGTGCTTTGTGATTGCGCGACAGGCAGATTTGCTGAGTGGGGATGCCTACCCCGCCCTCAACGCGCTGAAAGGTACGATAATGAATGTTCCTGAATCAGATGGAGAACTCTTATATGAAGCCTCGTCGCCTTACCCGATACCTGGCTGCCTTGTGCCTCGCAGCCGCGGGCGCATACCTTGCATCTCAGCAGGCCAGTTCCGCCGCTGCTCCGGGCAAACCGCTCTCCTCCTTTGACCCTCAGGTCAAGGCACTTCTGGCGCGGATGACGCTGGAGGAGAAGATCGGCCAGATGACCCAACCCGACCAGGAGAACATCAAAGACCTGTCCGATATCGAGCACTATGCCGTGGGTTCGATCCTGAGCGGGGGCTCTTCCGACCCCAAGGAAGGTAACAGCCTGCAGGCGTGGACCGGCCTGTACGACAGGCTCCAGCAGCACACCGCTCTTACCCGGCTGAAGATCCCCATCCTTTACGGCGTGGATGCGGTGCACGGGCACAACAACGTCCTGGGAGCCGTCATCTTTCCGCAGAATATCGGGCTGGGCTGCACACGAAACGCAGCCCTGGTGGAGAAGGTGGAGCGGATCACAGCCGAAGAGGTGCGCGCTACCGGCATCCAGTGGGCCTTTGCTCCCTGCGTCACGGTGCCGCAGGATATCCGATGGGGCCGCACTTATGAAGGTTTCTCCGAAGATCCGCAAGTGGTGAAGGAACTCGGCGAGGCTGCGGTGCGGGGTTTCCAGGGCACGGACCTGGCCAATCCTCTCTCCGTGCTCGCCTGCGCCAAGCACTACATCGGCGATGGTGGCACCACGTTCGGCTCCGCGCGCCGCGGCACAGGCCTGGACCAGGGAGATACGCGGGTCGACGAAGCTACCCTGCGTCGCATTCACCTGCAAGGCTACATCAGCACGGTCAAGGCCGGCGTCGGCACCATTATGCCCTCATACAGCAGTTGGAACGGAGTGAAAGTGTCGGGCGATAAGCACCTCCTGACCGATATTCTGAAGCACGAGCTGGGCTTTCAAGGCTTCCTGATTTCCGACTACAACGCCATCGACCAGGTGAACCCAAACTACAAGACCGCCATCGGAATCTCTATCAATGCCGGTATGGATATGGCGATGGTGCCGTCCCGATACAGAGAGTTCATCTCCGATCTGAAACAGCTCGCGGACGAGGGCGTAGTGCCGATGTCGCGCATCGACGACGCGGTCACCCGGATCCTGCGCGTCAAGTTCGCCATGGGGCTCATGGACACGAACCGTTCGCAACTGGCCGATCGCAGCCTGCAGAAAGGCTTCGGCTCGCCCGAACATCGCGCCGTAGCCCGCCAGGCCGTGCGCGAGTCTCTGGTGCTTCTCAAGAACAAGAACAAAGTCCTTCCCCTCGCCAAGACAGCCGCACGCATTCACGTGGCCGGCAAGAGCGCCGACGACCTGGGCAACCAGTGCGGCGGTTGGACCATCGACTGGCAGGGCAAGAGCGGCAACATCACCCCCGGAGGCACCACCGTACTCGCGGCCATCAAAGGCGCCGCCTCCGCCAAAACCAACGTCACCTTTTCCAAGGACGGCACAGGGGCCACGGGCGCCACCGTAGGCGTGGTGGTAATCGGCGAACTGCCCTACGCGGAGGGCAATGGCGACCGCACCGACCTGAAACTGGCGCAGGAAGACGTGGATGCCGTCGCCAACCTGAAGGCCTGCAGGGATTCCGGTCGTGGTGATTCTTCTCTCGGGCCGGCCGATGATTCTTGGCTCCGTGCTGGACCAGGCCGACGCCGTGATCGCCGCATGGCTGCCCGGCACCGAGGGCGCCGGCATCACCGACGTGCTCTTCGGCGACTTCAAACCGAAGGGGAAACTTTCCTTCGCGTGGCCGCGGTCCACCGACCAGGTGGCGAAACATCCCGGCGACAAGGATTACAATCCGCTGTTCCGCTTCGGGTACGGGCTGACCTATTAGAGCCACAACGACCTTCTGGACCGATCTGAATCTGGATCGGGGAGATTTCGATGGTCGACGCGCGGGGTGCTGTTCGGCGATTTCAAACCGAAGGGGAGACTTTCCTTTGCGCCGCAAAAGTTCCGCCGCGAGCACATGACTTACCTCGTGTCCCTGAGCCCGCAGTTCCTCGGCGAGATTTCGCATGCTTTTGCAGGTCCAACGTAGCGGTGACTCAGGATCGCCCCGCGTCACTGGTTCCAGTAGCTTTTCCAGATCGAGCAACAGACTCGGATCTTTGACAATGCCTATGAAGAACCCGCCCATCCGAGCGACCTTATCAAACTGAAATCGTGGAGGCCCTGGGTCTCAACGTATACTTGCCTTTGAGGTGGCGAAAACGCGGGAGCACGCGCGGGACATCCCGATCAAGCGGTACGTCGCGGCCTGAAAAGCAGGCTGGAAAGCCGATTCGTTGGCCTTTGCAGCGGTCTGCGGTGCCTCGACCCCGGCGGGTGGGAGCGGCCGTGATCGGAGGCTTGTCGGTCGATTCGGCCAGCGGCGACCGGGGGCGTTTCCTCGCCGCTGGCATGGACGATCAACTGGGAAAATCCTTCTCCGCCGAAGAACTCAACATCGTTCATCGGCAAGTTCGGAAGGGTCCGGGCGCGCGATTCTTAATCGCCACCCCGGCCGCCGCGGCCCCGTCCGCCATTGGCGGGCACCGGCGCGGGCAGGTCCACGCGCGGCAGTTTGTCCGGACGGGTGGCCGCGTTGTAGACGAAGGCCGCTTCGACTACGGCCATCTGCTCCATGTCCTGCTGCTGGATGCGGTCGTAGACGTCCATGTTCGAGTGGTGCGTGCGCGTATCGTAGTCCATCGGGTCCTGGATGAACTGGAAGCCGGGCAGGCCGACGCGCGTCGAAGGACTGGTGGTCGGTGCCGCCGGTGTTGCGAATGGTGATGACGCCGGGCGTGAGGTCCTTGAGGGCGGCGAACCACTGCTCGAAGATGGGCCGGCACATTTCGTTCTGCTGCAGGTAAATGCCGCGGATGCGGCCGGTGCCGTTGTCGATGTTGAAGTAGCCGGCGAAGCCGTTGTGCTCGGCCGTCAGGCTTCATGGTGGCAGGGTCGGCAAAATGCTCCTTCACGTAGGCCGCCGAACCCAGCAGTCCTTCTTCTTCGCCGCCCCACAGCGCCATGCGGACGGTGCGGTCCATCTTCAGGTTGAGCGATTTCAGAATGCGCATCACTTCCATGGCCACGGCGCTGCCTGCGCCGTTGTCGGTGGCGCCGGTGCCCATGTGCCAGGAATCGAAGTGGCCGCCCACCATGACCAGTTCGTTGGGCTTGGTGGTGCCGGGGATCTCGGCGATCACGTTGAACGAATCGGTGTTGCTGGTATCGAAATCCACCTTGATGTCGAAGGAAAGCTTCACCGGGACGTCGTGCTCCAGCAGGCGCGCGATGCGGTTGTAGTTTTCGGCGGTGATGGCGACGGCGGGCATGTTCTTGGTCGGATCGCCGGTGCGCGACGCGCCGTTGCTGGCGAATACCGTGCCGCTTTCGCCGCGGCCGTTGGCGGTGACGGTCAGCAGGACGCCTTCATCCTGGCAGAAGGTGCGCTGCTTTTCCTGAAAGGCCTGGCGCTCTTCGGGAGTCATGGCGGCGAGAGCGCTGGCCTGGCCGCCGCGGCCTCCGCGGCCTCCGCGTCCGGCGGCGCCACCGGCGGGAATCAGGTCGGGCACCATCTCCGCCAGTTCGGTCGTCGGTGTAGCGGTGCGCCAGCGGCGTGGTGGGGAACGCCAGTTCCGCGGGTGTGGCAATCAGGACGATCTTGCCTTTCAGTTTGCCCGTCCACTTCTTCAGATCGTCGGGCGTCTGAATCTGCGCCAGCACGGCTTCACCGGTGACCGTGCCGTTGGTGCCGCCGGTCCAGGCCTGCGGATAGCCGATGATCGGCATGTAGGTCGGCTCGACCATGGCGCCGCTGTATCCTTTCATTTCCCAACTGGGAATGGCGCCGCCGCGGCCTCCGGCAGTGGCCCACTTTTCCAGGTGGACGTTGCTCATGCCCCACTCTTTCAGCTGGCGTCACGGCCCACTCGCCGGCAGCGCGAAATTGCGGGGAGTTCGTCAGGCGCGGACCATAGCGGTCGGTCAGGTTGTACATGGTGTTCATGATCTGCGACCCGCCGCGCGCGCCGCGGCCACCGCCGCCACCCCCGCCAAAACCTCCACCGCCACCGAACTCGGCGATTTTGATTTTGTGGATTACGTTGAGGTCGATTCGCTCGGTAGCCTGCTGCGCGAGCAGCAGCAGGGGGATGAGCAGGATGGCAACTGCGAGAAGGGTGAAAGTTTTTCTGGACATAAAGTTTAGTTGTTAGAGCATATCAAACAAAATTCGGATTTTCCCGCCCGTTTGGCGGCGTACTTGCGCCACATGGCCGGGTCGGCCAGCATTTTGACGAACAGGCCGCCCACTACACTACGCGCCTGGAAGCCTTGCTGTTTGCCGGTCACGGTATCGTACCAATCGGTGAGCGGCACGCGGCTCGGCGAATCGTTGGCGAACTGGTAGGCGGGTGCCACGATCTTCTCGAAATCGGCCTGACTATCGGCCAGCGTGGCGGTCCACAGAATCCAATCGAGCTTGGTGTAATCTTTGCGATTGTCCAGGGGCAGGCCGTATTTGTTCAGTTTCGTCAGGTAGAAGGCGATCTCGGTGCGCGCCACATCCGGCGGAAACAGGTTGAGCCCCAGCAAGCGATCCCAGACCAGGTTGTATTTCTGGCTCCAGGTGCCGGGCTTGTCGAAGGCCAGGCGGTAATGGTCGCCGTCTTTGGCGAGATCGATCCACTTAGCGGCGAACTCGTGGGCCAGCTTCTGGTAGTCGGCGGCTTCCTGCTGGTGCCCGGTCATGCCCGCCAGAATTCCGTACGAACCCAGCGCCAGAATGGCCTTGATAGAGAGGTTGGCGTTGTGGGCCAGGTGGCCGGCGAAATCGTCGGTGGAAAGCTGATTCTCGGGATCGAGCCCTTTTTCTTTCAGGTATTCGGCCCATTTGGTGAGCTCCGGCCAGTATTTTTCGGCGAAGGCGGCGTTGCCTTCCACGTGCGCCAGGCCGGCCAGCATGATGAGCATGTTGCCGCTCTCTTCCACGGGCATCTGGTTCTCTTCGGTGCGCTCGCCGCCGCCATAGACCTGACCGTTGGCTTGCGGGTAGGTGCCCAGGTCGTGCGGTGCGAATGGCCAGCGCCAGCGGCTCATGCGGGCGTAATCCAGCACCGGCTGGAGCTGAGCTTTCAGGAGGTCGGGATTAAAGAGCATGGTGAAGGGCGAACTGGGATAGATCACGTCCACCGTGGCGATGCAGCCGTTGCTGAAGTTCTCCTTGGGGAAGAACATAGCGGTGCCGTCGGCATCGGCTACCAGCTTGTGCGCCGCCAGCGTCTGCCGGTAGGCCAGCACGGCGAGGCGCGCATAGCGCTCACCGCCGGCCTGGCGGAGATCGCCAGTCAGTTCGTTATCGAACTGTGCGGAGCGGGCGGCAAGGGCGTCGTGCTCTCGACGTCCCGCGCGCAGCAGATCATTCATGCCGGCTCCGTTCCGGCGCCACCAGGCGCGCTCGCGTCTCTGGAAATATTCAATGGAATATAAGTCGTCGTACGCGAGCATGAGGTAACGGCCGGACGGTGCGGAGCCCACTTTTCCGAGGTCGAGCGTGAGGGCCAGGGCCTGCCGGGGGCCGGCAGAATCATAGAAATCGTCGCTGGCCGGCAGTTCGCCGGATCTCTGGAAAGCGGCGCGCGCGGCATCCCGGCCCATGGCGGCGGAAGAACTCGCGGCGGCGCGATCGGCCGCCAGGTACAGGTAGCCCCAATCGATGCGCAGATCGTCGCCGCGCTTGGCCAGGACCGGCTGCTCGCGCGAGCCCATGCGCAGCACCGGCTGGCCATCCAACTGAAGACGCGACGCCAGCACCGGCTCATCGGGGGTGTTGACCACCAGATCCGCGCCGGCTTCGAAGTAGATGGTGACCTGGTGCTCGGCCGAATCGGTCGAGGTGGCGGTGTATTCGACGTAGGTGAGCGGGCGTGAGAGCACTTCCAGGTCGTAGGGCAGCGCTGGTGTCAGGAATGTGAGCGCGATGCGGACACCCGCGCCGGAGAAGGTGTAAAGCGACCGCGTGGGCGTCACTTCGACGCTGGTCTGCTCGAGGGCAGGAGTGCGCCGCGGATCGAGCCCCATGAGGCGATAGGTCCGGCCGTCAATGCGCGCCAGACTGACGAGCGTAGCGGGCTTGCCGGTCCAATGCCTGGTGTTTTCGCCATTGAGCCTGTCCGTCATCGACCAGATGCTGAAATAGGGATCGTGCGCCACCAGCGGAACGGCCGGGGCGCGAAAGGGGGCGGGAGATTGGCCCCAGGCCGCGCTTATGAGAGCTGCTGCGATGAATAATTGCAATCTGTGCATGTCTGTTCCTTAACGATTCGGGACGAGTTTCGTGTGCGGGCTTCCCAAACCGCTTCTACAAGCGTAGAATAGAATCATGGCCAGAGGTTGGGAAAGTAAGTCGGTCGAGGCGCAGATCGACGCGGCCGAGGTACATCTCCGCAGCGCCGTCTTGAAGAAATCGCCGAATCCAGAAATGCTTGAAATCATCCGTAAGAAGGAGACGATCCTTCTCTCCCGGACCAGGGTGCTTCGGGAATTGGAATCCGCACAGAATCCGCGATACAAGGCCGTTCTTACGAAGGCACTGGCGGATCTGGAAGCGCAACTGTCATCTCTCGACGCGAGTTCCGCTGGTAGTGCCGCTGTGAATGGCGCCGCTCGCGCCGCGCATTCGTAAGTTCACTTGACGATTGCTTTCGTCGTCCGCTTGATTGCCAGGTTTGGCAACGGCTGTTGAATTGCAGTAACCTGATGCTGTGTTGCGCACTTTGGCGTGCATGGCTGCGTTATTGCTGTGTCCCGCCCTGCAAGGCTATTCCGTTCTCACGCACGAAGCCATCATCGATTCCGCGTGGGACGCCAGTATCAAGCCACTTCTGCTGAGGCGCTTTCCGAATGCTCTGCCCGATGAGCTGGTGCAAGCTCATGCTTACGCCTATGGCGGCTGCATTCTCCAGGACATGGGCTACTATCCGTTCGGGAGCAAATTTTTCAGCGACCTGGTGCATTACGTGCGCACGGGCGATTTTGTGCTCGCGCTGATTGCCGAATCGCAGGACCTGGACGAATATGCCTTCGCGCTGGGCGCGCTGGCACATTATGCCGCCGACAATGAGGGACATTCCATCGCAGTGAATCCTTCGGTGGCGGTGGCGTACCCCAGGCTCAAGCGGAAGTACGGTAAGGTGGTCACCTATGCCGAAGATCCCACGGCGCACCTGAGAGTGGAATTCGGCTTCGATGTGCTGCAGGTGGCGCGCGGCTCCTACGCACCGCAGGCGTACCACGATTTCATCGGCTTTCAGGTTGCCAAGCCCGTGCTGGAGCGGGCATTTCGCGACACGTACGCCTTGGACTTGAAGGATGTGTTCGGCGATCTCGATCTGGCCCTGGGAACCTACCGGTACGCCGTGAGCCAGGTGATTCCGGAGATGACCAAGGTCGCGTGGAAACTCAAGGAGAAGCACCTCATCGCGGCGAATCCCGCGCTCACCCGCCGCAGGTTCGTATACAACCTGTCGCGCGCCAGCTATCGCAAGGAATGGAACGGCCACCATCGGGAGCCCGGCATCGGCACGCGCATCCTGGCATTCATCATTCGGATCCTGCCCAAGGTCGGACCGCTCAAGACTCTGGTCCCCAAGCCGCCAACGCCGCAAACCGACCAATGGTTCGAGCAGAGCTTCGACCGGACTCTGACCATGTATCGCGGCCTCCTGACCGATCTCTCGCGGCATCAGTTGCAACTGCCGGATCGCGATTTCGACACGGGAAAGATGACCAGCCCGACGGAATACTCTCTGGCCGACGCGACCTATGCGAAACTCGCGGTCAAGCTTGCGGCCATGGATCCGGCATCCATCGACCCCAAGGTGCGGCAGAATGTGCTGGCCTTCTACCGGAACCTGGATCTGCCATTCGATACGAAAAAGCATCCGGACGACTGGCGCAAAACGATGGCCGCGATCGACAAGCTGAAACAGAGCGCGGGCGCACTATAAGGACGAGGCAGCATGGCGTCCGCTCAAAAATATTGACGAGATGAAGCGGGTGCTCGCCGCCCGGCCGGGCAGGGTGCGGAAGAAAGAAGTAGCGGCTTTCGCCCGCCTTGCAAAACGTGACAGGACGACCCATGTCCTTGTACGCTGGAAGAAGACGGTACGACGTTGAAAAACAGGAGTCGCCGCTATGAGCCTTAATATTTCGCAGAGCGTTGAAACTCGCCTGGCGCAAGAAGCGCAGCGACGGGGCCTATCCATTGAGGCTTTGCTCGAACTCCTCATTGAAGACCGCGTACCTGGTACGGCCGCTGGCCAAGACGGTGCAGCCGAATTGCCCGTCCTGCATCTAGCCGTCTAATGTAAATGAAATGTATCTAAAAGTGTCAAGTTTTCAGCCGGTCTTCGGGAGCGGAAAAGCCTCATAGATCAGTGCATCGAGTTGTGAGTCGACGCGATCCAACGACTGCCGAAGCGGAAACGGTAGAACGGCATCGTTGGCGGTGAACATCGCCATGGCAGGCCGGAACACGCGGGCATCCAGGCGCGAGAACAACCTGGCAACCTTCCAGCCATAGGGAGTGACGAAGTAGCGATTGGTCTTCGGCGGACGATAGATCAAGCCTTTCAGCCGAAGTCGGCGGAGGTCGTAGGTCATCTGGTGGGGCGTGTACTCGGCCAAGGTCACGCCGAGCAGATCGGCCACTTGCTGCCTGAGATCGCGGTTGCGAAAGCCATCGATGAGGTGATGAAACATCGTTAGCGCCAGCAGCAGCGCCATCACCCGCGGTTGGCCGAACTTCAGTCCCGGCGCCTTTTTGCCGTCTTCTGTCACGGCAGGTTGCACCACTCGTTGGATGCTGTCGCCGCTCAAGCCGCTGTTGTGGCTGACGCGTTCGACTTCCAGCAAGCGCCGATTGATCTGCCGGCCGAGCTTCTGCAGATACGGCAGATTCGATAAACCTTTGTTCACTCCAAAATCGTTCGGGTTGCGGAAAGTTCCTTCCGTCCGGCAGCCGCGGCCTTCTTTGAAGTACTGCTTCAGATCGAAGTTCTTGTAGTTGATGTGCAGGCTCGGATGCACCCCGTCTTGAATCACTCGCGTTTTGAACTCGCCGGGCGTCTTCTTCGTCACTACCCGATCGAAGATCAACTGCACGCGGTCC
Organism: uncultured Solibacteraceae bacterium; assembly: GCA_963748795.1. Classification (GTDB taxonomy): domain Bacteria; phylum Acidobacteriota; class Terriglobia; order Bryobacterales; family Bryobacteraceae; genus Sulfopaludibacter. The sequence continues at coordinate 40,329 of CAVVLD010000020.1, forward strand.
GGCCGCCCCAGATCCAGATTGTCGCGAATGATCTCTTCGAAGAATTCACGCCCACGTAAGGGACGGTCGAAGATCTGCGTCAAACTGACTTCCATTTGCCAGATCGACAAGTCCCAGTCGTAGCCCGCCTCTCGGTCTTCCGTCCGCAAGGGAAGCGGAATCCGCCGCAGCCACTTGCGGAACACCCGGTCGATGTCCTTCGGCCCCAAGGTATCGCAGATCTGCTGTAGTTTGGCCGGATCGGCGCACGACAGGAACCCGTTATCCAACGCCTCGTAGGCGATCTTCTTTTTCTCCAACTGCCGCTTGGCCCATTCGTGTCCGTTCAGGCACAGCTTCGTACCCCATGGAGCATAGCTGCAGGACCTTGAGGAACAGCGGACCGAAGTCTTCGTCATCGATGTAGAAGTAGTAATGGTTGACGTAGACCGCCTTATCACGGTTGAACTCAAACTGCCCGTTCACCTTCTTCCCGTTGAACGCCTGAGCCTTCTCTTGCGCCACTCCGATGAAGACAATGCCATCGCGCACCTTTCGCTGCCTGCGGAAGTTGTTGGCAATGTCGTCCTTTCGCTCTTTGTGCCGGAACTGGTAGACCGGTATCTCCTCTCGCTCCGCCTGTGCCTTCACCGCTTCACGGAATCGCTCCGATACCCTTCCCAGCACCACCGGGGATGGAACCGGCATCCCCAATTGGAAACGCATAAACATCGACAGCCCGGGTCCTGTTGCCAGCTTGCCGATGTAGCCGTTCAGATAAAGGCGGTCGAGACACTCAACTTCCAACGTGATGTGTCCGTCCAGCAGTTCCGGAATCGTGGCCATCCCCGGATTTTACGAAAAGCTACGGACCTCTGCTCGTCGGTTTGAGGTCGAAGACCTCGCTAGGACCGATGGGTCCGCTTCACCGTCGCGACATTTACGAAAATGGCCGTTGAGCCGGGCGTCGTTGACGCCAACATTTTGGTCTACGCTATCAATGGCGACGCCCCACAACATCTAGCAGCCCGCTCATTGCTTGAAGAGGCGCGTGATGCAGCGACGAAGCTATATGTAACCTCCCAGATCCTCTGTGAGTTTTATTCGATCATCACCAACGACCGGCGCGTCAAGAATGCATGTTCGTCCGCCGACCAATGGCGTTGCACGGATATACACCTTCAACGTTGAAGATTTCAAAACGTTCTCCGAACTCGCCGTTGGAATGCCCTGATCGGCGAAATAACAGCCTGTATTCGCGAGCCGCTTTGAATTTCGCCGCCGCTGATTTCCGCAACGCATACCAGTTTCGCGGCGGCTCAAGCCCACTGCGGCCCAAGCCTGACCCCACATGTTTTCTAACGCATCGGGTGGAGCGGCAGGTAAACTGAAGTTTCCATGTTTGCCTATTCCGGGAACGATTTTTACTGCGAGCAGGTTCCGCTTGCCGATCTGGCCGCTCACGTGGGGACGCCCGCGTACGTGTATTCCAGCGAGACGATTCTGACCAACTTCCGCGCTTACGACGAGGCCTTCGGCGACTTGCCGCACACGGTCTGCTACGCCGTGAAAGCGAATTCGTCCCTGGCGATCCTCGCCATGCTGGCGCGCGCGGGAGCGGGCTTCGATATCGTCTCCGGCGGCGAACTGTTTCGCGTCCTCCAGGCGGGCGGCGACCCGGCCAAGATAGTCTTTTCCGGCGTGGGCAAGACTCCCGACGAAATCGAATACGCCCTGGGCCACGGCATCCACACCTTCAACTGCGAATCGGAAGCGGAACTGGCGCTGCTCGATGCCAAAGCCGAGCGACTGGGCCTGAAGGCGGGCTTTGCCATCCGCGTGAATCCGGACGTGGACGCTTCCACCCATCCGTACATTTCCACCGGCCTGCACCAGCACAAATTCGGCATCGCCATTCAGGAGGCGCCGGCGGTCTATGAGCGCGCGAAGCGGTTCCGGAACCTCACGGCCGAGGGCGTGAGCTGCCATATCGGGTCGCAGATCCTGGATCCCGCGCCCATCTTCGAGGCCCTGGATAAAGCGCTGGCATTGGCGGCGCAACTCCGCGCCGAAGGCAGTCCGATCCGGCATCTGGATCTGGGCGGAGGCCTCGGAGTGGCCTACCACGAGGGCGAGACCGCGCCGCCGATCGGTCCCTTCATCGCCAGCGTGCAGGAACGGCTGCGCGCCTGCGGGCTAACCGTGATGGTGGAACCGGGCCGCTCCATCGTGGGGCCGGCCGGCGTGCTGCTGGCGCGCGTGCTGTATCGCAAGCGGAACGGCGCCAAGGAATTCGTGATCGTCGACGCAGCCATGAACGATCTGATTCGGCCGGCGTTGTATCACGCGCATCACGAGATTGTTCCCGTGCGCAAGAATTCGTTGCCGCCGGTGACGGCCGACGTGGTGGGGCCGGTGTGCGAATCGGGCGACTTTCTGGCGCGCGACCGCAAGATGGCCAACGTGATGCCCGGCGATTTCGTGGCGGTCTGCACGGCGGGCGCGTACGGCTTCGTGCAGTCGTCCAACTACAATTCGCGGCTTCGCGCGCCGGAGGTGCTGGTGGAAGGCGCCGGCTACCGCATCATCCGCTGCCGCGAACGGCTGGAAGACCTGGTGCGGGGGGAAACGCTATGATCGAACCGGCCCGATACACCTGCTACCGCGCGGCGGGACCCATCACGATCGACGGCAAGCTGGATGAGCCTTCGTGGCTGGCGGCGCCGAAATCCACGCCGTTCGTCGATATCGTCACCGGCGAGCCCGCCTGGTTCGATACCCGCGTGGCCATGCTGTGGGACGACGAGCATCTGTACTTCGGCTTCTGGGTGGAAGAGAACGACGTTTGGGGCACACTGACCGAACGCGATTCGAAAATTTACGAAGAGAACGATATCGAAGTTTTCCTCGGCGGGCGCGACACCTACTACGAATTCGAAATCAATGCACTCAACACCGTCTACGAGGTGTTCTGGATCTGGAAAGATGTGCACAAGCCCGGCTTCCCGCTCTACGGCCGTCCCGAGTTCGACCCCGCCACGCAGCGCACGCTGGTGCTGGACGGCGTCGGCGGACACCATCATCCGCGCGGCGAACGGTGGGGCTTCCTGGATTGGGATTTTCCCGGGCTGCGGACCGCGGTGCACGTAGATGGCGTAGTCAACAGCAGAACCAAGACGGATCGCGGATGGACCGTGGAACTGGCGTTTCCCTGGAAGGGGCTCGCGGAGATCGCCGAAGGGCGCGCGCTGCCGCCGAACGATGGCGATACGTGGCGCATCGATTGCTCGCGCTTTGAGAAGATCGGGCGTCATGGCGAGGTGCTCGATCCCTGCGCCGGTTGGACGTGGAACCGGCATGGCCACTACGATTCGCACATTCCCGAAGTCTTCCCGTACGTGACGTTTTCGAAGCAGCCGGTTCGGTAGCGTCGAATTTTCCACTAGATGGGCGTGGTATCCTCACTCATATACGAGGGCTTCGCGGAATGTGTCCGCACTGTCGAACTTCCCGCCAACCTGGGAATGTTGGTAACTCCCAGCAGCCAGTCGCACGTCTACACATGTACGCCGCCGAATCCTCAATGTGGACTCCATGTTTGAACTTCTTTTCAAATATCCGTTGAGCCTGTTCCACAAGGGCCAATTTGTTTTTCTTACGCCATGGCCGCTGTGGCTGCTGGCGCTGGCAATCGTCGGCGCGGGGGCGCTGCTCTTCTGGAACGTGCAGCGCAACCATGGAATGCTCAGCGGCTTACGGCCCATCGCCATCTGGGTGCTGGAAAGCTGCATGGTGGCCGTGCTGCTGTTTCTGATCTGGCATCCGGCGCTAAGCGTGGCCACGCTGAGGCCCCAGCAGAACGTGGTGGCTGTGCTGGTGGACAATTCGCGGAGCATGGGCATCTCGGATTCCTCCGGCACACGCGAAGATGCGGCGAAGAAACTGCTGGACAACGGAATTTTGAAGACCCTGGGAGAAAAGTTCCAGGTACGGCTGTACGAGTTCGGCAAGGAACCGGAGCGCATTCAGAAGGCCGACCAGGTGACCGCGTCCGCACCGGCGTCGCGCTTGGGCGACACGCTGGAGCGGGTGATGGCGGAATCCTCCTCGCTGCCGTTGGGCGCGATCGTGATGCTTTCCGATGGCGCCGATAATGCCGGCGGAATCGATCTCCAGACGGTGGCGGCCATCCGGCGGCAGCGCATTCCGGTCCACACCATCGGGTTCGGCCGGGTGCATCCCGACAAGGATATCGAGATTACCGATGCGGTGCTTCCGGCGCGCGCTCTGCCGCAAAGCAAGTTGACGGCGTCGGTGACGTTCCAAAGCTACGGCTACTCGGGCAGCAAGGCGCTGCTGAGCGTGCGCGATGGCGCCAAGGTGCTGGCCTCGCAGGAAGTGACGCTGAAATCGGACGGCAACCTGCAGACGGAGACCATGGTTTTCGATTGTGGAGAGGCCGGGCCCAAGACGCTGGATATCGGCATCGATCCGCTGCCGGGTGAAGAGAACAAGGCGAACAACCGGATCACGCGCCTGGTGAGCGTGGAGGCTCGCAATCCGCGCATCCTCTACATGGAAGGCGAGCCGCGCTACGACTTCAAGTTCATCCGCCGCGCGCTGGACGATTACAAAGGCATGGAAGTCGAGACCATTCTGCGCACCACCGAGAACAAAACGTACATCCAGGGTGCGCCGGATGCGCCGGACGCCAAAGAGATCGCGCTGCTTCAGGAGGGCTTCCCGTCCAAGGCGGAGGATCTGTTCAAGTTCCAGGGGCTGATCATCGGCAGTGTGGAGGCGAATTACTTCACGGCGTCGCAGCAGCAGTTGATTCGCGATTTCGTGGACCGCCGCGGCGGCGGCCTGCTGTTTACCGGCGGGCGGGCGTCGCTGAGCGATGGCGGATATGCCAGTTCGCAATTGGCGGACCTGGTGCCTACGCAGTTGCCTCAAGGCAAGGGGACTTTCCATCGCGATTTCACGGGCGAGCAGTTGACCATGTTCGGGGCGCAGAGCATTCTCTGCCGCCTGAACGACGATCCCGCCAAGAACGCCGAGATCTGGCGGAAGATGCCGCAGATGGCCAACTATCAGGAAGTGGGCGATGCCAAGCCGGGCGCCATCGTGCTGCTGGAATCGACGCCGGCCGGGAAGCGGAAGTATCCGCTGCTGGTGACCGAGAATTATGGCCGCGGCCGCACGGCGCTGTTCGCCACCGGCGGCTCGTGGCGCTGGAAGATGTGGACCGACCACACCGATAAGAGCCTGTACACGTTCTGGCAGCAGATGTTCCGCTACCTGGTGACCGACGCGCCGGGTCAGGTGGTAGGGAGTACGCCGAAGACGGTGCTCTCGGACGACACGCGGGTGCCCATTCGCGTGGAAGTGCGCGACAAGGAATTCAAGCCGGTGACCAACGCCAAAGTGCAGGCGCGATTCATCAGCCCCGACGGGAGTACCGCCACCCTGGAACTGTCGCCGCAACCATTGGAAGAGGGCGTTTACAGCGGAGAGTGGACGGCGGAACAGCCGGGTACGTACGTGGCCGATATCATCGCCGGGCGGGAGCAGGAAGAGTTGGGCAAAGACGTGATTACCTTCCGCCGCGAGGATGGCGTCGCGGAGAATTTCCATACTTCGCAGAACAAGGAACTGTTGCAGAAATTGTCGGACCAGACCGGCGGACGGTACTACACTCCGTCTGAAGCGTCCAAGCTGACGAATGATATCGCCTATTCGGAAGCCGGGATCACGACTCGCGAAACGCGCGACCTTTGGGATATGCCGGCGCTGTTTCTGCTGGTGCTGGGCATCCGCGCCGCGGAGTGGCTGCTGCGCCGGAAGTGGGGTGTAGTATGAGGCTCGCTACGCTCCTTTTCTTTGCCGCCCTGGCGGCCCGCGCCACTACCTACTACGTCACCATTTCGGGACTGGGCGGCGAAGCCGATTACGATCAGCGCTTCAAAATGTGGGCCGGCGATATCGACAAGAGCCTGAAGAAGGCGGGCGGCGATTCCAACGTCATCACGCTGGTGGCGCCTACAAAAGAGCAGATTCGCGCCAAATTCGCGGATTTGGACAAACTGGCCAAACCCACCGATTCCCTGGTGGTCATGTTGATCGGGCACGGCACCTACGACGGCACGGACTATAAGTTCAATATTCCAGGGCCGGACATCAGCGGAGCGGAGTTGGCGGTGCTGCTGGACCACGTTCCTGCTACGCGGCAGTGCGTTGTGGATATGACCAGTTCCAGCGGCGGCGCCATCACCTTCCTGCGCAAGCCCGGCCGCGTGGTGATCACCGCTACCAAAGCCGGCACGGAGAAGAACGCCACGGTTTTCGCGCGCTATTGGGCCGATGCGCTGCGCGACCCGGCGGCGGACGTGGACAAGAACGATTCCATTTCCGCGCTGGAGGCGTTCCACTACGCCCAGCACAAGACCACGGAATTTTTCGATACGCAGAAGCGGCTGGCCACGGAGCACTCCGTGCTCGAGGACACCGGCAAAGGCGAGGGCGAAAAGGGGCCCTCGGCCGAAAACGGAGAAGGACGGCTCGCGGCCGCGTTCCCTATCGTGCGCCTGGGCGCCAACGCCGCCGCCGCGCAGAATCCCGCCAAGCGGCCGTTGCTCGATCGTAAGGAGCAACTGGAGCAGGCCATCGACAAGCTGAAGTACGACAAGGCCGCCATTCCCGAGGCACAATACAAACAGCAACTGACCGCTCTGCTGCTGGAACTTGCCAAAGTGCAGGAGGCCCTCGACAAGCAATGAGCGTGCCCAGGGTAAACAGGGTGGCCGTCAAGGCTGCCCGTGGTCTTCTTTTCGCCGCGCTTTTGGCGCCGGCCGTCTACTCCCAGACTTTGCAGCAGGCCATGGACCTGTGGAAGCAGCACGACCTGATGGCTGCCAACGACATTTTCCGGGACCTGGTGGACAAGAATCCGGACAATGCGGAATACCACGTTCTGTGGGGCCGCCTGTTCCTGGAGCACGCCAAGGCCGAAGATATCCAAACCGCCAGCGACCTCTTCAATGAGGCGCTCAAGCTGAAGAAGGATGACCCCGGCGCACTGGTGGGCCTGGCGCTGATCGAAGCCGCGAACTATGGCAGTAAGGCCGGTCCGCTGGCGCAGAAAGCCCTGGAGTCCGACCCCAATTACGTGGAAGCCTATGAGCTGCTGGCGCGCCTGGCCCTGGAAGACAACAACAACAGCCGCGCCGCGGAACTTGCCCACAAGGCGCTTTCGATCGATCCCAAGGCGGTGCAGGCCAGGGCGATTCTGGCCAGTATGGACTGGCTGGCGGACAAGAAGGAGATCGCAATGGGATCCGCACGATGCCAAAGGCTACGAGACCGCCGCCCACTTCTTCATGCTGAACCGGCGCTATGAAGAGGCCATCGCGTATTATCGCAAGGCCATCGAGCTGGATCCCAAGCTGTGGAGCGCGCGCTCGCAACTGGCCATCAACCTGATGCGTCTCAGCCAGAACGACGAGGCGTACAAAGATCTCGAACTGTGCTGGAACAACGGGTTTCAGGACCTGGCCACCAAGAACACGCTGAAGCTGATGGACAGCTACAACCGCTTCACCACCTTCAAGACCGACCAGCACGGTGCTGGTGTTGAACAAGAAGGAAGCCGGATCTGCTGCGTCCGTATTTCGAAGCGGAGATGAAGCGCGCCATCGCCACTTACGAAAAGAAGTACAAGCTCAAGCTGGACGATGCCGGTGCGCGTGGAAGTCTATCCCGATCACGAGGATTTCGCCGTGCGCACGCTGGGCATGCCGGGACTGGGCGCGCTCGGTGTCACGTTCGTGGGAAAGACGCTGGGGTACGATATCGCCATGGACAGCCCGTCGGGCCGTCCGCCGGGACAGTTCCACTGGGCTTCCACGCTGTGGCACGAAATGAGCCACGTGTTCACGCTGACGATGACGGATTCGCACGTGCCGCGCTGGTTCACCGAAGGGATGGCGGTACACGAAGAGACCGCCGCTTCGCCCGAGTGGGGCGATCGCCTGGGACCGGACGAAATCTCCGCCATCAAGAACCACCAGTTGCTGCTCGATTTCCGAACTGGACCGCGGCTTCGTGCACCCGACTGCGCCGGCCCAGGTGGTGGTGAGCTACTTCCAGGCCGGCCGCATCTGCGATTACATCAACAACAAGTGGGGATGGGACACGTTGCTGGCCATGCTGCACGACTTCTCCGGAGACGTCAATACGCCGGACGTGATTCGCAAGGAGCTCAAGATCGAGCCGGATGCGTTCGACAAGGAGTTCCTGGCGTGGCTGGAGGCCGACACCAAAAAGCAGGTGCAGAACTTCGAAGAGTGGCGGTCGAAGATGCGCGAGCTCTCGGTGGCGGCGTCGAAGAAAGACAACGATACCGTGATCAAGGATGGTCCGGCGGTGCGCGATCTGTTTCCCGATTTTGTCGAAGCCGGCAGCGCCTACGAGCTCCTGGCCGGCGCGTACGTCGCCAAGGGGAATAAGCCCGCGGCCATCGACGAGTTGCTGCGCTATGTGCATGCCGGCGGGCGCACTCCGGATTCCATCATGCAGTTGGGCAAGCTGCTGGTGGAAGCCAACCGTAAGAAGGAAGCCGTGCGACGTTCTGGAGCGATTGAACGACATCTATCCCGAAGCCGACGGCCTGCATCGCCAGTTAGGCAATCTGCTCTTCGATCAGGGCGACGCCCCGGGAGCCATCCGCGAATTCAAGAGCGGTGGTGGCCACCAACCCCATCGACCCGGCACAGGCTCACTACGACCTGGCGCGCGCCTACCATCTGAATCATCAGGACAGGAGGCCAAGGACGAGTTGCTGTCGTCGCTCGAAACAGCGCCGGGCTTCCGGCCGGCGCAGAAATTGTTGCTGGAATTGAGCGGCGGAGGGTAAGCTAGTGGAACTTCGCCGTGAACCTACAGAACTAGGAATGGAATCATCATGTCAACAACCGTGACGCAGCAGTTGGAGCCGGAAGTTCTTAAGGCGCGCATCGAGCGCTTCCGCCAGGTGCAGTCGGAGATCGTGACGCAGGTGCGCCGCGTGATCGTGGGCCAGGAGGAGGTGCTGGAACAGGTCATGATCGCCCTGTTCGTGGGCGGCCATTGCCTGATTACCGGCCTGCCCGGCACCGCCAAGACGCTGCTGGTCCGCACCATGGCGCAGACCCTCGGCCTGGTGTTCAAGCGCATTCAGTTCACGCCGGACCTGATGCCCAGCGACATCACCGGCACCGATATCATCGAAGAGGATCCGGTCAGCCGGCCGCCGCACCTGGACCTTCGTGCAGGGGCCCATCTTCGGCAATATCCTGCTGGCCGACGAAATCAACCGCACGCCTCCCAAGACGCAGAGCGCCCTGCTCGAAGCCATGCAGGAACGCGCCTGCACGGTGCGCGGCCACAACTATACGCTGCCGGCGCCGTTCTTCGTGCTGGCCACCCAGAACCCCATCGAACTGGAGGGCACCTATCCGCTGCCCGAAGCGCAGTTGGACCGCTTCCTGTTCAATACCGTGCTGGACTACCTGAGCGCCGACGAAGAGCTGAAGGTGGTGGACCTGACCACGGTGACCACGGTGGCAACCGCCGATTCGGTGACCAACGCGCAGGAAATCCTGGACTTCCAGCAGCTGGTGCGCATGGTGCCGATCGGCGAGAGCGTGGCGCGCCACGCCGTGGATATGGTGCGCTATACCCGCTCCCGAGACGAAACCGCCCCGGACTTCGTCCAAAAGTATGTCAACTACGGCGCCAGCGTCCGAGCCGCGCAATTCCTGGTACTCGCGGCCAAGGCGCGCGCCTTGATGAAGGGCCGGTATCACGTGACCTACGAGGACATCCGAGCGCTTTATATCCCCGTCCTGCGCCACCGAATCCTCCTGAACTTCCACGCCGAATCCGACCGCTTAAAACAGGACGACATTTTGAAGAGGGTCCTGGAATGGAAGCCCGCACCCAGGGACTAGCGAGTGTGAGTTCACCACGGAGACACGGAGAACGCGGAGAAAGCACGGAGAAGACGTGTTAGAAGAGAATCCATCTGACGGAGAAGATCATCGGCGCAGCCATTGAGGTTCACCGTCATATCGGCCCGGGACTCCTGGAATCGGCGTACGAGGAGTGTCTCTGTTCGGAATTGAGCCGGTGCGGACTTCGCTTCAAGAGGCAGGTGCACCTGCCGGTTCTATACAAAGGACTACGTCTGGATTGCGCTTACAAGATGGATCTCGTGGTGGAAGATTCGCGTTATCGTCGAAATCAAAGCCATTGACGAACTGTTGCCCATTCACAAGGCGCCAGTTGCTCACGTACCTGCGGGCTTCCGGCAAGCGGATCGGGGCTACTGATCAACTTCAACGTCGTGAATGCTCAAGGACGGCATCCAGACGGTGTGCTGAATCGGTTACTTCGAATTCCTCCGTGCGACCTCCGTGTTCTCCGCGACTCCGTGGTGAAATCGAGCCCGCCCCACAGGAGACCCTCTGATGCTCCAGCGATTTTTAGATCCCGCTACTTTGGCTTCGATTTCCGGGCTCGACCTGATTGCCAAGACGGTGGTGGACGGCTTTGTTGCGGGCCTGCACCGCTCTCCGGATTTCGGTTTTTCCCAGGAGTTCGCCGAGTACCGCGCTTATACCGAGGGCGACGATCTGCGGCATGTGGACTGGAACGTCTTCGCCCGCACCGATAAGCTCTTCCTGCGGCGGTACCGCGGGGAAACCAATTCGCAGTTGCTGGTTCTGCTGGATACCTCGGCCTCCATGGGGTACGGCTCGCACGAGGTCCACAAGCTGGATTACGCGCGCTTCGTGGCGGCATCGCTGTGCTATATGGCGAATCTGCAGCGCGATGCCGCCGGGCTCATCATCTTCGATGAGGACGTGACCAATTACGTGGCGCCTTCCACCCGCCAGGGGCAGATCTTCCGCCTGCTGCACGCCATCGAAAAGGCCGAGCCGGGCACCCGCACGGACTTCATCAAGCCGTTCATCCATTTTCAGAATTACCTGCACCGGCGCGGCATCGTGGTGGTGCTTTCGGATTTTTACGAAGACCCGGAGACCATCGTCAAGACCATCGAGCCGCTGCGCTATCGCGGCAACGATGTCATCCTGTTCCACGTGCTGGATCCGCAGGAGATCAAGCCGAAATTTCGCGAGCCGGTCCTGCTGTTCGACCTGGAGAACGAAACCAACTCGCTGGAAGTTTCGCCGGAGTACGCCAAACACGAGTACCGGCAGAAGATCGACGCCCACATCGAGGCGCTGTCTTCCAAGGCCCGCGGCGCGGGGCTGGACTATTTTCTTATGGACACGGGACGTCCCCTCGACGAGGGGCTGCGGGAATATTTGAGCGTGCGGAGGGGGATCCTCTAAATGGGTTTCCTGACTCCATGGTTTCTGGCGGGCGCCGCGGCGGTCGGGCTGCCGGTCTGGCTGCACCTGCTGCGCAAGCACAAGACCACTCCCCTGCCATTCAGTTCGCTGATGTTTTTCGAAAAGCGCACGCAGAGCTCCATCAAGCACCGGCGCCTGCGCTACCTGGTGCTGTTCGCCCTGCGCGCTTTGCTGCTGCTGCTTCTGGTGCTGGCCTTCGCGCATCCCTACGTCGAACAGAAGGTTCTGCCCCGCCTGCGATCCAATGAAGTCACGGTGCTGGCGGTGGACAATTCGCTGAGCATGAGGGCCGGCAACCGCCTGGAACAGGCCAAACAGATGGCCAAACGCGAGGTGGCGAGTCTTCACCCCGGCGAACGCGCCCAGGTGCTGTCGTTCGCGTCTCGCGTGGCCGTGCTGAGCGAAGTCACTGACGATCATCTCTCGCTCACTTCCGCCATCGATTCCATTCAGGGTGGTGACGACCGGACCAGCTTCGCGGAACTTTCCCGTTCCCTGCGCTCCATCGCCGGCTCGCTGCGTCTGCCGCTGCACGTGCAACTGTATTCGGACATGCAGAAATCCGGCATGCCGGCCAACTTCAACGATCTGCGGCTGAACTCCGACGTCCGTCTGGAACCGCACCCCATCGAGCAGAAGGACGTACCCAACTTCACCGTGGAAAACGTCGTGGCGCCGCGCCGCGTCTACGATGCCAAGAAGACGCGCGTCCTGGTAACTGTGGCCGGCTATAACACCCAGAAGGCGGAGAAGAACGTTTCGTTGGTGCTGAACGGCCGGACCGTGGAAACCAAGCCGGCGCAGATTCCCGAAAGCGGGCGCGCCAGCGTGGAATTCAATTCGCTGGAAGTGCCCTACGGCCGCAATAAAGGCGAAGTGCGCGTGGATTCGGGCGATGCGCTGCCGGCCGACGACACCTTCTACTTTTCCGTGGAACGCGCCGACCCGCGTCACGCCCTGTTCGTCAGCGAAGCCGGTAATACCGCTGCCCTGCTCTACTTCAAAACGGCGCTGGAAGCCTCGGGCCAGGACGCCTTCACCATCGACTCCGCCATGGCGGACCAGGTCGCCAATGTCAACCCCTCCAAATACGCCTTCGTGGTGCTCGCCGACGTGGGCGCGCTGCCGGCTTCCTTCGAAAACGAACTGACCAACTATGTGCGCGGCGGCGGCAGCGTCCTGGTTTCCCTGGGTCACACTTCGGCGGGACGCAGCAAGGTGCCGGTAACCGGCGAGCGCATCGTCGAGACACGCTATGCCGGACGGGAAGGCGCGCGGTTCGAATCGGCCGCCTGGCTGGATCCGTCGCACCCGTCCATCCAGAAGAACAACCGCTGGGACGATGTAAAGTTCTACCAGGCCATCAAGGTGGACCCGGGCAAGGGGCGCGTCATCGCCAAACTGTCGGACGAGACGCCGCTGCTGATCGACGATCAGGTGGGCGATGGCCACGTCCTGGTCTTCGCATCCACGTTCGACAATATTGCCAACGATTTCCCGCCAGAAGCCGGTCTTTGTGCCCTTTGTGGAACAGACCGCGCGCTACCTGGGCAAACTGGACCAGGGTCCGCCCGGCGGTACAGGTAGGCTCGTTCGGAGAATTGCGCGATTCCAAGGAAGTGGGGGCGGCGGTGGACGTGCTCGATCCCAAAGGCGATCGCGTGCTCTCGCTGGCCGAAGCCACCAAGGCGGAGAACATTCAGTTCACGCTCGCGGGATTTTACGATATCCGCAGGCCCAACGGCCGTAACGAGTTGGTGGCCGTGAATTCCGACCGGCACGAATCGGACCTGACGCCCGCGCCCCCGGACACCCTGAATTTGTGGCAGAATACAGCCAGCGGGAATCAGGCGAGCGGGCCCGTGTCGCAGTCCGCGCAGAAACCTCTTTCGCTGTGGTGGTATGTGATGCTGGCGGTGCTGGCGCTGGCAGTGGCCGAGTCCTTACTGGGGAACCAACATCTTTCTGTAGATCAAGAGGCGCCATGAAAGCTTTAGACCGGTTATCCGAGTATCTGGGTGCTATCGAGCGGCGGTTGCGGCTGATCGCGCTGACCCGCGGAGTAGCTGTCACGGCATTGGCGGCTTTGGCCTTTACGGTAATCGCCGTCCTTTTTGCCAACAAGTTCGCGTTCTCTGAATTCAGCGTGATGGGCGCGCGCGTGTTTCTGTTTCTCGGATTGGCCGCGGCCATCGCCGCGGCGCTGGTCGTGCCCCTGATCCGCATGAACCGGCGGAAAGCGGCTCGCGAAGCCGAAAACCGGTATCCCCATTTCGAAGAACGCCTGCTCACCTTCACCGAGAAGATGGAGCAGAACGCCAACGATCCGTTCCTGCCGCTGCTGGCCGACGATGCGCTGAAGCTGACGCAGCAGGCCCAGCCGCACGACGTGGCCAAGACGTCGTGGGTGTTCGGATTTTCCTCCGCGGCAGTGGCTTTCGCGGGGTTCCTGCTGTGGCTGGGAATCGCCGGCCCCGGCTTCCTGGGCTACGGCACGTCGTTGTTGTGGGGTGGATTGCCGAAGGGCGAGATGAAGCCGTTCTACGCCATCCGCGTGGATCCGGGCAACAAGACCATCCGCAAGCGCGCGGACCAGGTGATCACCGCCACTCTCAGCGGCTTTACCGCGCCGAAGGTCCGGTTTTTCGGCAAGTACGCCAGCGCCTCGCAGTGGGAGCAGGCCGAAATGCGCACGGAAACCGGCGGCGCCTCGTACCAGTTCCTGATCGCGGGCGTGCCCGAATCGCTGGAATATTACGTGGAAGCGGGCGGCGTGCAGTCGCCGCACTACAAGCTCAACGTGATCGATCTGCCGGGCGTGAAGAAGATTCGCGTGACGTATCACTACCCCGCCTGGGCGGATATGAAGGATGAGGTGGAGGATCCGGGCGGCGACCTGCGCGCGGTGCAGGGCACGGTGGCCGAAGTGGCGCGTGCAGACCGATCGTCCGCTGGCCAACGGCGTCCTGCTGCTGGATGACGGCTCCAAGATTCCGCTGCGCTCGGGCGACAACGGAATGGCCATGGCGAACGTGCCCATTCAAAAGGACGGCCAGTATCACGTGGCCGCCGTGGAAAACGGCGAAGACGTGCGCCTGGGCGAAGACTATTTTATCGAGGCGCATGAAGGACAATCCGCCCGATATCAAGATGACGCGGCCGGGACACGATTTCAAGGCCAGCCCGATTGAAGAAGTTACCGTGGCGGTGGATGCCAAGGATGATTTCGGCCTGAAGAGCGTGGAACTGCATTACTCGGTGAACGGCGGACCGGAGAAGAGCATACCCATGCTTTCCGCCAAGAACGCGAAATCGGCGTCAGGGCACCACTACCCTCTCGCTGGAAGATTTCAAGGTGGAACCCGGCGACATTGTGAGCCTGTACGCGGTGGCTAAGGATGCGCGGCAGCAGACCAACACCGACATGTTCTTCATCGAAGCCCAGCCCTTCGAGCGCAACTATACGCAGTCGCAGCAGGGCGGGCGGCGGCGGCGGCGGCGGCGATGACGACGCCGAACCAGCAGGACCAGATTTCGCAGCGGCAGAAGGAAATCATCACCGCCACCTGGAATCAGGCCAAAGGGCAGGGCGCCGCGCGGCAACCGATGCCGAAAATGCCACGTTCCTCTCTTCGGTGCAGTCCAAGCTGAAAGACCAGGCCAAGTCGCTGGCCGACCGCATGAAAGCGCGGCAACTGGAGGGCGCGGGCGATTCGTTCAAGAGCTTCGTGGACGATATGGAAAAGGCGTCGGATGCCATGCAGCCCGCCGCGGATAAGCTCAAGATCGCCAAGTGGCAGGATGCGCTGGGGCCGGAACAGAAGGCGCTGCAGTATCTGCTGCGGGCCGAAGCGACCTTCCGCGATATTCAGGTGGCGTTCGGCCAGCAGGGCGGCGGCGGCGGCGGCGGCGGCGGGAACAGCGCCACGCGCGATCTCGCAGGGTCTGTTCGACCTGGAACTCGATACCGAAAAGAATCAGTACGAGAGGCGTGAGAGCCCACGCAATCGGCCGACGAGCGGCAGCGCAAGATCGATGACGCGCTCGATAAGCTGAAGGAACTGGCGCGGCGCCAGCAGGAGTTGGCGGACCAGCAGAAACAGAACAAGCAGCAGACTTCGCAGCAGCGCTGGGAGCAGGAAATGCTCCGCCGCGAGGCCGAGGAGTTGCAGCAGCAGCTGCAACAGTTGAGCCGCGGAGAGCAGCCATGAGCCGTGGCCAGCAGGGCGCAGCAAGGGCAGCAGGGTCAGCAAGGGCCAACAGGGGCAGCAGGGCCAACAGGGTCAGCAGGGCCAACAGGGTCAGCAGGGCCAGCAGGGCCAGCAGGCCAGCAAGGGCAGCAGGGCCAGATGAGCCAGAGCGGCGGCCAGCAGGGGCAACAGCAGGATCAGCAGGGCCAGCAGGGTCAGATGGACCAGCAGCTCCAGCAGATGAGCCAGCGCGGACAGCAGCAGAACCAGCAGCAGAATCAGCGTCTGAATGGCGCCGATTCGAAGCAGTTGGAGCGCGCGTTGGAGAGCCTGACCCAGGCGTTGCAGGATCAGCGCAGTGCGGCGTCGTCCCAACAGGCCGGCATCCCGAAGGCCAGGCGGCGGCGCGGCGCGCGGCGGAGCGTTTGAAAGAGGCCGAGCAGATGATGCAGTCCATGCGCGGGACTCAATCCACCAACCAGGTGGACGATATAGCCCGCCAGGCCGAAGACCTGGCCCGCCGCCAGCAGGCGTTTGAAGGCCAGATGCGCCGCGCCGTGAGCGGCGATAACGGCTTGAGCCGCGACGATGCCGGGAAGTTGGCCCAACAAAAAGACGGCGAGGTGGCCGATCTCAAGAAGCTGGAACAGGAAATGCAGAACGCGGTGCGCGACCTGATGTCCACCCAGCGGCAGGCTTCCAGCAAAATGCGTGAGGCGCTGGGCCAGATGCAGCAGCAGGAAATCGCTCGCGATATGCAGAAGAATGCCGAGTGGATTCGCCGCGGAATGGGCGAGTATGCGGTGATGTCCGAATCGCAGATCACCGCCGGTCTCAACGATCTGCGCGACAACATCAAGAAGGCCCAACAGGCGTGGTTAAGGACCCCGAGGATGCCCAGTCCGACAAACTCGCTGAGCAGACCCTGGCGCAACTGGAGCAGTTCCGCAAGCAGATGGAAGCCCTGGGACAGCAGGGAGCCAACGGCCAGCAGCGGGGCCAGAACGGCCAGCAGGGGCAGATGCTCCCGCAACGGGCAGCCGGGGCAACAGGGCCAGCAGGGACAGATGTCGCGCAATGGCCAGCAGGGGCGACAGGGTGGCCAGCAAGGGCAGCAGGGGTCAGCAAGGCCAACAAGGCCAACAAGGTCAGCAAGGTGGTCAGCAGGGCCAGG
>CAVVLD010000021.1:0-85357 GCA_963748795.1 uncultured Solibacteraceae bacterium
TGCGATCCAGCAACATTGGGGTCAGCGCCAAGGAAGTCGGCGAGGGCATCGGGAACAAAGGCTTGGGGTTTCGCAGCATCGAGACGCTCACCGACGACGTGCAGATCTTCTCGCAAGCGATCGCGCAAAAGGCGGATCGGTTCAACGGGTACTGCTTCCGCTTTGCCACCGCGAACGAAATCCTGGACTTATTGACGTCGATGGGACAGAAGCGACGGCTTGCCGCGCAAGTCGCGAGCACGATTTCGCGCTACTTGGTCCCAACCCCCGATTGGTGAGCAACCCGATGAGGTTCGCGCTTTTGCGCGCGAGGGGTACGCCACGGTTATTGTGGTGCCGTTGCGCACAGCGCGGTCGGTGGCGCTGGCGACACGCAGGTACAGTCCCTGGTGGCACTCGATGTCCCATTGCTCTTGTTCCTTGACCGGATCGGCGAGGTCATCATCACGACGCAAATTCTTGACCAGCCAGCGTACCGCAAGGTGCTCCGGCGCAAGCCAGGCGGCCGCAGGGATGTCGCACGCCTGCCCGGGGTCAGTCTTGGCGAGGTCGAGGTTGGGGAGGGGCGACGGTTTCTCGTCGTTCAGCGCACGCTGGACCGCCAGTGCGTGATCGAGGCGGTCGCCGAGAGCATTCCTGCCGCACCGCAACTCAAGCGCTGGCTCAAGTGGAAAGGCGACCCCGTGGTCTCCATCGCTGTCGGCATCAGCGACAAGAGCGTGGTCAGTGGTCGCTTGTATAACTTCTTGCCCATGGGCGAGTCGGCGGCTGCGCCGCTGCTGGGGTATTTGGACGCGCCGTTTTTCGCGGATATCGATCGTCGACGCGCGGACCTTGACTTGCCACTCAACGCGATGCTCATGACCGCGGCAGCCGAAGCGTGTGTGGCCGCGGCGTTTTCCCTCACCGAGCAAGACCTCGCCGTGCCCCCGCACGCCGTGGTCGATCTCATCGCATGGACGGGTGATCAGGCAACAAAGCTTGATGCTGCGCTGCAAGCCGCGGGCAGTTACTGGCGCGACGCACGACTGATTCCGGCCATTCCATCGCACGGTGGTCGTGCGTGGAGCAGCCTCGGCACGATTCGCGTCTGGCCCAAAGGACGCTATGGCGTGCTCACAGCGAGCGAGGCGGCACGTTCCATCGGGGCGGCGCTGGTGTCTCCGGCGTTGGACGAGGGTCGCGTCGACCGCTTGCGGAAAATTGCTGCACGCATCTACGTTGCGCTGCAACCCACGGGTGAACAACTCGCCGCGTGGGGCGGCGCGTTTGCGCAAGCCCTCCTTGATCGCAAGGCGAGTCCGCGGACGTGGTCAAGGTTTTACGATGACCTCGTTACGCTCTTTACCGGGGGCCGACCTATCGCTGCTTAAGGGCCAGCGCCTTCTGCTGGACCAAGCCGGGAAGCTGCGATCACCTGTGGAAGCACCCGTGTTCCTGCGCGCCGAGGCGACCAAGGGCAAGCGGTACGCGGGTGGGATGCCCATGCCGCCGAAGACCTTGACGCGGCGGTATCGCTTCCTCGATGAGCGGATCAAACTATCAGCGGCCACGAGGGATGCGTTGGTGCACGCCGGGCTCTTGCAGGTCTTTGATCCCGTCGCGGCCCTCGCCGAGCTGCGCGCAATGCTTGCGGCCAACGCGAACAATGCTCGCCGGCAAGAGGCGCTCCTTTGGGCGTTTGGCGTCTGGCGCGCCGCAGGACCGCGCGTTGAGGAGATCCTGAGATCCGCAAACCTCCATGTCCTGACGGTTTCGGGCTGGCTTCCGGCGTCGCAGGCGGCGTTCTCCGCAACCTGGACCGGTATTGGCCGAAGCCTGGAGCAGTATCTCTTTGAGGCGGCCGAGGTCTCCGCGGATTGCAAGCGCGCGCGGGAACGATTGCTCGTCTCCCAAAAGGACTGGCCAGCCCCGGCGAATAATCACTGGGTGCGGTTCCTTGAGCTCATCGGCGTCGCGGATGGCCTGCGACCAGCGCCCGGCAGCCTGCCGCGCGAGGGGCACCCGCCGTGGTATTGGACGAGCACGTTGCGGGAGAAACACCACGGTTGCGATGATGACTGGTGGGCAAAGGTGGGGAGCCTCTCGTGCGAGCACCCAAACACGCTTTATCGGTTACAGGGCACGGCGTGGCGCCTGCCGGGCCAACTCGAGTACGAGCAGCTCTCCGAGGCTGCACGCGAGGCGCTCTGCACGCTCGTCATCGAGCACCTGCGATCGCAGGGCCCCAAGTACTTCCATTTTCGGCTGGGTCGTTTTGAGCGGGTATCGCGGGAGCAGGATTAAGCACGCTGCCCCCACGCCCCTGGCAGTCTTTCTCCGATCAAAGCCTTGGATTGCGGCAAACACGCGTGACGGGATAGGGTTTCGCCGCCCCAGCGCTTGCTGGGCCGCCAAGGCCCGCCGTGGCCTCCCGCGGTTTGTGGACCGCGTCCCGGAAGCGCTCGCGGCCTTTGCGGAGAACCCGGAGTTGGCAAAAGTCGTGTTTGGCGAGGCGGTCGGCCTGCAGGATTGGACGGAAAAAACCACTGCCGTGGCGCGGCTCTCCTACCTCGCCAGCATCGTTGGGGATATCGCTTCCCATGACCGGCCGACCTTCCGTGAGCGGTATAAGCGCGCTGGCAGACGTTGCGGAAGCAACGGCGAGCATCCCAGCCGACCTCGCGCTGGTGGTTAGCCGCGAGGGGCAGCTCACCACCCTTTCGGGTGATCCCGAGGCGCCCCCGGCGGTGATCTTGTGCTCGGACGCGTCGGGGTTTGAGGCGCGCCTCCTTGCCACCGCAGGACGGGCCGTGTTGGAAGTCGGTGAGGCGCCGTTTGAGCGCGTCACGCAAGTCCTGCAAGCAACCGGGCGCTTCTCGCCCGTGCGCTTGGATGGTATCGGCGTGTCGCTGCTCGTCGACGAGAACCCGTTTGCGCCAAGCGCGCAAGATCCTTTGCTGACGGGCTTGGGGCTCGAATGGCTTCCCGAGATCTTGGTGATCGGGCATGAGCTTCGCGCTGACGGATTCGAAAAAGGCGTGCTTGCAAGCACGGTGGACCGGCGGGCACGCGCGATTCGCGTGCGACGATGTGACACCCTCTCCCTGATCATTGCGGGGCAAGACATCTCCCCGGCCGACGGGCTATCGTATTACGCCATCCCTGACGAGAAATTCCCAACGCTAATCCTCCCCAATGACTTCGCGCTTACTTGGAACACGTTGGCACGCCCGCTTGGTGCCGCGATTGCGCGGCTTATTGACAATCGCTTGCGATCGCCCGTGACCCTGCTTGCAAACCTCGTGCTCGACCAGCCCGGCGGCGAACTCAGCGCGCCAAGCAATGAGGCGCTTGCGCGTGCCCTTGATTGTGACGTGCAGACCATCCTGGACCATCGCGCGTCGCTGCGCACGGACCTTTCGCGCGTGTTGCACCTCCTGGCGCCCGTGGTCGCGTGCGTCAGCACGCCGGAAACCGCACGCCAGCTCCAGCAGGGCGCGGAGAAGTACGGCGCAAAGTTCGACCCAAGGCGTTGGCTGCAAGAACCACGTGACCAGCCGCACCACCGAGGAATTGCTGCACGCCTGCGAACAAGCCGGGGACCGGGCCGAGGTACGCCGCCTCCTGCAGTTGGATTATGCAGCGTTTAACCAAGCGCTCGTGGCCCTT
Organism: uncultured Solibacteraceae bacterium; assembly: GCA_963748795.1. Taxonomy (GTDB): domain Bacteria; phylum Acidobacteriota; class Terriglobia; order Bryobacterales; family Bryobacteraceae; genus Sulfopaludibacter. The sequence goes on from CAVVLD010000021.1 coordinate 3,652, forward strand.
GGCGAACCAGCAGTCTCCAACGAGGCAGAGTTGCGCCAACTCTACGATGCGTACCTGAATCGGATGCGACCGGAGCTTATCGAGCGCTTGCGACGCCACCACCTCGAGGATTTCCAATCCGGCCGGGCGCTGGACACGTACGTGGAGCGCAAAACCCTGGCATCCTGCCCTTCAACCCCGGGTGGGTGCTGGAACGCGAGACGTTGGACAAAGACACGGTTGAAGCGTACGTGAACCAGGGCATCAATGCAGTCCTCGGCGAAGACAAGCCGATACAGGTTACCGGCACTTAGCACCATCGTGGAGGCGAACCGCGAAACAGCGCCGCAACTTTGCGGGCGACGCATTCCCGGTGTTGCGCGCGTGGTGCACCAAGAATGCTGCCAGCCTGCCCGCTGTTTGGGATACCGGGGAGGCGCAGAGCGTGGCGCGAGAGGTCGAAAACCACGGGCTACTCGACTTTGCGTCGGTGACGCCGGAGCAATTCCCAGCGCTTTGCCGGCGGGCAGGATGCTGGCCCGACAAGATGCCAAACACCCTCATCCTTCCCGCGCTGGACCTTGAGCCGGGCGATCTTGCGGCGGAAAAGGACCGTGCCGAGCAAGAACGGCGCGAACGCGAGGTCAAAAAGCGCAGCATCAACTTTGGGGAGACCGCGCTTGATACCAGCGACGGGAACTTCGCAAGCCGCTTGTGCGAGATCGCCAACGCCGCACTCTCGCGCGATGAGACATGGTTACAGCGAAGCCGGCGTCCCAAGCTCGCCACCTTCGCGCCATCGCAGCCAACCAGCGGCGGTGGTGGCGGCGGCAGGAGCAAGGGGCGGTACTCCGGGGAGCGACAGCTCAATGACGCGCAGCGCTCCGCCATGGGCCTGGCCAGCGAATGGCTCGCGTACCAGTTCTTGCAGCGCCGCCATCCCGGGTGCGTGAATGAGGCATCCTGGATCTCGGGGAACCGCTCGCGCGTGCTCGGCGGTGATGAGGGCGACGACGGGGCAGGCTGCGACTTCTTGGTTAAGACCCCCCAGGCCGAGTGGCTCTACGAGGTGAAATCCTCCCTGGAAGATGCCGGGGAGATTGAGCTGACCGCGAATGAGCTGCGCGTCGCGGGCAGCGCGGCAAAGGATGGGCGGCACCGGTACCGCATCTTGTACGTGCCATACGTGTCCTGTCCCGACAAGTGGTTTGTGCTGGAGCTGCCTAACCCAATGGGCGAGCGCACGAAAAACAACTTTGACACGGTTGGGCCGGGTCCCTGCGCCTACGGTTTGAACGGCAATAGGGACGGGCCGGTTGCTGGGCGTTCGGGGAGGCGCTGCTTTGCGCTGAGCTCGGAACGCCTGAGGGCTAACGTGAGCTGTTCGAGGCCCTGCAGACAACCAGCAGAAAAGTCCGCGTATATCCTTCCAAAGAGTTGCAGTGAAAGGTCAACGTTTTCGGCGCGAATAGGCAGGACGAATTTCCGGTTCGTGCGGTCCTAGATGGCGAGGGCCGCCATCAACTCTCGTTCAACCCAGCCTGACTTGATCGCCTGCACCGTGATGATGGCAATCAAAAAGCTATTCCTGTTGAAGAGGGGCTCGCCCTTGTAGTGATGGCAGAGCGTCGGGACGGGCCCGCGCCGAACCACCGCCCGGCATCCGGGCTACACTGAACCGATCCACATGAGCGTATAGTCGCCTTATGCGGCCAATCTCTGCCCGCTATCCGGTGGGGTTGAGTTTGCGGGTTTCCGCGAGGATTTTGGTGAGTCGATTGGCGAGTTGATCGAGGCGATGCTTCGGAGCGCCGTTCGGCAGCGAGCGACGGAACATCTCGATGGCATGTTGAGCGAACAGCAGCGAATCGATGACACCGTCCAGACCGCCGCGCGGCGAGGAGTTCGGGGCTTTCGGTTGCGGCGCCAGATGCCGGGGTTGCGATCGGGCCAGATGAAACTCCCGCTGCAAATCGGCTCCAACAACGTCGACGTAGCGCATCGTCATCTCGGGATTGACGTGCCCGAGCAGTTTCATGAGCGCAGGCAAACCTACCCCTGCGCGTACCATCTCGCTGGCATATGTGTGCCTGAGCTGGTGCGGAACGATGCGAGTGGGGATGCCGACTGCAGCAACAACATCGGGAAGGTAAGAACGGAGTTGCTTGACAAGGGTCTGCTTGTGTCGAGGGCGGGCCAGGAGCCTGCCGTCGAATGGGAGTGGATCGAAAGAACGGAAGAAGCGTAAACGATGAACGAGTTCACAGACGAACGAGTCCACTGGGACCATGCGCTCGGTCTTTAACTTCCCGAGAGGAACGTGAATCGCCCATCGATCCGGGCCGGCATTATGGAGGCAGTCAGACGCAAGATCGACACACTCTCCGATACGCATTCCGGTGTGGCGCATCAGCAGCAGGACATTGGAGGGCAGATCATTGCGGCGGAGCAGTTCCTGCTGAATTAACTGATCCTGTTGGGGCGTTAGAGCACGTGGCAGTCGTTGCGGCGCACGCGGAATATCCTCGCGACGGATCAGATGAGCGAGGTCGGGGACTTGCGTGCTCCAGGCAAGCTCTTCCAGCATGCAGCGCATGAGCAGCAGGCGAGCGATGTAGACCGCGGGGGCCAAGTTCTGAGAGCGCAGATCGACGAACCAGCCGAGAATGTGGGGATCGCGGCGTAGTTGATCAAGCGACCGAATGGCGGGATGGTCCTCGCCAAGATAGATCAGAAAGCAGCGAGCAACGGCACGATACTGACGGGCAGAGGCCGGAGAGAGGGCGGCAGTGAGTGAGTCAATCGCTCGCTGGAACTGCTGTACCAACGGATGTTCTAGCGGCGCGTAACGGCTGGGTTTCACGATGCACTGTCACTGCCGGTTGAATATTCCCCAGTTTCCGCCGGTTGAAATTTCCCCACATTCGCCGGTTGAAATTTCCCCAGGTGCAAAAAGATTGTAGGCATGCCCCGGCGCAGCAAGCAAGTGCTTGGAATGCCCCGGGGCAGAGTCAGCATTATTTCGTTTCCCTCATTTCGTCTTTCCGGGTTACGGCAGCCGCTGGAGTTTGGCCCCTCCAAAGCCTTTCCAGTTGGGCCACTTTGTTTTGCAAATGTTTCCAGTAGTCTTCGCCCGCCGACGTTTCGGCGACCTCGTTCACAAGGTTGGAAAAATAGCTCAGGCTGGTGATGAGCATGGCTGCGTTTTCCGGGGCGTTCAGCATCGCCATGTACTTGCGGGCGCAGCCGAGCCAGATCGCTCGCTGCAGATGAACCAGCGTGATTCCACGCTGATACAGAACAGCCGCCAGTCGTTCGTCGGCGGCGCTGAAGCTGACCCGCACGCAGGCAGTAACCGATAACATCTGGCGGACCCGCTGAACATAGAGGGTCTGGTCGATGCCGAAGTCGTCGACCGGCCGCTTCTCATAAGGCCAGAAGGCGTCGCAGATCTCGATCGAGAGCCGGTCGGGAGCGATCCGGCCATCGGCGTCCGGATGTTGGATGCAGACTTCCCGTCGACAAAGTTCCCGCAGTGAATCGGCCACACTCTGCAGGCGGCAAGGGAGTTGATTGGCCAGCTCCAGGGCATCCCATACCCTTCGGGCGCTGTACCGGTCTACGTTCAAGCACAGGAAGACATACAGCTTGAACGCCGCATCGGAGAGCAGGAGCAAGGCTGTCGCCATCTCCCGGCCGGCAGCAAACCAACCGGTCGGTCTTTTCAACTGCAAGCGGGGTTCCGGCATCATGCGCCACCTCCGGAAACTGCCGCTTCGGCGGCCGGCGAAGTCCACACACCGGCCCTACGCTTATCCTTCAGCCGGTAGCTTTCGCCCTTGATATTGATGGTGTGCGAGTGGTGCAGCAGACGGTCGAGAATCGCGCTGGCGATCACGTTGTCCTGAAAGATCGATCCCCATTCGCCGTAGCTCTTGTTGGACGTCAGAATCATCGAGCCCCGCTCATATCGCTCGCTGATCAACTGGAAGAGGCAGGTCGTCGCCTGCTGGTCCAAACTGCGGTAGCCGATTTCGTCCAGTACCAACAGCCGGCACTTGCGTAAATGGGCCATCTTCCGGCGCATGCGATTCTCCGCTTGCGCCTGCACCAGGCGGTCGAGCAGATCCGGCAAGCTGACAAAATAGACACTGAAGCCGTGACGAATGGCTTCCATGCCCAATGAGACCGCCAAGTGGGTTTTGCCCACTCCCGGCGGCCCGAGAAACACGGCGTTCTCATGGCGCTCCAGAAAACGGAGGCTGGCCAGTTCGCGGATCTTCTTCTCATCAATGGAGGCCGGGAATTTAAAGTCGAACTGCTCCAGTCGCTTGACGTCCCGAAAGCCCGCCAGTTGCGTGCGCACTTTGATATTCCGCTCCTGCCGGACGTTGGACTCGCTCTCCAGCACCTGCTCCAGAAAATCGCAATACGGCAGGTTCTTTTGGGCGGCTTGCTCGGCCAACGCTTCATAGCCGTGCACCATGTCCGTCAGGCCCAGGCGTTGCATCAGCAGTTGGAGACGCTCAGATTGCAGCGACATCGCTCACCTCCTCGTACACGGCCAGGGATCGCTGTTCCACTTCCGGCGACAGGAACCCGCGACCGACGCCCGGCCCCGGCGTCAGCATCACCGCGCCCGGCGAGCCCTGTGGCGGTGGCGCTGGCCCCCGCGGGCGCCGACTCTCCGCCAAACCCTCATAGTGCGCCGGATCACTGACCATGACGCCGCGCCCTTCGGCCAGTTGATGCTCGGCGATGACTTTGACATCGCTGTAAATCTCGATGCGTCCGCCCGTCACTGGTTCCCGCACGAGCACGGTCTTGCCGGCGAAGCGCCACGGGACCGAGTACCGGTTGCCGCGATAGCTGAGCATGCAGTCTTTGGCCACGCGGCGATCTTCCATGTAGCTGGTGTCGTAGTCGGGCTGCTCGTCGAGTAACAGCAACCGTTCCTGGGGCAACCGCTGATAGGGAACTTCCCGCGTGGTGGAGTGCACCTCGTGATTGACTCTTTCCATCCAGGTGCGGGCCTGCTGATTCAGATCCAGCAGGGAGTCGAAGCCGATTCCCGGCCAGAAGTTCTGCTTGACAAAACGCACGGTCGACTCGATCTTGCCCTTGGTCTCTGGCCGGTAGGGGCGGCATACGCGCGGCACAAACCCGTAGTAAGCGGCAAACTGCAGAAACTTCTGGTTGAAGTGCAACTCGCCGCCGGTCTCGTCGATCAGCACGGTTTTCATGCGGTCGGTGAGCACGCATTCGGTAACGCCGCCGAAATAGCGGAAACTGTGCACCATCGACGCCAGCAAGTGATGGATATCCTGGCGCTGCGTGAACTCGATGTAGCGCATGCGCGAGTAGCACAGCGTCAAAGCGAAGCCGTAGAGCCGGCGTCCGCCCCAGTTGCCGAAGTGGCCCCAGTCCATCTGGCTCTGCTCGCCAGGGCCGGTTTCGAAGCGCACAAAGGCTCGTTCGCGTCCTTCCTCACGCCACGGTACCACCGCCAGCTTCAACTGGGAGTAGCCGCCGTCATACCCACGGCTGCGAATCTCGTCCAGCAGCTTGCGGGCGTTGTGCACGCCCTTTTCCCACCGTTCCCGCAGAAACGGGCGGTACGGATCGATCTTGCACGGTGCCGGATTCTCCCGTTTGTAGGGTTGCGGCGCCTCCAGCAGGTGTTTTCGGACAGTCTTGCGGTCGAGATGGAGTTCGTCGGCGATCGCCGTCAGACTCCATCCCTGTTGTTTCAAATCGCGTATGTTCATAAAATCCTCCAGGTTGAGCATTGGGCTCCTTGGTCAAGCCCAACGTTTTCACACCTGGGGATTTTTCGATCGGCGCTACTGGGGAATTTTCAACCGGCGCTTTTGGGGAATTCTAGACCGGCGTTGACAGTGTTTGGGCAGTGCGCCCAGTTCCGCCAGCGTCTTCAGTCGCTTGAATACGAGTTCAATCTGCCACCGTACTCGATACCACTCCAGCACTTCAGCGGTGCTTAAGCGATCTGCCGGCACGGTGGTAAACACCATGACGTAGCGGGCATATTGCAAAGTCTCTGGTTTCGGTTGCGGTCCTCCTTGCTGGGCCTTCCTTTCGATCTGGCGACGGGCTCTCACGGCGGCATCTTCGCTCTTGCGAATGGCACACAGTCGTCCTGGGATGCGACCGTTGGCTGCCGGTACCCAAACCTGCCATTCCCGTTCTGTCCCGATCGCTTGCAGCCTTGCGATCTCTTCTGCCAACGCAAACCGCGACCCATCTTCGGTAAACAAAGGTAACGTCGAGGTGTTCAGTCGCACCATCACGGCGGCCCCCTGCCGCTGGAGCGCTTCTACTCCCCCTGGTTTGCAAAATCCCCGATCCGCCAAAACCAAGTCACCGGCTCCGGCGGTGAATCGTCCCAGAGTCTCTCCGGTCCCCGCTCCTTTGGTGGGGGTCAACTCGAAGTGGTCGCAAACTAAACTGGGAATTCGTACGCTGTAATGAATCCGCCACAACGATCCGCTGCGGCCTGGTTCCTTCACCAGTGTTCCGTCCAGCGCCCGCACGTTGTATCCGTGCGTCTCTGCTGGTATCTCCCAGCCGCTTTCTTGCAACAGCGACACGCAGAGGCCATGCAGCCAGCCCTCGGCCTTTTGCAGTCGCTTCATCAGCGCCACATCGGAGATGTTGGCGATGCCCGCCGCCTTGGCTCGTACTACCGTTTCTCGCAGCGAGTAGCCGTTGCCGACATGCAAAAGCAGCGTGCGTAAGAGGCTCGATGTAGTCGAAAAGCCTCGTAGTCGTTCGCAGGCGCCACTGAGTATGGCCTGTTGTTGCCATTGCCCCGGCAACAAGCCGAGCAGCAGATTCCAATCCTCGTCGAGAGGTTGCACAGCCAATAGTTTAGCGCCGTCATTAACGTTTATCAATGCTTAAGTTAGCGCCTATGGGCGCGTGACCTGCCTGGTGGGCAAGGTAGAACTGGGCCAGGGCGCGATGACCGAACTGGCCATGGCGCTGGGCGAAGAGTTGGGTGTCCCGCTGGCGGTGATTGATGTGGTGATGGGCGATACCGACCTGTGCCCATACGATATGGGGACCTTCGGGTCCATGTGCACGCCGCTGCTGTGGCCGGTGGTGCGCAGCGCCGGCGCGGAAGCCAAAGCCGTCCTGCTGCAAATGGCCGCGGAACGGCTGCAGGTGCCCGCGGACCGCTTGCAGGCGCAGGCGGGTACGATTCGCGTCACGGGCGACGCCTCGAAGTCCGTGACCTACGGCCAACTGGTGGAAGGCAAGCGCATCGAGCGGCACCTGGCCAACGTGCCGGTGAAGAGCGCACGGCTGGACAGGTGATCGGCACCTCGCCGCGCCGCCTGGACGCCCTGGAAAAAGTCACGGGCAAGGCGAAGTACGCCGCCGACTTCATGCTGCCCGGATTGCTGCACGCCGCTATTCTGCGGCGCCCGGCGCACGGCGCCAAGCTGCACTCCGCGGACACCTCCGCGGCCGAGAAGATGAAGGGCGTGCAGGTGGTCAAGGATGGCGCCATGGTGGCGGCCGTGCTGCACGAACGACCGCGACCTGGCCCGGGAGGCGCTGGACCTCATCAAGGCGGAGTTCGGGACCGCCCGCCCGCCGGACCCGGACGACCGCACCATTTTCGATCACCTCGTCAAGACCGCGCCGAGCCGCGGACGGTGGCGCAGAGCGGCGACCTGGCCGAAGGGCGAACGGCTGGCGGCCGGCAGCGTCGTGGAGCAGACGTACCTGAACAGTTACGTGGCGCATTCTCCCATGGAGACGCATTCCGCCACGGCGCAGTTCGAGGACGGCAAAGTCACGGTGTGGGCCAGTTCGCAAGCGCCGTTCCAGGTGAAGAACGCGGTGGCGGCGGGACTGGGCTCGGCGCCGACAACGTGCGGGTGATTTCGCGATACGTGGGCGGCGGATTCGGAGGCAAGACGGAAGCCGACCAGGGCGTGGAAGCGGCGCGCCTGGCCAGGATCACGGGCAAGCCGGTGCAGGTGGTCTACAGCCGCGCCGAGGAGTTCGCCACGGACCGCTTCCGCCCGGCTGCCGTGATGAAGATCCGGACTGGCCTGGCGGGCAACAAGATCGTGCTGTGGGACGGACAGGTGGTCGGCGCGGGGGAGCGGGAAGCGGCCCCGTTCTACGATATTCCGCACAAGCGGGTGACCTCGGCGGGCGGATGGCAGGGCGGCAATCCTCCGGGCATGAATCCGTTCCGCGTGGGCGCGTGGCGCGGGCCTTCGGCGAACAGCAATACCTTCGCGCGCGAATCGCACATGGATGTGCTGGCCGCCAAACTGGCAGTGGATCCGCTGGAGTTCCGCCTGAATCATCTGAGCCATGCCCGCATGAGGCGCGTGCTGGAGACCGCGGCGAAGCAATTCGGATGGCAGGCGGGGCACGGGTCCACCGGGCGCGGCGTGGGGATGGCGTGCGGGATGTACTCCAACGCCTGCAACGCCACAATGGTAGAACTGGCGGTGAATCGCGGGACCGGCGCGGTGCAGGTGAAGCGCGTGGTGATGGCTCTGGACCTGGGGCTGGTGATGAATCGCGATGGCATGCGGCAGCAGGCGGAAGGCTGTGTGATGATGGGCCTCGGATCGGCGCTGAGCGAGGAAATCCGCTTTCACAACGGCGAGGTGCTCGCCCGGAACTTCGACAGCTATGAGATTCCACGCTTCTCCTGGCTGCCGAAGATGGAGATCCTTTTCGTGGATAACCCGGAAACCCCGGCGCTGGGCGGCGGTGAACCGCCCATCATCGCGATGGCGCCGGCCATTGCCAACGCCATCTTCGACGCCGTGGGAGTTCGCCTGTTGCAGTTGCCGATGACGCCGGAGCGCGTAAAAGCAGCGGTCGCGCTTATTGCGGCAACTGGAACTGAACGTGGCGCTCGCGATTTAGTTGCTCGCTGAGCGAGCGGTCCACATTGCTCAGCGGCACCTGTTGCTCGCTGTGCTCCAGGGTCACGTAATGCAGCGTCTGTCCGTTGACCCAATAGGCTGCCGCGGCGCGAATGATGCCGTCTTTCATGGCCACCAGGTAAATGGGGGAACCCGCCGAAGAAGCGCTGCCCCCGGCGGTGGTCGGGACGCCGCCACCCGGGTTCACCTCCTGCCCGTACTGATCGTAAGTGCGGATCACCGGCTGCGCGCGCTGGACGTATACCGTGTTCGTCACGGGTTGCGTTTGCGCCGGGTAGATCACACTGACATTTGGTGAGGATTGATACACCGGGTAGTTGTAACCGCTGGAGTAATCGTAGGGGTATCCGTAGTCGTAGGTGTCGTAATATCCCGGCCACCCCAAGTCCCAGCCAAGGCCCACAGTAGGGAGAGTAACCGTAGCCATAGCCATACCATCCCCGCCATACCCGCCGTAACCGTAGCCGCGTCCAAAATTGGAGACGAAGCCGCCGCGTCCGAAGTTGCCGACGAAGCCGCCGCCACCGCGGAAGCCGCCGCCGCCAAAACCACCACCGCCGTGAAATCCGCCGCCGCCACCCATACCGCCGCCACCGTGGAATCCGCCACCGCCGCCGCCACCGTGGAATCCGCCGCCACCACCGCCGCCACCGTGGAAGCCGCCACCACCACCGCCGCCGTGACCGCCGCCGCCGCGTTGCGCCATGGCGCCCCCGGCCAGCAGAGAACTTAAAGTAAGAATCAGAAGAACCCTCATGGTCGCTGCCCTCTACTTCGGAGCTTACTCCCGACTAACGCCACCCGCAAGCGTGCCGGCGGGGCACACCGGCTACGCACCGCGGTTCCATTACTATCGTATTAGATGATCTATACCTGTTACGAGATGGTGCAGGATTGCCGCGCCGATAAACCGGAGGGCTGGGTTTACTTCCTCACCAATTACGTGCCGCTGATCCGCAAACTGCTGGCGCATTACGGCGATAGCGGGGCACTGGAACGAGTGCTGCTGGCGCATCCGCAAGCCGGAATCCAGTATGTTCCAATCCCTGGAGCCCGCGCCCGAGCGCTGGTTCATCGCCGAACTGCGGCAAAGGGTGCTGGCGGAAACGCCGGTGGCGGCTCCGGAGATTGCGCTGGACCTGGAAACGGTAGCCGAAGCGCTCGAGCCGCTGACGCTGGTGGAGAAGCAGGCGGCGTGGATTGAGACCATGCGCTACGATTCCGCTGAAACCGGCGCCATGATGCGGATGGCCCCCAAGACTGTCGAGAAGATCCGTGACCGGGCCGCGGAACTGCTGCGCGCCAAAGTGGACGCCTGGAGCCGCGACCTGCTGGCTTCCAATGGACGCCTGTTGGGCGAGGCCGCCGCTGCCGGCGCCGGCAAGGAATGTCTTTCCGCCAGGGTCTTCCTGGACATCCTGGACGGCCGCACCACGTGGCGGGGCCGCGAGACCATGGAGCAGCACGTGCTCCGCTGCTGGCACTGCATCGATCACTTCAGCCGCATGGTCGAGGTGGTGGAGTTGATCCGCGGCGTCCAGCCGCTGACGGAGGAACAGGCCGCTCCTTTCCGCAGGCTGCTGGGAGTGGAACCGCCACGGCAATCGCTGTGGAAGCGCTTTGTGGGGTAGGCCGCCTTTCGTATTGACATTCTATAGGTCTGGCATCTATTCTCCGTATAGAGGATCTATAGGAGGTGCCGCGTGAGCTTGATGGGCAATCTGTTTCGCAGACGCCAGGTGGAAGATCAGCTTGACGCCGAACTCCGGGCGTACCTGGATCTGCTCACCGATCAAAAGCGGCGCCTCGGATTGAGTCCCGCGGATGCGCGGCGGGCTGCCCTGCTGGAAGTGGGAGGAGTGGAACTGGTGAAGGAGCAGTGCCGCGACGAGCGCCGCGGCGCCTGGCTGAATGGTTTCCTGCAGGACGTGCGCTATGCGGTGCGCGGCCTGCGCAAGAGCCCGGGCTTCACGGCCGTGGCGGTGCTCTCGCTGGCCCTGGGGATCGGCGCCAATTCGGCGATTTTCGGCATGTTTTACGCCGCTTTTCTGCGGCCGCTACCCTATTCGCACGCGGACCGCCTGTTCGCGCTCAACCGCGCAGGCTTCGGGGTGTTGACGCCGGAACTCCTTCTGTGGCGCGCCGGGGCCCGTGCCTGGGACGTAGCCGGCTGGGACGATGGCGGCACAACCATCACGGGCGCGGGAACTCCCGAACGCGTGGATTCGGCCAGTGTGTCGTCGAATTTTCTGCGGGTGCTGGGCGTGCAGCCGCTGATCGGCCGCGGGTTTACCGATGCTGACGGCCGGCCCGGCATAACCGGCTCCGCGATCCTCTCGTACGATTTGTGGCAGCGGAAGTTCGCGGCCGACGCGGCCATAGCCGGCCGCACGGTAGTGTTGGACGGAAAGTCGGCCACCATCCTGGGAGTCATGCCTCCCGACTTCCTTTTTCCAGGCTATCCCGGCAGCTACCGGCCGGATCTGCTGGTGGTCTCTCCGCAGCCGGCGCAGCCGGACTGGTCGCTGACCACCGTGGAGGGTTTCCGCGCCATCGGCCGGTTGCACGACGGCTTCACCCCGCAGCAGGGGCTCGGCGATTTGACGGCACTCTGTTCACAGCCTGAAATGGTTCTATTTTTGAAAAACTGGGGCGGCCTAAACACCCGCGTTGGGTTAGCGCCGTTGCAGGAGGCGATGAACGGACGGAGCCGCCCGGTGCTGGGACTGCTGCTGGCGGCGGTATGCCTGTTGTTGCTGATCGCGTGCGTGAATGTGGCCAATCTGCAGTTGGGCCGCGCCGCGGCGCGCCAGCGCGAGTTGGGCTTGCGGGCCGCGCTGGGGGCGAGCCGGCTGCGGCTGGCACGCTTGCTGATCGTCGAAAACCTGGTGCTCTCGGTGCTGGCGGGCGCTGCCGGATTCCTGGCCGGGTCGGGTCTGCTGCACCTGTTGCGCACGGCGCAAGGCCTTCCCATCGTCGGGCTGCGCGACCTTCGGCCCGGGTGGATGCTGGGCGGCGCAGCTCTGGCGCTGGCCACTTTGGGCGGCCTCGCGATGGGCCTGGCTCCCGCGTGTCTTGCTCCGCGCCTGGAATTCAACCAGGTGCTCAAAAGCGGCGCTTCCGGAGCGATGGGCGCGCGCAGAGGCTGGGTGCGGCCAGCTCTGGTGATGACCCAGGTGGCACTGGCGTTGGTGTTGCTCCTGGGCGCGGGCCTCCTGCTGCGCAGCCTGGCCGGCGTGCTGGCCGTAGACCCCGGATTCAGTCCGGCAAACGTTTTGACAGCCCGGCTGCAACTGCCGAATGCCCGCTATCGCTCCGAAGCGCAGCAGCGCGCCTTCATCCAGCAACTCCTGGATGCCGTGACGGGACTGCCCGGCGTGGAATCCGCCGCCACGGCGAATAGCATACCGCTCACCAATGTTTCGCTAGGCGGCATCGTGCGGCTGGAAGGCGAACCGGTTCACCGGGCGGGCGCGGTCGGGACAGGCGCCGTGCGCTCCAGCGCCATCGTGAGCGTGACCCCGCAGTATTTCCACACCATGCGGATGCGTTTGCTGCGGGGGCGTTCGTTCAGCGGCCAGGAACGCGCGGACGGCCCGCCGGTGGTGGTAGTAAACGCACTGGCCGCCCGGACCTTCTTCGGCACCGAAGACGTGCTTGGCAAGCACCTGCAGGCCTTGAAGCTGGGCGACGACAAGCCCTGGTGGACCATCATCGGAGTGGTGGACAACGTCCGCACGCAGGGCCCCGAAGCGAAGCCCGAGACGGAGCTCTTTATTCCGGAATCGCAGTTCATTTCCAGTCGGGTGCACGTGGTGCTGCGCGCTCGCGGCGATCCTCTGGCGCTGGCGCAGGGGTTGCGTGCGGCGGTGTGGTCGCTCGATAAGGATATGCCCGTTACCGGCCTCGCCACCATGGAAGAGATGCTCTCGCGAAAGGGCGCGGGGCGGCGCGCGCAGACGCTGCTGCTCTCGGCGTTCGCCTTTCTGGCGCTGTGCCTGGCGGCGGTGGGTATCTACGGCGTGGTCTCCGACGCCGTGAACCGGCGCACGCGGGAAATCGGACTACGCATGGCGCTGGGCGCGCGCGCGGGCGACGTGATGCGCCTGGTAATGCGGCGCAGCTTCCTGCTGGCGCTGGCGGGCATTGCCGCCGGAACCGCCGCCGGCGCCTGGCTGGTGCGCTATCTCGCGTCCCAATTGTTCGGGGTCGCGCCGGGCGATCCGCTCACCTTCGGCGGCGCGGCGCTGGTGCTGCTGGCGGTTGCGCTGGCCGCCACCTATCTGCCGGCCCGGCGCGCCATCCGCATCGATCCGGTCGCCGCCTTGCGCTGCGAGTAGCGCGGGCGGAAGGCTCCTGTTGCTTTCCCAAACGAATCGTGCCATTCTTCCTGTTGGGAACCCAATAGAGGGAGCGGAATGCGAACACTCAGGCGATTCTTCCGGCGGCTCACTTCCTGGGCGACCAGGCAGCGGGACGAAGAGCGGTTGCGGGCGGAGATCGAAGAGCATCTGGCTCTGCAAACCGCTGACAATCTCCGGGCCGGCTTGTCCCCTGTGGAGGCGCGCCGGCAGGCGGCGTTGCAAGTTCGGAGGGGTGGAGACCATCAAGGAAAGCTACCGGGACCAAAGAGGCCTGCCGCGCCTGGAAACCCTGGTTCAGGACACGCGCTACGCGCTGCGGCGCTTGCGAATGGCCCCGGCGTTCAGCATCGCCACGGTTCTGACGCTGGCGCTGGGCATCGGCGCCACCACTTCGATTTTCACCTTGGTGAACGCCGTCCTGCTGAAATCGCTGCCGGTGGCCAGGCCCGACGGAATTGTACCGCCTGGGACGGGAAACCCAGTGCTGCTACATGGCCGGATACAGCCAGGAGAAAGAGTTCTCGCTGGTCTCGTACGATTTGTACAAATACTTGAGAGACCATACCAGGGGCTTTTCCGAACTGGCGGCCGTTCCGTCGATTCAGTCGCTGTTTGGCGTGCGGCGTTCGGGCAGTGCGGAGGCCGCCCATAGCTGTCCCGGCGAGTTCGTCTCGGGCAATTACTTCACCATGTTCGGCATCAGGGCGTATGCCGGGCGTGCGCTGACGGATCGGGACGATCGAGCCCGGCGCCCCGCCGGTGGCAGTGATGAGCTATCGCCTGTGGCAGGAGAGGTACGGATCGGATCCATCGGTGATCGGCAGCGTTTTCAATATCAACGACAAGCCGTTTACCGTGGTGGGAATCGCTCCGCCGGGTTTCTTCGGCGACACGCTGCGCAGCCACTCCGCCCGATTTGTTTCTGCCGTTGAACACCGAACCGTTGGTCGAGAGCGATGCCGATCTCAATAAGTACGACACCCACTGGCTGGACCTGATCGGCCGCATCCGGCCGGGCGCGCGCGCCGGCCTCCATCGAGGCGGAAATGCGGGTGGAACTCAGGCAGTGGCTGCGGTCGCACTGGAGTGAGATGAGCGCCTCGGATCGCGCGAAATTTCCGGAGCAGACCCTGTTCCTGAGCCCCGGCGGCGCCGGCATCACCAGCATGCGCGAACAATACAGCCACTGGCTTAAGATCCTGATGACGGTCACCGGATTTGTGCTGCTGATCGTTTGCGCCAACGTGGCCAACCTGATGCTGGTTCGCGGCATGGAGCGGCGGCGGCAGACCTCGTTGAGCATGGCGCTGGGGGCGCGAGCGTCGCGGGTGGTGCGGGAGCCTCTGATCGAGAGCATCCTGCTTTCGCTGTTTGGCGGCGCGGCGGGCCTGGCGGTCGCATTTGCGGGCACGCGGCTGATTTTGCAATTCGCATTCCCCGCGTCTGCCCGGATTCGCCGGCGTGCCCATCGAGCGCATCGCCTTCGCTGCCGGTGCTGCTGTTCGCCTTCGGCATCTCGCTCGTCACGGGAGTTGCTTTCGGCATGGCTCCCGCATGGATGGCCACGCGGGTGGATCCGATGGAAGCGCTTCGCGCAGGCAATCGCGCCACGGCGCAGCGCGGGCTCTGCTGCCGAGGAAGACGCTGGTGGTATTGCAGACCGCGCTCTCGCTGGTTTTGCTCTCGGCGGCGGGACTGCTCACGGCGGCCTTGCAGAATCTCGAGAATCGGAATCTCGGATTCGAACAGGACCGGCGTCTGGTGGCGAACATCAATCCAAGGCTCGCCGGATACCGGACCGCGCAGCTCTCGCCCTTGTACCGGCGCGTCCACGATTCCATCGGCGGCGTTCCCGGTGTGTCTTCCGTGGCTCTCTGCCTATACTCGCCGCCCAACGGGGGTTGGGGCGCCGGTGTCTGGGTGGATGGCCATCCCGCTCCCGGCCCCAGGGATGAGAACTTCGCCGCGTGGGATCGGGTAACCGCCGGATACTTTGACGTCATCGGAACCCGTATCGTCAGAGGTCGCGGCATCTCCGAAGAGGATACAGCGACGTCGCGAAACGTCGCGGTCATCAACGAGGCGTTCGCGCGCAAGTTTTTCCGGAACGAAGATCCCATCGGCAAACACTTCGGCACCAGGCCGGACGCAGGCCGTGAATTCGAAGTCGTCGGGGTGGCTCAAAGATGCGCGCTACATAATGCGCCAGTCTCGACCAGCCAAATCGTCCCGATTTTCTTTCTGCCCGAAGCGCAAGCCGACTACGGCGCAGGCGAATCTCGGCTCGCTTTACCTGCGCGATATCGTCATCCGGACCAGACCGGGCGCGAGCCCTTCCATTGCGGCCAGTGCGCCAGGCCATGGCAGCCGTGGATCCCGGTATGCCGGTCATTTCGATTCGCACATTGAGAGAGCAGGTAGCCGGTCAGTTTACGCAGCAGCGGCTCATCGCGCGACTCACTTCGTTCTTCGGGCTGCTTTCGCTGGTCTTGGCGTCGATCGGGCTCTACGGCGTTACCGCCTACAATGCCGGACGGCGCGTGAGCGAAATCGGCGTGCGCATGGCATTGGGAGCCGGTCGCGGCGACGTTGTCCGGCTGGTGCTGCGCGGCGCATTCGGCCTGGTCTTTCTTGGTCTGGCGATCGGGTTGCCGCTCGCGTTCGCGTCAGGGCGCGTCCTCGGCAATCAACTATACGGCACCAATCCACTCAATCCGGCGGTGACGCTGACGGCCGCTGTGGCGCTGGCCTTCGCGGCGCTGGCGGCCTCGCTGATCCCCGCCGTTCGGGCCGGTTCGATTTCGCCGGTAGAGGCGTTGCGAACCGAATAGGGTATTCTTGTTCCCGGGGGTACCCGGATGGTGCTTCAGGACCTGGTTTTCGCGGCGCGCACGTGGCGCAAAAGTCCGGCGTTTGCCGCCGCGGCCATCTGCACGCTGGCGCTGGGCGTGGGCGCGAACACCGCGATCTTCAGTGCCATCGACGAGGTGCTGCTGCGGCCGCTGCCCGTGCCGCAGCCGGACCGCCTGGCCGCGGTCTACCGTTTCAATCAGAAGACCTCGAAGTATCTTTCCACCTCGTATCCCGTCTATCAGGAGATGCGCGAGGGCGCGCGCTCATTCGAAGCGCTTTCCGCCTACGTGCGGCTACAATTCAATCTCACTGTGGAAGGTCATGCCGAGCGGGTTCCGGTGGAGGCGGTGACCGGCAATTACTTCGACATGATGAAACTGGCCCCACTGGCCGGCCGCGCCCTGCGTGAGGACGATGATGCCGCGGTCATGCTCGGGGAAGACCTGTGGCGCGCGCGCTTTCATGCGGACCCCTCGCTGGTGGGGCGCAGCGTCACGCTCGAAAATGTGCCCTTCGTGGTGGCTGGAATCGTGCCGCGCGCCTTTCACGGTCCTAACATGAACTGGGGCGATCCGCCGCAGATCTGGATGCCGGTGCGCGTCACTATCGCGCTCGTGCCCTCGTTTCGCGCCCTGGACATCCTGCACCAGAAACAGGTGGAGTGGCTCCTGGTGATCGGACGTCTGCGGCCGGGCGTCTCCATCGCGAGGGCGCAGGCCGAACTGCGAACTCTGGGCAGGGATCCGGATGTGACCACGGCGGTCTTCCCGGCCAGCAACGCGAAATTCTGGCCGGCGTATCGCAGTTCCATCGGCGCGTGGATGGCGATTTTCGCGGCTGCGGCGGGCCTGGTGCTCCTGCTGGCCTGCGCCAACCTCTCCAATCTGCTGCTGGAACGGGTGCTGGGAAGACGGCGGGAAATCGCGATCCGGCTGGCTCTGGGCGCGGGCCGCGGGCGCATCGTGCGCCAGTTGCTCACGGAGAATCTGCTGCTGGCCGTGCCGGGCTTCGGGGCGGCTCTGCTGGTGGCGCAGGGCCTGCAAAAGCTGATGCTGGGCTTCCCCAATGCCTTCGGAATCCGGCTGGCCATGCAGATGACCGTGGAAAGCCGCGTGCTGCTGTTCTGTTTCCTGCTGTCCATGGCGGCGTCGGCGCTGTTCGGCATGGCGCCCGCGCTGCAGGCGACGCGGCGGGACGTGCTGCCGGCGCTGAAGGAGTCGGGCAATACTACGGCGGCCTCCGGCCAGGCGTGGCTGCGGGGCGGGCTGGTGGTGGCGCAGGTCGCCTTCAGTATGATTCTGCTGGTGGCGGGCGGCCTGTTCGGCCGCAGTCTGCTGCGCGCTTACTCGCTGGATCTGGGCTTTCACAGCGATCACCTGCTGGCCATGAGTTTCAGCCTTCCCATGCAGGTGAGCGGCGACCGGGCGCAGGAGTTCTACCAGCAGATGCTGCGGCAGATGGCCGCGAGTGCGCGGCGTCGAATCGGCGACATTTGCGGCCGAGATGCCGCTCAGCCCGGTGCATTCCACGGCGCGGGTGGGCGCGCTGGCGGTGAACTATAACATGGTGGGGCCGGACTATCTGCGTACCATGGGGCTGGCTCTGCTGGCCGGCAGGGATATCGTAGCGCGCGATGACAAGAGCGCCCCCAGAATCGCCATCGTGAACCAGACGCTGGCGCGCACGCTGTGGGGCGAGGCCAATCCGGTGGGCCGCGTGCTGGAGTTTCAGGATCGCCCCGGCCACATGCACGCCGGTGCAAGTCGCCGGGCTGGCGCGCGATTCGCGGTACGAATCGGTGTGGGAAACCGGCGAGCCGTACCTGTATCTTCCGGCAGCAGAATGGCACCGGCCGGTGTCGAATTTGTTATTGCGCACCGTCGCGCCGCCCGAAGGAATCATGGCCGCGGTGCGCAAGCAGTGGGAAGCGGCCGCCCCGCAGGCACCGCTGTATGGCCTGACGACGGGCGAAGCGCTGCTGGCATCGGCCGTGGCGCCGCAGCGCCTGGCCGCCATGCTGCTGGGGGCATTCGGACTGCTGGCGATCTGCCTGGCCACCGTGGGACTGTACAGCGTGATGGCATTTTCGGTGGCGCAGCGGACCCGGGAAATCGGCATCCGGCTGGCCATCGGCGCGCGTCCGTCCAACGTGCTTGGCGATGTTTTTCGCAGCGCCCTGGCGATGGCGGCGCTGGGGCTGGCGCTGGGAGCGGCGGTGTGTCTCGCGGTGATGCGCCTGGTGGCCTCGCAGGTGCGCGACGTCTCGCCGTACGACGCGCTCACCTTCGCGGCGGTTGCGCTGCTTTTGTCGCTGGTCTCGGCGGCGGCGGCACTGGGTCCGGCACTGCGGGCCTCGCGGGTGGATCCGGCGCAGGCATTACGGGGCGAGTGAGTTCGTGAAATGTGGCAGGAAATCGGGTAGGTGTGATGCTCGGCCCGCTGCGCGGGTGATTTGGCGATTCACGACCCGAAAATCTCGGGGCCGGCCTCACCCTAGCTTTTCCGGTCTACGACCGAAGCGTAGTAGTGGGTGTGTATGGCAATCCCAACCCAGACCGGCGATCAAATCGATGCCAGATCGCGCAGTCGCCTGAGGACGATTCCGATTCGTGCCTGGCTTCCCGCATCGGGGAGAAGGAAGCCGGGAAGTGCATCGATGAAGCCAGGATTTGCCAGCAGTTTCGCAATCTCACGCTGCACGTACCTGGGCAGATCTACACCCGCAGTTCGCACTTCAGCGCTCAGAGTTTCGCGCCCGTCAATGACGGCCACGACGTCTTCGAGATCGTGACTCCCGAGGAAGTCTCCGTCTCCGCGCCCCTTGAACGTTTCGAGCTTGGTCGCGAGGAAATACGGGGCCGTGACCATCCGAATCTCAAGATCGTCGCGGAGTCTTTTCGTTACGGACGCTTCCATCGCCGCTTTGTACCAGCGGTTCGAAAATCCCAGAATGTTGGCATCGAGCGGCATGACATCGAGGATCGTCCCGCTCTGAATCCAGCGACACAGAGGCGCACCCTCGCTCGTGTCTTCATTGAAGCCGAGACTGCGCAGGCGATCGCTGAATTCTGCGTATTGTGCGTACGAGGTGATTTCGGCGATGGCATCCACATCGATCGTTCCGCGCGGTTCCCCGGCCCCTTCATCAGCGATCAGGAGGCCTGTCACACAGCCCCCGACAAACACCAATTCAGGCAACAGCGGGCGAAGAGCATCGGCGGCCGCGATGAGCTGGTCAAGATTCGGATCGCGCATTTGCCTTTTCGAAGCGACGATGAAGTTCCTTTTCGGCGTGCTTCCGCTCGCGTGCACGCCCGTCCCGGAGCGCATCGGCCAAAGCCAGGTATTGGTAGAATGCAGGGTCGCGCATGGCGGCGCCCGGTGCAGTCTTATACAGCGGTTCGAATGCGATGCCGCGCTCATTCCCCTGTGGATATGGCCACACGGGAATCGGCTCGTTGCCCGGTCCGATTACATCGCGCAGCGGTTCGGCGGCATATGAGGTAGGAATGCCGCGGGTGAATTCGCCGCGATCAGCCGGGAAGGAATACTTCAGTCCATGCACCAGGAACTCCTCCAGGGCCGCGAGGTTGGGACGGTTCTGTAGCTCCGGGCCATGGATCAGCCTGGCTGATTGGGCGCGTTTCACAGAGGCATGTACTTCAGATGGGCTCATCGCCAGCTCCGTGGCGAGTTGCGCGTATGGCCCCCGGTACCCGGCGGCCACGATCTTCAACGCCACATAGACGTCTTGTGGCTTCAGGACCATACCTTCATTCTATATTCGCGAATCGCGAATTGCAAATGTAATAGCGACGATTGCGGAAGACCGAGATTCTCGGTGCAGTGTACAGGAAGGAATTCGCGGGCGGCTCAAAGAGTGGCGGGGCGGCAGCCGTGCTGGAGAGGTTCCAGAAGGATTGCAGGGCGGGACGGATCGTCCGGATTTCATACTGTGAGGACCGTGATCGTTGGCGCCCGCCAGCGTGCAGGTACGTCGTCCAGGTTGGCCACCGCTGTTCGGGCCAGGCCGGCAACGGGCCGGACGTGCATACTGCTTCGGTGCACGATCTTGACGCGCTTGGGCTGCGAAGATTGGCCGCGTATCTTCCCTCGAAGATCTGATATCAGCTTCCGGACTTACGCGATGCCGACTCGAAATCGGCGCGACTCCGGGAGGTCGAAGTCCGCGTATTCGGACTGAACGGCATTACGCTTCGCGGGATCCGGCTTCGGCATACCATGCCGACCGGATTAGGTCAATCGTTGATCCCGCAGAACGTGCGGCCGAAGGCCATGCGAAGCACCTTCACGCGGGATTTGCCGCGGTCCTCAATTTGCCCTGACTTTGGTCGCTAAAGTACAAAAAAGACGGGAGATGGAAGTTACCGTTTGACGGTACTTGCACTTTTCCGTCCACTTCAGGTATGATTGAGAGGTTTCGCGAGAACAGCTTTCTGCTCCTGTGCTACCACCCGTCTGTGGCGGGTCCGGCCAGGGGTGAGGCCCCGAGGTTCCACCGGTTACGCCGAATGAAACATGGGCCTGTCCGATAGCAAGTAATCCTCGCTGTCCGCAGCCTGGAGTTTCGGGTTGCACCACTAGTTTAGAAGTTTTTTGCCGCAAAGAGGAAATTCGTGCCGACGTTTAACCAACTTGTGCGTAATGGGCGGAAGCCGCCACGCTGGAAGACCTCCAGCCCCGCGCTGGAAGCGTGCCCTCAGAAGCGTGGAGTTTGCACGCGCGTTTATACTTCCACCCCGAAGAAGCCCAATTCCGCTCTGCGAAAAGTCGCCCGCGTGCGGCTCACCAACGGGATCGAAGTCACCACGTATATTCCCGGCGTCGGCCACAACCTGCAGGAGCACTCCATCGTGCTGATTCGCGGCGGCCGCGTGAAGGATCTTCCCGGCGTGCGCTATCACGTGATCCGCGGCGCGCTGGATACCGCCGGCGTGGCCAATCGCAAGCAGGGCAGATCGCAAATACGGAGCCAAGAGGCCGAAATCGTAGGAACGTATGCCACGAAGAAGAAGAGCAGTCATTCGTGAAGTATTGCCGGATCCGGTCTACAACTCCACGCTCGTCGAGAAGTTTGTGAACTCGATGATGTGGGAAGGCAAGAAGAACACCGCGCAGGGGATCTTCTACCAGGCCATGGACAAGTTGCGGGAGCGCACCAGCGACGATCCGCTGAAGGCCTTCAAGAAGGCCGTGGAAAACGCCAAGCCGCTGCTCGAAGTGAAGACGCGGCGCGTGGGCGGCGCCAACTACCAGGTGCCGATCGAAGTGCCGCAGAATCGGCGGACTTCGCTGGCCATGCGCTGGATCATCACCAGCGCGCGGACGCGTCCTGAAAAGGGGATGGCCGAGAAGCTGGCCAACGAATTGAACGATGCCGCGAATCTGCGCGGCGGAGCGATCAAGAAGAGAGACGACGTGCACCGTATGGCGGAAGCCAACAAGGCTTTCGCGCATTACCGGTGGTAATTAAGTTCACAGAGAAAGGGAATTTGGCGATGGCTTGGAAATAGCCGGTCGCCGAAAACAGAGAGCTGAAAGCTTTTTTATGGCAAGAACGACCCCACTTGAGAGGATGAGGAACATCGGCATCGCGGCCCATATCGATGCCGGTAAAACCACCACCACGGAGCGCATCCTTTACTATACCGGCCGTTCGCACAAGATCGGCGAAGTCCATGAGGGCACTGCCACCATGGACTGGATGGAACAGGAACAGGAACGCGGCATCACCATCACGTCGGCAGCCACTACCTGCTACTGGCGGGACATGCAGATCAACATCATCGACACCCCCGGCCACGTGGATTTCACGGCCGAGGTGGAGCGCTCCCTGCGCGTGCTCGATGGCGCCGTGGCGGTGTTCGACGCCGTGGCCGGCGTGCAGCCGCAATCGGAAACGGTGTGGCGGCAGGCCGATAAGTACCGGGTACCGCGTATTTGCTTCATCAATAAGATGGACCGCGTGGGCGCGGATTTCTACCGCTCCGTCGATACCATCGTGGACCGGCTGAAAGCCAAGCCGGTGCCGATTCAGATCCCGGTGGGCGCCGAGGATCAGTTCAAGGGCGTAGTCGACCTGGTGACCATGAAGGCCATCATCTGGCGCGATGAGACCCTGGGCGCGCAGTTCGACATCGTGGACATTCCGGAAGACCTGGTGGAAAAAGCGCAGGCGTACCGCGAGCAGATGATCGAAGCGGTTTCCGAATTCGACGACACGCTGTTCGAAAAGTTCATTAACGGCGAATCCCTGACCAACGATGAGATTCGCGCGGGCATCCGCAAGGCCACCATCGGGCTGAAGATTTTCCCGGTGATCTGCGGGTCGGCGTTCAAGAACAAGGGTGTGCAGACCATGATGGACGCGGTGGTGGATTACCTGCCTTCGCCTCTGGACATTCCGCCGGTCAAGGGTCTGGACGTCGATCATCCCGAAATTACGGTAGAGCGCAAGCCCAGCGACGATGAGCCGTTCGCCGCGCTGGTCTTCAAGATCATGACCGACCCGTACTCGGGGCAACTGGCCTTCTTCCGGGTCTATTCCGGAAAGATGTCGGCGGGCGAATCGGTATTCAACGTGGCCAAGGGGCGCAAGGAGCGGGTAGGCCGCCTGATGCGCATGCACGCCAACAAGCGGGAAGACATCACCGAAATTCTGGCGGGCGATATCTGCGCCGCGGTGGGCCTGCGCACCATTTCCACGGGCGATACCATCTGCGATGAAGATCATCCGGTAGCGCTCGAGAAGATCGATTTCCCGACGCCCGTGATTCAGCTTGCGGTGGAACCGAAGACCAAGGCCGACCAGGAAAAGCTGGGTATGGCCATCGCCAAACTGGCGCAGGAAGATCCTACCTTCAAGGTCAACACCGATCCGGAAACGGGACAGACGATTCTTTCGGGAATGGGCGAACTGCACCTGGAAATCATTGTGGACCGCATGATGCGCGAATTCGGCGTGGCGGCCAACGTGGGCAAGCCGCAGGTGGCGTATCGCGAGACCATCCGCCAGATGTCGGAAGCCGATTACACCCACAAGAAGCAGACCGGCGGCAGCGGTCAGTACGCGCGCACCAAACTTCGCGTGGAACCGAATCCGGGCAAAGGCTACGAGTTCGAGAACGAAATCAAGGGCGGCAATATTCCGAAGGAATTCATCCCGGCGATCGGAAAAGGAGTGGTGGAAGCGCTGGAAGGCGGCATTCTGGCAGGCTTCCCCATGGTGGACATCAAAGTAACGGTGTACGACGGCGACTATCACGAAGTGGACTCTTCGGAAATGGCGTTCAAGATCTGCGGTTCGATCTGCGTCAAAGAGGCCTGCCGCAAAGCCAAGCCGGTGCTCCTGGAACCGGTGATGGCCGTAGAAGTCGTGGTGCCGGACGAATATATGGGAACCGTCAACGGCGATCTGATCTCGCGCCGCGGACAGCTTGAAGGCACGGAAATCCAGGGCACAACGCAGATGATCCGGGCCAGCGTGCCGCTCAGCGAGATGTTCGGGTACGCAACCGAGCTACGTTCGCGGACGCAGGGCCGGGGCAGCTTCACCATGCACTTCTCGCGTTACGAAGAAGTGCCCAAGTCGGTTTCGGAAGAAATCGTCAGCCGGGTCCAGGGCAAGGTAACGAGTAAGTCGCCAAGCGAGGCATTCATAAGGAGATTGGTGGCATATGGCAAAGGAAAAATTTGACCGCAGCAAGCCGCACGTCAATATCGGGACGATCGGACACATCGATCACGGCAAGACGACCCTGACGGCGGCCATCACGAAGGTGCTGGCCAAGCACAATCCGAAAGTGAAGTTCCGGAGCTTCGATTCGATCGACAACGCGCCGGAAGAAAAGGCCCGCGGTATCACGATCGCGGTGGCGCACGTGGAGTACGAGACCGCCAAGCGGCATTACGCCCACGTGGATTGCCCCGGCCACGCCGACTACATCAAGAACATGATCACCGGCGCGGCGCAGATGGATGGCGCCATCGTGGTGGTGGCGGCGACCGACGGCCCCATGCCCCAGACGCGCGAGCACATTCTGCTGGCGCGGCAGGTGGGCGTGCCGTACATCGTCGTGGCCATGAACAAAGTGGACATGGTGGACGATCCGGAACTGCTGGACCTGGTGGAACTGGAAGTTCGCGAACTGCTGAAGACCTATCAGTTCCCGGGCGACGATCTGCCGGTGATCCGGGTATCGGCGCTGGGCGCGCTGAACGGCGAACCGCAGTGGGAAAAGACCATCGACGAGCTGATGGAAGCGGTGGACAGCTACATTCCGCTGCCGGAGCGCGTGATCGACAAGCCGTTCATCATGCCGATCGAAGACATTTTCTCGATCCAGGGCCGCGGCACGGTGGTGACGGGCCGTATCGAGCGCGGGATCTGCAAGGTCGGCGAGGAAATGGAGATTGTCGGATTCCGGCCGACGCGCAAGACGGTGGTGACGGGCGTCGAAATGTTCAAGAAGTTGTTGGACCAGGGCATGGCCGGCGACAACGTAGGCCTGCTGCTGCGCGGTGTGGAAAAGGACGAAGTGGAGCGCGGGCAGGTGATTGCGAAGCCGGGGACGATCACGCCGCACACCAATTTCAAGGGCGAAGTATACGTGCTGAGCAAGGAAGAAGGCGGACGGCACACGCCGTTCTTCAAGGGATACCGGCCGCAGTTCTACTTCCGCACGACGGACGTGACGGGAGTGGCGCAATTGCCGGAGGGCACGGAGATGGTGATGCCCGGGGACAACGTGCAGTTGAATGTGGAACTGATCACGCCCGTGGCCATGGACAAAGGGTTGCGCTTCGCTATCCGCGAAGGCGGCCGCACGGTGGGCGCCGGCACGGTGTCCGAGATCGTTAAGTAGAAAAATATGGCTTTGAGAGAACGCATTCGCATCCGACTGAAGGCGTACGATCACCGTGTGCTGGATCAATCCACGACGGAGATTGTGGATACCGCGAAGAGGACCGGCGCCACCGTGGCCGGTCCGATTCCGCTGCCGACCAGCCGCAGTATCACCACGGTTTTGCGGTCGCCGCACGTGGACAAGAAGTCGCGGGAGCAGTTTGAAATCCGGACGCACAAGCGGTTGCTGGACATCCTGGAACCGACCCAGCAGACGGTCGATGCTTTGATGAAGCTCGACTTGCCGGCGGGTGTGGATGTGGAAATCAAGGCGTTCGGGAAGTAAAGCAGGATCAGCCGTCGGAGACGCGGAGGTCGCGGAGTGACAGCCGACTGGTAGAAGAACTCGAGTCTGGTTTGATCCGCGTTGTACCTCCGCGACTCAGCGCCTCCGCAGCTCCAGAGGTTGTTAAGATGAGCCCAGGAATCCTTGGCAAAAAAATCGGAATGACGCAGATGTTCCGGCCGGATGGCCAGGCCGTGCCGGTCACGCTGTTAAAAGCGGGACCCTGCACGGTGGTGCAACGCAAGACGCCCAGCACCGACGGGTACGACGCGGTCCAGCTTGGCCTTTCGGAATTCGTCAAGCCGCAGCGCATCAATAAGCCCCTGACCGGCCACCTGAAGAAGGGGGGCGCGGAAGGTGCAAAGTTCCTGCGCGAATTCCCGCTGGGTCCCGGCGACGGCGATTTCAAAGCCGGCGACAAGGTGCTGGTGGAAGAGTTCCAGCCGGGCGCCAAGGTGGATGTCATCGGCATTAGCAAAGGCAAAGGCTTCGCGGGTGTGGTGAAACGTCATCACTTCCGCGGCGGCGAAGGGTCGCACGGTTCCATGTTCCACCGCGCTCCCGGTTCCATCGGCGCATCCAGCTTTCCCTCGCGCGTCGTTCCCGGCATGCGCATGGGCGGCCACATGGGTAACGCCCGGGTGACCGTGCGCAACCTGGAAGTGATCGAGGTGGATACCGAGGACAACGTGCTGGTGGTAAAGGGCGCGGTGCCCGGACCCAACGGCGGCTACGTGCTGGTGCGGAGGTCGAAGAGGTAACGGACATGCCGACACTTGATGTAGTGGATTTAAATAATGCGAAGGTCGGCTCGGTGGAGCTGGCCGATGAAGTCTTCGGCGCCGAGGTCAATAACGATCTGCTGTACGAAGCGGTCCGCCAGTTTCGGGCGGGCCAGCATGCCGGTACGCACAAGACCAAGACGCGCCGCGAAGTGGCCGGGTCCGGCAAGAAGCTTTGGAAGCAGAAGGGTACAGGCCGGGCGCGCGTGGGTTCGGTTCGTTCGCCGATCTGGCGCCATGGCGGTATCATTCACGGACCGGTGGTTCGCGATTACAGCTACAAGCTGCCGCGCAAGATGCTGCTCGGCGCGTTGCGCTCGGCGCTCTCCGCCAAGGTCCGCGACGGCGAGCTGAAGATCGTGCAGGAGTTCAATCTCGCCGACCACAAGACCAAGAACGCCATGGGCGCGCTGGCCCGCCTGGAGGGCAAGCGCACGGTTCTGGTGGTGGACAACGGCGAGAATCGCAACCTGGAACTGGGCCTGCGCAATCTCAAGGGCGTGACTCTCATGGCCACCCGGGAAGTGAATCCCTACCATCTGCTGGGACACCAGAGCGTATTGTTGAGCGAAGCCGCAGCGCGCAAATTCTCGGAGGCACTGGCGAAATGATCATCCAAAAAGTACTTGTCCGCCCGATCATCACCGAGAAGGGCGTCACCACCAAGGACGAACACCGCACCCTGTGCTTCGAGGTGGCTCCCGGAGCGACCAAGACGGAAGTGAAGACCGCGGTCGAGAAGCTTTTCAAGGTAAAAGTCTCGGAAGTCCGCACCGCCACTTTCGATGGCAAGCTGCGGCGTCGCGGACGGTTCGCGGGGTATCGTTCGGATTGGAAGAAGGCTTACGTGAAGCTGAAGGCGGGCGAGAAAGTGCCCGACTTCGCGGAGATTTAGAATGCCCATCAAGAAATACAGACCGGTAACGCCCACGCGCCGCTTCACTACGATCGTCTCGCGCGAGGACATCACCAAGCAGACGCCGGAGAAATCGCTGGTCCGGCCGAAGCAGCGCACCGGCGGCCGCAACAATACCGGCCGGGTGACGTCGCGGTTCATCGGCGGCGGACACAAGCAGGCGTATCGCGTGATCGATTTCAAGCGCGACAAGCATGGAATTCCGGCGGTGGTGGCTTCGATTGAATACGACCCCAACCGCTCGGCGCGGATCGCACTGCTGCATTATGCCGACGGCGAGAAGCGCTACATCCTGCAGCCGGACGGGATGAAGGTGGGGCACAAGGTGATGTCCGGTCCGGAGGCCGACATCCTGCTCGGCAATTCGCTGCCGATGAAGAATATGCCCACCGGCACGATTGTCCACAATATCGAACTGAAGCCCGGCAAGGGCGCGCAGATGGCCCGGTCGGCGGGCACGCAGGCGCAGTTGGTTTCCAAGGAAGGCGGCACGGCGCTGCTCAAGCTGCCCTCGGGCGAAGTCCGCCGGGTGCCCCTGGAGTGCGCGGCCACGGTGGGGCAGGTGGGCAACGTGGATCACGAAAATGTCTCCCACGGCAAGGCGGGACGCACCCGCTGGATGGGTAAGACTCCGCACAACCGCGGCGTCACGATGAATCCGGTGGACCACCCGCACGGCGGCGGCGAAGGCAAGACCAGCGGCGGCCGTCACCCGGTGACGCCGTGGGGCCAGCCGACACGCGGCTTCAAGACGCGCAACAACAAGCGCACCGATAAGTGGATCGTCACGCACAAGAGTAAGAAGAGGTAAGCGAACATGGGTCGATCAGTCAAAAAAGGGCCGTTTACCGATACGCACCTGGAAGCCAAGCTGGCCGTGCTGGTAGCCACCAACGAGAAGAAAGTGGTCCGCACCTGGTCCCGGCGCTCCACGATTCTGCCGGAATTCGTCGGTCAGACCGTGGCGGTGCACAACGGCAAGAAATTCATTCCGGTGTACGTTACCGAGAATATGGTAGGCCACAAGCTGGGTGAGTTTTCACCCACCCGGACGTTCAAGGGCCACTCGGTGAAGGCGGCGACGGAGAAAACGGCGAAGCCCTCATAAGCCGCCAAGAGGAACTGCAATGGAAGCCAAAGCGGAAGCAAGATACATTCGAATCTCGCCGCAAAAAGCGCGGCTGGTTGTGGACCTGATCCGCGGCCTGCAGGCGGGCAAGGCGTTGAACACCCTGCGCGCCACCAACAAACGCATTGCGCCGACGGTGGAAAAGGTATTGCAATCGGCCATCGCCAACGCGGTCAATCGCAACGAAGACGTGGATGTGGACCGCCTGTACGTCTCCAGCGCCCTGGTCAACGAAGGGCCGCGGATGAAGCGCGTGCGGCCGGCGCCCATGGGCCGCGCCTACCGGTACCAGCGCCGTTCGGCACATATCGTCATCAAGGTGGCGGAGAAGGAAGCATAGATGGGACAGAAAGTTCACCCGTACGGTTTTCGACTTGGATTCAACAAGCCGTGGCGGTC
Organism: uncultured Solibacteraceae bacterium; assembly: GCA_963748795.1. GTDB lineage: Bacteria > Acidobacteriota > Terriglobia > Bryobacterales > Bryobacteraceae > Sulfopaludibacter. The sequence goes on from CAVVLD010000021.1 coordinate 32,228, forward strand.
CCGCTGGTTTGCGAACCATGGCTACGCCAAACTGCTTCAGGAAGATCTGGAACTGAAGGAGGGCCTGCGCGACCGGCTGAAGAGCGCCGGCGTCAGCTCGATTGAAGTGGACCGGCCCGGCAACAAGCTGCGGGTCACCATTCGCACTTCGCGTCCCGGCATCATCATCGGACGCAAGGGCGCCGAAATCGAAAAGCTGAAGCAGGACATGGCCAAGCGGACCAAGCGCGAGGTCTTCATCGACATTCAGGAAGTGCACAAGCCGGAGCTGGACGCGCAACTGGTGTGCGAATCCATCGGGCTGCAGCTCGAAAAGCGCGTGGCCTTCCGCCGCGCCATGCGGAAAGCCGTGGATTCGGCGCTGCGTTTCGGCTGCAAGGGAATCAAGGTACGCGTCTCGGGCCGTTTGAACGGGGCGGAAATCGCGCGCAGCGAATGGTATCTGCAGGGGCAGCTTCCGCTGCACACCTTGCGCGCGGACATCGACTACGGGTTTTCGGAAGCGCACACCACCTACGGCGTGATCGGGATCAAGACCTGGATTTACAAGGGTGAGATTCTGGATCTGACCAAGCGGCGGGGCGGTTTGCTGCCCGAGCCGGAACCGCGGCGCGACCGCGGGGAACGGCGCGACCGGGGTGACCGCGGAGATCGTGGACGACCGTGGAGGCCGCGGGCGGGATCGCGGCGACCGTCCATTTACGCCGCCCAGCAGCCAGCCTCCGGTGAGCGCGGCTCCGGTGGAGACCGGGCCGGCCACGCAGACTCCGCCGAGCGATCTGCCGCGTCCGGCAGCGCGTCCGGCAGCGCCGATTCTGCCGCCGATGATGTCGCCGCAGGCGCCGTCGTGGAAGCAGGAAGCGCGTCATGAGACGCATCCGGCTCCCGAGACCGAGACCAGGCCGGCTGCGGATAAGCCGGAAGGTTCGGGCGAGAACCAATAAAGGATTGAGGGCAAACCGCCATGATGATGCCAAAGAAGGTTAAGTTCAGAAAGCAGCAGCGCGGGCGCATGGCCGGCAAGGCCTGGCGCGGCTCGTCGATTGCTTTCGGGGAGTTCGGGCTGAAGAGCCTGGAGTGCGCGTGGATTACCGACCGGCAGATTGAGGCCGCCCGTGTGGCCATGACCCGCTCCATCAAGCGCGGCGGCAAGGTTTGGATCCGGCTCTTTCCGGACAAGCCGATCACCAAGAAGCCGGCTGAAACCCGTATGGGCAAAGGTAAAGGCGCTCCGGAACAGTGGGTCGCGGTGATCCGCCCGGGGAAGATTTTGTTCGAAATGGAAGGCGTGGACCGGGCCACCGCCACGGCGGCCATGCGTCTGGCGGCTCACAAGCTGCCGATCAAGACCAAGTTCATCAGCCGGGACGATGTGGAGTAAGGCTTTATGAAATCTCAGAAAGTTCGCGATCTCGACAACGATGAGTTGAATCGCCAGTTGTCTGAAATGGACGAGCAGATGTTTCGTCTTAAGTTTCAGATGTCCATGGGGCAGATGGACGGGCTCAAGAAGGCGCGTTTGATGAAGAAGACGCGGGCCCGGATTTTGACCGTACTGCGCGAGAGGGAAATCGCGGGAGCGACGAAATAAGATGGCCGAACAAGCAGTCAGCCAGGGTCACAAGAACGAGAAAGTGGGCGAAGTGGTTTCCACCAAGATGCAGAAGACCATCGTGGTGGAAGTCAGCCGCCGGGTGCCGCATCCGCTGTACAAGCGCATCATCGGCAAGCGCAAGAAGTTTTATGCCCACGACGAGGAAGGCACGGCCAAGCCGGGCGACGTGGTGCGCATCGTGGAATGCCGGCCGCTGAGCAAGTTGAAGCGCTGGCGGCTGGTGGAAGTGGTTCGCCGTGCGGCCCAGGTGGGCGCGCAGCCGTCGGTTTTGGACGTAAAAGTCTAGGGGTTGGGGGTAGGGGTTAGGGATAGGGATTAAGATGCGCGAAGCGCCACCTTCCCCACCCCCAGCCCCCACCTCTAGCCCCAGGTTTTGAGGAGCTACTTATGATTGGAATGCGTACAATTCTCGAGGTGGCCGATAATTCCGGCGCACGCAGGCTCAGTTGCATCCTGCCGCGCGGCGGCGACCTCGGCCTGCGCGCCGGCCTGGGTGACGTAGTCACGGCCGCCGTGAAAGAGGCCGCTCCCGATTCGGCGATTAAAAAAGGGAAAGTGGTGCGCTGCGTGATCGTCCGCATGCGCAAGGAGACGCGGCGCAAGGACGGCACGTATATCCGTTTCGATTCCAACGCCGCGGTACTGATCAACGATGTAGGCGAGCCGGTGGGTACCCGTGTATTCGGTCCCGTGGCGCGCGAGCTGCGCGACAAGAAATTCATGAAGATCGTGTCGCTGGCTCCCGAGGTAATCTGATGGGAATCGCAAAGAAGAAGCCGGTCCCGCCGGCGCGGATCGAGATCAAGAAAGATGACACCGTCAAGGCCATCAGCGGCCGCGACAAGGGCAAGACGGGACGCGTGTTGCGCGTAGACCTGCGGACCGGCAGACTGCTGGTGGAGCACATGATGATGGTCAAACGCCACACCCGGCCCAACCCGCAGAAGCAGATCCAGGGCGGTATTGCCGAACGCGAGAGCCCGATTTCGGTATCCAACGTTCTGATCGTGTGCCCCGGCTGCAATAAGGCGGTGCGCATCGCGCATCACGTGGATGTGGTGGCGGGCGGAAAGAGCCGCCGCACGCGGGTTTGCCGGAAATGCGGGCAGACGCTCGACAGGAAGTAGAAGAGGATTCCATGGCAGCACGTTTGAGAGAGCACTATCTGAAGAAAGTGGTTCCGACTCTGACCCAGGAGTTCGGCTACAAGAACATCATGGCGGTGCCGAAGATCTCCAAGATCTCGGTCAACATCGGCCTGGGCGAAGCCACCCAGAACGCCAAGCTGATGGATGGCGCGGTGAACGAACTGGGGCAGATCGCCGGGCAGAAGCCGGTGGTGACCAAGGCCACCAAGAGCATCGCGCAGTTCAAGCTTCGCGAGGGCCAGGCGATCGGCTGCATGGTGACGCTGCGCGGCGACCGGATGTTCGAATTCTTCGATCGCCTGGTGAACGTGGCGCTGCCGCGCGTCCGCGACTTTCGCGGGGTGTCGAGCAAGAGCTTCGATGGCCGCGGGAACTACACCCTGGGCGTGAAGGATCAGTTGATTTTCCCCGAGATCGATTACGCCAAGGTGGACAAGACCAAGGGTATGAATATCTGCATTACCACCACGGCCCGCACCGATGCGGAGGGCCTGGCGCTGTTGCGCCAGATGGGAATGCCGTTCCGGCAGTAGGACAGGCCTCCCGGCCTGTCGTGCCTGGAGACGATAGAGGAGATTTAGGAACTAATGGCCACGACTGCAAAAATCGCCAAAGATATCAAGCTGGAGAAGATCCGCCGGGAATCCCAGTTGGCTAAGGCCCAAGGCAAGCCCGGAATCGACAAGCATCCCACACGCCACCGCAACCGCTGCTGGCGCTGTGGACGGCCGCGGGCTTTCCTGCGGAAATTCGGCATTTGCCGCCTGTGCTTCCGCCAGCTCGCTCTGAACGGCGAGATCCCCGGCGTGACGAAGGCCAGTTGGTAGGAACTGAAGTAGGAGAACTATGACAAGCGATCCCATCGCCGACATGCTGACTCGCGTGCGCAACGCGATCCAGGCCCGCCACCCCAAAGTGGACGTGCCGGCCTCCAAGCTGAAAACGGAAATCGCGCGCATCCTCAAGGAAGAGGGTTACATCACCAACTTCAAGGTGGCCGAAGAAGGCGCGAAGAAAACCATCAAGATCTATTTGAAGTACTCGGCCAACAATTCGCCGGTGATCTCCGCTATCGAGCGGGTATCGCGGCCGGGTTGCCGGGTGTATGTCGGGCAGACGGACATCCCGCGCGTGCTGGGCGGGCTGGGCATCAACATCATGACCACCCCGCGCGGTGTGATGACCGGCCGGGACGCTCATAAAGAGCACCTCGGCGGCGAAATTCTGTGCCGCGTATGGTAGGAGTCGATCGCTGACAGCCGATAGCTGAAGGCTTCCTGGAGCTATATGTCTAGAATTGGTAAAAAGCCGATTCCGCTGCCGAGCGGCGTGAAAATACAGATCGGCGAACAATTGCAGGTGACCGGGCCGAAGGGCACGCTCACGGTGCCGATCCCCGACGGGATCAGCCTGGAGCAGAACGGCAACATCCTGAACGTGAAGCGCGCTTCCGACCAGCAAGCGGCCCTGCATGGGCTCACTCGCGCGCTGGCGGCCAATGCCGTGCAGGGCGTGTCCGGCGGGTTCACCCGGGAACTGGACATCGTCGGCATCGGCTACCGTGCGGACGTGAAGGGCAAGATCGCCACGTTTACCCTGGGCTATTCGCACCCCATCGAGTTTCTGCTGCCCGATGGCGTGGATTTGAAGATCGACAAGCAGACGCACCTGGTGCTGAGCGGGTCACGACCGCCAGTTGCTGGGGCAGGTGGCGGCGAAGATGCGCGCGCTGCGCGAGCCCGATCCGTACAAGAACAAGGGCGTCCGGTATACCGGCGAAGCGCTGCGCAAGAAGGTCGGCAAGACCGGGGCGGGTGGCAAATGATTAAGAATGATCGAAAAGAAGGAAATCCGCAGACGCATTCACAAGCGGATCCGGCGCAAGCTGGCGGGCACGGCGGAGCGGCCGCGCCTGGCGGTGTTCCGCAGCGTGGCGCACATCTATGCCCAGGTTATCGACGATGCGTCGGCGACCACCCTGGTGTCGGCATCGAGCGTGGACAAGGGCGGCAAGACCAAGGGCGGCAATGTCGCGGCGGCCAAGACAATCGGCAAGCTGGTGGCCCAGCGGGCGCAGGAAAAGGGCATCAAGAGCGTGGTCTTCGACCGCGGCGGCTATCAGTATCATGGCCGCGTCAAGGCGCTGGCCGATGCGGCGCGGGAAGCGGGACTGGAGTTTTAATTCATGATAACGACTCAGAAGCGCATCGATCCGGCGACGCTCAATCTCAAAGAGCAGGTAGTCGCGATCAACCGTGTCACCAAAGTGGTGAAGGGCGGCAAGAACCTCAGCTTTTCGGCTCTGGTGGTGATCGGCGATCCCAGCGCGAAAGTGGTAGGCTACGGCGTCGGCAAGGCCAAGGAAGTTCCGTCGGCCATCCGCAAGGGCATTGAAGCGGCTAAGAAGAATCTGCGCAAGGTCAACGTGGTGGATACCACCATCGCCCACCGGGTGCTGGGTGTGTTTGCCAGTTCGCAGGTGCTGCTGAAGCCGGCCCCCGAAGGAACCGGCGTGATTGCCGGCGGAGCGGTGCGCGCGGTGATTTCGGCCTGCGGCATTCCCAATGTGCAAACCAAGTCGATCGGGCGGCGCAATCCCCACAACGTGGTCAAGGCGACCATCGTGGCCCTGGAATCGCTGCGCGACAGAGCCGCCGTGGCCGAAATGCGCGGTCTGGCCGTGGAGAAACTCTAATGGAAGGCATGATCAAGATCAAACTGGTTCGCAGCCCGATCTGCACTCCGGAAAAGCACAAGCGGGTGGTCAAGGGCCTGGGCCTGCGCAAGCTCAACCAGGTGGTGGAGCGGCCGGACACGGCGGTCTTTCGCGGTATGGTAAAGAAGGTCCCGCACCTTCTGGAAGTGGTGGAGTAAGCGATGAATCTCAGTCAATTGAAACCTCCGGCCGGGCAGACCAAGGAGCGCAAGCGCGTCGGACGCGGCATGGGCTCGGGCCGCGGCAAGACCTCCGCGCGCGGCCACAAAGGTCAGGGGCAGGGAACCGGTTTCTCTCAGAAGCGCGGGTTTGAAGGCGGACAGATGCCGCTGCACCGCCGGCTGCCCAAGCGCGGATTCACCAACATCTTTAAGAAAGAGTTCGCCATCGTCAACCTGGAACGGCTGGAAAAATTGGAAGGCGACACCTTCAACCTGGACAAGCTGATCGAACTCAAAGTGGTCAAGAGAGCGGGCGTAGGACTGAAAATCCTCGGCAAGGGCGAGTTAACGCGCCCCATCACGGTGGAAGCCCGTCATTTCTCCAAGTCGGCCCTGGAAAAGATTCAGAAGGCCGGCGGAACGGCACAGGTAATCGGCGCCGTTAGCGAGTAGCGCCGGAATCGAGGGGATCCATGACCAAGTTATTCGAAGCGTTCGTGAACATGTTTCGGGTGCCCGATCTTCGGAAGCGCCTCATGTTTACGTTGGGGCTGCTGGCGGTGTATCGTCTGGGCGGCCACATCCCCACCCCGGGAATCAACCTGCAGCAGTGGTCCAACTTCTTCAACTCGCAAGCAGGGCGGTGTATTCGGCTTCTTCGATATGTTCGCCGGCGGCAACATCCGCCGGCTGACCATTTTCGCCCTGGGCATCATGCCGTACATCACGGCATCGATCATCCTGCAGTTGTTGACGGTGGTGGTTCCCGACCCTCGAAAAGCTGCAGAAGGAAGGCGAACTGGGCCGCCGCAAGATCACCCAATGGACCCGCTACCTCACCATCATCCTCTCGGTGATCCAGTCCTTCGGTATCGCCAAGGGCCTGGAAGGCATGGGGCAGGGCATCGTGATCAATCCGGGCCTCGGATTTGTGACCCTCACCATCCTGTCGCTCACCACCGGATCGGCCTTCATTATGTGGCTGGGCGAACAGATCAGCGAGCGCGGCGTGGGCAATGGCATGTCGCTGATCATCTTCGCGGGAATCGTGGTAGGTTTGCCCACCGCCATCAAGAGCATTTACTACAACGTGTTCGTGACCCACGAATGGAACGCCATCGAACTGATCGCCATCATCGCCATGATGGTCGTGGTAGTGGCCTTCATCGTCCTGGTGGAACGCGGCGAACGGCGGATTCCGGTACAGTACGCCAAGCGCGTGGTGGGCCGGCGCGTGATGGGCGGCCAGTCCACTTACATGCCGCTCAAGGTCAATGCCGGCGGCGTCATCCCGGTGATCTTCGCGTCCTCCATCCTGGCTTTCCCGCAACAACTTCTCCTGATGGGCAGGATCAAGGATATCGGCTGGCTGTCCAAGACCTTGCAGTCCATCCAGCACGGCGAACCGTTGTATTACGTCCTGTTCGTCACGGCCATCATTTTCTTCTGTTTCTTTTACGTTTCGATTATCTTCAACCCCAACGAAGCGGCCGACAACATGCGCAAGTACGGCGGGTTCATTCCGGGCATCCGTCCCGGCCGGAACACCTCCGACTACATGAACGAGATTCTTACCAAGATCACGGTGGTCGGCGGCATTTACCTGTCGATTCTCTGCCTGATCCCGGACATCATGATCTCGGGCATCAAGCTGCAGCACCTGCCTCTGATCGGTCAGGGAGTCGACACATTTTTCACCAATGCGCACATGCGCTTCCTGCTGGACGGGTTGAACGTGCAGTTTTATTTCGGCGGCACTTCGCTGCTGATCGTGGTGGGCGTGGCGATGGATACCATCAATCAGATCGAAGCTCAGCTCATCATGCGTCACTACGAAGGTTTCACACCGCGCAGCGGGCGAATCCGCGGCCGGCGGTCCAGTTTCTAGTTTCGTTCTCCAGGTTGAGAGGTTTGGTAACGACGATTGGTAAAGGCGATTGTCCTGTTCGGGTCGCCTGGGTCCGGAAAGGGCACTCAGGCGCGAATGTTGACGCAGTGTTTGAACGTCCCCCATATCTCGACCGGGGATATGCTGCGGGACCGCATCCGGCAGGGTAGCCAGGTGGCAACCGGATTCGTGACCACCATGCAGTCCGGGGCGCTGGTATCCGATGACCTGGTCAACCGGATGGTGGAAGAGCGGCTGAGCCGGCCCGATGCTGCCGCGGGTTTTGTGCTGGATGGCTATCCCCGGACCATCCCGCAAGCGGAACATCTGTCTAAGTGGTTGGCGGGGCGGGGGATTCGCGAGGTGGTGATTCATCTCGCAGTCGATTACAATGTTATTATTGCCCGATTGACGGGCCGTCGGCAGTGCCCTCGCTGCGGAACTCTGTACAATATCGCATCCCAGCCTCCCCGGGTGGATAATTTGTGCGATCTGGATGGCGAGCCGCTGGTGATCCGCGACGACGATCGGGAAGAAGTGATCCGGGAGCGGCTGCAGGCCTATGAGCAGCAGACCCGTCCTGTGCTGGATTTCTTCAGCATCTCGGGGGAGCGTGTGATTGAGGTGGACGCCAGCCACGATCCGCCCGAGGTAGTGTTCGACAAGATTCGCCAGGCGATGGAATCGGATGATTGTTCGTAAAACCGCCGCGGAACTCGAGAAGATGCGGCGCAGCGGACTGCTGGTCTTTCAAGTCCTGCAGAAGTTGCAAGAGATGTCGGCGGAAGGGGTCAGCACCATGGACCTGGAAGTGGCCGCCGAGAAGATGATCGCCGATGCCGGCGCCAAGCCCGCGTTCAAGGGGTATTATGTACCGGCGGCGGGTGAAGCCTTTAAGTTTGTATTGTGCACCTCGGTGAACAGCGAGATTGTTCACGGAATGCCGAATGCGAAGCGAGTGCTCAAGAAGGGCGACATCGTTTCCATCGATACCGGGGTGAAGCTGGACGGTTACTATGGCGATTCGGCCATCACCGTTCCGATCGGCGAAGTCAGCGACCAGACTAAGAAGCTGCTGAAGGTGACGCAGGAGTCGCTGGAACTGGCAATCGACCGGGTGCGGGCGGGTAACCGGCTTTTTGACATTTGCGGCACGGTGGAGCAGCACGTCAAGGACAATGGGTTTTCGGTGGTGCGGGAGTATGTGGGCCACGGAATCGGCACGCAGCTTCATGAGGAGCCCCAGGTTCCCAACTACGTGGATCGCAAGAACGAGAATCCGCGGTTGAAGCCGGGTATGGTGCTGGCGGTCGAGCCCATGGTCAATGCCGGGCGGCCGGAAGCGGTGGTTTTGAAGGATAAGTGGACGGCGGTCACCAAGGATGGGTCGTATTCGGCTCATTTCGAACATTGCATCGCGGTTACCGAAAACGGGCCGTGGGTGCTGACGAGGCCGTAGTGGAAGCAGGGGCCGGGGGCCAGGGGCCGGGGGCCAGGGTGGTACAGGCCGTCGTCGTTGAAGAGCGGCCGTCTGCCATTTGGTTGTTGAAGCTGGAGAACCAGCAGCAGGTTCTGGCGCACGTTGTTGGCGCCGTGGAACGGAATTTTGTGAGGTTGGTGCCGGGCGATCGGGTTTCGGTGGAGTTAAGTCCGCATGATCCGACGCGGGGCAGGATTGTTCGGAAGCTTTAGGCAAGGGATGCGCGGGACGGTTTTCCCCGGCCCCTGACACCCCGGCCCCCGGCCCCTATCGAGGTATTTATGAAAGTCCGAGCGTCGGTAAAGAAGATTTGCGACAAATGCAAGGTGATCCATCGCGAAGGCGTGGTGCGGGTCATCTGCGTCAACCCGAAACACAAACAGAGACAGGGGTAACCAGAGAAATATGGCACGTATTGCCGGTGTAGATCTGCCGCCTGCGAAGAGAGCCGAGATCGGTCTCACGTACATTTACGGCGTGGGCCGTACCCGGTCGCGTTCGCTCCTCTACCGGGCAGGCATTGAATTCGACAAAAAGATCCGCGACCTGACTGAAGACGAAGTCAACAAGGTCCGCCAGATTCTGGAAGAAGAAGGCGCCGTCGAAGGCGACCTGCGCAAAGAGATCTCGATGAACATCAAGCGTCACATCGAGATGGGCTCTTACCGTGGATTGCGGCATCGCCGCAGCCTGCCGGTGCGAGGCCAGCGCACACATACCAACGCCCGTACGCGCAAAGGTCCGCGCCGCGGCACGGTGGCCAACAAGAAGAAGGCCACGGGTAAGACATAAAGGTGGGGCATGGCGAAAGCACCAGTTAAAGCAGGCAAGAAGAAGAGTTTCAAGAAGAAGGAGAAGCGCGTTGTCCACGTGGGCATCGTGCATATCCAGGCCACCTTCAACAACACCATCGTGACCATCGCCGATCAGGAAGGCAATACCATTTCCTGGTCGAGCGCCGGTTCGTTGGGTTTCCGGGGATCCCGCAAGGGCACGCCGTTCGCCGCGCAGCAGGCGGCCATGACGGCGGCCAACAAGGCCACGGAAAGCGGGTTGAGGACGGTAGAAGTTCGGGTAGCCGGGCCCGGTTCGGGCCGCGAATCGGCGGTACGCGCGTTGTCCACCGCGGGCATCGAAGTGCGTGCCATCAAGGATGTCACCCCGATTCCTCACAACGGCTGCCGTCCGCCGAAAAAGCGGCGCGTGTAACAGGGGTTGGGGATGGGGGTTAGGGTTAGGGGAAAGCCGCGCGAAGCGCTACCATTCCCCAGCCCCTAAATCCCACCCCCAATCCCCGTAGTTAGCAAGCGGGACGAAGGCCTGCCATGGCCGTAAACCGCACCTGGTCACAAGGTATAAGGAGAACGTAACTTGGCAAGATATATCGGCCCGGTTTGCCGGCAATGCCGGCGCGAGGGCATGAAGCTTTACCTGAAAGGCGAACGCTGCCACAGCGAAAAATGCGCCATCGAGAAGCGCAATTTCGTTCCCGGACAGCACGGCAAGGATCGTAAAGCGAAGATCGTAGGCTACGGCTTGCAGCTTCGCGAGAAACAAAAGGTGCGCCGGGTGTACGGCGTGCTGGAACGCCAGTTCCGCAGTACCTTCGAAAAGGCCGCTCACGAGAAGGGCATCACCGGCGAGAACCTGATGTCCGCCCTGGAGCGCCGCCTCGATAGCGTCATCTACCGCATGGGTTTCGGCACCAGCCGCGCCCAGGCCCGCCAGATTGTCCGCCACGGCCACGTCGAAGTCAACGGCCGCAAATGCAATATTCCCTCCGCTACCGTCAAAGTCGGCGACCTGATCAGCGTTCGTGAAAGCAGCAAGAACAACCCCACCATTCTGGCTGCCCGCGACGCTACGGCGCACGCGCCCGCACCGAACTGGATCGATGTGGACCGGGAAGGCTTGAAGGGTCGCGTCCAGAGCCTGCCGCAACGCAGCGAACTGGTGCAGATCCAATTGAACGAGCAGCTCATTGTGGAGTTGTACTCCAAGTAAAAGATTGGGGGCCAGGGTCAGGGGCCAGGGGTCAGGGAGAGGTTGCTTGCTTCGCTTGCAGCCGTTTCATTCCGGCCCCCGGCCCCCAGCCCCCGGCCCCCGGAGAGGTTCTTATGTTTAAAGGCTTCCAAAAACCAAAACGTCTGGTTGCCAATACCGAAACCCTTACGGAACGGTATGGCATGTTTACGGCCCAGCCTTTTCAACGCGGCTTCGGCACCACGATCGGCAACAGTCTGCGCCGCGTGTTGTTGAGCTCTATTGAAGGCGCGGCGATCACCGCCGTTCGCATCGAAGGCGTCGAACACGAATTCAGCCCAATCCCGGGCGTGGTCGAAGACGCTACCGATATCATTCTCAACCTGAAACAGATTCCGTTCAAGATCATGGGTGAAGGCGTAAAAACCGTTCACCTGACCGTCGAGGCGCCCGGCGACGTGCGCAGCGCGCAGATCGAAACCGGTCCGGACGTCGAAGTGCTCGACCGCGACGTGCACGTGGCCACCGTCAGCGAAGGCGGCAAACTCTCCATCGAGATGCGCCTCAAGAGCGGCCGCGGGTACGTCAGCGCCGACAAGAACTTCGACGAAGACCTGGCCCTGGGCTACATTCCCATCGATTCGGTCCATTCGCCCGTCCGCAAGGTCAACTTCGCCGTGGAAGCGGCGCGCCTCGGCCAGATGACCGACTACGACAAGCTCACCCTGGAAGTGTGGACCAACGGCGCAGTCTCTCCGCAGGACGCCATCGGGTACGCCGCGAAGCTCCTGAAGGACCACATGACCATCTTCATCAACTTCGAGGAAGTGCCGGAGCAGACCGAAGAGATCAGCGAGCGCGGTATGGACAAGATGAACGAAGTCCTGAACCGCTCGGTGGAAGAACTCGAGCTCAGCGTCCGGTCTTACAACTGCCTGAAGAACGCCAACATCCAGACCATCGGAGAACTGGTGCAGAAGACCGAAGCCGAAATGCTGCGCACCAAGAATTTCGGCCGCAAGTCGCTCAACGAAATCAAGGAAATTCTGGCCAACATGGGGCTGGCTCTCGGGATGCGCATCGACGCGCATGGCCGCCTGGTGGCCCCGCCGCAGCAGCCGGCCGGCAGTATTCCGGATTACGGCCCGGATGATGAGGGCTCGCAGGATCAGATCGGGGAGTAATCGCGCATGAGACACAAGTACGCAGGATTCAAACTGAAGCGGCCCGTCGATAGCCGCAACGCGCTCTTGCGCAACCTGGCCACCAGCGTAATTCTGGAGGAACGGATCGTCACCACCGTTCCGAAGGCGAAGGCTGTCAAGCCGCTGGTGGAGAAGATGATCACCCTGGCCAAGGAAGACACCCTCCACGCCCGCCGCCAGGCCGCCATGGTGCTCTTTACCCCCGCTTCCGTCAAGAAGCTGTTCGATAATCTCGGGACCCGCTTCGGGCAGCGCAACGGCGGATATACCCGGATCACCCGCCTTGGCCCCCGCAAGGGCGATGGCGCGGAGCAGTGCATGCTGGAACTGGTGGGTTCCGAATTGGTGAAGCGCGCCGCCGATCGCGCCAAGCGCAAGGAAGAGCGCCTGAAGGCTCAGCGCGAAGGCCGCGAGGAAGAAGACGGCAAAGCCGAAGAATAGAACGCGATTTCCTTTCTCCTTGAGCCGCGGATGGGACGCAAGTCCTGTCCGCGGCTTTTTGTTTTTTCGCCGGACCGCTCACCAGTTGAACGCGATAAACGGTTCGATCCGTTTGTTCCCGTAATCGAGGCGCCAGGCGTACCGCAGTCCGAAGCGCAGTGGAGGCGGCAAGTGCAGAAAGTTGGTATCGAAAACCGCCTCGACGCCCGTCGAGCGGTAGAACACGCTCCCCACCTTGCCGTAATCGTAAAACAGGTTGCCGGAAATGCGCTTGATGTAAACCGCCTGCCCGATGGACCAATCGGGGTAGAACAGCGGCATCTCATAAGTGGCGGAATACTTGGTCAGGCTCTGACCGGTGAAGTAATCGTAGCCGCGCGGGAAATGGATATCGCTCGAATAGGTGTAGCTGCCATGCTGCCGCTCGTATCCGCTTTCCAGAACCAGCGCCTGGTGTTTGATCAGGCCGGGAACCGCGAAACGCGCGTCGGCGGAAAGAAAGTTGCCCGTATAGTGGCCGGCGAACGGCGTCTGGCTATAGTTGAAGCGGAATGTCTGGGCCCACACCGGCGCCAGGTCGCGGGCACTCTGCTGGCGCTGCCGCGAGAAACGGAAGCTATATCCGATCGGCGCGAGTCCGCCGCCCTGGATCGAAATATCCTGCACATACGCCCCGATACTCAATCCCGTGAAGTAAGATCCGCGGGAAAGATTGAACGGAAGATAGAAGCCGGCCGTACCGGTGCGCTGCGTGAAATCCACGGTATGATCCACATACTGCAGCCGCCGGCCTTCGTCGCTGAATCCCATGTAGAGCACCGGAAAAAACCGGGCATAACTGACGCCCGTGGCAAATCCCGCGGTATGCTCGTTGGTGTTGTAGATCACTGAGGCATCGAAACTCATCAGGCGCATTTTGTCGTTGGATTCGAGTCCGAACCCCACGTTTGGAGGCCCGGAAGTGAACCCCCAGGAATGCACGTCGAACAGGTGCAGGTACGGGTTGTAACGCGCCACGGGATACCGGGTGGCGGGGATCTCCTTGCTGTAGTCGTGCACCTCGCCGTGGTACCCCAGGCCGGCAAAGGGCACGGATTCGACCCGAGCCCAGGTGGCCGGATCGAGCGGCGCCTCCGCCACGTTGTAGCCGCGGGCGGTGTAGTCGCTGTAAATCAACTTAGTGCCGTCCGGCGAGATACTCGGGTAGTTAGCGCCGAACTTACTCGAAGTTACACGGTACCGGCTGCTGCCGGATATCGTAACGGCATAAATATCCACCGCGCCGTTTGGTGAAGACTTATACAGAACATAGTCGCCAAAGAAAACCGGGTTGGCGATTTCCTCGTCGACGGGCGGAATCAGGTCGGTGAACCTGCCGGACTCGAGGTCGGCCAGGGTCAAAGCGCGGCCGGCCCCTGCCTGCGTCACCATGGCGATGCGGCGCCCATCGGGACTCCAGGCGGGCGAATAGATCATGGCGTTGCCGGGCGAAGGCAGCCGCCGCAGCACCGCGCCATTCGCCGCATCCAGAATGACCAGCGAGCAGGAACGGTCGGCCAGGTACTCGACCACGGCAATGCGGGCCGCGTCGGGAGAAAGCACCGGGTTCATGAAGCGCGTTTTGTGAGTGAGGCGGCGCGTGTGTCCGGCATTCAGATCGCGTATCAGAATCTCGGAGTACCCCCGCAGCCAGCGCACATCCGGAACGTATTCGTCCCACACCATCTTGCCTTTTACGACCGATGTACGGTTAGCGCCGGGAACGGTGGGAGTAAACCGGAACAGCTTTTGCTCCCGGCCGTCGGGCCGCAGGCGGATCACTTCGGCGGGGTAGGTATCCAACCCGATCTTCTGCGCCACCACGCTGCCATCCGGCTCCGCCACCGGCTGGTAGTATCCGGTGAAGACGTTCTTGGGCGTAGTGTTGAGGATCGTGGGCGTGGTGTAGTCCTCATCCGCTGCCTTGCTCTTCCACAACTCGCCGAGTTCGCTCATCGTGTCGTGATAATTGGTGGCGGCGCTGCGCCCGGTCACCTCTTTCATCGATTGCGACAGCGCAAGCGGGCTGAAGGAATGGTTGGCCGTGCGCCTGAGGATCTCTTTCCAGGCGTCGGGACCGTTGGTCCGATCGACGTGGCTCACCAGGTACGCGCCCAGTTCCGCCTGGCTGGGGACGCTATCCTTGAGCGACCCGTGCATCGCCTTCATGTACGAGAAGTGCTCCCCGGAAAGCAGCATGGCGCGCGTCATCATGTCGGAGGACGCGAACTGGGCCGCGCCGCCGCGCATGGTGGTGGCCTGGGCCACCGCCGCGTCGCCCTGGAGCCACCAGCTTGGCAGAGACATCCCCATAGTGGCGGCCAGGCCCGCGTCCCCGAAAAAGATGGTGGCCAGTTTGCCGAACCCGTGATTCATTTTGGCGATCTGCACCAGGTGGCGGGCCTCGGTCACCGTGAGCGTGGTGATCCAGTCGTTGGTGCCCCAGAAGCCCTGTTGCGGCATCATGTTGAACGTCGCCATGCGCGGAAACAGGGAAACCGAGCCGCCCGAGAATCGGGTGATATTCTCATTCGCCAGAAGCACCACGGTGTGCCGGGGAAGCGGCGCGCCCAGCGATTGCGTCAGGGGTGCGTACATGGTCTCCAGCGCGTTGGCGGCGCGCTCTCCGTCGGCGGCGATTTCCCGCGGAAAAATCACGTCAAAGTGCGGCGTGCGAATCTTCTGCCAGTGCTGATCGGGCGGATACTGCGCGCGCAGGCACGCGCTCAGCAACAGTGCCAGCGTCAGGAGGTTTCTCATGAGCCGTATGGAGTGAGACGCGCCGGCTGCATTCCGGTTTCCATGATCCACGCTGAGCGATTGTATCCGATTTGCTTCCAACTGTAGTGCGGACGCCCCCGTCCGCGCGGGTCCCCCTGGACCCGCTGCCCGCGCCGGTCGGTAATGCCTCCAGAAAACGGGGAGGCCGGCGAGGGCCTCGGCCGCGGACCAGGATTGCGTCTCGACAGCACAAAGGCACCGCGGCGCACTCGCTACAAGGATCGCAGAAAATTCAACAGGGATTGTTTGTCGCTATCGCTGAGCTGGTTGTAGTTCCGTACCACGTTGTTCGCCTCCGATGCTCCGAACTGCGAATTGCCCTGACTGGAATGGGCCGCGATCGCCTGCACCAAATCGCTGGTCCGGCCATCGTGCAGGAAGAAAAGCCGCTGCCCCAGTCCCCACAGCGGCGCCGTGCGAAACTGATCGCCGGCCGCCGCTCCCTGTTGGATCTGATCCGCCAGGTTGGGACCCATATTGTGCAGCGCGAAATCCGAATACGGATGGATGGTCTGATTGCTGAGCGCCGGTCCGAAGGAACTCGGGCCCGTTTGCAGCGTTACCGTATGACACAGAGCGCAACCCACACTGACGAATACACTCGCACCATGCGCGGCGGCGGTCGCGGAACTGGCGGTGGGCGAGTTAGCGGGCGTCGGAGGGGCGAGGAAGCGCATGAAAGACGCAAAGGCAGTCACATCGTCAAATGCCGCCATCCCCGGCAATCCCAAATTCGGACTGTCCTGCGGGCTTGCCACAGGCGAACAGTTCGCGTTGTCATAGCGCTCATTGGGAAACACAAAATTGGTGATGCCCATCTCTACGTTGTAGGCCTCCCCGGAAAACATGATGAGCGATTTATTCTGCGCTTTCCAGCCGAACCGCGTGACCGTCCCGTCGTTTCCGTTCCGGTTCAAGGTCCCGGAAATTCCCATCTGGGATTTCGTGGAGGAACTCGCGGCGAGATTCTCCACCAGCGTGGTGTCGGGAATCGCCTCGATCAAGCCGAGACCGAACGCGGGCGTGGGAATGCGCATGGAGATATTGGAAGTATTGGAAAAACTCTCCTGGCTGATGCTGCAACCTTGGGGCGCATCGGGGCGGCCGGCGATCACAAAAAGATCGTGAACGCCTCCGTCCGGCGTGCCGCTCGAGTTCCTGATGAACCGCGCCTCGCGCACTGGTCCGTTCGCCTGGATGAACGAAGGGAGTTGATTGCGCGAGTTGGCGAACGCCACCTGCGGATTATTCCGCGGACTGCTGCCACCGATGGCCGGCTGTGCGTGGCAGGAGGAGCAGGAGTTGGAGTTGAAGCCCGGCCCCAGACCATTGGCAGTCACCGCGTCCACCTCCTGAAACCGGGTTTGGCCGTCGAGGAAGGCTGCCAGTTGACTCGCGGACAATCCCGCCAGCGGACTGCCGCTTCCCGGGCTGCCGCCGCGAGGTCCCGGATCTGTCACCGACGAGGAGGAAACCGTTGGAGAAGTTTGCTGGGCGATTGCCGCAGCGCTGAGCCACAGAGCGAAGGACACACTTCTTCGGAGCATCGTTACCGATGGCATTTTTAAACTCCTTGTTGCGAAAATGCGAAGGTCGGCACGGCCGCCCCGGAGGCTGCAAGTGCCAGTCGTGTGGGCTATCCGAGGAGTCTTTTTGCGCTGCTGTGATAGAATCGCGAGTGTCACCACACACTTGGATTCGTTCTAAACAGCGGTCCAAGCCGTCGGCCCTCTCCCCACGGCGGGGGCCGATTTCTCCCACCCGTTCATTCGGGTTTTCCCGTTGTGCCTGTCAGTGTATTGTTATGGTCTAGCCGTCACCGTCAGATCTTGCCGACCCTGTTTCGCGGGGAGCAGCGGATTTCGCCCGCCGGCCGATGGCGCTCCGCCATTGCTGTAGGAAGGTCCACATTCGTTTGTGAAAGTCGATACTCGATGGCAATCCGAATGCCAGAATGCGTCCACGGCTTGCGAGTATCTTCACAGATCAGCCAAAGAACTTATGTGCGCGGTGGCGCGGATTTTTCGGATGTCGGAAGTGTACAAATTTCGTCATCGGTATTTTCGCTATCGGTATTTTTTCCCATAACTACTAGACGGCTCATTACGTCCTGTTACCTTGGGTCAGAATCCCCGCCTGTTGCGGGTTGAACGGCAGGGACCCCGCCTACTATAAGAGTCTGTGGCAGACGATTCTGGATGGGCGCGTCTGGCGGGGCGAGCTGGTCAACCGCCGCCATCAAGCAGGACGTGACGGATCGGCGAGCGGGAGAGCAGGCGCGCTCGTTCCTGGCGTCCCTTCGCTGGATGCGTTGTTCGAAAAAAGTGGACCAGTTCATCCTCAAAACGCAGGGCAGCAACAATGCCTGGACGGGCGTTAAGAAAAGCGCCGGCTCGCGCGCGTTGAGGCCCAGGGCTTCGTCGTTCCGCAGGTCGTCCAAAGCAAGGATGCGCCGCAGTTCCGCACTCCGCTTCGATTACTGATCCGCCGTCGCGTCGTCTTCGTCCTGGCGGCGAATGCCTTCCTCGCGGCGCTTCAGGGCCATGGCATGGGCCATTTCCTCACCGTCTCCCAGACTCGCGATCCGGCGCGACGAAAACAGCACCACAATCAACATGAGCCCGAGCAGGACACAGGGCAAAAGCAAAATTTCCATGGCATCGTCTCCTATACTGCCTGGCCGAACATCCAGACGGCGTCGAAATCGTCGATCGTGCCAACCGGCGCCGTGCTGGCCCGGTGCTCCGGGCTGTCGAACCGGAAAAGCCGTTCGCCCTGCCAGATCTGCTTCACGGCACGGGCCGCCTCGTCCACAGGCAGGCGTGTGGACAGCACGCCGTGCAGGCCGGATTGGACCGCAAAGAGGAGCGCTTCCGGCTGGATCTCCGCCCCGATCAGAATCATTCGCGATCGCGGCGATTTGTGAACCGCCTTAGCCAGGCTTACGGGCGTCACTTCATACTCGCTGTCCAGCAATACCAGGCAAGGGTCCTCGCGCCGCAGCAATTCTGCCGCAGCCTTTGGTTGCAGCATCGCCGGTTCGGCGCGAAAGCCCGCGGCGAGCAGTACATCGCGGTAGCCCATTACCAGCAGGGGCTGGTCCGTGGCGAAAATAATCCTGGTTGGCTCAGTGCTCATCGACGTCTCCAAATGCATTCCGGTATCCATCGCAAACTCCTTTCGTTTCGCTAAGCGGGCAGACACATTGTCAGGTGGGAGGCATACCTCGGGACAGAATGGCAAGCGGCCTCCAGCAGTCTTCTGGTGTACGCCTGGATGGGACGCGTGAAAACGTCTTCGGTGGGGCCGGACTCAATCACGCGCCCGCGCTCCAGAATGGCCACGCGATGACAAAAAGAGGCCACCGACAGCAAGTCATGCGAGATGTATAGGATGCTCATGGCCAGTTGGCGATTAAGCCGCGCCAGCAGCTTCAGGATCTCCGCCTGCGTCACTGCGTCCAGCGCGCTGGTGGGTTCATCGGCGATCAGCAGCGCCGGCCGGTGAAGAATCGCCATGGCGATCAACACGCGCTGGGCCTGTCCCACGCTGATCTGGCGCGGGTAGCGTTTCAGGAACGCCGGGTCGCGCGGCAGGTTCACCATGTCGAGTAGTTCCAGAAGGTCCGGACCGGAGTCGCCGCCGCGGTGCGCGCGCCAGCCTTCCACGATCTGGTCTTCGATCCTCATCGAGGGATTGAGGGCGGAGAGGGGGCTCTGCAGCACCAGCGCAATCTGCCGTCCGCGGACGCCTCGCATGTCGCGTTCGGACAGCTTCATGAGGTCGCGGCCCTGAAAAAAGATCTCGCCGCTCGATGCGCCGCCGCGAAACCGGAGCAGCCGCATCAGCGCCAGCGCCACGGTGCTCTTGCCGGATCCGCTTTCCCCTACCAGTCCCATAATCTCCCCGGACTCCACCGCCAGTTCGAACTCCCGCAGGACGCCGGCGCCGCCCTCATACTCCGCATTGATGCGCGCTTCCAGCAGCACTTACCGGCTCCTTGCGAACAGCGTCGCCTTCTGCATACGGTCGATATTCCAGTAAGCCTGCGGCTGCAGCGCGGCCGGTGCCACGTTGCGCAGTTGCGGCGAAAAGGCCATCAACGAGTTCTTATTGACCAGGTAGATGAAAGGCTCCTGCTCCCACACGATCTGCTGCACCTGGTCGAACAGACGTTTGCGTACCGCCGGGCGAAGTTCCGCGGCCTGCGCTCTCATCAGCCGGTCGATCTCGGCCTCCCACTCCGTTGCCGGCGTTTTCTGATTGGGATTCCACTGGTGATCGGCGGCCGAGCTGAGCCAGACGTTCATCTGCTCGCCGGGGTCCAGGTCCACGTTGGTCAGGCCCAGCAGGCACGCCTCGTACTGGAAGCTCTGCGTCATGCGCTCAATCAGGGAGGGAAAGTCCAGGGTCACTACGTTCAGCCGCACACCGATCGCCTGCAGGTCCTGCTGGATCATGGCGGCAATCCGTTCGCGCGATTTGTTGCCGGCGTTGGTCAGGATCGAAAACTCCACCGCGTGACCTTCCCTGTCGAAAAGTACGCCGCCGCGGCTGGCGAATCCGGCCGTCCGCAGCCGCCGTTGCGCCGATGCCACATCGAAGGGATGGGGCGCCAGCCGGCTGTTCACCCAGAATCGATTGGCGGGCGAGACCGGCCCCGCCGCAGGCTCGGCGTGGCCTTTGTAAACCACTTTGCACAGGTCGGCCCGATTGATCGCTTCGGAAATCGCACGGCGGAAATCCTGCGACGCGAACCAGGCTTTCTTATACGCCGGCAGCGGCGCGGAGGGCGACTGGTTGAACCACATCATCTCCGATTCCAGCGATGCACCCGCGTCGGCCACCGAGCCCGGCGTTTGCCGCGCAAGCTGTTCGAAGACGTCCGGGTCCACCGAATTGATCAGGTCGAGTTCGCCGCGCCGGAAGCGAATCAGCTCCATGTCGCGATTCTGCTGGATCTCCAGGTGAATCCGGTCCAGGTAGGGCAGGCGCTTGCCTGCGGAATCGAATTTCCAGTAGTTCGGATTGCGTGCCAGCAGCACTTCGACTCCCGGCTTATAGGCGGCCACGTAAAAAGGTCCCAGCACGGCCCCGAGCTTCCTGGGCGAGTTGCGCGAGAGAATCGCCACCTGGTCGAACAGGCGTTCCAGACCGGAAACGGGCGCGCCGAAAGTAATGGCAACGGCGCCGGCCGCCGCTCACCGCGATCTGTGGCGCGGCGCTGCTCGACCGGAACGGGTCGGCGGTGGCGGAGTGGAGCTTGGGGTCCATCAGCCGCGTCATGGTGTACGCTACGTCGTCCGCCGTGAACGGCGTGCCGTCGGAGAAAAACACCCCTCGCCGAAGTTGGAACGCGATGCGGCGTCCCTGCTGGTCTACCTTCCAGGACTGCGCCAGTTCGGGAATCAGCTCCTGCGTTTTGCGGTCCACGCGAATCAGAACCCCGCCGGTGATGTAGCGGACCGCTTCGGAATTGTCGTCCTCCACCTGCAGCGGGTCGAACGTTTTCGGATCGGCGCGCAGGCAGAATCGCAGTTCCCCGCCGGATTGCGCCAGGGCCGCGGCGGCGAAAGCCGAAACAAGTAAGAAAACGGCGAATCATACTTGGGAACCTCCGAAGGGCGTGATCAGTCTGAAGCAGAGCAGCGATAAAGCCATGGCAGCGGCGGGCGCGAACGCTTCCGGCCGCAGCAGTGGACTTTGCAATTCGCGCAGCAGCGTTCCCCAGGTGGGAAACGGCTCGCCTGCGCTGAGCCCCAGAAAGCCCAGGTTGGCCTCGGCGAGAATGAAAATCGGAATCGCCGTCCAGAACTGCGCCACCAGCACGGGCTTCAGGTTGGGCAGAATGTGCCGCGCCAGCAGGCGCCACTCGGCGCAGCCTTCGGCGCGCGCCCGCAGCACGAAATCCGAATCCCGGAATTTGCGAACCCCGGCGCGCACCACGCGGGCGGGAGCCGCCCAGCCCAAAGCCGCCAGCAGCGCATAGGTCACCAGCAGCGAACCCAGGGGCGAGACGTTCAAGGGCAGCAGCGCGCGTACCGCCAGCAGCAGAAACAGCCACGGCAGCGACAGCATCAGGTCCAGCGCGCGCACGATGCAGCGGTCGCACCATCCGCCGGCATACCCCGCGATGCCGCCAACCAGAAATGCCAGCAGAATCGCCAGCGCCGCGGCCGCCGCGGAAAGCAGCAGCGAAATGCGGGTGGCGAAGAGCAGGCGCGTCAAACGGTCGCGCCCCAACTCGTCTGTGCCCAGCGGGAAGCGTGCCGATGGCGCGGCGGTGGCAAACTCGCGATTTTGCCGCGAATAGGAGAGCCCCGGCCAAAGGCTCAGGGCGAGAATCAGGCCCAGCATCGCGGACGCAAGCGTCCGCCGGAACCGGCGGCGCGCGGGTCTGCTCATGCTGTCACCCAATCGGCAGCCGCGTTGCACGCCTGCGTCAGCAGAGTAATCAGTAGCGTGAGCACCACCAGCAGTGGCAGGTCCCGCGCAATCGCGGCCTTCCATGCCAGTTGGCCAATGCCCGGAAGATCGCACAGTGTCTCCACCGGGATGGCCGCGCCGAACGCCATGATGCCCGAGACGCCCGCCAGCGCCAGCATTTCCGGACCGCATACCGGCATCACGTGACGCAGCAGAATGGCGCCAGGCCCCACACCTTTCGCCCGCGCGGTAAGGATGTGAGGACGCCGGCAGGCATCCTGGAGCAAATTGCGCAGCGTGTCGTACAGTCGGGGAAACAGCACCAGCGCGATGATGGCGCGTACCGGACCGCCGGCCACGAAAACCAGCACCGCCATCGCCGCCGATGGCAGGCACAGCGTACACGTGGACGCCGCCCCGGCCAAGCGCCCCACCGCCGGCCACAGCACCGAAGCCAGCGCCAGACCGAACGCCACCGCCCATCCGCCGCACACACCGTACGCCATCAGTTCGAGCGTCACCGGCAGGCGCTCGGCAATCAATTCGCCGATGGGCCGCTCCAGCGACGCCGAAATTCCAAAATCGCCGTGCAGCGCCGCGCCCATCTGCCGCACGTAGAAGCGCAGCACATCGCGCTGCGCGGCATGCTCCGCGCGGATGCCGGCGCGGGTCTCCACGCTGAGGCGCGCATCCAGATCGCGCTCATCGGCCTCGAACCCGGGACTGTGGCGCACCATGACCGCGGCCAGAAATCCGCCGAGCAGGGCCGTTAACGCCAGCCCGCCGGCTTGCCTTGCGATCTTGGGCAATATTCCCCGCATGTTGCTTCCCCTGCTCAACGGGCGGTCATCAGCAGCGGCGCTTCCGGACGGAGCCGGGCAGCGCGCTTGGCCCGGTACATGCGGCGATCGGCTTCGGCCAGCAGTTGCTCGGCGTCGGCGCCGTCCGAAGGAAAGAACGCTTCGCCGATGCTGATGCTCATGGCGTCCAGGCCCGCCACTTCACAGCCCGCGCGCGCGCCAATATCGCGTAGCTCGCCGATGCGCCGCTGCATGCTCTCGCAATCGCTGGCCGGAAGCACCAGCACAAATTCGTCGCCGCCCATGCGCGCCACGTAATCGTACTCGCGGCAGCTTTCCCGCAGCGCCCCGCCCACCGCGCGCAGCACTTTGTTGCCGACAATGTGCCCGAAGCGGTCGTTCACCTGCTTGAATCCGTCCAGGTCGCAGACCAGCACGGTCAGCGGCTCGTTCGTGCGTTTGCATCGCGCCAGTTCGCTATCCAGGCGCAGAAAGAGCGAGCGGGCATTGGGCAGTTCGGTGAGAAAGTCGGTGGTGGCCCGGGTCTCCGCCTGGCGATATTTCATGGCGTTTTCCATGGCCAGCGAAACTTTCGAGCTGATCGCCTGCAGAACCCGCACGTGGTCGCTCGAAAATGCATCGCGATCCGTCTGGTAGAGCGTCATCACCCCCAGCGTCCCGTTGAGCCCCACCAGTGGGACGGCCACCGCCGAACGGAGCGTGGTGAACTTGCTGGGATCGTCGAGATACCCGGATTCCACCGCCGGATTGCCGTTCAGAACCGTGCGCCCGGTCTGCGCCACCCAACCGGAAAGGCCCTGTCCCACCGGAATCTGCAGCGAAGAGAGGAAGCGGAAGCTCTCCCCGTTGACGTACTCGGGGTGCAACCGGCCTTCCCGGCACACGTACACCGCAATCGCGTCGAAGGGCACCATCCGCTTCAGGCGCGTGGCCACCACCGAAAGGGTCTCATCCAGGCTCAGCGAGCTGCCCAGATCCTGGGTGAGTTCGAAAAGCAGTTGCGCCTCCAGCCGGGCGGCCACAATCGAATCCAGGAATTCGAATTCCCGGGCGCACGTGGGGACCGCCGGTTCCGATACTTCGAAGCCCGCGTCGGGTGCGTGCCCGCGCTCCACTACCATGTCGGTGGAGAGCCGCGCCATGGGCTTGTTCTGGCTGGTGGCCTTCTTTTCCAGTTCGATGTAGCGCTTCTCCAGCAGCGCCACTACCTCCGGGTCGAAACTCTTGCCCGCCAGCTTGGCCACTTCCGCCATGGCCTGGTCCAGAGGCAGGGCGCGGCGATATTGCCGGTCCGACGCCAGCGCGTCCAGGCAATCCACGGCGGAGAGAATCCGTGCGCCGATGGGGATCTCTTCGCCCCGCAGGCCGTCGGGGTATCCGCTGCCGTCCCACTTCTCGTGATGGCTGCGCACAATCGGCACCACCGGATACGGGAACTCCACTCGCTCCAGAATCTCGGCGCCCACCACGGGATGGATTTTCATCTTCTCAAACTCTTCAGGAGTGAGTTTGCCGGGCTTGGAGATGATGTGCTCCGGAACTGCCAGCTTGCCGATATCGTGCAGCAGGGCCGCCGCTCGCAGGGCTTCCAGTTCCCTGGGGGGAAGGTTCATCTCCTGCGCGAGTTCGACGGCGTAGGTGCGCACGCGGCTCAAATGCTCGTGGGTGGTATGGTCCTTGGCGTCGATGGCCAGGGCCAGCGCTTCAATTGTTCTCAGGTGCAGCGCCGCCATCTCTTCCACGTGCTTCTTCTCGTCCTCCAGATGACAAAGGTACATGCGATAAGAACGGTAGATCACGTAGACCACCGGCAGCAGCAACAGGATGCTTTGCGAGTGGCCGTGTTCCGTAAGTACGCCCAGCACCCAGGCCACCGAGGCGCCCAGCAGGTAAAACGGGAACGACCAGAAGTAACATTTGCGCCAGGTGTCGATTACTGACTTATGCTCGGTAAGTGCGACGACTCCGGCCACGCCCGTCGTGTTCAGCACGAAGTACACCAGCGAGGCGGCGATCAGCAGCAGCGGAGTCCCTGCGCTGAGCCGCTGCGCCAAAGGCCAGTGGTAAAGGTAGTAAGCCCCGAACACCGCCACCGCGATATTCATGACGCTGAAACCGGCCTGTACCGGGCGGATCTGGCTCTTGGGTTTCCAGATGCACTGCACCAGCGCGCCCACGCATCCGATAACGATGGTCTGCCCCGCGCCCAAATCCAGAATGCCGACCAGAATAAACAGGAAGTTGACGGACATCGTGCCCAGAATGCCGGGCAGATTGACCTTCAGGGCCGAAGCCACCATGCAGATCAGCAGGTAGCAGGCGAATCGCAACGGGTGCTGCATCTCCCAGCCCGCGGAGAGCAGGCATGCCAGTCCCAGCGTGCAGACGAAGGCGATGTAGGCGCGCGAAGGAAGCGACATGTTCATTTAGATCACCTCTCCGGCCCCGCAGGGCTCCAGTTGCACCGCGCCCCGGCGCCCTTCCGGTCCGGCGTACAACTTCAGCTTGCGTATCAGGGTGCGTTGCGAAATCCCCAGAATCTGAGCCGCGCGGTCCTGCCGTCCGCCAGTCTCGGAGAGCGCGTCGAAAATGGCCTGCTGTTCCAGTTCGTCCAGGGTGCGCGGAGCGGTCATGCGCCCGCCGGGCTCGCTGCCGAGTCCGGCGGGGAGATCGCCCAGATCGATTGCTCTTCCTTCGGCCACCAGCGCCGCCTTCACTACGGCATTGCGCAGTTCGCGCACGTTGCCCGGCCAGGAGTGGCCGCGCAGGGCCTGCATGGCGCCGGGAGTGAAGGTCAGGTGCGGCGCCTCTTTGCCGAGAAAGAATCGCGAGAGGGCTTCGATGTCTTCCACCCGGGCGCGCAGGGGCGGAACTTCCAGATGGGCCTGGTCCAGTCGATGGTAGAGGTCGCGCCGGAAAGCGCCCTTCTCCACGGCTTCGCGCAGATCCACGTTGGTGGCCGCGATAATCCGCACGTCCACCGCTACTTTACGTGTGCCTCCCAAACGGTAGTACGGAGTGCCGTCCAGCACGCGCAGCAGCTTGACCTGCATCTTCAGGTCCAGCTCGCCCACTTCGTCCAGAAACAGCGTGCCGGAGTTGGCTACTTCGAAGAGCCCCTGTTTCATGGAATCCGCGCCGCTGAACGCGCCTCTCTCGTGCCCGAACAGTTCGCTTTCCAGCAGGTGATCCGGCAGGGCGGCGCAGTTTACGTCCACCCACGGACGCGCGCAGCGGAGCGAATGATGGTGTACCGCGCGCGCTACCACTTCTTTGCCGCTGCCGGTTTCGCCCGTGATCAGGACAGCCGCGTTGCTCTTGGCGATCCGCTCGACCACGCGCATCAACTGCCGCATGGGGTTGCTTCGAATGACCGCGTTCAAACCTAGAAACGAGCAACAACCCTCGCTTGAGATGGCCGCATCGTTATCAGGATACGTGTCTCGCTGCATCTTTTTCCCTTTGAGTGCGAAAAACTAACTGATGCCAATATGCGATTTGGGCCGGAAAGTATCAAGGTACAGCTCTACTACCGGGGTACCGCGACGGTTAAGGTACGGCAGGGGCGGAGGTAATCAAAAAATCCTTAACCAAAGATAGTGCCGCAAATGAAAAACGCGGACCCCGTAAAGGGTCCGCGTGCCTGCTCTCGCTGACGCTCGTGGCTCCGGTCCGAGACGCGCGCGTCAGCAAGCGACCCAAACCGTGATGATGTCGGACAAGCAGCTACTACTGCAGCGCCGGATGGGCTTCGTCTTTCGTCCCTGCCTGTTCCTCCAGCCACTCGACTCCCACTTCGCCCCGGAGCCGTTCCAGGGTTCCCCAAACCAGCGACGCGTACAGCACGGGCGTATCGGGTATCGCAACGGGGAGGGGTTGCATATCAGTTTTCCCCATGCGCCATGGAGCTGCCCCACACCGCCGAACTGCCCCATACCGCCGAGCTGCCCCATACTGCCGAGCTGCCCCATACCGCCGAACTGCCCCACACCGCCGAACTGCCCCATACCGCCGAACTGGCGGCCGGTTGGAGGACCGTGGATCCCCAGACGGCCGAGGTTGATGTTGCCGGCGTCGCCCACCAGGTCTCTCCAAAGTTCGGCAACAGCAATGCCAGGTTCATTAGCGGGATGTAAGTTACGCTTGGCGAAGCGGCCGAGGTATATACAGTGTCGTTACTCTGCAGCGCCGCCTCTACGTTCAGATACCCCGCGCCGACCGTGAACATATCGTAAGTATCGGTGTAAGTCGCCCCCGTGGCGGGGTCCACCGCCGTGCTCGTGGCCGGGAAGTTCTTGGATGCCGATTTCATCAGCCGCGCTTTGATCGTATCGGGACTCAGACTGGGATTCTTCTGTAACATCAGGGCGACGGTCCCCGATACCACCGGCGTCGCCATGCTGGTGCCGCTCAGTTGCATGTATCTGGCGGGGCCGGGGTTACTGGCCGTGGTGTATTGCGAAGGCGGCACCACGTTGCCCGGGTACTCCGCGGCCAGCGTCGATCCGGGCGCCAGCAGCGAATCCACCAGGTTGCCGGGCGCAACTAGGTCCGGCTTGACGGTAAGATCGATATAAGTCGGACCTTTGGAGCTATAACTGGCAATCAAATCGTCTGTCCGGGTGTAAGTCGCCATGGTCTTCATGCAGCCCACGGTAATCGCATGAGGGCTGTTGCCCGGTGAAAGGATAGTGGCGTACCCGTTGCGTCCGTCATTCCCCGCCGCCGTCACCACCACGATGCCCTTCGCCCACGCTGCTTCCACGGCCTGGCACAGCGGGTCGCGGCTGCAGCTTTCGTAGATCGGCCGGCCCAGCGAGAGGTTGATCACCCGGATGTTGTACTTGTTCTTGAGCGTCACCGCCTCCTGAATGGCCTTGATCACGGTGCTGTCGCTGCTGCTGCCGTTGGCATCCAGCACGCGCAGGTCGATCACATTCGCGTTGGGGGCGATGCCTTTGAAGACGCGGAACGAGCCTGCGGCATCCGAAGAGCTGCCGTTCCCCGCCGCGATACCGGCAACGTGCGTGCCGTGGCCGTAATCGTCATTCTGTATGCCGCCGGCAAAGTTCTGACGGTAGACGATGCGCGATTGCGAACCGCTTGAGGTGGTGAGATCGGGGTGGGAGTATACGCCGCTGTCGATGATGGCGATGCCTACGCCCGTGCCGTCCAATCCCAGGTTCCAGGCGTACTGCGCATTCACTGCGGCGGCGGTATAGTCCAGAGAGCCCGCCACCGGCCGGTCCAGCGAAACATAAGTGACATTCGCCTGGTTCGATAGGTTGATGATGTCTACTGGGTGCAGAATGGCGGTGCCCGCGTTCAGCAGGGTAAATACGGTGTCCAGCACGCCGTTCAGTAGATTGGTTACGCCGCCAGGCAAACCACCCAGCAGACCGGTGGACTGAGGTTGGTATTGCACGATGACGGGAATAGTGTTGTTGGGGTTCGCCAGCAGCGGCTGGAGATCCGGAGATATTTTCGAATTGTCGGCGAATGCCGTTCCCACCGTCAGCAAGAGACTGAAGGCGGCGCAACTGGCGAAAAGCCGGGCGTTTGAGAGGAAGCGTCGCATTGCGCACTCTCATTGGCAACTGTGTCGCCATTCGCACCGCGAATCTAACCCGCTGAAATCGCGGCGCCGTACGTGGTTCGCGGCTGCGGAATGAACCCCGCGGATGCCAGGTTGTCCAAGGTTAACTGACAGAGTGTCACGCCGGCCGGCGGTGGGCCGCAGTGTGCTTCCTGTTTTTGAACCACTTTGCCGGTCGAGTCATGTGGACCTGATCGTGCTGTTGCACGAAGCCGAGGTGAACGGATGGTAATAGAGATGCGCCCACCGGCCGGTAGCGCCGCGGCGGCAGCGAGAACGCAAACCAAGAGAAGCGATCGCCGGTTCATCGTGAATCAGCCGGCGCTGTTGTCTTCGCCCGGAATGCCGGACCAGGTCTGGCAGGCGCGCATTCGCGATATTTCCCGCCGCGGCATGCAGTTCGTTCTCGATCGGCCTTTCACCGGTGGTCCGCGCGTGTGCATCGGCTGGAATGGCCGTGAAATCCACGGAACCATTCGTTATCAAAAGCAGCAGGACGCGGAACACCGCCTCGGCGTCGAACTCGGCGCGTCGTGGGACACCCTGGTGAGCGATATCCTGGCGCAGCAGGCCGACGAACTGCGTGAATCCAACGCAGCCCTCCGGCGCACCGAAAAAGAGTTGACTCACGCGCTCTGCCAGGCGCACGAGGCCAGCCTTGCCAAGAGCCGTTTTCTCGCCAGCGTGTCTCATGAGTTACGTACGCCGCTCAACGGCATCATTGGCTTTTCGCAACTCCTGCATGATGGCGCGGTAGGCGCTCTGACCCCGGACCAGAAAGATTGCCTCTCGGACGTGCTTTCCTGTTCCAATCACCTGCTGGCGCTGATCAATCACGTGCTGGATCTGACCAAGATCGAAGCCGGCAAGATGGATTTCCATTACCAGGAGATCTCGCCCGCCGGGCACGTGGGCTCCGCCGTGGACAGTATGAGGAGTCTGGCCGCTGCCAAAAGGCTGGAGGTGCGGGTACAAACGGACCCCGGCCTGGTCAGCGTCCAGGCAGATCCGGCGCGACTGCGCCAGGTAATCCTCAACTATCTTTCCAACGCCGTCAAATTCACTGCCGAAGGCGGCTGCATCATCGTAGACGTGCGCCGGGAAGGCGCCGAAGGTTATCGGATTCTGGTGGAAGACAATGGCATTGGCATCAGCCCCGAAGACCTCCCACGCCTGTTTTCGGAGTTCGGACAATTGGGGCCCAGCGAGAAAGCCCAGACGGGCACCGGCCTCGGTCTGGTGATCACCAAGCGAATTGTGGAGGCCCAGGGGGGGAGTGTCGGCGTGGAAAGCGTCTTAGGCGGCGGTAGCAGGTTTTATGCGATCCTGCCTTGCGCGCCGCGTCCGTGACCGCGGGCGTCGCCGCAAGTCTACGCCACGCTCGCGGACATTGAGGATTCCACACGATTGCGCCCGCGGCGCTTGGCGCTGTATAGGGAGACATCCGCTTCGCGCAGCAGTTGGGTGGCATCCACATTTTCACCGCAGTCGCTCCACGCCAGCCCGAAACTGCAGGTGGCCGTGCATACGGCCTCGTTCACAATGAAAGGCTGGCATGCCACAACTTCCCTTAGCCGCTCGGCCACCGCAAGGCTGGCATCCGGCTGGCAGCCGGGTATGACTATCAGGAACTCCTCGCCGCCGAACCTTCCCATCGAATCGTATTTGCGCAGCATGGAACTCATGCGGTGCGTGGCCTCGCGAAGCACTTTATCGCCGGCCATGTGACCGTAATGGTCGTTGACCTGTTTGAAGTGGTCAATGTCGGCCATAATCACCGCGACTCCGCGTGCCGCCGCGCGTGGCGCGAGCGATTTCACTGTCCAGGATCCGGATGATCGCCGTGCGGTTCCACAGGCCGGTCAGGCTGTCGTGCGTAGCCTGCTCGTATAGGTCGTGGTGGACGCAAATCAGCCGCTCGTGCAACTTCACAATGCGATTTCCCACCTGCAGCCGCGCCCTGAACTCCTGGGAGTGAAAGGGACGCGTGATATAGTCGTCGGCCCCCGCATCCATGGCGGCCACCAGGTCTTCGACCGGCCCATGCGCAGTCAGCAGCAGCAGATAGGTGTAGTGGAGCTGATTTGCGGCGCGGATACGGCGGCAAACCTCAACTGCGCTAATCCCGGACAGGTTGGAATCGAGAATGGCCAGTCGCGGAGCGTCTTCGGCCACGAGCAAAGAATGTGCCTCGACGCCATCGCTCGCCGCGATCACTTCGTACCCCCAACTCGATAACATGCTTTGCAGGACGGATTGAAATAGCGGGTTGTCGTCGGCAATCAGGACCCTGGTTTTATCGGCCATGCCGGCGGGTTTCTTGCATTTTTCGCGCCATAGGTAAGTGGTAGAAAAGCAAGAGACGATGTTTTGGGCGAGTGACAGCTTGTCAAAGCCACGTGGCGTTGATGTCATGCTGGCTCGGGAACATATTGAGATATTGCACCACCCGTGGCAACGTGCCCGCATTCGGTGTCGCACCGTGCGGCAGCGCCTGGTGCCAGATGACCAAGTCGCCCGCGCGGGGGCCGGCCGCAGGCGCGCGGCCGCCGCGGCTCCGCAGGGACACAACGAAACGCGCCTTGATGGGCAGCGGTATCGGTGAGGTACAGCATCGCCTGGGTACCAAACCGCACCGGCGGCGCCAGGGTCATATCCCAATGCAGCGGAGCGCCCTGAAAAGCGTATCCCGCGCGCAGCGGCGGATTCACTCCGCAAACATCGACGTTGATCCAGAGATCGCTGCGGCCCCAGATTTGGGCGAAGGCCGTATGGATGCGAGCCGAACTCCGGTTCGCCCACAGCGCCGCGTGGTGTGCCAGCGGAATCCACAGGCCCGCCCCGTACCAGGAGTCAGGCCGCTCCATCGACATGCCCGCATAACTGAAGATCGCCTCCAGCGCGGCCCGGCATGAGGCACCGCTCACAGCCTGCTTGACCAGCACGTAGCCGTGTTCCTCCCAAAACGCCAGGTCCGCCGAAGAGAGCACCGGATCGGGCTGAATGCTCTCCAGCGCGAACGAGTTGTCTCCGCGCAGCGCACCGTTCAACCGCGCCTCCGTTCTTCATGAGCACCCACGCCTCGAACTCTTCGAATGCCGTCGGCCCCGCCATCAGAAAGTCCGTCGTTTCCCGTACGCCCAGCTTCAAACCGGCCAACAGCACGTGCCCGGCCCGCAGGTCCTCGGCGGTTGCCGGACGCGGATTCCCGTTGCGCTCGGCTACTCCAGCTTCCGGCGGGCCGCCTGCCGCGGCCATGATGACCATCGCAATTTCGCGGAAGTAGTCCGGTCCGAGGCTGCCGGGAGTGACGATCGCCGGCATCTTCGTGTCCACCGTCATCGTCAGTACGCCCGCCAGGCCGTGGATCGTCTCCTCATAGGCATCGTGACCGTGCGCGGCCGGCACGCGCTAGTAACTTCAGTACCGTACCTATCCAAAGTAAACTATCATTCCCGCCAATCTTTTTATTTAATTGAACTTAGTTAGAAATGAGGCGTTGTTGCGGCGCGTACTTGTCATGACACGTACTAGACCTTGACCATCGGCCAACAGATATGAACCCTTCGGACTTGGGCACTATCACACTTCCGGAACCGGAATCCCTCGAGCAAACCGGGCTCGCGGAGTCGCTGATCGAACAACTGATCGTGAAGATCCTCTACTTCCGCGGGGAACTCTACGGACAGGACCTCTCGCGGGCTGTCGGGCTGAGGTTCAGCGTCATTCAGGATACCGTCGAAACGCTCAAGCTGCGCCACCAGGTGCAGGTCAAGCGATCGCTGGGCATGGGCAACGTGGGAGCCGTGTTCGCGCTCACCGAAACCGGCCGCGAGCGCGCCCGCGAATATCTCGACGCCAACCAGTACGCCGGGCCTGCGCCCGTGCCCCTGGAACAATACTGCGAAGTGGTGCGGCAGCAGCAGCCGCGCGAAGGCTGGCTCACCAACGAGGCGCTGCGCCGAGCCTTCAAGGGAATGGTGCTCACCGAGCACGTACTCAATCAGATGGGTCCGGCGGTCAGCTCGGGCAGTTCGCTGCTGATCTACGGCAAGCCCGGCGACGGCAAAACGTTCCTGATCGAATAGCTGCCGAAACCTGGAATCCAGCGCCGATCTATCGTGCCTTACGCCATCGAGTGCCAGGGCAACATCGTGCAGGTGTTCGATCCGATCTACCATCAGCCGCGTCGAGGAAGAGGAACCCGCGTCCTCACCGTGGCCCTGGAAGGTTCCGTCCGACCGGCGCTGGGTCAAGTGCAAACGGCCCTTCATCGTGACCGGCGGCGAGTTATCGCTGGACATGCTGGACCTGCGCTACAACCAGACGTCCAAAGTCTACGAAGCGCCCTTCCAGTTGAAGGCCAACAACGGCATCTACCTGATCGACGACTTCGGACGGCAGCGCGCCACGCCCGCCGAAGTGCTGAATCGCTGGATCGTGCCCATGGAACGGCACGTCGATTACCTCAGCTTCCTGACCGGCGGAAAGATGACCGTGCCCGTTCGAAGCCTTCCTGGTCTTTTCCACCAACCTGAACCCCGCCGATTTGGGCGATGAAGCCTTCCTGCGCCGCATTCAGTACAAAATGCTGATGCGCGGCCCGGCGGAAAATGAATTCATCCGCATCTTCGAGGACTTCTGCAACCAGCGCCGTCTGCCCTTCGCCAAGGGCCTCATCCAGCGCTTCATCGACCGCCGGTACCGCCTCACCGGCAAGGTCTTCCGCCGCTGTCACCCGCGCGATGTCCTGACCCACGCCCTCAACCTGATCCATTTCGAGAAGCTGCCGTTCGAATTGAACGAGGAGATTCTCGACCGCGCCTACGAGAGCTGCTTCGTGCAGGAGGAGGAATCCGCGTCTATGGGCGATGCCATCATCATGCCGGCATCGGTGCAAAACTGCGCCGACCACTGGGGTGATAAACTGGCCCACATTCCCACCGCGTTCGGCACCCTGGCCTACGTCACCTCTTTCCGCAACCGCACCAGCGGCGGATATTACGAAGTCGCCTCCGTCCGCGAGTACGGCGAAGCCGAGACCAGCCGTGCACTGGCGCGCCTGCACACTCAGAGTTTCCGCGACTGGCTGAACCTGAACCTGGAACAGCAGTGCCGCGACCTGGCGCTGTACGTGGCCTCCACCGATGGCGGAGTCACCCGCCTGCGCATGGACCTCCCCGAGCTCTCGCGCCACCTCGTCCCCGCCGATGCCAGCGCCGCCGAGTCCCAACTCTTCGCAGGCGACCTGATGACCGTCCTGGAAACCGTAAGCCCCCGCCCGCAACCCCAGCCGCAGCCCCAAGCCGTGGACGAAGAGGAATGGAGGCCCCAGCAAATCCGGCAGAGGATCGCATAAACGCGCGAAGCGCGCCGCTAAACTAAACCCCATCCCCAGCCCGACCCCCACCCCCAACCCCTGCCGTTCCCCCCGGCCCCCGCGCGCGAAGCGCGCCCCCGCCGTTGTACAATGGCTAACCAATCGGGAGATGCCATGAATACCGCGCACTGGATCCGTACCTGTGGGCTCGCCACAGCTTTGTCTCTTTCCCTCTTCGCCCAGACCAACTTCGAAAATGCCATGAAAGATCTCCGGTTCCGCAGCATCGGACCCGCCACCATGGGAGGGCGCACCGACGATTTCGCCGTGGTCGAATCCGACCCGCGCATCATCTACGCGGGCACCGCCGCCGGCGGCCTTTTCAAGACCGACAACGGCGGACAATCCTGGCAGCCCATTTTCGAGGACCAGCCCAATCCCTCCATCGGCGACCTCGCCCTCGCGCCCTCCAATCCCTCCATCCTCTACGTCGGCACCGGCGAGCCCAACAACCGCCAAAGTTCCTCCTGGGGCGATGGCGTCTACAAATCCATGGACGGCGGCGCCACCTTCACCCACCTCGGCCTCGCCGAAACCCACCACATCGGCCGCATCGTCGTGCACCCCACCGATCCCAACATCGTCTACGTGGCCGCGCAAGGCGACCTCTGGGGACCCAACAAAGAGCGCGGCGTCTACATGAGCACCGATGGCGGCGCCACCTGGAACCAGACCCTCTTCGTCAATGAAGATACCGGCGTCAACGATATCGCCATCGATCCGCAAAGCCCCAACATCCTCTACGCCACCGCCTACGAACGCCGTCGCACCGTGTTCGGCTACGATGGCGGCGGTCCCGGCAGCGCCCTCTACCGCTCCACCGATGGCGGCCTGCATTGGACCAAACTGAGCGGCCAGGGTGGCACCGCCAAAGGCCTGCCCACCGGCGACCTCGGCCGCTGCGCCCTCGACATCTACCGCAAGAACACCAACATCGTCTACGCCCTCATCGAGCACGCCACCCAGGGCGGCGTCTACCGCTCCGACGACAAGGGCGCCACCTGGATCCACATGAGCGACACCAACCCGCGCCCCTCCTACTTCAGCCAGATCCGCATCGACCCCAACAACGACCAGAAAATCTGGCTCGGCGGCGTCAACATGTACATGTCCGAAGACGGCGGCCGCTCCTTCGTCGCAGAACCGCTTCCGCGACGTCCACAGCGACGTCCACGGCATCTGGATCGATCCCGCCAATTCCGACCACATGCTCTGCGGCAACGATGGCGGCGTCTGGGTCACCTGGGACAGCGGCCGCAACTGGCGGCACATCAACAACATCCCGCTCGGCCAGTTCTACGAAGTGGCCTACGATTTCCAGAAGCCCTACCACGTCTGCGGCGGCCTGCAGGACAACTACTCGTGGTGCGGCCCCAGTTCCACCACCCAGCAGACCGGCATCGGCAACGACGACTGGATCACCGTGCAGGGCGGCGACGGCTTCTACAACCGCATCGACCCCACCGATCCCAACATCATCTACGCCGAGTCGCAGGACGGCAGCCTCTCGCGCCGCGATCTCCGCACCAGCGAATCGAAATCCATCCGCCCGCAGGAACCCAACGACCAGGCGCCGCGCTACCGCTTCCAGTGGAACTCGCCCCTGATGATCTCCCCGCACGATCCCAAGACCATCTACTACGGCGGCAATCACCTCTTCAAGTCCACCGACCGCGGCGATACCTGGCACGGTCCTGGGCGAAGACCTCACCACCAACGCCGACCGCGACGAGCATGACGATCCTCGGCAAGGTCGCCCGATCAGCAGCACCCTTTCGCGCGACGATGGCGTCGTCGCCTGGCCCTGCATCACCGCCATCGCCGAGTCCTACAAGAAGGCCGGCGTCCTCTGGGTCGGCACCGACGACGGCAACGTGCAGATGTCGCGCGACGGCGGCAAGACCTGGCAGAACGTCGTCTCGCACATTCAGGGCGCGCCCAAAGGCGGCTACGTCAGCCGCATCGAGCCCTCCTATACCGAGGAAGGCACCGCCTACGTCACGTTCGACAATCACCGCAGCGCCGATTTCGCCATCTACATCTTCACGCACCACCAACTATGGCGATTCCTTCACCCGCATCAATAACGGCATTCCGCCCTCCGCCGGCACCGTGCACGTCATCCGCGAAGATCCCGCCAACAAGAACCTGCTCTTCGCCGGCACCGAGTTCGGCATCTTCGTCAGCTTCGACCGCGGCGCCAACTGGCACCGCATGAAGAACGGCCTGCCCACCGTCCCGGTCTTCGATATTCAGATTCACCCGCGCGATCACGACCTGATCCTCGCCACCCACGGCCGCTCCATCTGGATCATGGACAACATTCGCTCGCTCGAAGCCTTGAACGACCAGGTGCTCACCAGCGATCTCAAGCTCTTCGATGCGCGCCCCGGCATCGAGTGGAAGATGGCCAATTATCGCGGCTTCGAAGGCACCAGCAACTTCTTCGCATCCAATGCGCCCACCGGAGTGGTGCTGGATTACTGGGCCAAAACCGGCGGTCCGGTGCGCGTCACCGTCACCGATAAGTCCGGCAAACAGGTCCGTCAGGAGAACACGCGCGCCGTAGCCGGTACCATCAACCGGACCATCTGGGATATGCGCTACGATTCGCCCATTCCCCCCGCCGCCGGCGGCGGCCGCGGTGGACGCGGAGGCGGCGGTCGCGGCGGTCGCGGCGCAGCCGCTGGAACGGCCGCCGGCGAAATCGCCAATGAATTCGGTGCCCCCGGCGCCGCTGAAGCCGGCCGCGGCGGCGGAGGTGGCGGAGGCGGCGGTGGACGCTTCGGCGGCGCAGGCCGCGGCTCCCTCGTCGATCCCGGCGAGTACACCGTCTCCCTCACCCTCGCCGGCAAAACCGAAACGCAGAAAGTCACCGTCGAAGACGATCCGCGCATCCAGATGTCCGACGAAGTCCGCGCCCGCCGGCGCAAAGCCATCGATACCCTGGTCTCCATGACCAAAGAAGCCGACGGCGGCCGCCGCAAAGCCGTCGCCATGACCACCGCCCTCACCAACCTCACCAATGGCTGGAAAACGCCCAACGCCGCGCCAGTCCCGGAGGCTGTCAAGACGGCCGCCGAAGATCTGCTGAAGCGCGTCAAAACCGCCGCCGCCATCTTCGAAAACCAGAACGCCGGGGGCCGCGGTGGCAGTGCCGGGCCGCCCCCTCCCTATTCGCCCCCGCCCGTCACCCAGAAGATCGCCCGCCTGATGCAGGGCATCGATAACTACTCCGAGGCGCCCACCTCCCGCCAGATGTCCGATATCGACGTGGCATCCGCGGAACTGCAAAAGGGCCTCGCCGCAATCAACACGCTCTGGGACGAAGTCCCCAAGTTCAATAAGATGATGTCCGACGCCGGAGTCCAGTATTTCAAAGTCGACCTGAACAGCGTCCCCGCCGCCACCTTCGGAGGCCGAGGCCAGTAAGACAGGCCTCCTGGCCTGTCGCGGTGCTAGTCTAGTGCCCCGCAATCGCCCGCAATAACTGCTGCGCCCGCGCGTACTGCGCATCCGCCGGCGGAATCGCCTGCAGCACTTCCCGAGCCTGCTGGTATTCGCCGCGCTCGGCATGCGCGTACGCCAGCAGGTATTGCGCGGGCATTTCCGGATCCAGCTTGAGGCTGCTCTCCAACGCTCCCAGCGCGCTCACCGGGTCGCCCGTGAGCAGATAAAACTTGCCCGCTCCCAGTTGCTGCGTCGCATCGTCGCTATCCAACAGCGCGCGCGCGCGATACACCTGCTTCGCCTGCTCGAATCGCTCGCCATCGGCGCCCGCAAGCTTCGTCACCCCCATGCTCACCAGCGTCACCGCCGCCCCCACCCGCACCGTCGTCGCCGGATCGCCCAAAGCGCGCGTCAGCGCCGCGATGGCCGCCGGCTTCTCCGCCGCCTGTGGCGTCAGACGCAAAGCCGCGATCGCCCGCACCAGCGGCTCGCTGTCAAACAGCGCCCCCTCCAGCGCCGAGTAGACTTTCGGGTCGCGCGTAAACCGGCTCAAATATCCCGCCGCGTTCGCCCGCACCAGCGGACCTTCCGAAGGCGTCGCCAGAATCGCCAGCAGCAGCGGAACCGCCGCCTCTTTGCCCGCCCGCGCCAGCGCAAAAGCATCCGCGCGCCGGATCAGCTTCTGCCGCGACCCCGCGCTGTACCACCCGTTCATCTGCTTCAGCGCCCACGCCGCGTCGCGATCCTTATGGCACCCGTTGCAAGCGTTCGGAATCCCGTGATGGATCGTGTTCTCCGGCACCGGAATGCTCATCGAGTGGTCGCGAATCTGCGCCTTGATGCTCAACACCGTGCGCGGCATGTGACACTCCACGCACGAACTGCCCGTACTGCTCTCCGCGTGGTGCGTATGCGCCGTAAGATTCTTCCCCAGCGCCGTATGGCACCGCGTGCACAGCGCATTGGCGTCCGGCCGCAACTGCGGATTGCGTTCGATCTCCGTCTCGTGCGCCGTCACATGACACGCCACGCAGGTGACCTTGCCCTTCAAGTAGCACTCGCTCTGCCACAGCCCGAAGGCATCGTTGGAAAAGCGCCGCGTGCGCCCGTCGGGCCAGTAGGCCGGGTCCTTGTCTTCCGGCTGGCTAAACTCCAAAATCGGCAGAAAATAGTCGTAATAGTTGTCGCCCGCGCGAAACCCCTGCGCGTAGATGTCGCGGAAGGAATGGCACTGCGCGCACACCATGGTGTTCCGCTCCGCGTCCAGCCGCGTCTGCAGCACAATGTCCCGCGCCGGGCCCTGCGGCTTCACCGCCGCCGAATAGTGTGCCACATGCTCGCCCCCCGGCCCGTGGCACCGCTCGCAGTTCGTGCCGAAGTTCTGCCACGTGGTGTGGTACTCGTTCTTTTCCGTGTCGTAGTGCTTTTCCTCCCGGCTCACGTGGCACGAGTAACAATTCTTGTTCCACACCTGCACCATCACGTCGCTGGTCTCGTCCGGGTCGTCGATATCGAAAGCGTGGAACCAGTTCTTCCGCAGCACGTCCCAGGTAGGCGGCAGCACAATGACCCTCCCGCTCGGCAGCGTCGTCAGGTAATGTTGGATCCGCCGGTTCCCCAGCGTGTAGTCCACGTGGTGCTCCACCGGCTTGCCCATCAGGTACGATTCCGTGATGTAGTATTCCCCGCCGCGCTCCCGCACCTGATACGGCTGCCCCCGCAGTTCCACCGCCCCGCGCGTGAAGTCCCCCTTCACCGCCGACGCGACTGCCGGCTGCACCATCTTGCTGTGCCGCGACCCCGACCAAACCTGGTATTCCTTCGTGTGGCACTTCTCGCAAGCCGCCGCACCCACGTATGTCGGAGCCGGCGCCGCCCACAAAGACACCACGGCCGCCGGAAAAATCAGCCATGCCCCTCGCCTGCCCATATTAGTGAATTCTAGCGTAGACCAAGCCCCTCTGTTACAAGCCATCACGCGCCCGCATCGTCCTAATCGCGACCGTGGTCCGAAGCTCAAGCCTTCCCCCGGACCGCCCGTGCCCGGAGACGACCGCGAATGCCCACGCGAAGTACAGTGGCCTGTCCATGAACGATCTGGCCGTTATTTTGTCCCGGCTGGTGCATCAGCCTGTCACGAACGCGACCGAGTTAAACGGAAGATTCGACTTCACCCGCCCTCTCCTCGCAACTCGGGCGCTTGGTCGTCGATCACATCGACAAGTTCGCTGACGCTCGGATCGGAGACGCGACCGTAAGGGAGCGTTCGGGCGAGAATACGTTCGCATACTTCTGAAACGACCTACTTAGCCTTTTTCGGACTCGCCGCGTTCGCCCGGTAGCGCGTTCCGTCGTACTGCCAGATCGTCGCCGTGCACGCCCCCGCCCCCGCCGGCGGCGAACACTGCACCGGCAAACAGACGTCCCGGAATCCGCCGTGCCCGCTCTCCAAAACTACCAACAGTTTGCAGGCGCCGTCGAAACCCAGCAGCCCGTCCTTCCCCGTCAGGTCCTTCCATTGCCCGCCTACCCTGCCGAGAAGCACCGCGCCGCAGGGACCGTGCGCCGCTTCGTGGCAACAGAATTGATACTCCGGCGAGCCATCGCCGTTCAGATCCACCGCGCTTCCCCAGTCATAATTGCTTCCCGGGCGAACGTCGCATTTCAGTTTTTGCAACAACGCCCGTGCGCCTCCCGGCAAGTCGCTGTAGGTGATCGCCCGGCAACTCGCCTGCACCTCTTTGGCCGCCGCTGGACACGCCGCCGCGGGGTCGTCCGCCGCCGCCACACCGCAAACCGCCACCAGCAATCCCGCCCATCGCAGCCGCATCGCTCGCCCCCTCAATGCGTCATCGAGTACACAATGTAATTGATCCCATACCGGTAAGCCAGCGCCGTCATCTTCTCCGGGTAATAAGGCACATCGGCAAACTCCCACGCGTCTCCGATATCCGTGTTGTAATTGATCGCCACCACCATGTGGTCGTGATCGTCGGATATCTCCCGCCATGCCGGCTCGGTGCCCGCCGGCTGCACCACCTGCACGCTGCCGTCATAACTCCGCCGTAAGTGCCGCGACCCCGGAATGAATGTCAGATCCTTCTGCTCGATGCTGTATAACACGTGCATCACCGAATCGCTCAGCGCGATATCCGTGATCGGCCTCCCCGGCAGCACCCGCTCCATCGTCCGCCGGAACACTTCCCACTGCGTCGGGTCCGGACCCCAGAAGTCGTCCACCACCAGGTACCCGCCGCGCAGCAGATACTCCCGCAGACACGCCACCTCCGCATCCGAAAGATCCCACCAGCCCGTCTGCGTGGCATAGATCCAGGGATAGTCGAACAGGTGCGGATCGGTGAGCCGCAAATGCCGCGGATCGCCCGTATCGATCCGCGTCAGCCGCTCCACCCCGGTGGTGAAATGATTGTCGGCATTCGGCCAGTCCACCAGCCACCATCCCGAGCCCATGCCGTCCCGCGAGGAATAACCGAACCGCCGGTGAAACTCCGGCAAGTCCGTATACTCCACGCGAATAAAATGGAATTCGGCCTCACGCCGGGGCAGGGGAGCCTCGTTGTCGTCGTGCTGCGGAAATCTGCCGCCGCCGAATCGCCCGCGTTGTGCCAGTCCCGCCACCGCAATCGCCAGCAGGGCGCCCACAGCCAGACCGCGTCGCATACATGCATTGTAGTCCCTCCTGTCCGGCCCCCCCAGCCCCTTGCATTACTACAGCAGTTTGTAGTAGAGTTTCCATGCGATGCCTCTGCCGAAACTCACCCGCCTCGAACTCCAGATCATGGACATGCTCTGGACCCGGGGCCCTTCCTCCATTCGCGAACTGCAGGAAGCCTTTCCCGTCGATTCCATCCCGGCCTACACCACCGTCCAAACCATCGTCTATCGCCTGGAATTCAAAAAAGCCGTGCGGCGCACCACCAAGGTCGCCAATGCTCACATTTTTGAGCCCGTCATTTCCCGCAAATCCGTCCAGAAGCGCATGATTGACGACCTCCTCGGCTTCTTCGGCGGACGCGCCCTCCCCATCGTCGCCCACCTCATTGACTCCGGCAAACTCACCCCCGGGGAAGTGCGCGAGGCCCAAAAGGCCCTTCGCGGCCTCTCTAAAAGGATCGGCATCCATGATCGCGAATCACCTCTGGCAGTCCACACTCTTCGCCGCCCTTGCCGGCCTCCTCACGCTCGCCCTCCGCCGTAACCGCGCGCAAATCCGCTACTGCCTCTGGCTCGCCGCCTCCCTCAAATTCCTCCTTCCCTTCTCCCTCCTCGTGGACCTCGGCAGCCGCTTCCCCCGGCACACCGCCGAAGCGCTCGCGCCCTCCACCCTCCCGGTGTTCATCGAACAAGCCGCCCGGCCCTTCGCTGCGCCTGTCCCGCTCCCGCCGCATCCTTCTCCGGCCAGTTGGATCCCCGCGCTGCTCGCCATCCTCTGGGCCGCCGGCTTCCTCGCCCTGCTCGCCTCCTGGGCCCGCCGCTGGCGCAAACTCCGCGCCGCGCTCCGCACCGCCTCGCCTCTCGATATGCCCGCCGGCATGATAGTCAGAACCTCGCCCGCCTTCGCCGAACCCGGCGTATTCGGCATCTTCCGGCCCATCCTGCTCCTGCCCGATGGAATCGCCGCCCGCCTCACCGCGCCCGAGTTGCAAGCCATCCTCGCGCATGAGCAATGCCACGCGCGCCGCCGCGATAATCTGGCCACCGCGCTCCACATGGCCGTCGAGGCCCTGTTCTGGTTTCACCCGCTCGTCTGGTGGCTCGGCGCGCGCCTCATCCAAGAACGCGAGCGCGCCTGCGATGAAGAAGTCCTGGCCCGGGGCGCCGACCCCGAAGTCTACGCCGGCGAGCATTCTCAAGATCTGCGAACTCTACCTGGAGTCGCCCCTGCCGTGCGTCTCCGGTGTCACCGGCGCCAATCTCACACAACGAATCGAGGCCATCATGTCGAACCGCACCGCCCTCCGCCTGAACCACGCCCGGAAAGCCCTCCTGGCCGCCGCCGCGGCAATCGCCCTGGCCGCCCCCATCGCCATCGGCATCCTCCACGCGCCCGCCCTCCAGGCCCAATCGCCGCCCTCTTCATCCGCCGCCCGCTTCGAAGTCGCCTCCATCAAGCCCTGCAAGGACAGCGCCGCCGCTCCCACCGGCAAGCGCGGAGGTCCCGGAGGCCGTTTCCGCTGGACGCCCGAGAGGCTGGACGTCGAGTGCCTCCCCGTTGACTATCTGATCCGCGACGCCTACCTGGCCTTTCCTGACGGCAAGCCGTGGGCCTCAGCCGCCATCGGCAATTCCGGCACGAACGCTCCCCAAGGGACTTTGTGCCCGTTTTGCGGACCCGGCCTGCCCCCCGTCTCGGACCGGGCGCTGCGCGAACCCATCAAGGGAAGCCCCTCCTGGGCCGGCAACGACCGCTACGATATCGACGCCAAAGCGCCCGCCCCTACCAGTCCTTCCATGATGCGCGGCCCCATGATGCAAGCGCTCCTGGAAGATCGCTTCCATCTGAAGATTCATCGCGAAACCAAAGAAATTCCGGTCTATGAACTGAAACTGGCCGCAGGCGGTCCCCGGTTTCAGCCCTCTCGCGCGGGAAGCTGTGTTTTTTTCGACCGTTGGAATTTGGAAGGCACGCTATCCAAGCCGGGCGACCCCATCGCCGCCCCGGCTTCTATGGGCTGCGGGATGTTCGCGCGGTCTCCCAGCGGGGTCGAAGTCAACGGCACAACCCTTGCCAGCATCTGCCGCCAACTCTCCATCTGGTCAGGCCGCGACGTGCTGGATAAGACCGGCCTGTCCGGTACCTTCGATCTCCACTTCGATGCCCGCACGCCGGAACCGCACCGTGATCCGGCCGCCGAACCAGGACCGCCCAGCCCCCCGGACACCGAGTCCATGTTCAATGCCATCCGCGACGCCTTGCCCAAACTCGGCCTCAAGCTCGAACCCGCCAAAGGCCCCGGAGTCTACCTGGTCATCGATCACATAGAAAGACCCACGGGAAACTAGGCTACGCTACAATCGAGGGTAGAGAGTAGCAAAGATGACGATTCCCGCTACCTACGAAAACGGCGTGTTCAAACCGCTCGAGGATGTGAACCTCACCGAGGGTACGAGAGTCGAAGTGCACGTCCGGGTGGAAGACGCACCCATGCGGCCCAAATCTGTTCGCGAATTTGCGGCGTTCGGGATGTGGGCCGACCGTGACGACATTCCCGATGGCGTAACATACGAAGATCGCATCCGCCGGCCTCGCTATTGAAACAACCGGCATCTGATGGCTTACCTTGTAGACACCAACATAATGGTGGACTTCACCCGCGGAAACGCCAAAGCCGCCGACTACTTGGACAGCCTTGGCGGTGCTTGCCTGCTCTCTTCCATCACAGCGCTTGAATTGATACGGATGATCGCAGAGCTGAAATTGGAAGTTCCTAACTACTGAGCCTCTGAAGCAGAAGCATTCACACCCCTCCCCCAAAAACTTCCTCCCTGTATCCAACCACTTACAAGCCAAGCTACCCACTTACTCAAAATCATCATGCTCCAATAAGCTTGGAAAGGTAGTTATGGAAACATCACAACTCGACTTAGTCACCCCCAAGCCCCGCGACCAGCGGGCTCTCAATGCGTACCGCCACGGACTGACCGGCCATGTCCTCATTCTCGCGCCGGACGACCAGGAGGCCTACACCGCCCACTGTCGCGGTATCCTCGAATCCCTCGCGCCCTCCGGCGCCTTCGAAACCGATCTCGCTCAGTCCATCGCCGATGACCGCTGGCGTCTCAAGCGC
Source organism: uncultured Solibacteraceae bacterium (assembly GCA_963748795.1). Taxonomy (GTDB): domain Bacteria; phylum Acidobacteriota; class Terriglobia; order Bryobacterales; family Bryobacteraceae; genus Sulfopaludibacter. Next base: position 76,167 of record CAVVLD010000021.1, read on the forward strand.
GCCAAAGCCATCGAAGCCAACCTCTTCGCCCGCGACCTTATCCCGCCTTGCGACTTGACCGCCCACAACGAACAGGTCGATAACGCCATGTCCAAGACCACCACCTGGCTCGACGAAAGCGTCCAACTCGCCCGCCTGGCTCTCTATGAAGGCCGCATCCTCCGCCACGTCGATAAGACCATGGCCCTTCTCACCCAAATGCAGGAGGCCCGTTGCAACGCCCTCCGCCAGGCCGCCGAGGATGCCGCTCTCCTCGCCCAACTTACCGAAACCACGGGAGAAACCTACCTATTGCCCACCGCCGCCTTGCCTCCTCAATTTGTTTTTTCAACCGCCCAGATCACCGGCTTGGCGACGCACTATCGCCGCCTCGCCGAGGCCAAAAAGTACGTCGCGGCCCTCCGTAAACCCGGCCTCCAGGCCTGTTCCCGTGTCTCAAGTGCGCTATCTGCGCCCGGAGGCCGCACAGTTTAGGATCCAGGCGTAGCCAGGTATCCGTGAGCCTCGCCCTTAGTGTCTACCGCGATGCCGATAATCTCTCCCCGCGAATTAATGGAACACGCATCCACCAGAAACAGCGATGACCCCGCCGGTATCAGCGAGTTCAGATCCACCGGCTTTCCGCCGTCCGGCCGCAGGAAGGCCCGCGCGTTGAAATCGGCGTCGAACGATATACCCACAACATCGCCCGCGTCATTATCGTACAGCGCCACGCTGGCCACATCGTTCCCTACCGTTCCCACGTCCAGAATCCCGGCCTCCCGGCTCCACAAAAAGCCGTGAAATCCCCCGTCGGGCGTGCCGGAGAGGCCCACCGCCTGTCCCCTGTTATTAATATGAAGCGCAACGTTTCCACCGCCGGGCCCCACGCCTCCCAGGCTGCCCAAATCCGTCACCGCGCCATTCTGCCACAGCGTGGCGTGCTTGCTGAACAGATACGTCAGGTCCCCGTTGGCTTGAAACGCCGTGCATTCCCCGGTGCCTCCCACTACCTGCCCGCGGTCGTTCACCGAAAATGCGATCCCGTCCGGGTCGCCGTCAATCGTCAGCAGTTCCTGCACCTTCCCGTTCCGCCACACCACCGGCTTAAACTGCAGCTTTTGATATTGCCCCAGCGGCCCGTCGATCGGCGGGCACGTCGAATCCAGCGTCGTATTCTCGGATGCGCCGGCAATTTCACCCCGGCTATTAATTGCGTTGGCCAGCCCATTCCGGGCGGGCGCCCCGCTGTTATCGGTCAGCGTCGGCAGCGCCGTCATCAACCCGTACTGCCACACGAACGGCAGACAGATATGCTGGCTGCCGAATCCGCAAAAATCCTCCCGCCCGGGATCCGGGTCGCCGGTCTCCGCCTCGCCCACCGAGATCCCGCCCTCGTTCAGGCCGAACACCGTGCTGCTGCCGCCCAGTCCCGGCTTGCCGATATCGATCTTCAGACCCTTGTACCAGTACATCGCGTGCCACGTGCTGTCGCTCACCGCTGCCGACCCGCCCACCAGGCCGAGATCGGTGACCGTATACCGTACCTGCCCCCAGGCCGCCGCCGCCAGCATTCCCCCGAGCGCACTCCAAATCAAAACCGTTTTCATTGCGAATCTCCTTTTGCGTTTTTCAGCGCGCCGGCGCGCCTGCGTCCGGCTTCAACCTACAGGCGCAAACAGGAGAATTTTATCGGGGGTCTGGATGACCTTCTGTGGGGCAGACTTCAGTCTGCGGCGGACTTCAGTCCGCTTTTCTCATCACTTGTGAGAGGTCGGGCTGACGCCCTTTCAGCCCAGTTCCGCCAGCAGCCAGGCCCGCGCCAGTCGCCAGTCGCGCATCACCGTGTCGCCGGAGACTTTCAGTACTTCGGCCGTCTCCTCCACGCTCAGCCCCGCGAAGAATCGCAGCTCGATCACCTGCGCTTTTCGCGGATCCAGTTTGGCCAGCGCACTCAATGCATCGTCCAGCGCGATCAGTTCGCTCGCCCGCTCCGCCCCGATATCGGCCACCGCATCCAGATTCACCCGCCCCGCCGCGCCACCCCGCTTCGCCGCCACGCGGCGCCGCGCATGATCCAGCAGAATGTGCCGCATCACCTGTGCCGCGATCGCAAAAAAATGCGCCCGGTGCTGCCAGTCCACGTTGCTCACGTCAATCAGCTTCAGGTACGCTTCGTGTACCAGCGCCGTGGTTTGCATCGTTCTGCCAGGCTGCTCGTTGCGCATAAAGTGCCCGGCAAGGCGCCGCAGTTCGTCGTAAACCCGCGGGGTCAGTTGCTCCAGTGCGCCCTGGTCGCCGGCCGCCCAGGCGCGCAGCAGTTGTGTCGTTTCGGAGCACTCGCTTTGGCGCGTAATAAAGGCCTCCCGGCCCGTCCCCAAAATCATATTGCATTCCGTTGCCGGTTTTCGCCGGCGCATTACGCCTATAATGACGGGAACATTCGCCGGATAACGGGGTGCTCATGACGCCGGAACGTTGGCAACGAATCGAAGAACTCTACCATTCCGCCCGAGAACGCGGTCCCGCCGTGCTGGAAGGCACCGACCCCGACCTCCGCTGCGAGGTCGAACGGCTCCTGAAGCAGGATTCGGAAGGCAAAATTCTGGATCGCCCCGCCGTCGAAATGCTCGGCGATCTCGCCGCGACCGAGCAGACCGCCGCCGCCCGTATCGGTCTCACCGGCCTCACCATTTCCCATTACCAGATTCACGAGATGCTCGGCGCCGGCGGCATGGGCGTCGTCTACAAAGCGTTCGACACCAGGCTCAACCGTTTCGTCGCCCTCAAATTCCTGCCCGCCCACGTCCGGCATGACGAGGAACTGAAGCGCCAGCTCGCCGGCGAAGCCCGCGCCGCCTCCGCCCTCGATCATCCCAACATCGTCGTGGTCCACGATATTGACGACACTGCCGACCTGTTCATCGCCATGGCATACCACCAAGGCACCACCCTGCGCGAGAAAATCGCCCTCGGCGCGACGCTCCCCGAAGCTCTCCGGATTGCCCGGCAGATCGCCTCCGGCCTCGCCAAGGCCCATGAACACGGCATTTTCCATCGCGATATCAAGCCCGGCAACGTCATCGTCGCCCAGGACGGCATCGCCCGCATCATCGATTTCGGCCTCGCCCGCTTCAGCGCCGCTACCGTCACCATCGATGGCGCGGCCCGCGGCACGCCGCTCTACATGTCCCCGGAACAGGCTTCCGGCAAGCCCGTCGATTTCCGCACGGACCTCTGGAGTCTTGGCGCCGTTCTCTACGAAATGCTCGCCGGCAAGCCGCCGTTTCCCGGCGACACCCAGCTTCAGGTCATCCGCGCCGTGGTGCACGATGAACCGGCCAGCCTGCGCGACCTCCGGCCGGACCTCCCGCCGGCTGTTGAAGCCATCGTTTCCCGCGCCTTACAAAAGGACCCCGCCCGGCGCTACCAATCCGCCGCGGAGATGGTCGACGATCTGTCCGCCGCCCTCGCCTCTCTGGAAGCGCCGCCCATCCGCCGTCCCCGCTGGCTCCTGCCCGCCGCGATTCTCCTGCTACTCGCGGCTGCCGGATCGCTGTGGTTCTACCTGCGCTCCGAAAAACGCCACTGGGCGCGCGAGCAGGCCATCCCCGAAATTCGCCGCCTGATTTCCCGGAATCAGTCCATCGCCGCCTACCGCGAGCTACAGGAGGCGCAACGCTATCTGTCCGATGACCCGCAACTGGCGCAGCTCGCCGAAAGTCTCGTCCACACCGTTTCCGTGCACTCTTCACCGCCCGGAGCTACCGTGGAAATCAAGGACTACCTCTCGCCCGGCGACCCGTGGTTTCCACTCGGCAAAACTCCTCTCGACAAAGTCAAAATCCCCGCCGGCTACATGCGCTGGCGTGTCTCCAAACCCGGAGTCGGAGAGATCCAGAGCGCGCCCATCCCCGAGGACATCCACGGGTACATCCGCGAATTCAACTTCCCGTTGGATGCCGCCGCGGCCGCGCCGCAGGGCATGCTGCCCGTCCCCGCCGGCGAGACATTCAGCATCGTCTGGTCGCTGGGCGACGTCGGTCCCTTCAAGCTGCCCTTGTTTTACGTCGACAAGTTCGAGGTCACCAACCGCCAGTATCAGGAGTTTGTCGATCGCGGCGGCTACCAGAACCGCGCCTGGTGGAAGGAAAAGTTTCCTTCGCGACGGCCGTGAACTCACCTGGGAACAGGCCATGGACCTGTTCCGCGATACCACCGGACGCCCCGGTCCGGCCACCTGGACCGCCGGCCATTATCCGCCCGGGCAGGACGATTATCCGGTCGGCGGTGTCAGTTGGTACGAAGCCTCCGCCTATGCCGAATTCGCCGGAAAAAGTCTGCCGGTGATTGCTCAGTGGTTCCTGCTGGCGCCTAGTTCGGTCGCCAAATCCATTCAGCCGCTGAGCAATTTTTCGCCCGCTCCCGCGCCCGTCGGCAAGTATCAGGGGCTCGGCCCGTTTGGCACCTATCGATATGGCGGGCAATATCGCGGAGTGGTGCCGCACCGCGTCCGGCGGCGGCACCCGCTATCTCCTCGGCGGCGGCTGGAACACCACCACCAACGAATATTTCGAACCCGGTGCCATGCCGCCCTTCAATCGCTCCGCCAACAGCGGTTTCCGTTGCGTCCGCAATACCGGCCCTCTGCCCGCGGAAGCCATCGCCGAACGCCGCCAGGCCATTCGCGACTTCAGCAAGGCCAAACCCGCGCCGGACGCCGTGTTCCGCGTTTATCAGGCCATGTACAGCTACGACAAGACGCCACTGCATGACAAAGTCGAAAAAGTGGTCCAGGATTCGCCGGACTGGCGCAAAGAAAAAATCACCTTCGATGCCGCTTACGGTAACGAGCGGATGGCGGCCTATCTCTTCGTCCCCGCCCACGTCAAGCCGCCGTACCAGACCGTCGTCTTCTTTCCCAGCGCGCGCGTCCTCGATCTGCCAACCAGCGATACCCTCGGCGACACGAAATTTGTCGACTTTGTCATTCAGAGCGGGCGCGCGGTCCTCTATCCCGTCATCAAAGGCACTTACGAACGCTCCGGCCCCATGCCCGGTCCCGACACCGTGGCCGGACGCGAGACCATCATTGACCAGGCGAAAGATCTGGGCCGCTCCATCGACTATCTGGAGACGCGCGCCGATATCGACCATAACCGGATCGGCTATATGGGTGTCAGCATGACCGCGGCTGAGGGCGTCATTTACACCGCCGTCGAACCCCGCTTGAAAGCTGTCATCTTTCTCGATGGCGGCTTCTTCGTCGAAAAGCCCCTGCCCGGCGCGGATCAAGCCGATTTCGCGCCGCACATCAAGGCGCCGACCCTGTTGATCTGCGGCAAATTCGATTGGATTTTCCTGGGCAAGGATGCGCTTCTCCGCATGATCGGCGCCCCCGCCGCCGACAAGAGTTACGTATTGTTGGAAACCGCGCATGACGTCTCCGAGCAGCGGCCCGCTCTCATGAAAGCCGTCATAGGTTGGCTGGATAAGTACCTTGGTAAGGTCAACTAATCGCGGCTCCGAACGCGCATCGGAGACGCGACCGTGAGGGAGCGTTTGGCGCGGTTATTTCTTGACAGAGCCTAACCTTGAAACTGAATCCCTTGTGCCAGCGGCAGTTGCGTCGACCAGTTAATGGTATTGGTCTGGCGCCGCATGTAAGCCTTCCAGGCGTCGCTGCCGCTTTCGCGCCCGCCACCGGTTTCCTTCTCGCCGCCGAAGGCCCCGCCGATTTCCGCCCCGCTGGTGCCCAGGTTGATGTTCGCGATTCCGCAATCGCTGCCCCGGTGACTCAGGAAGGTTTCCGCCGCAATCAGGTTGCTCGTGAACATCGCCGAGCTGAGTCCCTGCGGCACGTTGTTGTGCCAGTGAATGGCATCGTCCAGATGATCGAACTCCACCAGGTAGAGGATCGGCGCGAAAATCTCTTCCTTGAGAATCGGCATCTCCGGCTTGGCGCGAACCAGGGTAGGCTCGACGAAGCAGCCCATCCTGCGCCGCCCGCCCGCCAGGATCTCGCCGCCCTGCTCCTGAATCCGGCGGATGCCGTCCATCATGTCGTCCACCGCGCGCCGGTTCACCAGCGGCCCCATCAGCGTGCCTTCTTCCATCGGGTCGCCGATGCGCACCTGCCGGTAAGCGTCCCGCAGCGCTTCGGTCAGTCGCGGCGCGACGCCGCGCTGCAGAAACAGACGGCGCGTCGTGGTGCAGCGCTGCCCCGCCGTGCCCACCGCGCCGAACAGCACCGCGCGCAGCACCAGGTCGGGCGCGGCGTCGTCCATCACGATGATGCCGTTATTGCCGCCCAGTTCCAGAATGCTGCGGCCCAGCCGCCGTGCCACCACTTCCGCTACATGCCGCCCGACTCCCGTCGAACCGGTGAAGCTGATCAGCGGAATGCGCCCGTCCCCAATCAGTGTCTCGGCGACCGGATTGCTCGGGCCGATCACCAGGTTGAAGATGCCCTTCAGTCCGTGACGGTCCAGCACGCGATTGCAGATCTTCTGCACCGCGATGGCGGTCAGCGGCGTTCGAGCTGCGGCAGGCCTATGAGTTGTACCAGTTCCATCATCGGCAGATCACTGAGTGCGACCAGCAGATCGAAGCCGAACTGGCCAATTTCCCCAACCGAGCGGGAGAGAAGACGCACACTGTCAAGCCGCGGAAGCGCGGCGCAAAAGACAACGACGTCCGGTTCGAGGCGACGGGGCCGTTGTTCCAGGCGTTGGGTGTGGACCTGACCTTGATCGAGGGGATCGAGGTGGAACCGCCCTGGTGATTCTGGGTGAAATCGGCGTGGACGTTCAGTCGCTTTCCCACCGAGAAACACTTCGCCAGTTGGCTGCGGCTGTGTCCGCCGCAGGACGAGAGCAACAAGACGAAGAAACGCCGCGGCCATCGTAAGGGCGCCGAACCGAGTGACCATCGCGCTGCGGATGTGTGCGCAGTCGCTGGGCAGGACAATGACGCCATTGGGCCTGTTCTACCGCCGCATCCGCAGTCGGACCGGCGGACTCGCAGCAATCAAGGCGACCGCGCACAAGTTGGCGTGCTTGGTCTACCGGATGCTCAAGTACGGCCAGGAGTATGTCACGCAGTCGATGGAAGAGTACGAGGTCAAGGTGAAGGCCAATATGTTGAAGGCGCCGAGCAATTCCCGGCGTGCGATTTTCGCCCTCAAAACACGCGGGTTTTGATCTCCCATTTCGCAAACTCATCGCGCATAATGCTTTCCCGAATTCCCTATCTTACCGCTTGGGTCGATGGAGTGGCTCGCAATGGCTCTTGCTCTCGGTGAAGCACGAAAGACCCTTTCTGCTGATGCCCTGTTCCGCTCTCTCCGCTGCCATTTCGGTTCTCTTCCCGATCCGCGGTCGGGCGAGGTGGAAATCCCCTTGGACGACGCCCTGATGTCAGCCTTCGCGATGTTCGCGCTCAAGGACCCGTCCCTGCTGGCCTTCGACCACCGCCGCCACAACCCCAAGGACAACTTCCGCACCATCTATGGGATCAACCGCGTCCCTTGCGACTCTCAGATGCGGGACATCCTGGATCCAATCGATCCCGCGAACCTGCGGGCCCCGTTCCGCGAGGTCTTCCGTCGCCTGCAACGCGGCCAGGTGCTCAAACGCTTCGTCTATCTGGACGACCATTACCTGCTGTCGCTGGACGGCACCACCTATTTCTCCTCCTCCAAGATCCATTGTTCCTCCTGTCTGGAGAAGCACCATCGCAACGGCAGCGTCACCTATTCCCATCAATTGCTGGGGGCCACCTTAGTCCATCCCGACCTCAAGGAAGTCATCCCGCTGGCACCCGAGCCGATCATCCAGCAGGACGGTCAGACCAAGAACGACTGCGAGCGGAACGCCACCCGCCGCTGGCTCAAACGGTTTCGCCAGGAGCATCCCCACCTGCCGGTCATCATCGTCGAAGACGCCCTCAGCGCCAACGCCCCCCACCTCCGCGACCTGCGTGAGGCTGGCGCGCATTACATCATTGGCGTCAAGCCGGGCGACCACGCCTTTCTGTTCGCGCACCTGCAGACCCGCGACGAGGCCGGCCAGATGCAGGTCCTTACCTTGGAGGATCCAGCGACGGGCGTGGTGCATCATTTTCGGTTCTGCAATGGCGTGCCGCTCAACGAGTCCAACCCCGACGAGTTGGTCAATGTGCTGGAATACTGGGAGATCCACCCCGATGGGACGGTGCAGCATTTCAGTTGGATCACCGACTTTCTCCTGATTCCGGAGAACGTCTGGGACATCATGCGGGGGGGACGAGCTCGCTGGAAGATCGAGAATGAGACCTTCAACACCTTGAAAAACCAAGGATATCACCTGGAGCATAACTACGGACACGGCGAGCAGAACCTGTCGGTGGTGCTGGCCCTGTTGATGATGTTGGCTTTCTTGGTGGATCAAGTTCAGCAATTGTGTTGCCCCTTGTTCCAGGCGGCCTGGCACAAGATGAAGACCAAGTGCCACCTCTGGGAAGAGATCCGCAACCATTTTCGCACACTGCTGTTTGACTCGATGGCAGACTTGCTGACGGCTCTGATACGTGGCATCGCACCGCAGAAGCCGGTCTTTGAGAATTCGTCGTGACCGACGTCGCTATGAGCGAACCGTCGAGCCGCTTTTGGAGACCTTGAACCAAGGTCGCGTTCGCGGTGCGCAGTCATCTCCCCAAATCGGTGCCAGACTGCCGAATCGGGGCTCTTTCGGGCTCCGGCATGCCCGACTTCGCCATCATTTCCGCCCGTGGAAGATGACGTATCATGATCTCAATGTCAAAATGGGCGAATCAGGACGAGTAAGACTCAAGTGGCCGGGAAATGGTGGGAAAGCGGTGAAGGGGAAAGCGGCGGTGCTGGGCTTCGAACTCAGTCCGCTGCCCACGCAGTAAGCGAGTCGATCGAGGCCGTCGCCATCGCGGGACAGGCCGTAGCCATGCACAACGCTAAGGAACCAACTCCTCGAGCATCGCTTCGCCATGCTGGGGGTGTGGGGGATGTTTCGCGTCTGTCGAATACTGAATCCACGAAAAACGTGGGCACACTCAACCAAGGCCCGTGTCCGAGCAGGGGAGTTCATGGGGAGGGCGTTCGAAAATGCCTATCATTTAATACCCTTCGCTTGCGCTTCAGGCTTGTTGCAAGCGACTTCCCCGGCATTGTTTGCATTCTCGACGGCGATCGACCTGGC
>CAVVLD010000022.1:0-50518 GCA_963748795.1 uncultured Solibacteraceae bacterium
CGGCCGGTCGAGGCTGATCGGGTAGCGGCTCATGGCCAGCACCCGGCGGGCTTCGTCGACCGCCGTGCCGGCCCGCTTGGCCGTCTCCTCGATCGTCGGCTCGCGACCCAGCTCTTGCAGCAATTGCCGCGAGACGTTGCGGACCCGCGACATGGTCTCGACCATGTGCACCGGGATGCGGATGGTGCGGCTCTGGTCGGCCACGGCCCGGGTGATCGCCTGGCGAATCCACCACGTGGCGTAGGTGCAGAACTTGAACCCACGGCGATACTCGAACTTGTCGACCGCCCGCATCAAGCCGGCGTTGCCTTCCTGGATCAAATCCAGAAAGCTCAGCCCGCGGTTGCGATATTTCTTGGCGATCGAGACGACCAACCGCAAGTTGCCTTCCGACAGCCCGCGCTTGGCCTGCTGGTACTGCGAGTAGACGACCTTCAACTGCCGCACGCGATTGCGGAGGCTTTTGGGCGTCTCTTGCGTGGCCCGCAGGATGTTGCGGAACTCGACGATCCACGGCTTGCGCTCGTTGAGCGAGCCCTTGGCCTTCTTTTGCGAGTCGATCTGGGCCTTGAGCGTATCGACGCGGCGCGAGAAGTCTTCCAAAGCGCGGATCATCGGTTCGATCCGCTGGGTGCGCAAGCCCAATTCTTCGACCAGCTTCACGGCGCGGCGGCGGCGGCGGCCCAGGCGGTGCCAGGCGTCGCGGCGCTGCGACATTTTGTAGCTCTTGCTGGTGGCGATGCGGTAATCGTCGCGGTTCTGCTTGAGCAGGATTTCGATGGTCCGCAGATTGTGCGGAAAACGCCCCAAAATCTGGTCTTTTTCCAGCCGATCGGTCACCGAAACCTGCACCGTGCGATCGAACGGCAGATCGCCCACGTGCACCCGCTTCAACACCTTGACGGCCAGTTGGATCACGTAGTCGCACTCGAGCAGCCGGGTGCGAAACCGGGCGCGAGTAATTTCGATTCGCTTGGCCAGGGAGATTTCTTCCTGCGCGTGAGCAACGGGATCTCACCCATCTGCGTGAGATACATCCGCACGGGATCATCCGACCAGCTTTCGCCTTCCTCGTCGGCAACGGCGAGCAAGTCCTCGGCCTTGGGGTCGAGTTCCGCGTCACTGTCACCCAGGTCCGCGACATCCAGTTCGTCGTCGAGATCCAGATCGCCGGTCGGCTTTTCCGCTAGCTCGCTCGCTTCTTCATGATTCGGAGTCGAATCATCTTCCAGGTCGTCCAATAGTGCGTCGTACAATGCAATCACTCCTGCTGAGCCAAGGGAATTAGGCAACGAGCTTCCGCGCGCTCAAATCGGCAGACGAATTCCGGACGACCGCCATCACTTCAATCTTTGGTGTGCTTCAGCTGACGTGGTAGGTCACAAAAAAGACCTCCCGCTATTCGAATGCAACACGCAGAGTGGACCGGCGCCGGTGGAGAAACCCCAGTATTATCCTTAGACGTGCGGCAGAAATCCAACAAATTCTATCACCCGATTCGATGGCCGCGCCCGTCGTCAAATATTTGGTAAGAAATTACTTCTCGGCAAGAGTGCGCAACAGATTATCCAAACAACGCAGTTTATCTAATCGCACAAGGCTCTGGTCGCACAAGGATCATTGTCGAGGCCGCCAGTCCTTTGCGCGACACGGCAATTGTAGCGGTCCTCCATCGGCGGTCTAGCCTGAGCGGGCGCGAAAAGTTCCGCTTTGCAACTGCTCGGCCAAGCGGGACGGCCGCTTGCTGGCACGCCCGGAGTGCCGTAGCATGACCGTGCGCCGCGCGTGTGCGGGCGGCCTCGGCTGGCGTGGCCGGGCAATAGGGTCCAATTCGAGCTCAACGGAATCGTTCCATGCAAGTCCTCAGTGGGTGCTCCGCCCTGGTCACCGGAGCCAGCCAAGGAATCGGATTGGGGGTCGCCGTCGCCTTGGCGGAAGCCGGTGCCAGCGTTGCCTTTAACTACCGTGACCAGCCGGGCGAAGCGACCGCGGCGGTCGACAAAATCAAGTCCGCCGGCGGCCGGGCCGTGCTTCTGAAGGGGGACGTCGCCCATCAGGACCAGGTCGAGCGGTTGGTGGCCGAGACCGTGCAGGCCTTTGGCCGGCTCGACATAGCCGTGAGCAATGCCGCCTACAGCGACCGCGAGCTCTTCTATGAAGCCGACATGCAGGGCTTCCGCCGCACGATCGACGTGACCATGTGGGGTGCCTTTTACCTGCTGCGAGCTGCGACTCGACAGTTAATCGCCCAGCCCCACTCGGGTGATGGCCCCCGTGGCTCGGTCGTGATCGTCAGCTCGCCGCATGCCCGTCGTGCCGATCCCCCGCTCAATGGCCTACAACATGGCCAAGGCGGCCATCGACCAGATGGCCCGCACCGCCGCCATGGAGCTGGTTGACCAGCGGATCCGCGTCAATGTGGTGACGCCCGGCTGGATCGACACGCCCGGAGAGCGCAAATTCGCCAGCGAGGAGACGATTGCCGCCGCCGCGCCAAAGCTCCCTTGGAAACGGCTGGGAACGCCGGCCGAGATCGGCCGCGGCGTCGTGTTTCTCTGCGATCCGGCCAGCGACTATATTACGGGCAGTTCGCTGTTGATCGATGGCGGAATCACGCTCCCCTGGTGGGCCAACCGCGGATCGGGGGTGCCGGAGTAACCAGTAGCTGCCGCGCGGTCCAAGCAAACGGCTCGTCTGACGGAATTGCGAACAGCTCGATGGCCGATTTTCTCTTGCCTTGCCAGTGCGGTCGACAGACCCCCGTCTCGGTCGCGCAGGCTGGCCAATCGATCCGCTGTGCTTGCGGGGCCGAGCTCCATATCCCCACGCTGCGCGGGCTGAAGGAATTGCCGCGCGACGAGCCCGCCGCCGCTCAAACGGCCAAGCTGCGGACCTGGACCAATCGCCACCGGCTGATCCTGGGCGCTGTTGATCGTTGGCGTGGCGTTTCTGGCAGTTGGCGGTTACCTGGCCGCTCACGTGCCGGAGCTGCCGCAGTCGCCATCGCTCGCCGAGATCGAGGCCCATTTTGCCGGCACGTCCCCACAGCAATTACTTGACACCTACAATGAGCTGCGCAAGGGGCTGGTCCAGCCGACCGGCCGGGGCAATGAGCTGGCCCTGCAGCGAACGATGACGATTTGGACGGCCGGGATTACGCTGGCCGTGGGCGGGCTGTGCCTGTTGGCCGCGGGGCTGTTGGCCACATTCGGCTCGTCGCGGCGGGCGAGACCGGCGGCGAAATAGCGCATTCCAAGGAGAAACACGCCATGAAAGCTGCCTATATCGAGCGGACCGGTCCGCCGGAAAACATCGTGATCGGCGAGCGGCCGAAACCGCAGGCCAGCGACGGCCAGGTGTTGGTCAAAGTCGAGGCGGTCGACGTGAACCCGATCGACACCTACGTCCGCAGCGGCATGGTTGCGATGCCGTTGCCAATCCCCTACATCATCGGCTGCGACCTGGCCGGCACGGTCGAGGCGGTCGGCCGCGGCGACGTCGGTTCAAGCCCGGCGATCGGGTGTGGGGATCGAACCAGGGACTGCGGCGGTATCGCACCAGCCGCACAGCTCTTTCGGAATACTCCTGCGCCGATTGCGCCTCCAGGGCATAGCGATGGCGATTGAAGAAGGGCGCCGCGAAGGCAGCCACAGCGGCTTTCACCGCGGTTCGGCGGGTGGGCAGAGAGGCCGGCATGATTCTAGGATTTTAGCCGAAATCCCGGCCAGACTATAATTCGGAGATGCCTCGACTGCGGCTGGTTCTGGCGATTTCCGCCTTGTGCCCGGCCGGCCAGGAGAGCCGGTACAGCATCGTGGTCGCCGGGCGTACAGCCGGCCACGAGACCCTCATGCGGAGCGCCGATGGCTCGGTATGCGTGGCATACAGTTACAATGATCGCGGGCGCGGGTCCCGGATCGAGGGGCGTTATTTGTTGACGGCGTCCTCATGCCAGTATCGATTACCCTGACCGGACAGGATTACAATTCACCGCGGCCGCCCGGGCTGCCCGATGGAAGAGCCGGGCCGAATCCGGCGAATCGAAATCGCCGGTGTGGTACCTTGCGGCGAACGGACCGGCGGCCCAGATGGCGTGGCTGGCGCGCACGATGCTGCAATCGCGGAAAACGTCCATCCGCCTGCTGCCAGGCGGGTAAGGCCGCCCTGGAGCGCGGCCCTTCGGTGGAATTGAAGGGGCAGCACGTCAGCATGTACAGCATCGGCGGGCTGGATTTTACGCCGGAGCCGGTCTGGCTCGACGGCCCGGCGCCTCGGCCACAGGCCGGCAGGCGGTCTTGCCATCCGGCACGTTCGCGTGTTCGATGCAGAGAGCGCCGTCGTTCGGGACAACCAGATCGTTGTCGTAAGAGGCGGTCGCATCCAATCGGTAGCCGCCGATTCCGGCGCCCCTGTGCCCACGGGTATGGAAGCTCGAAGCTTACGAAGGGCTGCTCGACATCGCGTCCGGCGTGACCAGCGTTCGGGATCTCGGCAACGATATGGACCGCCTTCTGCGATGGAAGCGCCAGATGGACTCGGGCGAAATGATTGGCCCGCGCATTGTGCTCGCGCATCATGGATGGACGCGGCAAGTATTCCGCGCCCAGCGGCGTTCTGGTGGATAGCGAGGCGGAAGCTCGCGCGGCCATCGGGAAAAACAAGGCCGCAGGATACATTCAGATCAAGATCTATGGCTCCATCGAGCCGGAGCTGGTTCCCTACCTTGTCCGCACGGCCCCCCAGCAGGGCATGCGCGTCAGCGGTCACGTGCCGGCGGAAATGATTGCCGGCCAGTTCGTGGATGCGGGCGTGGACGAATTCCAGCCATCAATTTCTTCTTTCTGAATTTTCTGCCCGGGGAGGCGTCGAAGACCAAACCGCGCCGCTGACGCTGCCGGCAGAGCATGCCGCGGAACTCGACGCGAATTCACCCGCGGTCACAAACTTCATCGCCAGGCTGAAGGCGCGGCAGACGGTCGTCGATCCGACGCTGGGAGTTTTCGAGGAGCAATACACCGCGCGCCCCGGCTTAGCGAGCCCGGGGTATGCGGCCATCCTCGATCGACTCCCCATGCAGCGGTGCCGCGAGGCGTTCGCCGGAGGTCTGCCTTCACGGCGACCAGGATCGCCTCTATCGCGCATCTTTTCAGGCGATGCTCGCCATGACCGCGCGTCTGTACGGCGCCGGCATTCCGCTGGTGACCGGCACCGATGACATCCAGGGCCTGATGCTCGATCGCGGAGTCGAACTGTGGGTGCAAGCCGGGATTCCGCCGGAACAGGTACTGCGCATTACCACCATCGGAGCGGCGCGCGTCGCCCGTCCGGCTCAGGAGCGGGGTAGCATCACGCCGGGAAAATTCGCAGACGTTGCATTTGTTTGGGCCGTTGACTCAGTGATGCCACATGTGGCCCGTGGTAGACCCGAGAACTCTCGCTCCGGTTGCCATGTCGCGATTTTTCCGGGGCTCGGCGGGCGTGCGGCGGCCATGTACTCGTCCGCTGTGGAGGAAGGTGCAGGCTTGGAAATCGCAGGAGCCCGCGGGGCGGCCGACGTGACCACCTGGCGAGGCGCCACGTTCCAGAATCGCAAGAGGGTCACTACGGCGGTGATGCCGATGAAGGCGCCGGCAATCACGGCCAAGGGCTTATCCAACCACGTGCCATAGCGCCATGCGAGCGCCGCAAAGCGGTACCCGACAGGAACAAAGATAAGGAAATAAGGAAATATGGAACGCTACTGTATAGAATTTATAAGTAGACAAACTGTAGCCCAAGGGGGCATCCCTTTCTGGAGTATTGAGTCCGTCTTCCCTATAGCCGAAGATCGTGGTTTGAGACCAACGATGCGACGTTCGGAGATACTCGTGTCAATGACCCTGTTATGGGTTGTAACCACGCCACGTGCCATCGGTCAGTTTCTGCAGCAGGGAGCAAAACTGGTAGGCGCTGGCGGTATCAGTGCAACCGACCAGGGCGCAGCGGTCGCGGTGTCGGCGCACGGGAATACTGCGGTTGTCGGCGGACCTGACGACAACAACGCCATTGGCGCAGTGTGGGTGTTCACTCGTACGGGCGGCGCGTGGAATCAACAAGGCGGGTAGCTGGTGGGAAACGGCGGTGCCAATGACAGTTTCGGCCTCCTTCAACAAGGGACTTCAGTTGCAATCTCTGCCGACGGCAACACGATCATTTCCGGCGCCCCGTATGACAACAACGATATGGGTGCGGCCTGGGTCTTCAACCGATCAAACGGCGTATGGAGCCGGCAAGGCATGAAATTGGTTGGTACGGGAGGCAGCGATGAATCCAAACAAGGAACTTCGGTAGCTCTCTCGGCCGACGGTAATACGGCCATCGTGGGTGGGACGGGAGACAACTCTGTTTGGACGTTCATCCGCGTCAACGGCACCTGGAGTCAAAGAGGATCGAAGCTCAGTGAATCCTTCGACTGTTTCGGGTCCGCCGCGGCGCTTTCGGCCGACGGGAACACGGCGCTCGTCGGGTCGTTTTGTGAAGGCACCGTCGGAGCGGCCTGGTTCTTCACGCAATCAGGCGGCGGATGGATTGAGGACACGAAGCTCGTGGGCAGCGGAGCCATCGGGGATGCCTTCGAGGGGCTTGCTGTCGCGCTTTCGTCAGATGGCAATACGGCGCTGGTGTGTGGGCATTTCGACAACAATTTTGTTGGTGCTGCATGGGTCTTCACGCGAGTGAACGGCATCTGGAGCCAGCAGGTCGTCAAGCTGACACCGGGCGGCACGACAGGCGGCGCGCCTCAATTTGGGCAGTCAGTGGCTTTGTCTGGCGACGGGGATACAGCGTTTGTGGGCGGCCCCGCGGACAACAATTTCGCCGGGGCAACGTGGATATTCACTCGAACCAAGGGAGTGTGGACCGGGCAATCGAAACTTTCGGGCAGCAGCGGAGCGGAGTTAGGTTCTGCGGTGGCCGTGTCGGCTGATGGCAGTACTGCAATCGTCGGAGGTACCGGTTATCCCGCGGGAGCGTGGGTCTTCTCCAAAGCCCTCGTTCAGGATCAGAGTTTCGGGGTATTTCGGAATGGCGGATGGTCCGTCGATTGGAACGGCAATGACCAATGGGACGCTACCGATGCCGCCCACATATTCTACCTCGGTCTGACGGGTGACCTGCCCGTGATTGGCGACTGGAGCGGAGACGGCCGGCTGAAGCCAGGTGTGTACCGCAGCGGGGTCTGGTTCGTGGATTGGAACGGAAATAATCAGTGGGATGCCACGGATGCCGCGCACGTCTTCTAGTTTGGCCTGACTGGAGACTTGCCAGTGATGGGGGACTGGAACGACGATGGGCATCTCAAAGCTGGCGCGTACCGGAATGGCGTATGGTACGTGGATTGGAACGGGAATAATCAGTGGGATAGCACGGACGCAGCTCACCTCGTTTTCTTCGGCTTACCGGGCGATTTGCCGGTAATGGGCGATTGGAATGGCGACGGCCGCCTAAAGGTAGGCGTCTATCGGAATGGGGCTTGGTTTGTTGATTGGAATGGTAATAATCAGTGGGACGCTGAGGACGCCGCGCACATTATCTATTTTGGCTTGCCGGGTGACCTGCCGGTCATGGGTGGTCGCGGTATTCGGGTTTGCGCAGCGCTTGGGCGGCAGTTGCCAGGAGGGCCGCGTGCGACTCCAGATGCGAGGTTATGCCGAGCCACCACGAGCGCTGGCGCGTGGGCATGAAGTAACGATAAGTGAGTTCCCCTTCCAGCGGCCGGTAGGTTTCCGGTGTGGGAGTGCCGCGGAAGAGGCCCAGGGGCAGCACGCCATAGGCAGAGCGGGCGCTCATGGGCAGCACGTATTCATCGAGGTACAGACGGACGGCGTCGCGCCAGCGCGATACGCCGGGATGCGCGGGGAGCGCGATGGCCAGTTCGAGCATGGCGATTGCCGGGAGGGCCGAATAGACCGGATCCCAGAAAGGATTCTGACGCGCATCGCCCGTGCCCCAGTAGCCGCGCACCTTCTTTTGTGACGCGATGAAGGTGGAGACCTGGAGCGCGGCCAGCGCGTCGCCCAGTTTCGCCGCTTCCTCCGCGAAGCGGGAGTCGCGCCGGACGCGGTACAGCTCTATCGCGGCGAGCAGGCGCCAGCTCAGGTCGCGGGTCTGCCTGGGATGTCCGGTGGCTTCCCAGCAGCGCATGCCCGCGGCCAGGCAGGATTGCGCGTAGCCCGGATCGCTTTCCGCGAAGGCTTGGGCGACCATGGCCTGGAGCGCGATGAACATGGCCTGAACCATGGCCGGCTTGGCGGGATTGATGTAACGGTCGTCGGCTGTGCCGGCCTGGTTGTCGGTCCAGTGATTATCGCTGTTGTCGCCATTGACGCCGCCCGCGGTGTCGGCCCACACGCGGCCGTCTTTGTCCTGCATTTTGAGGAAATAGCGATTGCCCCAGCGCATCTCATCGAGGAGGACGCCGATGCCCGAGCCGGCGAGGTCCCAACGGTCCCCCAGATGGCGCGCCAGGCGCAGCAGGCCGAAGCCGGCCATCATGGTAGCGTCCATCCATTTGCGCAGGTCGCCGGCATCGTGCCAGCCGCCGGTCACATCGACGTGCTCGGCGGTGTCGCGGCGCCGGGCATCGTCCAGGTGACAGGCGGGGTGGATGTGGGGCACGGCAATTCCGCAGCGCTGGGCGTGATGATAGCTGACCGCTTTGGGGAGGGTGCGCCGCCACGCGTCGGGCCGTACGAAGAAAGGCGCGCAGCGTTCGCGACCGGCAGTGATCTGGTAGAAACCTTCCCGTTCCAGATCGCTGAAATCGCCAAGCAGGCAATTGGGAACGTCGCCCGGCGCTTTCGCGAGAGGGCGCGAGAGGGAGTATGGCTGGGGCGGACCGCCAACATCGCGGAGGGTGAAGTGCTCAGGGGCCACTTCGCCGGGGGAGAGGCGGTAGATTACGGTCTTTCTGCCTTTGGGTAGAAAGCCGACCTGGCTGAGGACAATCGCGGGCCTATCGGTGGGCGTGGCGCTCTCCACCGGTTCCTGGCGCACCGGCGCATTCTGGGGGGCGGCGGAAACGCTCGCGGCGAGCCCGGTACTCCAGAGGAAACTGCGGCGGTTCATGACTGGGTCCTGTCCGCCACTCAGAATAACATCAGGAAACAGCTTGCCATAACAAAACGATGCCAATGAGAATGAGCCCGCCATGTACATAACGCAAGAACTGTTGCGTGCCCATACGACGGTTGATGGCCCGCCCCAGGAACGTGGCCAGTATCACAAAGGGCAATGACTGAATGTAGAACCGGTTGACCGCGGGTGTCCACAGGCCGGCAAGCTGGTAACCCCACATACCCGCAAGACTGGCCGGAAGAAAATATCCCTGCAAAGTCGCCCGAAAGTGCTGCGGAGACCATCCGCGGAGCGAGCCATAGATCACCAGGGGAGGTCCGTTCATGCCATAAGCGCCCCCCAGCACGCCCGCGCCGAATCCGAATAGCCAGGCAAATCTATCGTTCGTCAGTTCGCGGCGCTTGCCGCCGAGCAGCGCGTGCGCGGAGAAGGCAATGATCACGGCGGCCAGGAGGCCTTTCACCGCGGATTCGGCGACGGCCTTCAGGAGCATCAAACCCAGCGGGATGCCCAGCATTGTGGGCAACACCAGCCAGCCGGCGCTACGGATGTGGACTTTGCGCCAGTCCTGAACCAAGACGAGGAACGCGACGGTTATGGAGACCAACACGGCAACCGGGGCTGCCACTTCAACGGGCACGAGAAGCGCAAGTAGCGGAACGGCCACTAATGCCTCGCCAAATCCGAACGCCGAGCGAATGAGGGTGGCCAGAAACAGAACACCCGGAATCAGAATCGCCGCTGTTTGTGCATTCGCCAAGACTATCCCGGAGCCCGCCCTGCGTCAGAATTCGTATCGCACCAGAAGGTACATCGCACCGATGATCGCGAGGATGGAGACCAGCCAGAGCAAGACGACCATGCGCACCTGCTCCGGCCGTGGGGTGCTGATGCCGATACTGTAGTGCAAACCGTTGATCAAATCAGTCAGGAACTTCACACACCCTATTATCCGCTTTGGGCGAGGAACGAGGGTCTACTTTTGTCTCGCGGCCGTTCCCGTCCCCGGGCTGGCCAGTTCTTCGGCGTGTTTCTGGCGTTCCTGCTCGGCCGGCAGATTTTTGACAGCGAAGTCTTTCACTCCGGGCACCTTCCCGTCCTTAGCCTCATGCTCGAACTGCTTCACAGCCTGCTTCTGCTCGTCCGCCGCCATCTTGGCGTATGCGTGGTCGAAATCGGGGCCTGAGAGCCTGGCCAGTTTCTCCTCGGCTTTTTTGGCTTTGCGCGGCGGCTCGGCGGGCAACTGGATTTTCAGAGCGGCGGCTGCCTGTTTCATTTGCTCACCGGTCCTGGTATGCGCATCCACCATCTGTTTCCCGAGTTCTTTCACAGTGTCGTTGGATGCCTTGTCCTGCGCCAGTTTCCCGAGTTGAACCTCGGTGGCACTGGATTCCGCCACGTTCCTGACGAAATCCTTGTCGGTAGTATAAGGGTCCATCTGATGATCTGGCGGGATGACGCCGGGATTTCCAGGCATGGTACTTTGCGGAGCGCCCATCGGAGATCCGCCACTCGGCGGCATCTGGCCGCCCCCGCCCGGCGGCGGCGTCTGCCCGTACGCCGCGCCTGTCAAAACAACTGCCGCGGCCAAACTCAGGACGTGCAATCGGCTGAACATATGGTTTCTCCTTTCGAGTGGGAGTTGCAATCCGCGAGCCAGAGACCGTTAATGGACGATTCTTCGAACTGTTACTCGCCCGGCAGGAGGGCGCAGCGCGACTGTGCGGCTTATCACGAGGCAGTGATGTGCGCCGTATATGCTGTTACGAAGACCATAGCGGACGCGGCGGGAAATGACGCTACACTCTCGGTGGTGAGGGGCCTTGCGGAACGCGCGGTCAGGCGGCGCGATGCCAGAGCGCGTAAGCACGCCAGTTCCGGGAAGCGGATCGAACCGGGTCCCGCGAGTCTGACCCGGCGCGAGCAGGCGCTCTGCGCGGGTCTGGCGTTGGCGACGCTGGTTCTTTACTTCCGGACATTCCGCTATGACTTCGTTTTTTATGATGACAATACCTTCGTTTATGAGAATCCGGTAGTTCGCGCGGGTTTGAAGGCGGCCGGTGTAGCGTGGGCGTTCGGTCTTCATTTCGCGAACTGGCACCCTTTGACCTGGATCTCTTACCTGATCGATGCGCAGATATTCGGCATGAATGCAGGCGGTTTCCACCTGGTGAACGTGCTGCTCCACACGGCCAGCGTTGTGCTGCTGTTTGTGGCGCTGTTCCGTATGACCGCCCGGCCGTGGCGCAGCGCGGTGGTGGCCGCCATTTTCGCGCTGCACCCGCTCCACGTGGAGTCGGTGGCGTGGGTGGCAGAGCGCAAAGACGTTCTGAGCACCCTTCTGGAGATGATCGGGCTGCTGCTGTATGCGAAGTATGCGGAGCATCCAACAACGAAGCGGTACCTGCTGGTAGCGATGGTTTTCGCTCTCAGCCTGATGGCCAAGCCGATGCTGGTGACCTTTCCACTGGTTTTACTGCTGCTGGATTACTGGCCGCTACGGCGGATTGCGTGGCCTCCGCAGTGGCCGCGAGACCGGCGGGTGCTGCTTGAAAAAATTCCCCTGTTACTGATGAGCCTGGGTGCCAGTGTGGCCACGGTGGTGGCGCAGCGCAGTTACGGAACGATGGCATCGCTGGCCGGGACGCCGGTGGCAACGCGCATTGAGAACGCGGCAACCGCGTATGCGACCTACATCCAACAGGCGTTCTGGCCTGCGAACCTGGGAGTGCTTTATCCGGCTGTGCCCCCGGTCTGGGGGAAGGCCGAACTGGCCCTGGTGATTCTGCTGGCAGTAACGGCAGCGGCGCTGTTACTGGCTCGCAAGTTGCCGTACCTGTTCGCGGGCTGGTTCTGGTACCTGGTAATACTGGCGCCGGTGATCGGACTGGTGCAGGTGGGCGCGCAATCGCGGGCCGACCGGTACATGTATGTCCCGCTGGTAGGTCTGACGATTGCGATCGTGTGGGGCGCCGCCGACTGGCTCGAACCGCATTCCGCCCTGCAACGCGTGTTCGCAGTGGCAACGGGGGTGGTGCTACTGGCATTCGCCATTGGGACGTGGCGCCAGGTGGGTTACTGGAAGGACAGCCGGACGCTGTTCGAGCACACCATTGCCGTCACGGATCGAAATTACATCATGCGGAACAACCTGGGTGTGGTTTTGGCGCGCGCCGGCGACGACAAAGGCGCCATGGCCCAGTATGTGCGGGCGATGGTGATCAATCCGCAATACGCCGAGGCGAAAGGAAACATGGGCAACGCATTGCTGCGTGCGGGCCAACTGGAGGCGGCCAGACCGCTGCTCTGGGACGCGATTCGCCTGAAGCCGGAATTTCCCATGGCGCAGTTGGACATCGGAATCATCTACGCGAACCTGGCAAATTATCCCGAGGCGATCCGGCATTTGAGCGAGGCGCTACGCCTGTCTCCGGAAGATCCCGAAGTCCACAGTAACTTCTGCTACGCGCTGGAACATGCGGGCCGGTTGGACGAGGCGATCGCTCAGTGCCGCGAGGCTCTGCGGCTGAGACCCAACTATGCCGACGCACAGTTTAATCTGAAGAACGCGCTCGCAGCACGCCGGTAAGGGGCCGGCGCTACTTCGTGCCCAGATAATTGCCGTAGCCTACGATCATGGTGGATGCCACCAGGGTGGCGAGGCTGAGGAACAGGAACGCCCAGGTGCGTTTGCTGGCGCCGCGCCATTCGTGGAGTCCGATGCCCCAGAGGCTGCTGAAGATGATGATGCTGGCCATGTGCAGGGTCCAACTGGAGAATTTGTACTTGCCCATCTGGGTTTCGCCCATGGTGTAGAAGAAGAACTGGAAATACCACGTGGTGCCGGCGAGGGCGCTGAAGAAATAATTGCGTAAGAGAGGCACGCTGGGGTCGCGTTTGAGTTCGGGGTCGCGGGAGACCGGGCTGGTGTACTGATAGGCAGTGCGGTTGCGGACGTTGAGGATGACGCACCAGATGAAATTCGTAGTGAAACCGCCGAGGAGCACCACGACCAGGACGGGGAGTCCCTGCCACAGGACGCTGGTGCCGTGCTGCAGGGTCAGGGCTTTGATGGGGTCGCCGGCACGGAGGCCATAGGAGAAGCAGGCGCTCATCACGCCGGAGAAGGTGGCGACCAGGACACCCTTCTTCAGATTGAATTCCTTGATGACCGACTTCTTCTGCTCGGGACTCATCTCCGATTCTTTGGACATGCCGGCCTTGCCTGCGAAGGCGATGCCGCCGAGGCAGACGGCCACACCAAAGAGGATCACCTGGCCGGACGTGGTGCCCACTACGGTGCTCATGAAGACGCCATCGAAGATGGGCGGCATCAGAGTTCCGAAGGCGGCGCAGTATCCCAGGACCATGGCCATGCCCAGCGACATGCCGAGATAGCGCATGGTGAGTCCGAAGGTGAGCCCGCCGAGTCCCCAGAGCAGACCCCAGAAGTAGCACCAGAAGATGGTACGGGAGGGTGTGGCGCTGAGGACCGCGGTCAGGTCATTGGTCATGTAGAGACCAATGGCCCAGGGAACGATGATCCAACTGAAAACGCCGCCGACCAGCCAGTAGGTTTCCCACGACCAGCGCCTGACGGCGCGGAACGGGACGTAAAAGCTGCCGGATGCCAGGCCGCCCAGCCAGTGAAAGACGACGCCAAGTGCAGGATTCGGTGTCATGAGAGCAAACGTGTATTGTAGTGCCTCGGCGTGCCGGACCGAAAGAGATTCGTCGCAGCCGTGGATCTTTCGCACTGCGGAACGCGCGGAGCGGGAGGAATCTACCGCAGATGGCTATGCCTGGCGGGCCTGGCGGGCCGGAGGTGCGGGCGGCCTTTCGCGCGGTTGTGTTTCGGATAACAAAACTGCTACAACGGTAAGCATCCGCGACAGCTTGAGGGGGGTCCACGTGAAGACGTCCAATCATAGCCGGTACATGGTGAAATCGCTGGTCCATGCATCGCGCATCCTCGAGGCATTTCAGACGGCGGGTGACGTGTTGCGGTTGCGCGATGTGGTGACGCGGACGGGTTTCAACAAGGGCATGTGCTTCCGCCTGTTGTACACGCTGCATCAGTGCGGATTCCTGGACAAGGTGGGGGAGAATCACTACCGCCTGGCATCTGAGGTGCGGCGGCGGCGATTGTACCGGATCGGATATGCGGCGCAGGGGCAGGATACGTCTTTCGACCGCGAGGTTCGGATGAGCCTGGCGCGCGCGGCCGAGCGGGAGCATGTGGAACTGATCACGGTGGACAACCGGTATCAACCGAAGATCGCGCTGCGCAGCGCGGACTACCTGATTCGTGAGCAGGTGGACCTGGTGATCGAATTTCAGACCGATGAATTGATCGCCCCGGCAATCGCTTCGAAATATATGGAGGCGAACATTCCGTTCATCGCGATCGATATTCCGCACCCGGGAGCGACTTACTTCGGCGCGAATAACTACCAGGCCGGACTGATGGCGGGTCATTATCTGGGACGCTGGGCGAAGAAGCACTGGGCGGGCGAGGTGGACGAGATACTGCTGGTGGAACTGCAACGGGCCGGGTCTTTACCGAAGGCACGAATGCGCGGCGTACTGACGGGGATTGCGGAGATGATTCGCGTTTCGGAGCGGTGCCGGACCATCTCGATCGACGGCGACGGGCAGTTTCAGCAAACGCTGGAGCGGGTGCGGAAGCATCTGCGCGAATCGAAATCGCGGCGGGTGCTGGTGGGGGCGGCAAACGATTCGAGCGCGCTGGGAGCGATGCGGGCATTTCAGGAAGCGGGGCGGGCCAATGAATGCGTGGTGGTGGGGCAGAACGGAGAACCCGAGGCTCGCGCGGAGTTGCGAACGGCGCACACGCGGATGATCGGGTCGGTGGCTTACTTCCCGGAGAAGTATGGGGACGGTTTACTGCGGCTGGCTTTGGACATTCTGGCGCGGCGGGTGGTGCCCCCGGCGGTCTTCACGAATCATCAATTGATCACGCCGGAAAATGTGGATCACTTCTACCCGAACGATAGTTTATTGACGATTCCCGCGTGAAGTCTGGAGAGGAGGTAGCAGCACATGCCGACGAATCTGAAACCGGATGAAATGAAGCAGTTCGTCAGGGACCACTTCGAAGAATTCGTGAACAAACGAAATGCCGCGGTAATCCGCAAGAACATGACGCCGGACTTTTACGATCACGACGGGCCAGGCGGAAAACCAACCGGCATCGAGGGTGACGAGCAGATGATGGTCGCGATGTACCAGGCGATGCCGGACCTTCGGGTCACCATTGAGGACCTGTTGGCCGAAGGCGATAAAGTAGTGTGCCGAAACATCTGGCGGTGGACCGATCAATCCGGCAGGCGGATGCAATTTCATGGTTTCGTGTTGTGGCGCTTCGAAGGAAACCAGATTGCCGAACGCTGGGCCACTGTGACCGCGCCGGGTGAAGGCGTGCCGTGGTCTTCGCGCAATACCGCGTGAGGAGTCAGTGCGAACCGATCAGCGACCAGCGAGTCGCGATAATTCACCGACAGCACGGAACCGGACAAGGCGGGATATCCGATGAGACCCGATACTTCAAGGTTGTGATAGCGGCTGGCAGTGGAAAGATCCAGCGCGACAACGGGACCGCGGGCTAGTTCGTTCGTCGGGAGCCGCAACCGAACCTGGCCGGTCAGAAGCGGAGCGTCCATTTCGGCAACGCCGCCCTGCATGGGAATAAGCGATGCGAGGGCCTCGGAAATATTCAGCCGCCGGACCATGTTCCGGGAGATGGCGTTGTAGGACGCGCCGGTGTCCAGCAGGAAGTAACCCTCGTGCGTTTCGTTGACCGTCCCTTTCAGGAAGAGCAACTGGTTACTGGAGACGGCGGGTTGCATTCCCTGGGCCTCGGCCTGTTCGCGCGGATACGGCTGCAGGTCGAGGCTCTTGCCGGGGATGTCCAGCCGGATGAAGAAATTCGGCCAGGGCGGACAAAGGAAATACACCTTGCAGTCCGTCGGGCAGTTGGCGATTGGCGATCAGCACCGGGACATCGCGGAGAGTGAGGTCGCCGAGTTCGACCGTGCGGGCTTGCAGCCTCTTTACCAGGGTGGCCGGCCCACCCGCGCCCACGAGATCGAGGTCGCCTCCTCCGAGGCAGGCCGACTTGCCGGCTGATTTGCGGTCCAGCACGAGATACTGGGTGCCGCTATCCAATAACAAGCGCAGGACCGGCCCGCCGTTCACACGCGCCTTCACGATCAGGCCAAGGGTGCGCGCCGGCGGCAATACATAAGGGCCAAGGCTGACGCGGTGACCGGCGTTGAGAGCGGAGAGGCCCAGGATAACGATTGTTAGCAGTCTCGCCGGTCTGGAAATCGGTTGCATTGATTACGAAATTGTCTATAAAGTATGACAATTTCGTTTCAATTGCAACAAATATGTTACATAAATGTGTTACAGCGCAGCGAACAGCACTTACGCCCGGCAGTTTATCTTCGTACGCGAAGACTGCGGACAGGCGCCGGCATGGGCTCACCGGGTTTGAGAGCCGCCCAGAGGATGCGATTCAGCTCGTCAGGATCGGCGCGGTCGTAATCGGAGAAATCGAGTTGGAGCGAGGCCCGGGCGCCGGCGCCGGTGGCCGCGTTGCGCGACAGCAGATCCACCTGCGGGCCAATGGCATCTATGGGGTCGAAGGCCGGTTCGCTGGTGAAGGAGAAGTACAAAGGCGTGGCGGCGGAATCGAACTGGGTCATGGGCGGCAAGCCGAGGATCAGTTCCATGGTGCGCACGTAAGAGGAAGTGGTGTACATGGTGCTGTCCACGACGCCTCGTTTCACCCAAGGCGAGATCACCAGCCCGACGGTACGGTGGGCGTCCACGTGGTCGGGGCCATTCTGCGCATCGTCTTCGATGACGAAGATGGCGGTCTCTTTCCAGAATTTGGAACGGCTGACGGCTTGCACAATGTTGCCGAGTGCCTGATCGTTGGACGCCACTTCGGCGATCGGGGTGAAGGCACCCGGCGTGAGGCCGTGAGTGTGATCTTCGCCGAGAGACATCACCATGAAGCTGGGCCAGTCGCCGGTCTTTTCGGCGGCTTCCAGTTCTTTGATGAATACAGCGGCCTTTTCGGTGTCACGGCCGCCCTTCGATTTGACCTTCATCCATTCGAGCGAGACGTGTCCGGCGAGGGAACCGACGGCTTTGACCTGCGGCTCGGAATCGGGAGAAGCGACAAAGCTGGCCATCTCGCCGTAGGTGCGGACGGAGAGGTGCTTGCGCGAGCAGGCGTCCCAGATATAGCCCGCGGGCGAGGAGACGAGGCGTTCGTCGGCATCGGGTTCGGCGCGACTGCTGTAGCTGTTGGTCCACGCCTTCTCGGTGAAATCGGTGGCATAGGCGGCGTTGGACCACTGGTGGCCATCCTCGGAAACTTCGCCATCGCAGTAGAGGTTATCGAGCGTGACGGTCCGGCGCGCCAGGGCGTGGGCGTTCGGGGTGACCTGGCGGCCGAAGAGCACGAGCTTGGGATCGCCATTGCCGACGCCGAGATCGCCGAACACCTGGTCGTAAGTGCGGTTCTCGCGAATGATGTAGAGGATGTGGCGGATCTTCGGGAACACGTCTCTCTGGATGCGCGCGGACATGGCCGAATCCACGTAGGAAGCCGGCACGGGCACGTTGGCGATGGCCTGCCTGGTGTAGGCGGCAAGCCGGGGCGCGTCGGGAACATCGACTATGGAAACGTGGCCGGTGAGGGCGGCGCCGATGTAATCGTAGGGCGTCTTTGGGATTCGGCGCCTTCTGTTGGATAGATTGTCTGGGCGGGATAGTTGTTGCGGAAGCCCATGCCCTTTCCGGTACCCACAAAGATCTGCCCGCCATCGGTCGAGATGGCGAGGGCGGTGGGATACCAGCCGGTGGGAATGAATCCCAGAATGCGCGATTCTTTGCGTGCGGAGACGTCGATGACGGCCACGTTATTGTTGTCGGCATTGGCGACGTAGAGACGGCGGCCATCCGGCGCAAGTGCCAGCGCGTCGGGAGTGGAACCGACCGGCGCTTTGGGGTCGAGCGAGGTGCGAATGGTTTCGATGACTGAACCGCCGGCGATCACGCTGACCTGATTCGACCCGGAGTCGGCGACGAAGAGGCGCCCGTCCTTGGACCAGACCATCTCGTTCGGATGGCTGCCCACAGCGATCCGCGCGATTTCGTGCAGAGAGGCCGGATCGAAGAGGCTGATGGAGCGATCGCCCCAATTGGACACGGCGAGGGTTTTGGCGTCGGGGGAGAATAGCACGCCGTAAGGCCGGTACCCGGTCTTAGCGGAAGTCTGCTGCGAAAACTCGGGCCCGGCGAGCCGGTACAGCGTATCGGTCTGGATGTTCAGGACGTAGAGAGCGCCGTCGGGGCCGAGGGCGATACCGGAGATGTAACGGTCCTTTTCATCGAGGCCGGCGATGCTGAGGGCAGGTTGGGGAGTCAGCTTGCCGTCCGAGAAATGGACCCGCAGAATGGGCTTTTCGATAGAGTCCTTCATCGCGGGCGAGAGCCCGAGCCGGGCCAGAGCCGCGGCGAAACCGCGCTTGCCATGACCTCCGCCCGACAGATAGGCGGTCCCGGTGGCGGCGTCGAACGCCATGCCATCCCACGTCTTGACCACGTCGAGCGTGGCAGTCTGTCGCGCGGAACGGGTATCAATGACGCTGAGGCTGTGATCGTGAAAGCCGCCGGTGAGCACGAGGAGCTGGGAGCCGCCGGCGGTGACTTGCATCTTCATGGGCAGGTCGCCGGGCAGCTTGACGTGACGGCCCGCGGGCGTGATCCGCCAGCCGTTAGGGAGCGTCACCGCGCCAGTGGAATCGGTCACGTCGGGGACGCGGTGGGAGCGTTCCAGGGTTCGTCTGGCTGCCAGGGCAAGTCCCAGCAGGGACGTGAGAGCTAACAACATCCATGCATAGCGTTTCATGATGGTCCTTTAGAAAAAGATCCGGAGTGCTACTTCCATGACTCGCGCACCGTTGTCGCTGGTAATTTTCCCATAATTCACGTTGCCGATGGCGGTGTTCGGGTTTTTGAAATTGGGGTGGTTGAATGTGTCGTAAAACTCTCCGCGCAATTGCAAGTTGAGGCGCTCACGGACCGGAAAGTTCCGCATCAGGGTGGTATCCCAGTTATTGATACCGGGTCCGAAGAAAGAGAAGCGCGGCTCGGTTCCGGCTGTGAATGCCGGGGCCACGATGAAGGCGTTGATGTTGAACCATTCGTTCAAGGTGCGCTGGCTGGACGGCAATGCGCCAGGCGCGACCTGGTAGGGCCGCTGCGTGCCGGTGAAGCCGCCGGTACCGTTGCTTTGGGTGGCGGCGAGAGGAAGCCCGATTTGCATTTCCGTTATACCCGAGAATTCCCATCCGCGGACCACGTCCTGGACAACGGGCACGCCGTTGAGTATCTTGCTGCCACGGCCTAGCGGGATGCGATACACGTAATTGGCAACGAAGCGGTGCGGCACATCGTAAGACGCGATGCCGTGCTCGGCGCCCAGGTTATAGATATCCTGAATGGGCGAGGAACCGGCGGGACCGTCCACGTCGTCGGTGACTTTAGACCAGGTGTAGGCGAAGGAAAGGACGCCATTCCCCCAGCGCCGCAGCAGGCTGGTTTGGAGCGCGTTGTAAAAGGAATTGCCGTTGTTGGTCAGATGCGTTACGTTCAGGTACTGCGGGAAGGGCCGCAGGCTTTGCGGCGTGCCGGATACGCCCCATTCGCTATGGGGCAATTGATTTTCGGGAATCGTGATCGGCAGTTTCACACCACGGGTGCCCACGTAATCGACTTCCGCCAGCCAGTTGCCCTTAAACTGATGCTGAATGCCGAGTTGCCACGTCTGGTTATAAGGCGTACGCGCACGGCTTTCCAATTGGGTCACATTGTTGGTGGGTTTGGTCAGACTGGCCGGTATGTTGGGATTTCCGTTGGCATCCACATTGTACGGCACGGGTGGCACACCGTTCGCAAGGTAATAGGCCGGCGTTACATTGTTATCCAGGCTGGTGAACGTGGCTGTCTGCGCGTATTGCGAAACCGGACCGTAACTGGAGTAGCCGATGGCCGGAAGCCGGTATATGCCATAACCGCCGCGAATGACCGTATCAGGCAGAATGTTATACGCGAATCCGATTCGCGGCAGGAAGTCATGATAAATATTCGGTGAGAAGTGATGCGGCGCGCCGTTTTTGCCGGCGAACTGCACGTCTCCCAGGTTACCGGTGACGTGGTTGACAATGGCCGGATTGAAGCTGGCAAACTGGTTGTTGGCTTCCGAATACGGCCCATCGAATTCCCAACGGATGCCCAGATTAACGGTGAGCTTGCGGCTGACTTTGAAATCGTCCTGCACAAATGCGCCCGCGCTGTTGATGTTGAGGCGGTAGGTATAGTCGTTGATGCTGAAGGACGTGGTGGCCGGAGCGCCGAGCAAGAGGTCGGCAAGCCCAAATCCGCTCTTAGTGTCGTTGGGGGTAGAGGTGGTGAAGGTATTGCCGAAGCTATAACTGCCGGATAACTTCCCGGGGCTGTAGTTATCGTACATCTGCCGGCGGAAGTCGCCGCCGAATTTAAGGGTGTGGCGTCCTTTGCTCAGCGTCAGGCCCTCGTTGAAGACCCAGCTCCGGTCCCGGTCGTGATTCGGGGCGCTAGCTCCCAGAGTGATCATTTGAGAAACGCTGACAATAGGAAAGGTACTTAGGTCCACCCCCTTCAAGCCCAACTCCGGAGCCGGTCCGCCAGTGACCGTCGAGTAATTGTCCTCCTGCACCCAGCCAAAACGGAAGTCGCTCACCAGCGTAGGACCGAAGACGTGGGTCTCACTGAGCACGGCTTGGGTATCGGTCCAGCCCCCGGCTTGCTGGTTGTTGGCCTTGTTCGGGATATCATCCACGGCGTTGTTATTCGGGCTATATTGGCCGAAGCGGAAGAAGGCCCGGTCGTTGTCGCCAAAGTTCTGATCGATTCGACCCAGGTACTGCCAGTTATCGTTTTGGGCAGGAGGGGTTATCACATAGTTATTGGCACCGGCAGCCCAGTTCGGTTCGGGATAGAATTTGACGATCTGAGCGGCCACGGGATCGATTCGATTCGCGGGAATCATGTTACCCGGGAACTGGTTGCGAACGATGGTCTTTCCATCCGGCCCGGTGTGGGCCGTGGCCGGGTCGTAGATTGGTACAAGCTGGCCGCCGGAGAGGGTTTGCGAGAAATCGCCGCTCTTCTGCAGATCGGTGGGAACAAGCTGGCTGTAGACGCTACCTTGGGATGCCAGGGTAACGTTGAAGTCGACAAAGAAGAATGTCTTGTCTTTGCCGTTATAAAGGTGTGGAATGACCAACGGCCCGCCGATGGTGCCGCCGGGATCGTTCTGAACGTATTTGGTGGCGCTTTGGGTGGGGGAGAAGAAATCTCTGCCGTTGAGGAGCCGGTTTCGAAACAGGTCATAGGCGCTGCCATGGAGACTATTGCTGCCGGACCGGGAAGTAGCGATCATCACGCCGCCGCCGGTGTGACCATATTCTGCGGAGAAGGGCGTGGTCAGCACCTTGAATTCCTGAATGGAATCGGGGCTGGGAGTCAGCGTGTAGGTTTCATCCGACGGGTTGGTTGTGGGCAGACCATCCACCAGAATTTCGTTGGTGACGCGACGGCCGCCGGCGAAACTGAAGCCATTGATATTGGTGTAACTGTTGCCATTGGTGGTGACGCCAGGCAGCAGTTTGGCCAGCAGGAACGGTGACCGGCCGCGGCTGGCCGTGGCTTGCTCGGGCAGATTGATCAACTGGTCGGCGTCTACCACCTGGCCGATTTCGGGGGAAACGTAATCGATCTGCGCCGCGGCAGCGGAAACCTTGACCACTTCGGTCACCTGACCGACTTCGAGGACGGGATCGACGCGGCGGTTCTGGTTGATCTGCAGGGCAATCCCTGATTCCACGTGCTCCTTGAAACCGGTAGCAGCGATTTCAATGCCGTAAGAGCCTGGCTTTAGATACGAAAGAATGTAATCGCCGGAATCCCCGGTTACAGTTTTGATTACGGTGTTAGTGGATTCCTCGGTGAGAGTCACCGTGGCTTTCGGGACCACCGAGCCCGAGCCATCCGTGACCTTCCCGCTGATAGAACCCGTGTATGTTTGAGCCAGCAATATAGGCGATAGAAACAGGGTCAGGAGACACTTCGAGCGCATGAATTTCCTCCGTGTTACAAGTTAGTAACTTATGCTATAGACTGAGTATGGGTAAATCGTCCCACCCGGCTGGACGAGGGTCAAGAAAATATTCCATTACAAGGAGAAAGGATTGAGTTAATAAGCACTTGCACCCGAGAGAGCTACTTGTAACCCTTTTTTCGCAGGTATTCGACGAGCGGGCCGGGGCGATCGGTCTGGATTCCGTCGGCTCCATCATCGATGGCGGATTGCCAACCTTCCGGCGTATCGGTGGCGCCCATGCGGTCCACGTAGATTTCAGTATGGGCCTGCTTCACAATGGCGATGATATCGGGCTTGAAATCCCCGGCGCCGAAGGCAAGTACCTTGGGATGCAGTTGCTCGATGAGGAGTTTGGCGTGCTCCACGCTGCCGGATTCGGGCATCACCTTGAGGGTCGGATTGAGTTCCTGAATCTCTTTGGCCAGATTCGGGCGGCAATAAATCACCACGTGGCCGCTCATTCCGTGGCTGTCGATGTGGCCGACAAGATCCTTTGCGGAAGCATTCTTGACGTCCACATAGATACCGGTCTTTCCGCGGGCGAGGTCCAGGACCTGATCGAACGTTGGTACCCTGGTACCCGCAAACTCCGGGCCGGATTTGGCGCCGGCGTCGAGCGCCTCCACCTGATCAAAGGTCATTTCAGAGACTTTGCCCTTGCCGTTGGTGCAACGATCTACAGTGCTGTCATGGCTCAACACCAGTTTACCGTCGGCGGTGGTCTGCACGTCCACTTCGATGAAATCCGCCCCCAAACGGATGGCCTCCTGGAAGGCGGGCATCGTATTTTCGGGGTGGTGCAGATGCTCGCCCCGATGAGAGATGGCCACAATATGGCGCGACTGGCAAACGGTCGGGGCCGTGAGTAAAAAGGACAGGCAAAAAGCGCGGATCATGAACACTTTTCGAACATCCCACGCGCGGGATCGAAGCGTCAACACAATATTTCGTTACAGCCTGTGCCGTGCCAATGGCGGCCTTCGTAATCCGGCTTACCAATCAGCAACCGAGTGCGCCACTTACAGTCGGTTCGAGGGTGCGTGACATTACCGGCGCCTGGAGTAAGAGTTGGAGACCTCACTGTTGCATGCATCTTCCGTGTCCTGAGCCGCATATCGCTTGCAGCACCAAATTGACAAGGGCTGGCGGCATAAGGCATTCTTCGAAAAGAAGTACTCTGCTGGAAGGTTGCAGCCTTCCGGACTCCAAGGCGTAGTCCCTCGATCACCCGAGAAAGGGCGGTAGCTTGCCCGTTTTCGCCGGCAGTGAGCCAAGTAGCTTTGCTCTATCTAACACAAGGAGCGCTTCGTGCGTACACCTATCTCGTCCGTTGCCTGGTACGCCGTTAGGGTTAAAAGTAATCGCGAAAGAACAACGGCAGCGGGCCTAATGGGCAAAGGGTTCGATGTGTTCCTGCCCGAATATATCCGGTCTCGCGGGAGGGGGCGCAACGGTGAACGCATCGTTCTATTTCCCGGCTACGTGTTCGGGCGTTTCGATGCGCGCAATCGTCTGCCGGTCCTGACTTTGCCCGGAGTGATTCACATTGTGTGCGTAGGCAAAACGCCCGCTCCAGTGGATGCCACAGAACTGGAGTCGCTCCAGCTACTGCTGCAGACCGGACTACCGATTAATCCTGACGAGCAATACGCAATTGGCGAAAGAGTCAAAATCGACAACGGGCCTCTAACTGGCGCAAGCGGCGTGATCGCTGGTGAGGAAAACCGCAGACTGCTGGTCTCAATCACGCTATTGCAAAGATCGGTATCCGTAGCACTGCCCCGGGAGTGGATCTGCAAGGTTACGACTACGCACCATGGCGATATATTTGCTTCACAAGAGAGCGCATATGATCGTTAAGTTATTGTTCTTACTAAGTGTAACTTATGCTTTTGGAGCTGCGCAGCAGATGCCCGGGCCGGCGCCCGCGCCGAATACCCCGGGAAATGGCGCGGTTTCCAGTATGTACGTGCTGGGGCCCAATGATCAGTTATCCGTCGACGTGGTGGAACTGCCGGAGTTTCATAGCAAAGTATACCGGGTCGGATCGGACGGGACCGTCGATCTTCCCCTGATCGGAAACGTCCCGGCCGCGGGACGAACGCTAGCGGCATTTAAAGCGGAAGTCGAGAGACGTTTGCGTTCGCAAGTTCGCACACCGCACGTGGTGGCAAGCGTGACCGAGACGAAGAGCCGGCCTGTTTCGGTGATGGGCGAAGTGTTCACACCAGGCACGCAACAGATGGACGGACAGAAGACTCTGTTCGATGTGCTGGCCGGCGCCGGCGGGCTAAAGCCCGATGCCGGCGATGTGATTACCATTACGCGGCAGAAAGCAGAGGGATCGCTGGGGCTGGCCAATGCAGTGGTAGACCCGGCAACCGGTAAGAGCACCGCTGAGGTGAAGGTGAGCGACCTGGTTCAACTTCGAGACCCCGCGATAAATATTGTCGATGCGCGCTCATGACGAAGTGGCAGTGCCGCGCGCGCATCTCCTGTACGTGATCGGCAATGTACGCAAGCCGGGCGGGTTCACTCTGTCTGAGAAGAGGACGGTTTCCGCTCTGGAAGCGTTGTCGCTGGCGGAGGGACTAAGCCCCAATGCGGCTCCCGGCAGCGCGCGAATACTACGCGCCACCGCGAACAGCGACACGGCGCGCCAGCAGATTCCGATCAATCTGAAGCGAATTCTCAGCGGCAAGGCGAAGATATGCGCCTGCAGCCTGGCGATATCTTATTCGTCCCCGACAACGGCAAGCGGCGGATCGCCGCCAAGACGGCCGAAACGGCCCTGGCGACGATATCCGGCATTGCGATCTGGCGTGGATTCTAGCAATAAGCACGAGGTAACGATGCAGCGATACATAAGCGGCATGAATGAATACCCGAATCACGGGCAGATGGTGTCCCGCAGTTACGGAGCGGGCGCGCCGATACCGGAGTACTGCGCCACGGATACGGTGAGGCCTGTACCTTATTTCCGGTATCTATACGGCAAAAAGTGGACGCTGGCGCTAATTGCACTGGCTGGCTTATTGGTGGGAACGCTAATCGTTTGGCGTCAAGCTTACGTCTACCGCTCGCACTCGTATCTGGAGGTAATGGGGCTCAACGAAGATCTGCTGAATAAGCGGGAATTCGATCCAACGGCTAGTGGCGATGACTCCTCTCAGGTGTACGTCAACACCGTCGCACGTCTCTTGCAGAGCGGGCCACTGTACAGCCGCGTCGCGGCGCAATTGAATGGACAAGGTACGAGCCCGTGGAATCCTCCTATCACCGCTAAAGAGATCTCCCGTAACGTCCGTGTGATTACGCATGATACGGATCGAATCGTGGAAGTAACGGCGGACTCGACCGACCCGAAGCGGGCGGCGGCCATCGTCAACGGGCTGACCACCGGATTCATACAGCAGGACCTGGACTCTCGCTGGCAGGCCAGTAACAGCACTTCCGACCGGCTGCGGAAGCAACTGGACGATCTGGCCGCGAAACTCCGATCCTCGGAGGATCAGCTCGAGGCATTCACGAGAAACTCGCACTTATTGATTAATGGCGAGGATGGTTCCGCCGACGGCGCTGTCAACGACATCCAAACGGAACTGACCCGGGCACAGGCCGACCGCGCGAGCAAGGAAGCGGCGTTCGAGCGGGCCAGCGCCACGGCTGGAAACGCCATCCTGCCGCAGGATAGCACCTTCGACCAATATCAGTTGCAACTTACCACTCTGCAGAAGCAATTAGCGGAAATGGAAGCAACCTACACCCCGGACTACTATAAGATTCCTCCGCTCAAGGCACAGATAGCCCAGTTAGAAACGGCAATTGCTTCGCAGCGGAAGACCGCGACGGCGCGAGTGGAGGGCGACTATCGAGCCGCGGAGAGGCGCGAGGACCTTCTGCGCACCCAGTACGACGCGCGAGTGCGGAACGCAACCGACCAGGTGTCCAAGATGGTGCAGTACGAGGCTCTGAAAAACCAGGTCGAGATGAATCAGAGTATCTACTCGATGATGATGCAGAAGGTGAAGGGTTACGGCGTCGCCGCAGCTATGCAGGCGAGCAATGTACGGGTGGTGGACCCCGCCGTGCCCTCGACGATTCCGGTAAGGCCGAACAAACCTATGACCGCCCTGCTCATCTCTTTCGGGTTCCTGTGTATCGGCACATTCATCCTGATATCAAGGGCCGGGGCAAATCGCACCATCATGGAGCCCGGCGAATCCAAACAATACCTGAGGGCTCCGGAACTAGGAGTCATTCCCATGGCGAGCCAGGCCGGGTTACGGTCAGTTGATGGCCTGCGCGTGAGCGGGCGCCTGGGGTCCGGTGTACTTTTTGGGCACTCCCGAGACTCCCGGCTGGAAACTGTTACCTGGCGTTCGAGCTCCTGCCTGCTCGCGGAGTCGTTCCGTTCCGCCAGCGCGTCTTTGCTGTTGCCAGGACAGGGGAAGGACGATCATCGCGTCCTGGTGGTCACCAGCCTGAGTCCGGCGGAAGGCAAGACGACGGTGGCGAGTAACATGGCAATTTCGCTGGCCGGCGTGGCGGGCAGGGTGTTGTTGATAGACGGAGACCGGCGAAGGGCCAGGCTCCACACGGTATTCGGATGCGAGAACGACAGGGGGATTGCCGACCTTCTCGATCCGGACGCCTCACCAAAGACTTCGGTCGAGGATTGCATTGTACAGACCGCGGTTCCGAATTTGTGTTTACTGCCGAGCGGAGGCACCGGCCTGAGTTCTTCCGACCTATTGTATTCCCCCAGGATGAGCAGCCTGATCGAGGAGTTCCGCCGGCAATTCAACGTAGTGCTCATCGACACGCCTCCTTTGTTGAATCTCGCCGATGCACGCGTGCTGGGCCGCATTTCTGACGGCGTCATTCTGGTGATCCGGGCTGGCCGGGTTCGCTGGGAGGCAGCCATGGCGGCGGAGCAGCGATTGCATGAGGACGGTATTACGGTACTTGGAACGGTACTCAATGACTGGGATCCGAAACAGAACGGATACGGGGTATACCCGTACGACAAACACATCGAAGCCTATTTTGCGGCTTGATTAGAAAGGAGGATCGAGCACTTGTTATCTTGTAAGTCCCTTTCGGCTCCTTCTTTTGTACGGAGCCCTTATTTTTATCTTCTGCATCTGCTTTGCGATTGTGCGGCGTTGGCCGTAGCGTGGCGAATTACTTTGGAGATAAGGCTTCTTTTGAATCCGTACATGGCAATCACGCTGTCCCGGTCGACTATTCACGAGATTGCTCCGCCACTTATGGCCATTGTCTTGCTATGGCTATTGACCGCCACCGGTCGGAAGACCTACAGCCGCGAGGTGGGCGAGACGCTGGGAACCGGTTTGTTCCGGGTGGCGGAGTCGGCTATCGCGGTCAGCATCATTGCGGTCATCCTTACGTTTGCGTCCAGTCGATTCGGCAGCGGCTTATCGCGATCCTTCATCCTGTTGTTTGTGCCGATCAGTTTTCTTACCCTGGCCGCCTCGTTCTTTACGGCCAGTGCGATCGCGCGCCTTATCTCCCGGTGGTGGCCGGGCCAGAAGCGGATTGCCGTGCTGGGTTTCGGGCGACTGGCACAGGAAGTCGTGCAGGCAATTGGCGTCTCGACGAGCGGAGCGTCCGTCCGGGGTCTGATCCTCCCCGCGGGCTTCGCCATGGCGGGCACCGGAACGCAACTGAGCTTTGAAGTGTCGGACCCGCCGCTGCCCGTACTGGGAACAACGCACGACTTGGCGGAGGTCGTTAATCGCGAGAGTCTGGATCGCATCATCTTCGCGTGCGACACCCTCACCGAGCCGGAAGTGGAACACTGCGGGGAAGTCCTCAAGCGCATGGGCGTGACGGTAAGCCGGCCCATATCGACTGTGTTTCCCGATGCCCAGGTAAGTTATCACAATCAATACGGCCTTCACCTGGTAGATGTCCAGCCAGCTCCCTATGCGGCGTGGCAGGATGTCCTGAAGCGCAGTACGGACGTGATCGTTTCCCTCGTAGTCATTCTACTTACACTGCCTTTACTTGTACTTATTGCGGGGCTCATCCTACTAACTTCGACCGGACCGGTGCTTTACCGCGCGCCCCGGGTGGGCAAAGGGGGACGGTACTTCACCTTTTGGAAGTTCCGCTCCATGTATAGTGGAGGTCCGGACCACCGCGAACTGGCGGACCAGAACCAACACTCCGGCCACCTATTCAAGGTGCGCCGCGACCCCCGTATCACGCCACTGGGGCGCGTGCTGCGGCGCTTCAGCCTGGACGAACTTCCGCAGTTGTTCAACGTGCTCCTCGGCGACATGTCGCTGGTAGGTCCGCGACCGCTGCCGGCGGAAGACCTCGATCCCGATGGTATGAGCCAGAAATTCAGGGCGTGGGCCGAACAGAGGGCGCGAGTAAGGCCTGGCATCACCGGGTTGTGGCAGGTAAGCGGTCGCAGCGACGTGCCGTTCAACGAGATGATGGAACTAGATGTGCAGTACATCCGTGACTGGTCGCTGCGATTAGACATATCGATTCTAATGGCCACGCCTCGCGCGGTGATTTCCGGGCGCGGAGCTTACTAATGACTTTGCAGATTTCCAAGCCTCCAAAGAGGAACGTCTTGAACGTTGGAGTTAGCAGAACCAGTTACTCCGAACTGTCGGAGGTATGTCGCGGGTGGATCGCGAACCGGAGAACCGGGAGCGGCGGAGCGAATGCGCGCTATGTTTGCTTCCTGTCCGTTCACGGTCTAATCACCGCGCGCGACGATCGGGAAGTCGGCGTCATTCTGAATGCGGCTGACGTGGTGGCGCCTGATGGCATGCCGGTAGTTTGGGCGCTGCGGTCCTTCGGAGTCAGGACGCAGGAAAGAGTGTATGGGCCTACAGCGATGCTTCGTCTCTGCGAGGATTCGGCGGAGCGCGGCCACAGACTCTTCCTATACGGAGGAACCGAGGATAGCCTGGAAGCGCTGGGTGCTCGCCTGACCGCCAGATTTCCAGGGCTTCAGATTGTGGGAGCGTACTCACCGCCATTCCGTCCACTTAGCGACGAAGAGGACGAACGGGTAGTGCGGCGGATCATCGAGTCCGATGCGGACATCGTTTTTGTAGGCATTAGCACGCCCAAGCAGGAGCGGTGGATGTTCCATCATCGGGACCGGTTCCCAGGGGTCATTCTGGCGGGAGTAGGGGCGGCTTTCGATTTCCACGCGGGAAAGGTACGGCAGGCGCCGCCGTGGATTCAGAGGCATGGCCTTGAGTGGCTATTTAGACTGTGGGCAGAACCACGGCGCCTGTGGCATCGTTACCTGGTAGTAACTCCCCGGTTTCTTCCTTTGTGGGCCCTTCAATGGTTCGATTGCCGGATACACGAAGTCGCTGGGAAGGAATCACCGGCGAAACATTAGAACGTACAAGAAAGGCAAATAAAGTAGATGAAGCAACAACGGATACTGGTTACCGGAGCGGGCGGATTTATCGGGCATCACCTGGTCAAATACCTGGTAGAGCGCGGCTACTGGGTGCGTGGTGTGGATATCAAGAAACCGGAGTACGAGCCGACCGCCGCAAACGAGTACCTGGTTTTGGACTTGCGGCGGCAGAGTATGTGCGAGCGAGCCAGTAAAGGAATCGATCGTGTGTACGCTCTGGCCGCGGACATGGGAGGGATTGGTTTTATTGAAACGCATAAGGCCGCGATCGTTCGTAACAATACGATGATCAACATGAACAGCATAGAGGCCGCGCGAAGTAACGGCGTGCAACGGTTCCTGTTCACATCCAGCGCTTGTGTCTACCCGGGATACCTGCAGAAGAGCGCGGACGTGACCCCACTGCGGGAAGAAGACGCTTACCCCGCCGATGCCGAAGACGGCTATGGGTGGGAGAAACTGTACATGGAACGGACTTGCAGGCATTACGGGGAGGAGTTCAACCTGGAGACGCGGGTGGTTCGCTTCCACAATATCTTTGGTCCGTTGGGCTCTTATGACGGCGGCCGGGAGAAGAGTCCGGCGGCAATCTGCCGCAAGGTGGCTTTGGCCGCAGACGGCGATAGCATCGAGGTGTGGGGCGACGGGGAGCAGACCCGCTCCTATTGTTACATCGACGATTGCGTGGAAGGCATTTACCGCATCATGAACAGCGATTATGCCGCCCCGCTCAATCTGGGCCAGGACCGTCTGATCACCATCAATCAACTGGTGGACATTGTCGCCGGCATCGCGCATAAGACAATATACAAGACTTACGATCCGTCCAAACCCCAGGGAGTGCGCGGACGAAATAGCGATAACAGCCGGTTGCGTGAAGTGCTGCGGTGGGAGCCCTCGGTGACTCTTGAGGAAGGCCTGGCTACAACTTATCGATTCGTTGTGGCGCAGTTACAGCAAACGGGCCGTCTGCCGCAAGTGGCGGCGGCGAATTAGGTGGTCGGTTGGGGCAAGGATTGGGTTCGGGCGAAGTTGGGCGAGGGCGTCGCAGAGAACGTCGTCTCGCTTTACGGCGCCTATCTGGTGAACTATGCCGTGCCTTTGTTCACGGTTCCTTACCTGGTACGTACACTCGGCGTATCCACATGGGGCCTGGTGGCAATGGCGCAGGGTTTGGGAAGTTACTTGAACCTCGTTGTAGAATACGGATTCAATCTGTCGGCCACCCGGGAAGTAGCGCGTCATCGCGGGGTTCCGGAGAAAATCGCCGATTTGGTAGCGGGTGTCGTCGGCGCAAAGGCGTTACTGGCCACGGCAGGCATCGCTTTGACACTCGTATTCCAGCACGTGATTCCCGGCTTACAGGAACACCCGCGGGTACTTTGGGCCGGAGTCATCGCGGGGATCGCCCTGGGGTTAAGCCCGATGTGGTACTTCCAGGGATGCGAAAGGCTGAAGGTGGTGGCGACACTCGAAGTGGGAGCGAAGACCGCCGCCGCGGCCGCTGTGTTCATTTTCGTGCATCATCCCGCGGACGCGTGGCGAGTGCCCGGTTTGCAGGCAACGGCTTCGCTGATTTCGACAGGAGTCGGCCTGGTTTTGATGTATCGACGGGTCCCGTTTTGCAGGGTCACCGTTGGCCGGATACGGCACGCGCTTCGCACGGGGTGGACGTTATTCCTGTTTCGCAGTACGGCTATGCTATACACGTCGGGTAACTCCTTCCTCCTGGGATTGTTTGCTCCGCCAACGGCGGTTGGCTTTTTTGCGGGCGCCGAAAAGATCAGCAAGGCTTTTATGGGCCTGTTGAATCCGTTCAACCAGGCGCTGTTTCCGCGCCTGAGTAAACTTGCAGTACACGACCGCCGTGCAGGATCTCAACTCTTGAAGACCAATGCCATAGTAGCCGGAGTGGGCGGTTTCTTCTTAGGGGTGACAGTATGTGTCTCCGCGCCCCTGCTGGTCCGCATCTTATTGGGGCACGAGTTTGGTCCGGCGATTCCCGTTTTACGGTTTCTGGCTGTGTTACCCCTGCTCATCGGCTTGAATACAGTGTTGTGTACGCAATGGATGGCGCCAATGGGGATGGACCGCACACTGAACCGGGTTATTCTGGGCGCCAGCATCGTGAATATCTGTATGGCGGTGATGATGGCGCCGCGGTATCAGCAGATGGGCATGGCGTATGCGGTGGTCAGCGCGGAGCTGTTTATTTTCGTTGTTGCGAATTTAATTCTGTTGCGAGGACGCTTCCGGAGAGAGCCGGCCGTTCCGGCGATGGCATTGCCTGATATGGAGAATCCGGCATGAGTCCGAGGACGATCTCCGCGCGTCCGCCGAGACAGCCGCTGACGCTGCGACCGCTACCACCCGGTCCGCTGGTGTCGGTATTGGTCCCGGCATATAACTACGCCTGCTATCTTCCGGAATGCATCGGAAGTGTGCTCGCCCAAACTTACACCAATTGGGAATTGATCGTCTGCGACGATGGTTCGACCGATAACTCGGGCGAGGTGGTATCTCGCTTTGCGGAGCGCGATTCCAGGATCAAGTTACTGCGAAAACAAAATGGGGGACAGGCCTCGGCATTCAACATGGCATATGCGGCGAGCAAGGGCGACATCATCTGCTGTCTGGATGCCGACGATGCTTTCGCTGCGGAAAAACTCGCCAGCGTGGTAGGACGTTTTGCCAAGTGCCCGGATGCGGGCGTGCTGGTGCATGCGATGACGCTGGTGGATGCGCAGGGCGCACTGCTTCACCGTATCCCGATCCTGGGGGCATTCGAAGAAGGCTGGATCGCCGACCGGGTCCTGCGGCGGGGCGGCCGCTGGCGTTACATGCCGTCGAGCGGCCTGGCGTTCCGCCGTGAGTTGGGGGAGATCGGCTTTCCTATTCCGGATCGACAATTCGCGGCAGGAGCGGACGGATTTCTGTTTACTCTGTTTCCGCTCCTCAGTAAGACGACTTACTTGTCCGATGAGCTTTCCATCTACCGGATTCACGGCTCTAACACGGGTGGAAGACTGGGAGTGGACGCCAAATCGGCTCGTATGGGCGCCGTCCTGATGACCAAGGTGGTGGAAGGCGTCAATGAACGGCTGAGCGAGATGGAATGGTGCGAATCGCTGGACGTTCAAAACAACCTTCACATCGCCCTGGAACTGCTGATTGCGCACCTGTTGGAAGGTGAGTCCCGTATGCGGTTATATCGGCGGTATTTTTCCGCGGTGCGGGCGATCCTGGCGGATGACCTGTACGGAGTCCGCCAGAAACTGGTGCTGCCGTGGCTCTTCGGAGTGGCGGCGGCGCTGCCCCGGCGCTGGCGGCAACCATGGCTGAACGCCGCCACGTCGTCCAACGCTTTGAAGCGCACCGTGATTCGCGTACTTACCGGATTTCGCCGGCCCATCCGGCTGAGTCCTGATGTTCTCTGAGAGACCCGGCACCCCAATGCGTATTGCCGTTTTCGATTATCGCGTGGTATCGACCAACCCCGTGGGAAGCTGCCACCTGCGCGTGCTCAAGGGACTCTGCCACCACCACGACTTCACGGTATTCGCGGTGGAGTTCGAGAACCCCTGCCCGGAACGGATCCATTGGGTCAAACTGCCTCTGCCGGTGAGGCCTTACGTGTTGTTGTATGTGCTATATCACCTGGTGGCGCCACTGGCTTATATGTACCAGCGACTGGCGCTTGGTGCGCACTTCGATCTTGTGCAGATGGTGGAATCCAATCTGTTGTTCGGGGATATTTCGTATTCGCATTTCTGTCACCGCCTTTACCTGCGGCGGCATTGGCACGAGACACGCGCTCGCGGACTGCGCGGTCTGGTGCGCGGTCTGGCACATCGGGCCGCGGCAGTCATGGAACCGGCAGTCTACCGGCGAGTGCGGCACATCGTGACGCCGTCGCGCGGGCTGATGAGCGAGTTGGCGGAAGCCTATCCCCAACAGGGAATCAAGCTCAAACTGCTGCCGAATCCCGTAGATGTGGAGCTCTTGCGGCCGCCCGATGAACAGTTGCGGGAGGAGATCCGCCGCCAGCACGGTATCGCGCCGGACGAAGTAGTATTCGTATTCGTGGCGCTGGGACACTTCGAGCGCAAGGGACTACCGCT
The DNA here is from genome assembly GCA_963748795.1 of uncultured Solibacteraceae bacterium. GTDB lineage: Bacteria > Acidobacteriota > Terriglobia > Bryobacterales > Bryobacteraceae > Sulfopaludibacter. Next base: position 33,905 of record CAVVLD010000022.1, read on the forward strand.
GGTTCTGGAAGCGATACGACAGGCCGGCGATGGTCCGCTGCGGTTGCTGGTGGCTGGAGGACAGAGTAATCTCATCGCGAGTTACCAGGCGCGTGCGGAGGCGATGGGAATCGCCAGGAGGGTGCGCTTTGCGGGAATGCAGCGGGACCTTCGCCCGTACTATTGGGCCGCCGACGCGTTCATCATGCCGTCGTGCTACGAAGTGTTTCCGCTGGTAGCGCTGGAGGCGGCAGCGGCGGGCCTGCCGCTGGTCGCCACCAAAGTCAACGGCGTGGAGGAAATGTTAGATCACGATTTCAACGGAGTAGTTATTGAAAGAACGGCGGACAGCGTGGCCGCCGGGATGCGCCGCATCGCCACCATGACTTCGGAGCAGCGCCGGCAAATGGGAGACCGCGCGCGGCAAACCGTAATGCGGTACGGCAGCGACCACTTCGTGTCGGCTTGGAGGGACCTCTATGAAGGTTTGGCCTAAGCTGTTCATGATCCTGGTGGTAGGTTACCTGACCATGACACGCGCGTTCGCCTACCTGGGCGTTCCCCCGGCAAAAGTATTTCTTGGCGAGATAGCGATCGGGACATTCCTGATAACCCGACCCAGGGCCGTGCTGCGGGGGTGGATCGAGCCGCTGATGCAGCCATCGCCGCTGAGCGAAATCGCAATCGCGTTTGCGTGCTTTCTGGGCTACGGCTTGCTGGAACTGCTCCGCGGCCTGGGGAAAGAGTATCCCGCTGTCCTGGCGTTACAGGGGTTTGCGTTCCACTACTATCCCATCTGCTTTTTCATTGGGCTGTGGATTGCGACGGTAGACCGTTCCCTGCTCCGGCGAACGATTCATCTGGCTGCCTGGGCCAACGGCCTGTATGGAGTCGCATATATCATCTTCCTCAATCGGATTCCGATTTCGGTGCCGGGCACGGTGGATGTCCAGATCTTCGGCCAGCCCGAGGGCTCGTCCATCGTGGTTCTCGGGTTGTTGTGCCTGGAAAAGAGAGTGTCTCGTGTCTGGCACCTGCTGCTGTTGAACCTGGTGGTGATGCTTTGCCTGCAGGTACGCGCCGAGTATCTCGGCTTCATCCTGGGCGCGATGCTGTGGTGTTTTCTGACGCGGAGGGTGGGTCGCCTCCTGGGAGCTTTTGCAGCCGTCGCCGCGCTACTGGCCGTGGGAGTAGTGGCGGATGTGCGCGCGCCGGCGCCGGTAACCCGCGGCGGGCAGATCTCGAGCCGCGAGATCATTGGCCGCGTGGTGGCGCCGTTCGATGAGGAACTCGCGCAACAGTGGGATCCGGACGCCAAGTCGCAAGCCGGCACCGCGCAGTGGCGGGTCAGGTGGTGGACCCAAATCTGGGAAGAAACCCACCAAGACATCGAGAGCGCCTTTCTGGGGCAGGGGTACGGCTATCCCCTGGCGGCACTGGTGGGTTACAAGGAGCGCGACATACGAACACCGCATAGCGTGTTTTTCTATGCCCTGGGATACGGCGGATGGATCGGAGTGGCGGTTTTCTTTGCGCTGCAGCTCGCGCTGGCAAGGACGCTATGGCATTCATGGCACCTTACAGGGAATCCTTTCGGTCCGGTGATCTGGCTGACTTTTCTCTCGGGCGCTTTCTTCGGCAACTCTTTCGAGACACCATTTGGGGCGGTGCCATTTTACGTGCTGCTGGGTATGTCGGCCGCGCCGCTTTACGCCAAGGTCTTCAGTTATGCGCATTTTACTCGCACATACATCTTACAAACTGCCGGGCGGTGAAGACCGGGTATTCGCCGATGAGGCCGCCTTACTCCGGCGGAACGGTCATGAGGTGGTAGAGTACCGTCAACACAACGATCAGACTGATGGAATGGCTTGGCCGAAACTGGCCGCCAGGACAATCTGGAGTTCCTCCACTTACTCAGAGCTGCGAGCCCTGCTGCGAAACCGGCGGCCGGATATATGTCATTTTCACAACACCTTTCCGGTGATGTCTCCAGCGGCATTTTATGCGGCCCGGGCGGAGGGAATTCCGGTGATAGCCACGCTCCACAATTACCGGCTTCTTTGTCCGGCGGCCACGATGCTGAGAGACGGGGTTCCATGCGAGTCCTGTGTTTCTCCATGGGGCTCGTGGAATGCCATACGCTACGCCTGCTATCGGGAAAGCCGTTGCGCATCGGCGGTCACAGCGCTCATGCTGACGGCGCACCGGGCTGCGGGAACCTGGTCGCGGGCGGTAGACGTGTGGATTGCGCTCACGGAATTCGCCCGAAGAAAGTTCGTGCAGGGAGGCTTGCCGGCGCAGCGAGTCGTGGTGAAACCGAATTTCGTCGCGGTGGATCCGGGCTACTCGGAGGCCCGTGAAGCTTTTGCTCTGTTTGCCGGGAGACTCTCGGCGGAGAAAGGCATCGAGACCCTGCTCGCGGCATGGGAGGCGCTGGATTGTCCCGTACCGTTGAGAATCGCGGGCGATGGTCCCTTGAAAGGTGCGGTAACCCAGGCATGCAGACGGGATCCGCGCATCCAGTATCTGGGGCAACTCACCCGCGAGGGTCTACAAGAGCAGATGAAGCGGGCGCGCGTGCTGGTGTTTCCCTCGCTATGGTATGAGGGGCTGCCGCTGACAGTGTTGGAGGCCTTTGCCACCGGATTACCCGTGGTGGCGAGCAACCTCGGATCCTTGACCTGCCTGGTTACATCCGGCACGACCGGCCTTCATTTCGAGCCGGGCAACGCCGCCGCTCTCGCGTCGAAAGTGACATGGTGCCAGGAGAATCCGGAACGGGTGACAGAAATGGGACGCCAGGCACGCTCACGATACCTGTCGAGTTATAACGCGAATTCGAATTACAGGCAATTAATGAATATTTACGAAATGGCTCGACACAACTCCGCCCGGAAGCTAAGGCGTCAGGGTGATTGGTCCCGTGGAAGTGCAGTTGTAGATCATATTTCCATTGCTGATGGCCCCGCTGGATGGAGCGCCGCCGGAGGCGGAATTGAGTCCGGTGAAAGTGTTGCCCTGGATGATCGTTCCGTCCATCGTGCCGGCGGAATTACCAAAGAGACCGACGCTGTTGGTAAGTAGTAGCTGGGAAAGAATGGTGTTGTTTTGATAAGTCGACTTCGCATTAGCCCCGGCGCCTCCGTTGAGACGGATTCCAATGAATCCAAAACTCGAGGGCCCAGTGACCCCAGCCTGCGTAATGGAGTTGCCGCTTACAGTCACGGGAGTCACGGGCGGGGACGTGGCGATACCCGTAAAGGACTGATTTTGGTCGGTACTATAAACTCCGTCGGTTCGCGAGATGAAGTTACCTGTGATGCTGCTCCCGCTCCAGGTGTTGGTATTTACAAAGATGCCGAAGATCTGGGCGTCGATGATGCTGTTGTTCTGTACCGCGATGTTGGCCCTGGATCCGGGGGCGTTGGAGAATTCGATGCCGTCGTTGAGTTGGGCTGTCAGCAGATTCCCATTTACCGTGGAATTCGAACTGTCATGCAGGATGATACCTGTGGAAAATCCACTTACGCTATTTTGCGTAATGGAGGACTGCTCGGTGCCAAGCTCGATGCCGTAACCCGCGCCGGCGCCCACGAGTTTGTTGTTGGCCACAGTGTTTTGCTTGCCTGCCATGACCGAAATACCAAACGTGTCGGAGTTAAAACCCATGTCCCATTGCGAAAAGGTATTGCCGGAGACGACGATGCCCTCCACCTGAGAGCTTTGCGCCACATTCCCTCCGTTGGGCCACAACTCGATTGCCATACGGCCCAGATGCTGGCCGGTGTTTTGCGAAATCAATATACCCTGGCCGTAAGCAAAAGGGGCGGAATTAAACACCACGGAGATCGCGTCTCCGTAATGAACTCCCTGAAAGTAGTTATTGGATATAGTGACGGAGTTAAGATCCGCCAGGTATATACCATATCCGCAATTGACAATCTGATTATTGGTGATCTGAGAGTTGATGAGACCGACTGGAGCATATACCGCGCCATCCCACGGACCGGTGGGCGAAGACGAAGTATTTCGAAAGACCAGGTGGTTAAGCTGAACTCCGCTGGCGGGTATGGCAGCGGCGCCGTCCACTCCGATTTGCAGGGCACCGCCAACCTCATTCGCGTCAAATGTGATGCCGTTGATAGTGGTGTTATTCGCCGCGTTGTAAGAAAGTTTTGCGATCGCCGTGTGAGGCGGCGGTACCGGACTTCATGCGAATCGTCCCCTGACCCTGATAGATCCGGTTGGGCTGAAGGATCAGTCGGGAACTGATCAGAAATACCTTGTTGGAAGTGCCGAAAGTGAGAGTTCCACCAGCGGGAGTGGAATTAATGGCGCTCTGCAGAGCGTTGGTATCGTCAGACTGCCCATCGCCCTTGGCGCCGTACGCGCTAACGTCGGTGGCCGCGCAAAGGGGCCAGGCAGCCAGTGTGGCGACGCACAGGATAGCACTAAGCGAGTATCTCAACTTCATAAACTGGTTAGTAGCGTGCATAGTCTAGTTAGCAAGACAAGGTCCAGGCACACTGCTCCCACGTTCACCTGATGGTGAAAGGAGCAGTTCTGAGCTTTAGCGAATTTGGGGGTCGGGAAGTACGGCAGCAGCGTTACCAACATGCGGCGGATCATGAGCAGCAGCAGCCCCGGAGTATCTTCAGATTCGGATTATATCACACAGAAGGACTAAAGTACCGGATATTTTCGAACATTTTCAACAAGGAGTTTGCAATGGAGACTCTCACAGCTTCCACTCAAATAGTCCCTACACCGCACGCCACCTCGTGTGAAGTGGCGGGCGAGACCGTGATTCTGGACATCGCGTCCGGGCAGTATTTTGCCTTGAATCCGGTAGGTTCCGCCATCTGGCAGCACCTTCAGAAGGGCTGCACGGTCTCGGCGCTGTGTGAAGAGCTGCGGAAAGAATACGATGTGACGGCAGAAAGATGCGAAGCGGACGTTACGGCGCTGTTGGATCGATTGGCGGAGCGGGGCTTGATCAGCCTGGAGTCGTGATGGTGAGGCTGCTTGGCAGGCCGAGGCGGGAATACCTGGCATTCGCTCAAGCCTTGGGCGCGACAGTCGCGGTGCGCGTATTCCTGAGTCTTTCTCCCGGTTCGATCTGTGCGCCGGGGACTCAGACGACTGTTCTCTCCGAGCCGGCCTCTGCCTGTGAAGAAGCGAGTCTCCATGGAGCGACTCCTGCGTTGCGCCGCCCGGGCAACACGATTTTCCCCGGTGGGCGGCACGTGTCTGGTTTCCGCCCTGGTAGCCGAGGCTCTGCTGAACCGGCACGGTTACCCTGTGACGTTGCGACTGGGCGCCCAGCGGCAAGCCGGCGCGTTCGCGGCCCATGCCTGGCTGGAATTTGAAGGAAGGGTGGTAGTGGGTGGACCGCTCGCCGTGGTCAAACAATACACGCCGTTTCCGGAGATCGAGCGGTTACTGACATGAGTGGAATTTGTGGAAAGTTCAGCAGGGCCGGCGAACACGCGGCCGCGGAGCAGGTCCAGGCTATGAACTGCCCGCATGAGCCACCGCGGACCCGATGCCCAGTCAGCGTGGGCCGATGGGCCGGTGGCGTTCGGCCATTGCATGCTGCGCATCACTCCCGAATCGCTTCATGAGCGCCAGCCCCTGGTTTCGCAAGACGGCGATTATGCCGTTACCGCGGATGCCCGCGTCGACAATCGCGAAGAGTTGATGGATGATTTGTGGCGGCATGATCCCTCCGGGCAACCGGCGGATTCCGAACTCATTCTGGCGGTCGTACCGAAAATGGGGCGAGGATTGCCCGCGGCGGATTCTGGGCGATTTTGCCTTTGTAATTTGGGACCGGCCGGCGAGGCGCCTGTTTTGCGCTTGCGATCCAATGGGCGTGAAGGGCCTTTATTATCACTTGTCGCCAAGAGCCTTTTCGTTCGCCTCGGAAATTAAAGCTCTCTTTGCGTTGCCCGAGGTGCCGCGGAGACTCAACGAACTTCGCGTGGCCGAATATCTGGTGACGCTTTTCGAAGATCGGGCGGGAACTTTTTACGAGAACATTTTTCGCCTGCCTGGCGCCCACACCCTCACAATCACCACGGACAAGGCCCAGTTGCGCGAATACTGGGCGCTCGATTCCCGAAGCGAGTTGCGTCTGGGCTCCGATGCAGAATATGCGGAAGCGTTCAGGGATATTTTCCTGAAAGCAGTGCGCTGCCGAACCCGTAGCGCTTACCCGGTGGGGGCCGCTCTGAGCGGCGGTCTCGACTCTTCTTCGGTGGCCTGCGCCGCGGCGGGAATGCTGCCCGAAGGCGCCGGACCGCTGCGCACGTTCTCACTGATTTTTCCGAGCCTGCCTGAAAAGGATCTGCGAAAGATCGATGAACGGCCACAGATGCAGGCCGTACTGGCAGCGCGGCAACTTTGCGCCCCACTTTATCGAGGCGGATCGCCTGAGCCCTTTGTGGCAAGTCGACAGGATGCACTATCACCTGGATCACGCCAATTATGCTCCCAATCTTTATCTGCACTGGGCCATGTACGAAGCGGCGCGGAAACAGGGTGTACGCGTGTTTCTGGATGGATTCGATGGGGACAGTACGGTGTCTCATGGGTTCGAACGTTTGACCGAACTCGCCCAAACCCTGCGCTGGATCAGGCTGTGGCGCGAAACGCGGCTGCTTTCGCGAGCATCATCTTGCCGGCATCGCACCGAAGCGGATACTACATGAGTACTGCGTAAAGCCTCTGGCGCCGGCTTGGGCGTACCGTTTGCGGACGTTCCTGCGAACCCGCGGGCGTGCGCTGCGGCGAGGGTATATTTTCATCAATCCGGAATTCAAGGCGCGAACCCGCATCGAAGAAAGAGCGCGGCGCCTGTTGCGCGACCAGACCAGGTGGACTCTGACTCGAACGGCTCGGGAAACGCATTGCATGGGGCTGAATCAGGCATTGTACGCCTATACCCTGGAGATCGCCGATAAGGCCAGCGCAGCGTTCGAAGTTGAGGCGCGCTACCCGTTTTTCGATCGCCGGTTGATGGAGTTTTGCGTGGCGCTGCCGGCAGAACAGAAACTTGGCGACGGGTGGAATCGCTATATTCAGCGGCGCGCGATGTCCGGCATTCTTCCGCCAGACATCCAGTGGCGCCCTCGAAAAGGAAATCTGAGCCCGAATTTCTATCTCCGTCTGCTCGATTTCGAGCGGGAGCGGCTGGAGGAAATATCACTTCGCGGCACCGCCGAACTGGCGCCGTTTATCGATGCGGACGCCGTTCGCGCCGCGTACACCGCATATCAAAAAGGCCACTCACAGGGACAGGGCGAAGGGATTCAACTATTCGCCACCTTGAACCTGGCTCTTTGGTTGCGATCTGCCGGATTTGCGTCTTAATTCAGCAACTCACCGGGATTATCCGGCGGGGAGCAGAAAGGAGAAAAAACCGATGACTGAATCCTTGAACAAAAAGGAATGGAATCAGCCCCAATTGACAATTCTCGGCGATGTTGAAACTCTCACGCTGGCAAAAAATAAGACTATGGGCGGCGCCGATGGTTTCCTCTTCGAGAACAATTCCATCAGCGGCTAATAGTTGAATCGTGCTGCCGGGTGGGCAGCCGGAAACGACAGCCCACCCGGTTTTTTGGATGTTGGAAAAATAATACCGTGCTCTATTACTCGGCTTACAGTTTACGAATCGGTTCCGAAATTCCATTGCTCGAATTGCCTCCGGCGCAAACCGGCGGCGATGTCGATATCCGTCTTACCGAAGCCCGGCCGCTGGACGGAACGCAGTCCATTCAGTGGCGGTCGAATCCGGACGCGGAGGCATATTTTTCCTATCCCCGCGCCGGCCAGTTCCAGGTGTGCGGCGGCCGAAAGGTGATCGTCACACCCGAGCCGGGCGCGGAGTCCGCGCTGCTGCGGCTCTATGTACAGGGGATGATGCTGGCCGCGATTCTCCATCAGCGAGGGTTATTTGTGCTGCACGCCAGCATCGTGAGCGCCGGCGGCCGCTGTTTCGCGTTTGTGGGTTCAGTGGGCGCGGGCAAATCGACGATGGCCTCGGGCTTTCATGCCCGCGGCTACTCCGTGGTTGCCGACGATAACGCCGCGCTCAATCTGAGAGAATCGCCGCCCACGGTTCTGCCTGCATTTCCGAGTCTGAAAATATACCCGGAGGTAGCCGCCGCGTTAGGCTATAACCGTTCCTATCTCCGGCCCGTGCATGAGTCGCAGGTGAAGCATGCGCAACCGGTGCTGGACGGGTTTAGCACCGGGCCGGTACCGCTCGATGCGATCTATGTGCTGGACCGGGAGGCTGCCCCCGAAGTGAGCAGGCTTTCCACGGTGGACACCATGAGGGAATTGATTCGCCACTCCGTTCCCACGCGCTGGGGAGTGGAAGGCGACGGGAAGCACCTGCAGATGTGCGCCCAACTGGCGAATGTTGTGCCTGTCTACCGCGTGCGAACTTTTCACGGTCTGCAGGAAATCCGCGGTGTGCTGGACCGTATTCTCAAACACCGCGAAGGGACGAAACAATAGCATGGATTCCGGAAGACCCGAGCATGCCTTGTTGCTTCTCGGAGCCCGCAGGCAGTTGAGCGCGGAGGAATCCGCAAAATTCAAAAACCTTATGGCGGAACCGCTGGACTGGCGGCTGTTGCTGCAGATGGCGGACCGGCATCGCATTCTGGTGTTGCTGTATTCCACCCTGGAACGGGAGGGCTGTTTGTGCAAGGTCCCGCCGCCGGTGCTGGACAGCCTGTGCGCCGCGGTCCGCTTGCGAGTGGCGCGGAGCATGGCTCTGAACGGCGAACTCGCCCGCATCCTGCGGGACCTTTGAAAGACTGGGAATTCCGGCGATGCCGTGCAAAGGTCCCGCGGTGGCCATGGCCGCTTACGGCAGCATTTCGTTTCGCTCTTTCTGCGATCTGGACATTCTGGTGCCGGAAAGCCACCTGAGCCTGGGCAGCGAGGCCCTGGGCGCGCTCGGATACCGGCCGGCACTTCGATTCACGGCCGAACAGGAGCGGAGTTACGTGGAGAACGAATGCGCCATGCAATTCCGGGATGAGTCCCGGGGGATTGTGGTGGAACTTCACTGGCGTTTCTGTGAGCGGAATGCCTCGGTGGATCTTCCCCTGACCGCGTTCTGGCATCGCGCCACCAGAATCGCGTTGCCCGGCCACGAGGCTTCCACGCTGGCTACAGAAGACCTGGTTCTATACCTGTGCGTTCATGGAGCCAAGCATTGCTGGGAGCGCATTGAGTGGATCACCTGCCTGGCGGAAGTGATTCGCGTGACGCAGTCACTTAATTGGCCTGCCGTCCTGGAGCGGGCGGAGAGCTTGGGGATCCTTCGCCTGCTGCATTTAGGCCTGTACCTGGCGCAATCGCAAGGCGCCGAGTTACCGGAGCCAGTGAGGAGAAGTCTGGAAGCGGATTCCGCAGCCCGCCGGTTGGCGGCGCGAGTGCACGCCGAACTGTTTGTCATACCCGCCGGCCAATCCCACTATCAACTCAGAGCCAGCCGCTACCTTTTTATGATGCGAAGCAGAGAGCGGTGGGCCGATCGTGCCCGCATCCTGTTCTACTCGGCGATCCGGCCGCCGCATCCGGAAGCCAACGAGTGGATGCAATTGCCTCCGCAACTGGCCTTCCTGCATCGCGTATTCCGTCCGGTGCGCCTCCTCACTGAATACAGCCTGGTGGCGTGGCGGCACTATGTCCGATGACTGCGTCCCGGCTGGCCGGCATCGGCACACTGGCGCTTATCGCCTGTTTCGCTCTGCTGCCGCAACCCTGGAAGGGCCGCATGGCGACCTTCGGGATGGTCCACGATTGCGCGCATTATGCGGCTTTTCTGGCGGCCTGCATTCTCACCACGTGGCGGGTCCGCAGCACCAGCGCGGTGGCGCGAACAGCCCTGATGATTTTGTCATTCGGTATTCTTTTGGAGTTTGCGCAGACCAGAGTTTACGGCAATCGTTTCGAGTATCTGGATGTGGTGGCCGACGCTGGCGGCGTTGCCACAGCCGTGGTACTCCGCAATCTCCGGAATGAATGGCACCGTGAGTAGCCGGGGTACCATCAGATTATGCCAGCGAGCGAAGTGAGTGAGTTGTTGCTGCGCGCCTGTCACGATCTGCGATCCTCGGCGCGGGCGATCCGGGCGCACGCGGAGTTACTGGTGAAGAGCCGTGACGCTTCCCGGCCTGTCGACTTCGAGCAAAGGATCGGTTTCATCACCGGCGGCGCTCAAAAAATCGATCAGGTGGTGGACGGATTATCCGCTTATGCCTTGGCGCTCGAGATGGAAGAGGCGAGTTTCACGCCGGTGCCCATGGAGGTGATTCTGCGAACCGCGCTGGCGAAACTGGCCCGGACGCTCATCGATCGAAACGCGCAAGTAACTTACGACCGCTTGCCCACCGTGCCAGGTAATGCGGACCGGCTGTTGCAGCTATGGGAGAGTTTGCTGCTGAATGCCCTGACGCACAGCAATGGCAGCGCTCCTGTTCGCATTCATATCGGCGCCGAACTCAGGTCATCGGAATGTATCTTCGGGGTCCACGACAATGGCACGCTCGATGCCGCCGATACCGAGACCCTCTTCCGGCCGTTCTCGCGCACGTCCGGCGGTGGTTTTGACGGATCGGGAATGGAACTCGCGATTAGCCGCGCCATCGTGGTGGGCCATGGAGGCCGCATCCGGCTGGACAGGCAGGCCGGCGGCAATTCCACGATTTTCTTCACCCTGCCCGCCGAACGGTGATGCCGGTGGATTATCCCGTCGTCTCCTGGCCCTGAGCCGCGCTTCGCGCCTTTTTCCCCTCGAGCAACCGGAGCTTGTTATGCAGAGTGCGAAGGCACAGTCCAAGCATTTCCGCCGCCTTACGCCGGTTGTTGTTGGTCTGCTTCAGAGTGAGGCGAATGTAAGCCTCTTCGACTTCGCTCATGCGGAACCCGGCGCGAATCTGCAGCACGTCTTCCGCGGGAGCCTGCGAAGCCGGAGCGGACGGTTGCGGCGCCGGCATGGCAGAGCCGGGAAGGTGGCGGAGTTCGATTTCCCCGGCGCCCGCCACTATCACGGCGCGCTCGATCAGATTGCGCAGTTCGCGCACGTTGCCCGGCCAACTGTGGGCCTGCAGGCGATCCAGCACTTCCGGACTGAGATTCGTTGCGCGGCAGCCATGTTTGCGATTGAGATCGCGGAGCAGAGCGGAGGCCATCAGCGGAATGTCCTGCTTGCGTTCGCGCAGCGGCGGCATCGAGATATGGAAGACATTCAGCCGGTAATACAAGTCTTCGCGCAGCAATTTGCTCTGCACAGCCTTCTCCGGCGAGCGATTGGTGGCTGCCAGGACGCGCACGGACACGCGGATGTCGCTGGTACCGCCCAGGCGGCGCACCTTCGATTCCTCAATCACGCGGAGCAGCTTGGCCTGCGTAGCCACCGGCATTTCGCCGATCTCGTCGAGCAGCAGCGTGCCGTTCTGAGCCTGTTCGAAGCAGCCGGCGCGGCGCTCCACCGCGCCCGTGAATGCGCCTTTCTCGTGCCCGAACAACTCGCTTTCCATCAGGCTCTCGGGAAGCGCGGCGCAGTTCACGGCCACAAACGGGGCTCCGCTGCGCGGGCTCAGCGAATGGATCGCGCGTGCGACCAGTTCCTTACCGGTTCCGCTTTCTCCGCTGATCAGGACCGAGGCCGTGGTCGGCGCCACCTGCCGGATCAGCGAGAAAATCTCCTGCATGGGCGCGGAATTGCCAACCAGATCGCCCAGCACTCCCTGATAGGCTAGCTGCCTGCTGAGCCGGTCGGTTTCCTCCACCAGGTGGTTTTGCTCCAGCGCCCGTCCCAGAAGAACGCGCAGACACTCCGGGCTGCACCGGTTTTTCCAGGAACCAGAAAGCCTTCAGGTCGTGGACCACCGAGATGGCCTGGTCGATGCTGCCGAAAGCCGTGAGCACAATCGCAGGGGTACGATTGCCCTGAGCGTTCAATTCCCTTAGGAACGCAAAGCCGTCCATGCCAGGCATCACCAGGTCGGTCAGTATGGCACTGGCGGGGAATGCGGCAAGCTTGTTCAGCGCGTCGCGCCCCTCTTTCGCCGCCATGACCTGAAAGCCGAAGGACTGGACCATTGCCGCCAGGTCGGATCTCTGGCCTTCCTCGTCGTCGACCACCATTATGTGGGCTGCCAAGGCTTCCATCCCCTCCCGCAGTCCATTATTGTAGTCTGACCGCGAAATGGATGGGGGAGATTCTTCGCCATTTGACGGCATTCGCACAGTGCGCTCAATTCACCCCAAGCATCTGCCGGATTTTGCGTAGCAGGGCGCCGGACACAACCGGCTTCGCCAGGAGATTGCCGGCGGTGGAGGCGGATATACCGTAAAACCGGCACAGTTCCGCTCCGACGCCGCCCGACATGAAAAGCACCCGCAGGCCCGGCTCGATCCTGCACAGAGCCTTGGCCAGTTCAAAGCCGTTTTCCTGCGGTAACGAAACATCCACTAGCAGAAGGGCGATCTCGGGTCCGTATTGCTGATAGAGTGACACGCCGTCGGCGTATCCTCCTCCTGTCAGCACGCGGAAGCCGGCGCGAGAGAGGACCTCACTCAAAGTTTCGCGCTGCGACTCTTCGTCGTCGATTACCAGAATGGTTTTTGGATTCTGCGTCATTGGCAGGTTCGGACCTTAGATAGCCGCAGGGCTACGCCCACTTCCAGACACCCCAGCCCACCCCCCGAGTCAAGCGGGGTGCAATCCTCTGGCCATGCGCACGTAAAAGGCGGTATTGCCCAATTCAGTAAGTCCTGAAACGCGTGTTCGGGAGATTGGCGAATGTTCGTCATTGTCCTGAAGGGCTCCTGAAAGCTCTGTGGCACGATTGATCAAAGCACATGAAGCGCCGATTCCGTCTCAACAGCCACAATTGGCCCCGGCTTGTGTACTTATACGAACAGACATATGCGGATTGCGGTTCTTGGGAAAACCCTGATTCAGCTAGCATGGGGTCATCGCGAGTGCCGCAAATTGACCGGGCTGAAGTTGGACAATAAAGTGCTTTGGCTGAGCGCCGTCAAGTGTACCAACTGGCATGAAAATGAGTGCAGAAATGGTGATTTTAATACCGGCTGAATGTTCCGGCAGGGGAAGATGAACGAAGAGCGCGCCAAGATTTGCACCACTGGGGATGCAAAACTTTCACCAGTACCTGAGATCATGCGTGAAATCCTGGTGGCCGACGACAATCCCGCCGACGTCTACCTGATCCGCGAGGCTCTTAAGGAACATCAAGTCACGTTCGTGATGCACGTGGCGCCAGATGGCAAGGAAGTCTTACAAATCATTTCCGCCACCAACCAGCAAGCGACACCACAGCAGTTCAGTCTGATTATTCTGGATTTGAACCTACCGCGGCACGATGGTCTCGAGATTCTCCAAAAACTGCGCGAGACGCCACGGATGGATGACGTGCCGGTGGTTGTGTTGACCTCTTCGGATTCACCGCGCGATCGCGAAGTGGCGACTCGCCTGGGAGCGTCTCACTATCTCCGGAAGCCCTCCAGCCTGGACCAGTTTCTTGCCCTCGGAGCCGTGTTCAAAGCTCTACTGGAGCAGTCCAGTACGAAATTGCGAGACGTATAGCCGTTCACATTATATGGAGACAGGAGCCTGACAATGAAGACCGAATCCGCAACCGACGCTCTCGATACCAGTGCTTTGCTCCGGACGCTCATCGCCTTTCGAAACGGTGATTTTTCCGCCCGCCTACCGGTCGACCAGACCGGGTTAGCGGGGAAGATCGCCGACACTCTGAACGACATTTTTCAGTTGAATGAGCGTATGGCCAGTGAGTTCGCACGCATCAGCAGTGCCGTGGGTAAGGAGGGCAAAATCAGCCAGCGGGCAAGTCTCGGTTCGGCAGCGGGCGGATGGGCGGAGTGCCTGGATTCGGTTAACGGGTTGATTGGAGACCTGGTACAGCCATCCACGGAAGTGGCGCGAGTGATCGGTTCGGTGGCGAAGGGAGATCTTTCACAGACCATGGCGTTGGAGGTCGACGGCCGCTCCCTGAAAGGTGAGTTTCTGCACACCGCGCGCGTAGTGAATACGATGGTGGCGCAGTTGAACTCATTCGCTTCCGAAGTCACGCGCGTGGCTCGCGAAGTTGGTACGGAAGGCAAACTGGGCGGCCAGGCGGTGGTGAAAGGCGTCGGTGGCGTGTGGAAGGATCTCACCGATAGCGTGAACTCGATGGCGGGTAACCTGACGGCGCAGGTCCGCAACATCGCCGAAGTGACCACGGCGGTGGCCAACGGCGATCTGTCGCGCAAGATCACGGTGGATGTGCAGGGCGAAATTCTGGAGTTGAAGAACACCATCAATACCATGGTGGATCAACTCGGTTCATTCGCTTCCGAAGTCACTCGCGTGGCCCGCGAAGTCGGCACCGAAGGGAAGCTGGGCGGCCAGGCGGTGGTAAAAGGCGTGGCCGGCGTCTGGAAAGACCTTACCGACAGCGTCAACTCCATGGCGGGCAACCTGACGGCGCAGGTCCGCAACATTGCGGAGGTGACTACGGCAGTGGCCAACGGCGACCTCTCGCGTAAAATCACAGTGGACGTACGCGGTGAAATCCTGGAGCTGAAGAATACGATCAACACCATGGTGGATCAGCTCAACGCCTTTGCCAGTGAAGTGACTCGCGTAGCCCGCGAAGTGGGTACCGAAGGCATCCTGGGCGGGCAGGCGGATGTACGCGGCGGGTCGGGCACTTGGAAGGATTTGACGGACAGTGTGAACTCCATGGCGGGCAACCTGACGGCGCAGGTCCGCAATATCGCCGAGGTGACCACGGCAGTGGCCAATGGGGATCTGTCGCGCAAAATTACGGTGGCGGTGCGTGGTGAAATTCTGGAGTTGAAGAACACCATCAATACCATGGTGGACCAGCTCAGCTCCTTCGCATCGGAAGTGACTCGCGTGGCGCGCGAAGTGGGAACGGACGGAAAACTGGGCGGTCAGGCCGAAGTCAAGGGCGTCGCGGGCACGTGGAAGGATCTCACTGAGAGTGTGAATTCCATGGCGGGCAATCTGACCAATCAGGTCCGCAACATCGCTGGTGTGACTACCGCCGTGGCCAGGGGCGACCTTTCCACCAAAATCACGGTGGATGCTCGCGGCGAGATCCTGGAGCTGAAGAACACGGTCAACACCATGGTGGACCAGCTCAACAGTTTCGCCAGCGAAGTGACTCGCGTGGCACGCGAGGTGGGCACAGAAGGCAAACTCGGCGGGCAGGCGGTGGTCAAGGACGTCGCCGGCGTCTGGAAAGACTTAACAGACAGTGTGAACTCCATGGCCGGCAACCTGACGGCGCAGGTACGCAACATCGCCGAAGTCACTACGGCCGTGGCCAGAGGCGACCTGAGCCGCAAAATCACCGTGCTGGTGCAGGGCGAAATCCTGGAGCTGAAAAACACGATCAACACCATGGTGGACCAACTCAATGCGTTCGCCGGGGAAGTGACTCGTGTGGCGCGCGAAGTGGGCACAGAGGGCGAATTGGGCGGCCAGGCTGAAGTGCAGGGCGTTGGAGGCGTGTGGAAGGACCTGACCGATAGCGTAAACTCCATGGCCGGTAATCTAACGGCCCAGGTCCGCAACATCGCGGAGGTGACTACCGCAGTCGCCACCGGAGACCTCTCGCGTAAGATCACGGTGGACGTACGGGGTGAAATTCTGGAGTTGAAGAACACCATCAATACGATGGTGGACCAACTGAATGCATTTGCCGGCGAAGTGACTCGCGTGGCGCGCGAGGTCGGAACCGAAGGCAAACTCGGCGGCCAGGCGGACGTCCGCGGTATGGCGGGTACGTGGAAGGATCTTACCGATTCTGTGAATTCCATGGCCAGCAACCTCACCAACCAGGTGCGTAATATCGCGGAGGTGACTACCGCCGTGGCCAGGGGAGATTTGAGCCGCAAAATCACCGTGGACGTGCGCGGCGAAATTCTGGAATTGAAGAACACCATCAACACGATGGTCGATCAGCTCAGTTCGTTTGCTTCCGAAGTGACTCGTGTGGCGCGCGAAGTAGGCACCGAAGGCAACCTCGGCGGCCAGGCGGACGTGCGCGGCGTGGCCGGCACGTGGAAGGATCTTACCGACTCGGTCAATTCCATGGCGGGCAACCTGACCGCACAGGTCCGCAACATCGCGGAGGTGACAACGGCGGTGGCCAGAGGCGATTTAAGCCGCAAGATTACAGTGGACGTGCTGGGCGAAATTCTGGAATTGAAGAACACCATTAATACGATGGTGGACCAGCTCAATGCGTTCGCCGGAGAAGTGACTCGCGTGGCGCGCGAGGTGGGCACCGAAGGCAAACTCGGCGGACAGGCAGATGTGAAAGGCGTGGGCGGCACCTGGAAGGATCTGACCGACTCGGTCAATTTCATGGCCGGCAACCTCACCGCGCAGGTCCGCAACATCGCCGAAGTGACTACAGCGGTGGCCAGGGGCGACTTAAGCCGGAAAATCACGGTGGACGTACGCGGCGAGATTCTGGAGCTGAAGAACACCGTCAACATCATGGTGGATCAGCTCAATGCATTCGCCGGCGAAGTGAC
>CAVVLD010000023.1:0-24573 GCA_963748795.1 uncultured Solibacteraceae bacterium
AACGAATCCACCCAGCATTACGAGACCGTCACTTACTGGTACGGCCTGCCCGCGCCTGCGCTGGTGCGCACCGACCGCCTGAAAATTGGCGACCCCGCCAGCGAACGCGCCCACCGTTACCTTTCGCCCCAGGCGTCGGAGCCGTACGAGATCGCCTCGCGCTACGAATGGGGACCGGACACCGTGCAGGGCCGCGAGATCTATCCGGCCCAGACCGATCGCGGCCGCACCACCAAAACGTCGTCCGAATTCACCCTCAAGATCGATCCCAAAAACCTGGGCGTGCTGTTGCGGCGCAAGCTGGATTACAGCTTTCCCAACCAGCGCGCCGAAGTCTTCGTGGCCGCCGGCAAACAGTGGCAGCCGGCGGGCGTCTGGTACCTGGCCGGCTCCAACACCTGCGTCTATTCCAACCCCGGCACACCGAAAGAACTCGGCGCCACCCAGCACATCGTGCAGACCTCCAATCGCCGTTTCCGCGACGACGAATTCCTCCTGCCACTCGCACTCACCAAGGGCCGCGCCAGCGTTCGCATTCGCGTACAGTTCACTCCTGTCACGACTCCGCTCTACCCCGGCTACCCGGTCCCCGATCTCGCCTGGAGTGAAATGGAGTACACCGCCTACAGCTACCGGTCGCCAAAATTTGGTATATAGATAGTATGTCTACCGTAGACGGTCCACTGGAGTTCCTTCAGGGCACGCTGGAAGTTCTGATCCTCCGCAGCCTGCAGGCCGCTCCCAATCACGCTTATGGCATCGCGCAGTTCCTGGAACAGCAGTCCGCCAAGGAGTTCGTGGTGGATAACGGCTCGCTCTATCCGGCCTTGCAGCGCCTGCTGCAGCGTGGGTGGCTGAGCGCCCAATGGAAAGTTTCGCCGAACGGACGCCGCGCCAAATATTACCGGCTCACGCCCGCTCGGCCGCAAACAACTGGTGGCCGAAAGTTCCAAGTGGCAGCGGTTCGTGGAAGCCATGAGCCGCGTGCTGAGTCCGGAGGCGTAACATGCGGGAATGGTGGAGCAGATTCCGCGCCTGGGCCGCGGGACGGCCCGGCCTGGCTGACGATCTTGCCGAAGAACTCCAGAGCCACCTGGAAATGCAAGGGGAGAACACGATCGCCCGAACAGGCGCGCCGGGAGTTCGGCAACGTCACTCTGATCGCCGAGCGGGCCCGCGACGCCTGGGGCTTCCCCACGTTCGAAAGCCTGTGGAAGGATGTCCGCTACGGTCTGCGCGCCATGCGCCGCGCGCCCGCCTTCTCGCTCGTCGTGATCCTCACGTTCGCTCTCGGGGTGGGCGTCAATACCGCCATCTTCAGCGTGGTGACGCCAGGTTTTGCTCAAGCCTCTGCCTTATCCCGCGTCCGACCGGCTGGTGCGTTTCGGCGAAGGCACCGCCCGCGCCGAGGGCATCAGCGTCACCTGGGTCAACTTCCAGAACTGGCGATCGGGCAACCACACCTTCGAGGAAATGGCCGCGTTCCAGTTCACCGGCCGGACGCTCACCGGTCGCGGCGAACCGCTAACCACTACGGGCCTCACGGTCACCGCGCCCTACTTTGCCCTGCTCGGCATGCACCCGCTGCTCGGCCGCCTCTTCGACGACGCCGATGACAAGCCCGGCGCCGCGCCCGTCATTGTCCTGAACCATCGCTTCTGGCAGAGCCAATTGGGCGGCGATCCGCACATCGTCGGCGCCACGCTCACGCTCAACGGCAATCCGTTCGAAGTGGTCGGCGTAGCTGCGCCGCTATGGGAACCCTGGACAGTGGATTACTATCTGCCGCTCGGCCGCATCGCCGGCAACACGGTGGACCGCCGCCAGCATGGATCCATGCGCATCCTGGGGCGGCTGAAACCGGGCGTCACGCTCGCCGCGCGCGACCGCCGATCTCGACGCCATCATGCGCCACCTGGCGGAAGTCGATCCCGGTCCGGAAGCCGACCATCACAGTTCCGGCGCCTTTTGGGCCAGCGACAACACCGGCGACATCCGCGGGACCCTGCTGGTCCTGATGGGCGCGGCCGTGCTGATCCTGCTGATTGCCTGCGCCAACGTCGCCAGCCTGCTGCTGGCGCGCAATACCGCGCGCACCGGCGAACTGGCCGTGCGCAAAGCCATCGGAGCCGGACAGTTCGCCTGGTGCGGCAGTTGCTCACCGAGAATATTGTGATCGCCGGTGGCGGGCGGACTGGCCGGCATTGCGTTCGCCTGGGCTACGCTCTCCGCCTGCTGGTCGCACTCGCGCCGCGTGACATTCCACGCCTCGCGGAGACCACCATCGATCTTCCCGTGGCGCTCGCCGTCGCCTGCGGCGATCACCTTGGCTCGCCGGCGTCGTCGCGGGCCGCTCTGGCGCCGGTCCTGATGCGTGGGCCGCATCGATCTGCCGGCGCCTTAAAGGAAGGCTCGCGAGCGTCCGGGCGCCGGCAAGCAGCGGCAGGCCTTGCGCAGCCTGCTGGTGGTGGTCGAAGTGGCCCTCACCTTCGTGCTGGCCTTCGGCTCCGGACTCCTGCTGCGCAGCCTGATCGCCGCGCAGCAGAGCAATCCCGGTTTCGATCCGCAAGCCATTTGGAAGTTCGGGCTGCAATTGCCCGGGCGGAGTTACCGGACACAGGCGGCAGTCAACGAATTCTATGACGGTTTGCTGGCCGATCTGCACCGCGTCCCCGGAGTGGTCGGACGCGAGCGCCGTGTATTGCCCGCCCGGCGCGGGCGATTGCGGCGACTGGTTCTATTCCATCCCCGGCTTCCCCGCGCCCGCGCAGAATGATCTCCCGCTCTCGCTCTTCAACATCGCCGAACCGGGCTACTTCCGCATGATGCGCATTCCCATCCGGCAGGGCCGCGAGTTCGCCGAAACCGACCGCGCCTCGGGATGCGAAAATTGCCATCGTCAATGAGACCTTCGCGCACCAGTGGTGGCCCACCGAACCCGCCGTCGGACATCAGATCAAAGTCGGCGGACCCTATCAGAAGGGCGACCTGCTGGAGATTGTCGGTGTCGCCGGAGACGTGAAACAATTCGGGCTCGATTCGCAGCCCATGCCGGAGATCTATCAGCCGGCCGCGCAAAAGAACAGCAGCGCCATGACCATCCTCATCCGCGCCTCCGGCGAATCCCGCCGCGCTGGCCCCGTCCATCCGCCGCCTGGTCGCCGGCCTCGACCGCAATCTGCCGCTGCTGCAGCTCGGCACCATGGAAGAAGCGCTGGGCGCGGGCCTCGCGCGCCGCCGGTTCAGCACGCTGCTGCTCACGCTGTTCGCCGCTCTCGCCATGCTGCTGGCCGCGGTCGGCATCTACGGCCTGCTCAGCTATTGGGTCACCAGCCGCGAACCCGAAATCGCCATCCGGCTGGCCCTCGGCGCGCGCCCGTTCACCATTCTGCGGTGGACCAGTCTGCAGGCTGTGCGGCTCGCCCTGGTGGGCCTCGCTTTCGGCCTCGTCGGCGGATGGGTCGCGGCGCGCGGCCTCTCTGACCTGGTCTTCGGGATCCCGCCGCGCAGTCCCGCCACCATGGCCGCCGCCGCCCTGGCCGTTATGCTGCTTGCCCTGGCCGCGGCGGCGATCCCCTCCTGGCGCGCCGCCAGAATCGACGCCGCCCGCCGCCTGCATTCGGCCTGATATTCCGACTATCGGACGCCGCCGTTCGTCATAATGAACAGAGATGGCGCTTACGCCGAACGATTCCACCAGCCGGGCCGCCCGGACCATTCGCGAAATCTTCGAATCGGGAAGACCGCTCACTTACATTCGCAGCGCCGAAGAGCGCCGCGTGGGCAGACTGCTGCGCGCGGTCTCCGCCACACTATCCGATCCCGCTCCCGTATGGCAGTGGACCCTCACCGAAGGCATGCGCTGCGAGGGCGCCGCCGTCCAGGCCGGCGCCGAATCGCCGCGCGCCGTGCTGGATTTCATCGCCGCGCACCCGGGCCCGGCCATTTTCCATCTGAAGGATTTTCACGAGCCGCTGCGCGAATCGCCCGAAATCCGGCGCCGCCTGCGCGACATCTACGAAAGCTGCCGCGACCAGCGCAAGTTCGTCGTGATCACTTCGCCGGTGCGCTTCATCCCCGAAGAGATCGAGCGCAGCATCATGTTCCTGGAATTGCGTCCGCCCGACATCGTCGAACTGGTGGAATTCCTCCGCGAAGAAGCGCCGCTGGTGGCGCCTGGCAGCCTCGATGGCGTCAGCGATGCGACTCTGGACCAACTGGCCCGCGCGCTGCAGGGACTCACCCTGGATGAAGCCGCTACGCGCTGCGCCGCGCGCTCTCGGCCGCGACCGCGCCTGGGGCCGGACTCGCTCCCGGCCTGCTCGAAGAGAAGCGCGTGCTGGTGAACCGCAGCGGCGTCATCGACTACATCTCCGACGGCACCAACCTGGGCGAGGTCGGCGGCCTCGAGGGGCTCAAGAAATGGCTGATCGAGCGGCACAAGCTGTTTCAGATGCGCGACAGCTGAGCAACGAGATCGTGCCCAAAGGGCTGCTCATGATGGGCATTCCCGGTTGCGGCAAGAGCCTCTGCGTGAAGGCCATCGCCTCCTGCATTTCGAGCTTCCGCTCTACCGCGTGGACATGATCGAGATCTTCTCCGGCCGCCACGGCAAGCCCGAGGGCGTGTTCGTGGAGGCCTGCAAGATGATGGAAGAGATGGCGCCGGCCGTGCTCTGGTTCGACGAAATCGAGATGGGCATCACCAGCCACCGAATCCGGCGGCGAGCAGGGCCGCATCTTCGCGTTCTTCCTCACCTGGATGCAGGAAAAAACGCGCGGCCTCTTCGTCGCCGCCACCGCCAATCGCATCGACCTGCTGCCCGCCGAGATGATCCGCAAGGGCCGCTTCGACGAGGTGTTCTTCGTCGATCTGCCGCACGATGACGAGCGCATCGAGATCTTCCGCATTCACCTGGCGCGCCGCGGCGTGGATCCCTCGCAATTCAACCTGGCGACCAACTGGTCAGTTTCACCGTCGGCTGGACCGGCGCCGAGATCGAACAGTGCGTGGTCTCCGCCATCACTCAGGCGCGCCTGGCGGACCGCGACGTGACCGAGCAGGACCTGGTCAAGGTCGCCGTCAAGATCGTGCCGCTCTCGCGCACCATGAAGGAGCAGATCAACCACATTCGCGGTTGGGCCTTCGAGCGCGCGGTGCGGGCTTCCCCGAATCCCACCGGGAGATGAACCTCAGCGTCGCGGCGAGCGATACTCCCGCGTCTGCCCGCCGGCATCGAGCAACTGCAGGCTCGATACGGCCAGGATGGTGAACATCAGCACAATGTAGAGGCTGTGTGCCAGCAACGCGAAACATGCCAGGGCTCCGGCGACAATCGCCGAAAGGATCAGCGCCTTGCGCGCACCGTTCGCCGGGTCGGCCTGTTCGAATATGGCTCGCGCGGCGTGCCCGCCGTCCAGGGGATGGACCGGCAGCAGGTTGAGCAATCCCCAGTAGACGTTGACCCACAACAGGTCGTTCATCACCACGTACCAGAGCGAGTACGCAGGCGTCCGCGGCAGGACGCGCACAACCGGGAGCAACGTGTGAGAGCC
Source organism: uncultured Solibacteraceae bacterium (assembly GCA_963748795.1). Classification (GTDB taxonomy): domain Bacteria; phylum Acidobacteriota; class Terriglobia; order Bryobacterales; family Bryobacteraceae; genus Sulfopaludibacter. Next base: position 5,556 of record CAVVLD010000023.1, read on the forward strand.
AAGCTGCACCACAGCGCCTGACCAGATTGCCGCCGCCAGCGTGACGCCGGCGACGCAAAACCCCGTGAAGGGACCCGCGAGCGCCACCACGAAACGCGGCAGCGTGCGGTGCAGGGCGCGCCGCGGAATCGCCAGGCCGCCCCAGTGATAGAGCACCACCTCCGCCGGTTCGCGAAACAGCCGGAAGGCGTACACGTGGCCCAGTTCGTGCAGTAGGATGGAAACGAAACAGGTGCAGATCCACGCCGCCATCGGCCCTGGGCCCTGCTCCCCGCCGACGACCAGGATCACCGCCCAGAACCACAGCGTCACGCGCACCGGGACATCGAAGATGTGGAAATGCCACTCGCCAAACCAGGGGTCGGGGCTGTCCACCAGTGTCGTCACGACCCTCCAATTATAGGAGGTCCGGCAAATGCAGTTCCATATGTACGTTCGCGCGGGCGTACGGCGATGGCGTCACGCGCTCCGGCGGAACGTGGCGAAAGCCCAGCGATTCGTACAGGTGGATCGCCGTCGCCAGCATGCTGTTGGTCTCCAGGAAAAGCCGCCGCGCGCCCAAAGCGCGAGCGCCTTCGATGGTGGCCGCCAGCAGGCGCCGCCCGATACCCGCTCCCTGGCAGGACTCGGTAACCGCCATTTTGGCGACTTCGAATTCTCCCGGCCCCATGGCCAGCAGCGCGCAGCATCCGACCGCGCCGCCCGTTTCGAATCGCCAGAAAGATGCGGCCGCCCCGGTCCAGAATGGTCGCCTGCGGATCGGCCAGCGAAGCTACGTCCTTCGGCTCCAGCGCGAAATAGCGCGTGATCCATTCTTCATTGAGCGCGCGGAAGGCGATTTCGTCTCCGGGCTCGAACTCACGAATTTCCAGTTCTCTCTCCGGTGCCATGTCCCCAAGCTACTCTTCCCGGCCTCCAGATGTCCAATAGCTGGAATATGCTGATTAAGACGATGCAAATATGAATGAGGACATCGAACTCCGGCACCTGCGCTACTTCCTCGCCGTGGCGGACACGCTGCATTTCAGCCGGGCGGCCGAGCGCCTGGGCATCGCTCAACCGCCGTTGAGCCAGCAGATCAAGCGGCTCGAGCAGATCCTCGGCCACCGCCTTTTCGATCGCTCTACGCGCGGTGTGAAGCTTACACTGGCCGGCCAACTGCTCGCCGAACGTGCCCGCAGCACCCTGGAGAAGATTCAGGACGACCTGGCGCAGGTGCGGCGTCTGGGACGCGGCGAAGAAGGCACGCTGACGGTGGGCTTCAGCGGCTCTGTGGTGTTTACCGATTTGCCCGCGGCCATCGAAGCCTACCGGCGCCGGTATCCGAAAGTCGAGCTGCGCTTGCGCGAACTGTCCACCTCCGCGCAGATTGCGGCGCTGCTGGACGGCACGCTCGACCTGGCGTTTCTGCGCGACGGCGATCCCACCGAAGGCATTCAGATCGGCACCTTGCTCCGGGAGCGATACGTGGCGGTGCTGCCGGAGTCGCACCCGCTGGCCCGCCGCCGCGTGCTGCGAGTCCGGGATCTTGGGCAACAGCCCTTCGTCTTTTTCGCGCGCCGCATGGGTCCGCTGGCCTTTGATCGCACCGTGGCCTGCTGCGAACGCAGCGGGTTCCGGCCCAACATCGTGCAGGACGCGCCGCAATGGCCCACCCTGGTCCGCCTGGTGGCCGCCGGATTAGGCGTGTCGCTCGCTCCGGCCTGCCTGGCCAAGGTGGCCATCCCGGGCGCTGTCTACCGCGAGGTGCACGCTGCCTGCCGCACCACCATCGACCTCGGCATCAAGACCGGATCGGACAAAGTCCTGGCCAACAACTTCATCCAAATCGCCCGAGAATACCTGGTCGGATAAGAATGTATTCATCGCGCGGAGGAAGACGCGGAGAGAAGACCTGAAATCGGGAGGACATTCAGTCCCATGCCTTTCTCCGCGTTGCTCCGCGCCTCCGCGCCCCGCGATGAGTTGTCGTTGGCGTGTCCGTTACAGCGGACGCCGCCGGCGCGGGTACACGGCGCGCACCTCACTGGAGGGCGCGATGGCCTTCTCCGGCCGGATCGCCCGAGCCACCGCCGCCTTTACGAATTTCCGCACGTACGGAAGCTCCAGATCCGCAACGCCGGCGATGCGGATGTGACGCACCTGGCGGCCCGCGCCTTGCAATATGTCGCGCGGGTCCGGCAGATCCACACCGCGATTGAACCCCAGGTTCACCCACTTCGCGTACACCGCAATATGAATGCACGCATCGCTGGGACGCCCGGTGAAACTGTATCCCGCGGCCACGGCATTGTACGCGTCGTACAGCAGTTCGGCGGCGCCCGCCGCTTCCTCCATCACCAGTTGGCGCACCGCCAGCGCCAGTGCGGTGATCTCCGGGCCGTAGACGGCCAGCATCTTCAGGTATTCGGGATTCGGCGCGGGAACGGTCACGCGACCAGTGTAAATCAGAAAAACTGCAGCGGCAGTTGTTCATCGAATTCCGCGGCGCGGTGCAGATCCAGTCGCCGGGCCTCGTCCGAGGCGGCCCCAGCCCTCCAGAATCCAGACCATTTCGCGCGCCGATTCGTCTATCGCGCCCGCGGTCGTCGCACTCCCGCGCCAGTTCGTTCCACTGCTGCATGAACTCGTAGCACTCGGCCAGTCGCCCGGCCTCGCGCATGAGCCGGCGGCCGGTGCGCGCCTGGTGGCAGATCTCGTCCCAGTCCGACGCCGCATCCGGCGTGCGCCAGCGCGTACTGCCCGGCGCGGATCTCGTCCTGCGCCGGCGGACCCGGCTCTTCTACCAGCAGCGTGGAGCAGCGCCCGCCGAAAACAAAATCGGCTGCCGCCTTCCTCCAGCAGGAACAGAAAGCGGCGAGGTGCGCAGAAATCGGCCAGACGCCGAAGGTTGACGTCCACGTCGCCCTCCAGCGCGCAGACCGAGTTGCGCAGCAAGATCGCCCGCCAGGGCCGCGACGGACCGGCCGCCGCATTCCAGCCGGAAGATCTCGTCGAAATCTTCGCGATAGGCACGGGCGAATTCGTAGGCCAGACCGGCGCCGGCCGCCGTGCTGACGCCGGCGCGATCGGCGATGGCGATTCCCAGGTCCTCCAGATAGCCGGCATGGTCAAGATCGCGCGGTTCGTCCGGGGGCGTCCAGGAAGCGCCGCGCGCGCGCAGCCAGCGCTTCACCTCGCGCAGACCGGCGCGGCGCAAGCCGGCCAGTTCGAAGCGCGGTCGCAGCACGCTGGGCGGGTTGCAATCGTCGCAGCGCACAAAGGCGATGCGCACGCCTTCCTCTCTCGGCTCATTGACCAGGGCGTCCTCCCACTGCGCCCGCGGCCAGCGCGGGGGAATGGAATTACGTGAAAACAACACCAGCACCACGTCGGCGGTGCGCGCGTCGCGAGCCTTGGAGACCAGATCCTCACCGGGCCGGATTTCGCCCTCGTCCAGCAAAACCTCCACGTCGGCGCCGTGCTCCAGGAACTCGGCAAGCGCGATGGCGGTGGCGCGGTCGTCCGGCGCGTAGCAGGGAAAGACCGTGGTGCGGTTTAGAGTTTGCACGCCAGGGTTAACCCGTCGCCAAGCGGAATCAGGCTCAGCGCTACGCGCTCATCGGCGTGAAGCTTCTGGTTGAAGGCGCGGATCATTTCCGTGTCGGGTTCGCGATTGTCAGGGTTGACCACCTCGCCGTGCCAGAGCACGTTGTCCACCACGATCAATCCGCCGCGGCGGATCAGCGCCAGCGCCCGCTCGTAGTAGTTCGGATAGTTCGTCTTGTCGGCGTCGATGAAGGCGAAATCGAAGGTGCCGGATTCTCCCGCCGCAATCATGGCGTCCAGGGATTCCAGTGCGGGCCCCAGGCGCAGTTCCACGCGATCCGCCACCCCCGCTTCGGCCCACGTTTGCCGTGCACGCGCGGTGTACTCTTCACTCACATCGCAGGCGATCACTTTGCCGCCCGGGAGGCAGCGCCAGCGCCACCCAGGTGGAACTGTACCCCATGAAGACGCCTACCTCCAGGGTCTTGCGCGCGCCGGTCACGCGTGCCAGCAGGTGCAGCAACTGACCCTGTTCCGGAGCGGTTTGCATGGAGGCGTGCGGATGATCCTCGCTTTCGTCGCGCAGTTTGCGAAGCGCAGCGGGCTCTCGAAGAGTAACGGCGCGAATGTAGTGCGCCAAAACGTCGGTGACTTCTGTGTGGGTTCTGGACATGAGGAAGCGATCACAATTATTTTAACCTGCCACGAACATGGCAACGGCTGCTCCGGACATCACCACGGCGGCAACCCAGCCCATCCAGCGCAGCCATCGCGGATTCACGCGTCGGCCCATCACGCCCGGGTCGCTGGTCAGCAGCACCACCAGCACAATCAGCGGGGGCGCCAGAACTGCCGTTAGCCACAGCCGACCAGAAAAGCATCTTCACGGCATCCACGCCCAGATAGTCCAGCGCCAGTCCCACCAGCATGGCAAGCGCAACCACGCTGTAGAACTTGGGCGCCAGCCGGGGCTTGGCTTCCAGCGACGCCTTCCAGGCCATCGCTTCTGAAATGGCGTAGGCGCTGGACCCGGCCAGAACCGGCACGCCCAGCATACCGGTGCCCATCAGGCCGAGGGTGAACAACAGGTACGCGCCTTTTCCGGCCAGCGGACGCAGAGCCTCGGCGGCGTCGTGAGCCGTCGAAATATGCGTGATGCCATGGGAATGCAGAGTGGCCGCCGTGGTCAGAATGATGAAGAACATCACAAAATTGGAGAAGAACATTCCGGTCACGATATCCTTGCGCGAACTGCGTAGTTCCTTATCGTGGCGCCCTGGCGCTGCGCCAGCGTGATCCGGCCCATGGCGCGCTCCTCCTCCACCTCTTCGGCCGCCTGCCAAAAAAAGAGGTACGGCGAAATCGTTGTCCCCAGAATGCCCACCAGCACGGAAAGATACGCGCCCGACCATTGAATATCGGGAATGAACGTGGCGCGCAGCACCTGCCCCCAATCCGGCTTGGCCACGAAGGCGGTGATGACATACGCAAACAGCACCAGCGTGAGCCATTTGAAAATCCGCGCGATGGTGCGATAGGAACTGTAGAACAGCAGCACAATCATCAGGCCCGCATAAAGCGGAAGCCACACCAGGGAACTGATTCCCGTGATCATTTGCGTGGCGTCGGCCATACCGCCCAGATCGGCGCCGATATTGATGGTGTTGGCGACGACCAGCAGCAGGCACGCGCTCCACAGCACCCATCGCGGATAGCGCCGCCGGACCACCGCGGCCAGCCCGCGCCCTGTCACCATCGCCAGCCGGGAGCACATCAACTGTACCGAGACCATGAGGGGAAACGAAAACAGGGCGGTCCACAGCGGACCATAGCCGAACTGCGCGCCGGTTACCGAGTAAGTCGCGATTCCGGAAGGGTCGTCATCGGCCGCGCCGGTTATCAGTCCCGGCCCTAATTCGGCGAAAAAATCGCGGACGGGAGTGCGTTGCTTTTTTGGCGAGCGGCGGGTGGGCACCGGTTGCCCTCCAGAATAGCAGACCACTCCGTCCCGCAACGCCGCATAGTAGTATTGTTTCGACATGAACCGTGCGTGTGCCTGTATCTTTGCCGCCCTGTTGCTCTCATCCTGTGCGCCATCTCCCCAATCCGCGGCCGATCCCGGCCTGCTGGCCGAGATTCAACAGATCAAGGCCATCGATAATCACGCTCACCCGGTGCGCGTCACCGATGCGGGCGAGCCGCCTGACCGCGGATTCGACGCCCTGCCGGTGGACAACATGGAGCCGCAGAGCGACCCGGTGAATCTGCGCCCGCAATCGCCGGCCATCGCCGCCGCGTCCCAGGCGCTCTATGGCGGGCCCGGCGGCAAGCACGCGCATCCAACGCGAACAGGGCGCCAACTACCCGGCGTGGGTGCTCGACCGGATGGGCGTCGAGGTGATGCTCGCCAACCGCGTTTCCATGGGCAAGAGCATCGCAGCCCCCGCGCTTTCGCTGGGTTCCGTACGCCGACGCACTGATCTTTCCGCTCGACAACTCTCGCTGGCGCGGCAGAACTCCGACCGCAAGAGCTTCTTTGCGCTCGAAGACCAGTTGCGGCAGCGCTACCTGAAAGACGCGGGAATGGACAAGCCGCCGGCCACGCTTGCCGAGTACCTGACACGCGTGGTGACCCCGACGCTGGAGCGGCAGCGGCAGGGCGGCGCCGTGGCCGAGAAATTCGAGGCCGCCTATCTGCGCTCGCTGGCCTTCGACAAAGTGGACCGCGCCGACGCCGAGCGCATCTACGCAGCGCTTCGCCGGCAAGCCCGGCCCCACGCAGGCCGAGTACAAGCCCTTGCAGGATTTCCTGTTCCGCTATATCGCCGCCGAATGCGGCCGCCTGGGAATGGCCGTCCATCTCCACACCATGGCCGGCGCCGGGAGTTACTTCGACGTGGCCGGCGCCAATCCTCTGCAACCTGGAATCGGTGTTGAACGATCCCGAGTTGCGCCACACCAACATCGTGATGGTGCATGGCGGCTGGCCTTTCACGCGCGAGATCGGCGCCCTGCTGACCAAGCCCAACGCCTACCTGGATTTTTCGGCGCAGGACCTCTCGGAGACACGCCCGCCACGCTGGCCGGCATTCTCCGCGAGTGGCTGGAGTTCGTGCCGGAGAAGGTGATGTTCGGGACCGACGCCTATCCCTACATTCCCGAAATGGGCTGGGAAGAATCCGGCTGGATCGCTGCCCGCACGGGCCGCGAGGCCCTCGCCATCGCGCTCACCGGAATGCTCCGCGACCAGGAAATCACACGCGAGCCGCGCCTCCGAACTCGCCCGAATGGTGCTTCGCGAGAATGCCAGGAAGCTTTACGGTCTGTAGCGCAGGCTCCGGTTACAGCAGCAGTCGGATCAACATCAGGCTCACCAGGCAGAGCGCCACAGTGGCCCCTATCCCCGTCAACACCGCGCGCCCGCCGGTGTGCGCCAGAAAGCGAATGTTCACCTCCAGTCCCAGGGCCGCCATCGATAGCGTGAGCATCAACTCTCCCAGGTTGGTCAGGATGTCCGCCATGGCCGCCGAGCCGAAACGGAATTGCAGCACCGGCAGCAGCCCCAACGTATTCAGCAGCGAAAGCGCCACGAAGCCGTACACGAACGGCGGAACCAGCCGCGCGTACCGGATCGAAACCTGGGAGCCCTGCCGGCGCGCATATAATAGTCCGACCACGAACAGAAACGGCGCCAGCAGTGTCACCCGCACCAGTTTCACTAGCGTGGCCAGCGCGCCGGCGGCGGAACTGTAGGCGAATCCCGCCGCCACCACCTGCGGCACGGCGTGAATCGACGTGCCGGCCCACACGCCGAAAGCGTCGTTCTTCATGTGCAGCAGGCCGCCCACCGGCGGCAGCACGAACATCAGAACCAGACCGAGAATGTTCACCGTTCCAATGGAGAGCATCAGGTCGTGATCTTCCGCTTCAATCAGCGGCGCCACGGCCACGATGGCGCTGGTGCCGCAAATGGCCGTGCCCGCGCCGATGAGCAATCCGGTCCGGTGCCACACCCCCAGCAGGCGCGCCAGCCATATGCTGGTGAGCGTCGCGACCGCGATACAGACTAACGTGATGAGCAACGCCCGGTAACCCACCGTCGCCACGCGCATCAGGTTCAAACCCGCGCCGCTGAGCACAATCATGATAGGGATGAGGCGCTGCGCCAGTCCCTTGGCGCTCTGAACGGTCGCGGCCGGCAGGGGCACCGCGTTGCGCACCGCCACGCCGGTCAGGATGGCGATGATGGCCGCGCTCACGGGATACCGCGCGCCGCCGGCGCCGAGCACGCGGAACGGCGGGAACGGCAGGTAGTGCAGGGCGTAAGATATGCCCGCCACCAGCAGCGCCAGCACATACCCTTCCGACCACTGCCGTAGAAGCGGACCTTTGGGCCTGGGTTTCGGCGCCGGGGCGAGCGGCAGTTCATGCAGCCCCTCCATGGAGTCCAGCGAGAGCAACGCTTCATCGCTGATATAGCCGTAGGACGCGGTCTGGCGCAGCGGATTCCCCCCGAATGGCCCAGTATATCGCGGCGGAATTGCGGCCCACTTGGCCCAGGGTGCCCAATGGAGTACATAACAGGAATGCGGACCGTCGTTGAAACCCCTTCGTACCTCAAGGCCGCTGAGAAGCTTTTCAGCACCGGTGAGCGCGAGGCGATTTTCGCCTGACGAAAGCGGAGCGGAACGAATTGGCGAAAATGGCAGACGAAATCTTTCACCGGTATGGGAGGTTGGGCCATGGCGATGTTTGACGATCTAAAAAAGCCAGGGCGAAATCGACGAATTCCTGGCGGGTAAGCAGGAAGGCTACAAGGTCGCCGTGCCGGCGCAGTTTGATGTCAAGACCATCCGCAAGGGTCTAAACCCTTCGCCTTTCAGGCGAACAGCTTCCAGCAGGTTTCACCTTTGTGTGCGGACGCCCCCGTCCGCGCGGGTCCGCCTGGACTCGCTGCTCGCGCCGGCCGGTAATGCCTCCAGAAAACGGGGAGGCCTACGAGGGCGTCGGCTGCGGACCAGGGGTCCGCCAACTAACACATGCCGCTGCACACTTCAGCGACTTTCAGCCGGTAGTCTTAGTTTCCCTTTTTGGGCGTGCCCGTTTTCGACGTCGTTTTCCGCGCGCCGGGTTCCTTCAGTAGCGCTTCGATCTGCGAACGCAGATTCGTCTCCTGCTGCGGGTCGGCAAACCACGACTCTTCGCCGCCTTCGTGCTGGGCGCGGATGTTGAACTGGCGATCGATGAAGGCCAGCATGGGCATGTGGGGAAGGTTGGTGAGGGAATACTGGTAATAGTCCAGCACAGCTTTGACGTCGCTCGTGAAGCCCACCGGGAAGGGCGGATTGAACTCTTTGATAAACAGCGGGACCGCCAGATCGGGTGAATCCTGGCCGGCGGCACAGGCGATCACCTGCAGGCCGCGCGGACCTAATTCTTTTTGCAGCTTGGTGAGCAGCGTAACGGTGTGCTGGCAGTGCGGGCAGGTAGTCAGAATGGACGCGAAGACGATGGCCTTGCCCTTGAAACTGCTGAGCAGGATGGAGGGCTTCCCTCCCGTCATGTTGATCACAAATTCCGGGGACTTACGGGGCAGTTGCTGCGCCGGTAACGCGGCCGCGGCGATGGCGAGAACCGCCAGAGAAAGAACCATCCTGCGCTGGACCATAAGTCTCAGTCTAGCAGTTCAGCTTGCCGGTTCCAGGCCTTCCATGCTGGTAACCACAGAGCCCTTCCGTTCCAGCACGAATTGGCCGTCGTCGCCCATGCCGGAGACACGATCCGCCGTTTCGGACGCAATCGCCAGGCTCTTCCACTTCTTCCCCATGGCTTGGCGATAGGCCGCGAAGAAGAGCCGCGCGCTGTCCTCGCTGTCCCAATCCGAAGCATAGAGCAGCACCACGCGGCCGGCCTTTTTGTTTTCGAGCAGTTCAAAGTTGCAGCCGCGCCAGTGGGGCGCGATGTCGGCCGCCGCCTGCTTTCCGGCGTATTGCTCCAGCAGAATGGTGTGCTCCAGTTCGCCCAGCGATCCGCCGACCAGGCCTTTGTACCGCCGTGGCAGATGCGGATCGGGCAGCGCCGGATCGGTGGGCTTGACGCCGGAGAAATACTTGTCGGGATGGATGATCTGCTGGGTGGAGAGCGGCGGGTGGCGGAACACCTGGGCGAAGCCCTCCTGGTTATAGCGGTGAATCACCGCGTCCTGAAACAGCATTCCCTTGGTGTATGGAAAAATCAAAGTCTGGCGCAGATACAGCGGCGACTTGTCGTAGACCGGGAACTGGCCGCCCTCGCCCGAATCGGATTCGCCGCTCATCATGGCTACCAGTTGCGGCGACGTTTTGAGCGATTGGCCGTTCTTGCGCGCCAGGTACTCGGACATCATCCACGTAGCCTGCCCTTCCATTACCGCCAGGCGCGCGGTGGACCCGTCATCGCTCTTGCGGCCGGCGTTGATGAACTTCGCCAGGTTGAAATTCTGGTCGGCAAGGGCGTGGGAGAGTTCGTGCGCCAGCACCGGCTCCTGCGGTTCCTTGGAGTCGGATTCGGTGATGAACAGCTTCTTCTTGTTGTAATCGTAGAAGGCGGCGGCCTGTTCGGTGAGCAGGTCCACGGTACTCTGCGCCAGGTCGAAATCCTGCGGAACGAAGCCGAACTTCTTGAGGGTCAGCTCTTCGGCGCGAATTTCTTCCGGGCTGGATTCCTCCTTGACGCGCTTTTTGAGAAACTCGTTGACCTTTTCCTTGCTGATGAAATCGCAGGGCACCGGGTGCTTCAGCTTCATTCCCGAGATCTGTGTCAGTTCCGACGCGATTGTGGGTACTTGCCCACAGAGTTGACGGGGATCCTGCTGCGCAGTGGACAGCACCGCGACCAGCAACAGAAATCCCGCCAATTTGATCCTGCCGAATGCGCGGTACAATAAGGACTCCATCCAGCTTCAATTCTAGAGGAGATTTGTTTTGGCTGACGAAAAACCGGCAAGCGATAAACTATACCAGGCGGAATATCTGGGTAGCGGCACCTTTGTGATCTCTAAGCCCAAGCGAAAGAAGATCAAAGCGCGCCAGTCCCAATTGAAGAACCTGCGGCGCGGTTCGCGAAAGTAATCAGTGGCGGGCGCGGCGCCCGGTATCCATAATCCGGAACAGGCCTTCCAGCGCCGCCTTCTGCAGGGCAAAGGCTCCCACGAAACTGCCTAAAAGCGTTGCGCCGATCACGAAGGCATCCATCGTCGTATCTCCACTGTTTCTAAGAGCAATTGAGGTGCCATGCGAATCACCGATGTCATTCTCCATCCGATCGCCATTGCCGATCCACCGCTGCGCAGTTCTTACGGGCTCCATGCGCCGTTTGCGCTGCGCACCATCGTCGAGCTGAAGACCGATTCGGGTCTCACCGGAATCAGCGAAACGTACGGCGGCGACGGCCCGTTGACAGGGCTGATGGCGGTCCGGCAGCGCGTCATCGGCATGGATCCGTTTCAACTGGCCGGACTGTATCGCGATCTGACGGCGGATGCCGAAAGCGAAATCGCGTCCGCTCCGGGAGGACGGTCCCAGACCTACCTGGTGCCCGGCGAGAACCCGCTGGACCGCCATACCCGAACTTATGCCGCCATCGAAATCGCCTGCCTCGACCTGATCGGCAAGGCGGTTGGCAAACCCTGCTGCGATGTGATTGGCGGGCGCGTGCGCGACCGGGTGAGCTTCTCGGCGTACCTCTTTTATAAACACGGCGGGGGCGGGGGCGTGGGAGACGACGCCCGCGCGGACGAGTACGGCGAGGTGCTCGACCCCGAGGCGTGCGTGCGCGAGTGCCGGCAGATGATCGCGCAGTACGGCTTCCGCGAGATCAAGCTAAAAGGCGGCGTGCTGGAACCGGACGTGGAAATCGCCAGCATTCGGGCACTGCGGCAGGCTTTCGGCAGCGAGTACCCGCTGCGCATCGATCCCAACTGCGCCTGGAGCGTGGAAACGAGCCTGCGCGTGGGGCGCGAATTGAAGGACGAGCTTTCAGCCGGCGGCTATCTGGAAGATCCCTGCGCCTCGCTCGAAGGCATGGGCGAAGTGCGCCGCCGTTTGCTGGCGGAAGGCAACGATACGCCGCAGGCCAGTAATGTAGCCGTCACCTGTTTTGCCGACGTACCACGCGCCAAGGAACTGGACGCCGTGCAAATTGTACTGTCCGACCCACATTACTGGGGCGGAATGCGTAACGTCCAGCAGCTTTCGCATCTCACCAGCGTGCTCGGCATGGGACTTTCGATGCACTCGAACAGTCACCTGGGCGTGAGCCTGATGGCCATGACCCACGCGGCGGCGGCGTGCCCGAATCTGACTTACGCCTGCGACACACACTATCCGTGGCAGACGGAGCGTGACGAAGTGGTGGCCGGCGGGCGCATCCGGTTCGTCGACGGCTGCGTGCCTATTCCCGATAAGCCGGGGCTCGGCGTGGAACTGGATTACGACCAGGTGGCACGCGGGCGGGAGCGGTACGAGAAGATCCCGTTTCGCAAGCGCGACGACGAAGCGGAAATGCGCAAGCACGTGGACCCGGAGTGGAAGCGCGTTCTGCCGCGGTGGTAAGACAGACCTCCCGGTCTGTCCCGCTACTTTGTCCGCCCCTCGATCAGGCGCGCACCGTGCGCCGGAACAATCATGTCCTGCTCGACCGCCTGGCCGGTCCACAGGTCTCGCGGCTTAGACAGCTTCATGTCGAAATGGGCGGGCGCGGGCTGATCGCCGGTATTGAAGATGGCCAGGTACTTCTCGCCCTTCGGCCCGGTGGACTCCCAAACGATCTGGCCATTATTGGCACTCGACCTGATGCGCATTCGTGCCCTTCTGGTCTACTGCCAGCACGGCGTCATTGGTCAGGAGCGAGTACGTGAAGTCGTCGCTGGTGGGCAAATCGCCGCCCATCATGAGCGGGCTTCGCGCGATGCACCACAGCGTGATGAGGGTTCGCTGTTCGTCGTGCGTGAGCAGGCTTGCGCGGTCATTGCCGCGCTCGGCGCGCAGGCCGATGTGGCCCAGCGGCAGCATGTCTGCGTCCGGCCAGCCGCCGGGCTTGGAATAGCGGCTCCACTTGTCCATGAGGCCGAAGGTTTTGAGCACGTCCTGCCAGCGGTCCCACAGGTCGCCGGAGACCCGCCACAGGTTGGCATTGGCGGCGTAGAAATCGGCCTTGGCGATATCGGCCGGTCCGGGCGACAGGCTCAGCACAATAGGCCGGCCGGATTTCACGATTGCCTTGTGCAGAGCCTCGATCTCGGCGCCGTGAAAGGGGATGGCCATGTCGTCGGCCTTGATATAGTCGACACCCCATCCGGCGTAGAGCTTGACGATGGAATCGTAATACTCCTGGCCACCGGGTTTGCTCATATCGACGCCATACATATCGCTGTTCCACCGGCAGGTGGAGGAGGTGTCGGCAATTTGCGCCGCCACCGCTGCCCGCCGCGGAACGCCGCGCATAATATGGATGCCGAACTTCAGCCCTTTCCCGTGGACGTAGGCGGCCAGCGGGCCGAAACCCTTACCGCCGGCGGCAGAGGGAAATCGATTGACCGCGGGCGTGAGGCGTCCCTGGTCGTCCATGGTGAGTTCCGCATTGGGACGATAGCCGTGCGCCTTGGCCTGCGGGTCAGACCACTGGATGTCCACCACGATGTACTGCCAGCCGTGCCTCTTCAGTTTGGCGGCCATGGCGTCGGCATTGGCCTTCACCTCCGCTTCGGTGACTGTGGTGCCGTACGAATCCCAACTGTTCCATCCCATCGGCGGCGTGGAAGCAATGGGGGCATCCGCCGCGAAGGCAACCGAGGCGGCCATCAGAAAAAACAAAAAGCCCTTCACAGCGAATAGTTTACCGCTCTTACAGCGCTACCATCCGGGCGACCACTGCCACCCGCCGGCGGCACGCGGAGCCACGCGGCCCATGCTGGGGAAGGGAAAGTGGAAGGCCATGACGTGCATGCCCTCGCGCGCGGCCCGCTCCAGCAGGCAGCGCCGCGTCAGGACCGCCTGCGCGGCGGCGTGGTCGAAGCCGTTGTGCCATTCGGGATGCTCCAGGTGCAGCGGATGCGCGGCGGCGTCGCCCAGATTGAGAAGCTGCTCTCCTTCCGATGCGAGCAGGACTGCGAGGTGGCCGGGGGTGTGGCCGAACGCGGGAATGGCCCGCACGCCGGGCACGATTCCGGTTTCTCCGTCGATCGATTCCAACTGGTGGCGCAGCGTCTGAAGGCAGCGGCGCGCGGTCTCCAGCATGGCGGTCTTGACCTCGCCGGGGAGGCAGGCATCTCGCAGGTCGGTGCGCGGGCCGTTCCAGAACTCGCATTCCGCCTCGGAGAGTACGTAGCGGGCGTGGGGGAATGCAGGGCGCCCGCGCTCATCCACGGCGCCGCCGATGTGGTCGGGGTGGGCATGCGTCAGCACCACGGTATCCACGTCGCGCGGGCGGATGCCGCACATTTCCAGGCGTGCTCCGATGGCGCCGCTGGTGGTGAGCCCGGCTCCGGCGCCGGTGTCCACCAGCACCACATGGCGGCCGGTTTCGATCAGCAGGCAGGTGTACGGGCTCAGAATGCTGTCGTGCGGGAGGCGGCGGCTCTCCAGGGCGGCGGCCAGTTCTTGCGGGTCGGCATTCGGGAAGAACCAGGCAGCGGGATACGAGAAGTAGCCATCGCTCAGAACCGTGCAGCGGATTGTTCCGACCTGGAACCGGTAAGCGCCCGCGGGCATATACAGGGCTTAACCGATCTCACCACAAAAGTCAAAAGGCTCTGATTTTACCGATTGGAAGAGGGACACGGGTTTTGGGATGGGAACGCTCCGGGAGAGCGGATGGGGCATTTTTGGAAGAAGTATGGCAGGATTTGCGGGCAGATGGCTTGAACCGTGTCCCTCTTCCACCTTCAAGATATCTGTACCGGAGGTCAGACTCTTTTTTTATTTTTGCTAACCATATGAAAACAAAAGAATTATAAATTGCAATGTTTCGTCACCGGATCTGCGCTGACGGCACAGTGTGCCTGGATGTCACGGGATTGACCCTACCAAACGCAGGGTTCTAAAATAGATGGCAGCCGATCCAATTTAGTCCGCCAGGAAGCGGTTAAGCCGTATGAACGCGACACGCCTCTCAATCTGCTTTGTTTCGTTGTCCATTTTGCTTGGCCTGTTCGCCGCCCAGCAGCAGACAGACCCACCCAAACAAACCGATACTCCCAAGAAGACCCAAAGAGAAACTAATGCCCGCCCGCTCACGCCCCGGCAGCAGCGCGCCGCCGAGAAAAGACTGCGGCAGGAATTAGAGACTCCCTATAAGAAGTGGCTCAACGAGGACGTGTCTTACATCATCACCGACGAGGAACGCGCCGCTTTCAAGAAACTGCAGACCGACGACGAGCGCGAGCAGTTCATCGAAAATTTCTGGCTGCGCCGCGATCCCACCCCGGACACCATCGAGAACGAGTTTAAGGAAGAGCACTACCGCCGCATCGCCTACGCCAACGAGCATTTTGCTTCCGGCATTCCCGGCTGGAAGACCGACCGCGGCCGCATTTATATCACCTATGGTCCGCCGGATGAGATCGAAGATCACTCCTCGGGCGGCTTTTACGAGCGGCCTCCGGAAGAGGGCGGCGGCGAGACCTCCACGTTCCCGTTCCAGCAGTGGCGCTACCGGTATATCGACGGCATCGGCAACAACGTGATCATCGAATTCGTGGACCCGACCATGTCCGGCGAGTTCCGCATGACCATGGACCCCTCCGAGAAAGACGCTCTGCTGTACGTGCCCGGCGCCGGCCTGACCTTAATGGAACAGCTCGGCATGTCCGACAAGACGCAGCGCTTTAACAACACCGATGGCACGCACCTGGGGATGCCGTTCGGCGGGCAACCGGAGAGCATGAACGAATTCAACCGCCTGGAGCAGTTCGCCAAACTGCAGCGGCCGCCGGATATCAAGTTCAAGGATCTGGAAGCCGACGTCACCTCGCGCATCAGCTACAACATCCTGCCGTTCCAGGTGCGGGCCGATTTCTTCCCGGTTACCGACAGTTCCGTGCTGACCAACATCACGGTGCAGTTCAACAATAAGGATCTGCAGTTCACCAACAAAGAGGGCTATCAGAAAGCCGAGGTGCAGATTCTGGGCCGTGTCACTTCGCTCACCCGGAAGCCCATCGCCAATTTTGAAGAGGATGTGACGGTGGATACGATCGGTCAGTTGCTGGCCAATGCGAAAGACCGTAAATCTATCTATCAAAAGAGCATACCGCTGGTACCCGGCACCTACCGGCTGGTGGTGATCGCCAAAGACGTGATTGCCGGCAACCTGAATCATTACGAAATGCCGCTGGTGGTACCGCGTCTGGACAGCGAAAAGCTTTCCTCTAGTTCGCTGGTATTGGCGGATCTGATTGAAAAGGTGCCCACTAAGAGCATCGGGACCGGTCAATTCGTGTTGTGGGAATCCAAAGTCCGGCCCAGGATCGACAATTCCTTCAAACACGAAGAAAAGATGGGGATTTACCTGAAGCTGTACAATTTCCAGCCGGACGACGTGACTCACAAGCCGGACGGGCAGATCACCTACGAAGTGGTCCGAAATGGAAGCAACGAAAAGGTCTTCCCGGACGTCACGGAAGACGTGGGACAGATCCCGGACGCTCAGGCAAGCCAGGTTACGGTTGAAAAATTCTTGCCGTTGAACTCTTTTGCGCCCGGACAGTATACCCTTAGGGTTAAGGTGACTGATAAAAATCGTAATCAAGTGCTCACCCAATCAGCACAATTTACGGTAACCTAGTGGAAAAGCGGACTTGTGCCCAGGCGTTGGCCTGAAGGTCCGAGTAAAAGAAAGCGTCGTAGATGTTCAGGACGAAGACGCATAAGACGTTGGCCACATGCGCGTTGGGGACGGTCTGCCTTCTCGCGCCCACTTTTCTGCAAGCCGCGCAACCGGTGACGCTGACCGGGGCCATTGCGGGAGTGGTCAAAGACTATCTGGGCATTCCGCAGATGGGTGCCGCGGTCTTCCTCTACAACCATCAGAACCGCATGCTGGAAAGGGTTCTGACCGATGAGCACGGCGAATTCAAACTGCTCGGTCTGCTTCCCGACGTCTACTTCGTGAAGGTCACGTTTGCCGCGTTCGCTCCCACCATCCGGCAGGATATCAAGGTGCAGCCGGGCCTGCGGAGCATCCTGAACGTCCGGCTGGACACGATTTTCAGCTCGCTCCAACTCTCCTACCCGACGGTGGAAAACGGTCCGTTGATGTCGGACGACTGGAAGTGGGTGCTGCGCAGTTCTTCGGCCGACCCGGCCGGTTTTACGGCTGCTGGATCCGGATCCGCTGTCCGCTGCCGCGGCAGACCCGCGCCCGCGCAACGCCATGTTCTCCGAGACCCGCGGCATGTTGAAGCTCTCCGGAGGCGAGGGTTCGTCGCTCGCGGAAGGGGTGGCGGATCAGGCCGATATGGGTACGGCATTCGCGCTGGCAACTTCGCTCTATGGCAGCAACATGCTGCAATTCTCCGGCAACCTGGGGTATGGCTCGTCGAACGGAGTTCCGGTGACGGCGTTCCGCACCAGTTATAGCCGCGGACTGGGTGCGGGGAGTCCCGAAGTATCGCTCACCATGCGGCAACTGTTCCTGCCGGGACGCGTGGGCGCCGCCTACACCGGGAACCTCTCCTCACTGCCGGCGTTCCGCAGCATGTCGGCCAGCTTTGACGACCAGGTGCAACTGGCGGAGAGCGTGACGGTGCGTTACGGCATGTCGATGGACTCGGTATCGTTCGTGAATCATTCGAACTACTACAGCCCGTATGCCCGCGTCACGTACACTCCCACGCAGAATTCCACGGTGGAATTCACGTACACCTCCGGCAACGCGCGACCGGATTTGGCTGGTTCGGATACGGACGATGAAGACCTGCAGCGCGACCTGAATTCGCTGGGCATGTTCCCGCGTCTTTCGATGCGGAACGGGCACTCGGAAATCCAGCGGGGCGAAGAATACGAAGTCACCTACTCCCGCAAAGCGGGATCGCGCACCTTCTATCTGTCGGGATATCACCAGGCGGTGCGAAACCTGGCGCTGTCCCTGATGGGCCCCGGGGACGTCTTTGGCGCCTCCGACGTGGTGCCGGATCTGTTTTCCAACAGTTCGATTTTCGACGTGGGCAATTTCGCGAGCAACGGCCTTGCCACGGCGCTGACGCAGGACTCTGGGCGATAACGTGAGCGTGACGGCGATCTACAGTTCGGCCGGCGGACTGACGATGGACGGGAAAGAACTGGTCAGCAACAGTCCGGATGAACTGCGCTCCATGATCCGGCAGGGCCGGCGGCAATCGGTTACTACGCGCGTGGCAGCCCTCATTCCCCGGGTAGGCACCCGCATCATCGCCAGCTACCAGTGGAGCGGCGACCGCGACTGGCTCACGCCGGACAATCTCTACAGCACGCAGTCGTTCCGGCCCGCTGCCGGGCATGAACCTCCACTTCCGGCAGCCGATTCCGGGCTTCGGGAAGCGTATAGAAGCCACCGCGGACCTGCGGAACCTGCTGGCGCAGGGGTATCTGCCGCTGAGCACTTCCGAGGGCCAGGGTCTGCTGCTGGTGCAGAATCCGCGCAGCTTCCGGGGCGGACTGGCCTTCATCTTCTGACCGCGGATCTCGCGGATCCCCGTACCGATGCCTTTCCGGATCGACTCCCACCAGAGGTTCACCGCCGAACACCCGCCGGAGCATTTCGGGCCGATCCTGAAGCGCAACCGGTTCGCGGCATCGGTCTGCGTGGTGGACGACGAGGACCCTGCCTCACTGGCCGGCGCGGACTTCATCGGCGCGATCGTGGTGCGAGCGGCGGCAGGGGCACGGCTGGATACCTGGCGGCAGCATCCGAAATTTCGCGGCGTTCTGTGGACGGGCGCCAGTCCGCAAGGCGATCCTCAGCCCGGGCGAGACACTGGACCTGACGGTGCGGACGGCGGATCTTCCGGCGGTCCTCCGGCTTGCCGAACGCGCGCCGCACACGCAGATCGTGCTCGATCATCTGGGCGGTCCCGATATCGCCGCGGGCGATTTCGCGGAATGGGCCGCCGCCATGGAGCGCCTGGCCGCGCTGCCGCAGGTGTACTGCAAGCTGAGCGGGCTGGTGCGGCTGAGCCGGGCGCCCTGGAAAGCGGACAGCCTGCGGCCTTACGTGCATCACGCCATCCGCTGTTTCGGCCATCGCCGGCTGATGTTCGGCAGCGGCTGGCCGGATTGCCTTCCCGAATACGCCTGGAAAGAGACGCTGGCCGCGTTCACGCAGGCGCTGGGTGCCGCGACCATTCCCGTCCGCGAGGAACTGCTGGGCGGAACCGCGGCCCGGTTTTACCGTATCCCGGAACCGGCGGACGCAGTTCTATAATCGAGCGAGTGGCCAAGACATTCGGATTCAACGACGACGAATTAAAGCTCCT
>CAVVLD010000024.1:0-64473 GCA_963748795.1 uncultured Solibacteraceae bacterium
CCGCTATAGTACAGCCCCGGCCCGCTCCAGGGCCTTTTCGAGGGTCTCTTTGGGCCAGTCCGTGCTGATGAACAGTTCCTGGCGCGCTCCGGCGCTGAGGGCGATGGCCTTCCAGCCGTTCTGCACCGGGACGGTGATGCGCACTTTGACTTTGCCCCGCGCATCGCGGACCGGGCGAATGACGCCGGGGATGACGGATCGGATCTCGGGGTTCCGTGCCAGCAGTTCTTCCAGAATCTCCCGCACGCCATCGATGATGCTGTGTTCGATCTTGAGCCGGTCTTTGGCGGTACGCAGCCGCATCAATGCCACCCTTCGATTCCCAGCAGAGGCACGAAGCTGCAGTGGGTGGAGACTCTCCGGTCGATGCCGCTCCGCTCTTTCTCCACCACCACCAGTTCCTGCTCCAGATGCGGCCCCACGGGAATCACCAGGCGGCCGGGATCGGCCAGTTGTGCCAGCAGGCCAGGGGGAATTTCGGGCGCGCCCGCCGCCACGGAAATCGCGTCGTAGGGCGCCAGGTCGGAATAGCCCCAGGATCCATCGCCGCTGATCACCATGACGTTCGACGCCGCAGCCGGTGCGCCGCAGCGTCGCACGAGCCTTTTCCGCCAGTTCGGGAACCAGCTCCACGGTAATCACATCGCGCGCCAGCAGCCCCAGCACAGCCGCCGCGTATCCCGATCCCGCGCCCACTTCCAGTACGTGCTCGCGACCGGTCAGGCGCAGTTCCTGGGCCATCAGGGCGGTCATGTAGGGCTGGGAAATAGTCTGCCCGTAGCCAATCTGAATGGGACCATCCCAGTAGGCCGCTTCCCGTTCCTGCTCCGGCACGAACTCCTCGCGCGGAATCCGGCTCATGGCATACAGCACGCGCTCGTCGCGAATGCCGCGTGCGCTAAGCTGCCGGTCCAGCATTTCCTGCCGGTCCGCTGAAAAATCGGTAAGCAATATCGCCCCAACTTTATAATAGCTGTGATGGCCCATCAGATAACGTTGATCCCCGGAGATGGAATTGGACCTGAAGTTGCCGAAGCGACCGTTCGCGCCGTAGACGCCACCGGCGTAAACATCGAGTGGGAGCGCGTGGATGCGGGAGCGCGCGCCCTGGCCGAATACGGCCAGTTGATTCCCGACGAGGTGTTCGCCTCTCTGGAAGTGACGCACGTGGGGCTCAAAGGGCCCACGGCGACGCCGATCGGCGGCGGCCACCAGAGCATCAACGTGGCGCTGCGCAAGAAACTGGGCCTGTACACCAACTTTCGCCCCGTGCGCATGCTGCCGGGGTTGAAGACCCGCTTTCACGATCTGGACATCGACCTGGCGATCTTCCGCGAGAATACCGAGGACCTGTATTCCGGGCTGGAACACGAGGTGGTGCCGGGCGTGGTGGAGAGCCTCAAGATCATCACCAAAAATGCTTCCATGCGGATTGCCCGGTCGGCCTTCGAGTATGCGCGCCGCGAAGGACGCAAAAAGATCTCGGCCATCCACAAGGCCAATATCATGAAGCTGAGCGACGGCCTGTTTCTCAAATGCTGCCGGGAAGTATCCGCGGACTATCCCGAAGTGCAGTACAACGAGCTGATTGTGGACAACGCCTGCATGCAACTGGTGATGCGGCCGGAAACCTTCGACGTTCTGGTGCTGCCGAACCTGTACGGCGATATCATTTCGGATCTGGCGGCGGGGCTGGTAGGCGGCCTGGGCATTGTTCCGGGCGCCAATATCGGCGATCATCACGCCATATTCGAGGCGGTCCACGGGACGGCGCCCGATATTGCCGGAAAAGGGCTGGCCAACCCCACCGCGCTGATGCAGTCGGCGGTGCTGATGCTGGCGCAACTGGGAGAGCGGGAGGCTTCGGCGCGGCTGCACCGTGCCGTTTACCAGGTGTACGCGGCCGGGGAGCACCTCACCGGCGACGTGGGCGGGAAGGCTTCCACCACCGAATTCACAGACGCCATCATTCGCCATCTCCGGTGAGCTAAAATAAGACGACAGTTGGTGATCCATGCTTCGTTCCCTTTTTGCCGTTTCGCTGTGCGGAGTGGCGCTGGCCTTGCCCGCGCTGCCCCAACAGGTCGCCCCTCCGGCCAAACAGCAGGTGGAACCGGCCAAACCGGAACAGAACAAACAGGAACCGCCGCTCACCTTCACCAGCGGCGTTACCGAAGTCATCGTCCCGGTCACGGCGACCGATGAAAAGGGCAAATTCATTTCCAACCTCACGGCCAACGACTTCCGCGTGACCGATGAAGGCCGCCCGCAGCGCATCAGCTTCTTCAGCCATACCGATAAGCAGCCCATCGTGGTGGGTTTCCTGATCGACCAGAGCAGCTCCATGCGAATCCACTGGGACAAATACAAGGAGGCGATTCTGGAACTGATCTGGGCGCTGCTGCCCGGCGACGCCCTGCACACCGGCTACCTGATCAGCTACGGGAATGACGCCGAGCTTTCGGTCAATACCACCGAGGATTCCGACAAACTGGCCGACGTGGTCCGCAAGATGAAGCCGGGCGGAGGCTCGACGCTCAACGACGCCGTTTACCGCGCCTGCGTGGACCGCAAGCTGGTAAAGGGCGAGCCTTACGAGCCGCGGCGCATCATCATCATCGTCGGCGACGGGCACGATAATGCCAGCAAACACAGCATGGACGAAGTGCTGGAACTGGCCAAGCGCAACCAGGTGACCATCTACGCCATTAGCACGGCGGCGTTTGGTTTCGACAATCCCTCCCGGGACACGCTGGAAAAACTGACCATCGAGACGGGCGGACACGTGGAGTACCCGCTGGACAATCTGTACAAGGATGTGTCGGGCTACCTCTCGCATCCTTCCGATGACGGCAATTACGCGCTCACGGTAGGCGTCGGCGGCTATGCCGGCGAGATTGCGGCGGGCATTATCAAGGCGGTGACGGGTATCGTGGGAGAAATCGCCACGCAGTACGTGCTGCGCTACAAGCCGGATATCGACGCGGAACTGAATCCCAGGCAATTCCGGAGGATCAAAGTAGAGATCCCGATGCTGCCGAATGCCAAACTGAGTTACAAGAACGGCTATTTCCCGTTCCCCGTGATACAGCAGAAACCCGGGGCCGGAAGCAAATAGGGGTTAGGGATGGGGGTTGGGGATGGGGCCCGGCTCAACCCCCATCCCCAGCCCCTACCCCCAACCCCCGAACTTTTTACCGTTTCCTCCGATAAGCAGGTTAGGATAGGTACGAGCTTTCCATGCCGGCCAGTGTAGTTCCGATTGCCTCGCGACAGGGGGTTTACGTGGTGCTGGAGGCGGCTTTGCCGCTGCGGCAGAGCGTGCCTGTGGGCGTGGTGCTGGTGGATCCGGAGCAGAATCGCGGATGGGTCCGGTTCCGCGAGGAGTTCGGCGGGCTGGCCGATTCCGACGATGTGGAAGTGCTGGAGCAGTTGGCGGAGGACGCCCGGCAGAAGCTCTCCGAATACGGCGCGGAAGAGTACTTACATTCCCTGGAAGATTCGCTTTCGAACGTGTTGCGCATCGGCGAACGGCAAACGGTGGCGGTGGATGCCTTTTCGCGCGTGCTGGACCGTCTGTTCGGAGAACACGTGGAACCGGTTGCCGTCCGGCCTTTTGAGACGCACGTGCCGCTGTTCAGCTTGCGGGCGGCGGCCGGCGGCTTGGGGGAAGAGATGGAGTCGCAGGCGGAAGATTGGGTGCGCGCGCCGGAGGGCATGCGCCTCTCGCCCGATCTTTTCGTGGCGCACGTGGTGGGGCGCTCCATGGAGCCGCGCATTCCCGATGGCAGCCTGAACCTGTTCCGGCTGCATCCGGCGGGGTCGCGGCAGGGCAAAATTCTGCTCATCCAGCGCTTCGGATCGGTGGACGAAACAGCGCGCTACACCGTGAAGCGCTACACCAGCCGCAAGGTCTATAGCGGGGAAGACCAGTGGCAGCACGAACAGATCCGCCTGGAGCCGCTCAATCCGGAATTCTCACCGTGGGAGGTGGGGCCGGAGGATTTCGCCGTCGTTGCCGAATGGCTGCGAGTCATCGAGTAGCGCGGCTTCTGCTGGAGTGGTACGCCCGCGGTCATCGCGACCTGCCTTGGCGGCGCACCTCCGACCCGTACCGCATCTGGGTTTCGGAGATCATGCTGCAGCAGACGCGGGCGCAGGCCGTGATTCCGTACTACGAGCGCTTCCTCGTTCGCTTCCCCACGGTGGAGGCGCTGGCGGCGGCGCGGGAGAACGATGTGCTGGCCCTGTGGGCCGGCCTGGGTTACTATTCGCGCGCCCGCAATCTGTGGCGCGCGGCGGCGCAGGTGGCGGCCGCCGGTGCCTTTCCGCGGCAGCACGAGGCCATCCGGGCGCTGCCGGGCATCGGCGATTACACTGCCGCCGCCATCGCCAGCATCGCGTTCGGACTGCCTCATGCCGTGATCGACGGCAATGTGCTGCGGGTAGTGGCCCGGGTGGAGAACGACGCTGCGGATATCGCTTCGGCACGCACCCGCGAGCGCTTCGGCGCCGTGGCGCAAGGGCTGGCTGGATGTCAGGCAGCCCGGCCATTTCAATCAGGCGCTGATGGAACTGGGCGCCACGGTCTGCCTGCCACGCAATCCTCTGTGCCTGGTCTGCCCTCTGGCCGCGTGCTGCCGCGGGCGCGAGGAAGGCACGGCGGCGCAACTGCCGGTGAAACTGCGCCGCACCGTGACGGTGGAACTGGAACGGACTCTGCTGGTGATCCGCCGGCGCGGCAAACTGCTGCTGCGGCAAAACGGAGAGCATGGCCGCCTGGCCGGCTTCTGGGACCTGCCCACGCCGCAGGAATTGCCCGCCGCGCGCGTGGGCGCCAGACTCGGCGAATTCCTGCACACCATCACGCATCATCGCTACACGATTGCTGTACACGCCGCTACGGTCCGGCGCGTAGGTACAGGATACGGTTGGTTCGACGCCGCACAGTTTGGGGAGATTCCTCTCAGTACGACGGCGCGCAAGGCTCTCAAGCTGACCGAGTAACGGGACCGCCAATCGGGTTAAGAAGACTATGGAGAGGACGAGGAAGCGGTCGATCGCCAAGGCGGCGGTGGTTCTGGGGGCCATCCCGATTCTGCTGTGGGCGTTGGAATACGGGCCCGAGCCCGGATATGTAGGCATCCCGAGTGAACATGGTGGCCAGACCTGCGCCAATGCCGGTTGTCATACCGGCACGGCGAATTCGTTCAAAGGCAGTGTCAATGTCACCTTTCCCAATGGCATGACCTACGCACCTGGCGTCACTCAACAGTTGAGTGTCACTATTCAGGATCCAGCGACCACCCAGCTTGCTTATGGCTTTCAACTGACGGCTCGTCTAGCGAGTAATCCTTCCACCATGGCGGGCAGTTTCGCCTACATCGATAACTACACCCTGCTGATGTGTTCCGAGTCTAATTTGCAGATCATCCAAGGGCGATGCAATTCCCAGCAAAATGGCTGCGGGCTTGTAGGTCCGCCCACCTGCCCATCTAACTACACCCTGCAATACATCGAGCACAGCGACCTGGGATA
The DNA here is from genome assembly GCA_963748795.1 of uncultured Solibacteraceae bacterium. GTDB lineage: Bacteria > Acidobacteriota > Terriglobia > Bryobacterales > Bryobacteraceae > Sulfopaludibacter. Next base: position 5,539 of record CAVVLD010000024.1, read on the forward strand.
CATGAATTCGCTGCAACCGCCGCACAACGGATCCTACACGTACAACTTCAACTGGACCCCGCCCTCGACCGACGTCGGGAACATCACCATCTACGTGGCCGGAAATGCCGGTGTGGGTGGTGCGCCCAATGTGATGGGCGATCACATCTACACCAATAAGTACACCCTGACGCCGGCGACAGGAACGACGATTGGCACGATCACCGCTGTCTCCAACAATGCGAGTGGGCAGACGGGGATCGTCCCTGAGGGCTGGGTCAGCATCTACGGCTCCGACTTCACATCTCCAGGGTTCACGGACAACTGGAGCAATGCTATCGTCAACGGCAAGCTGCCGGCATCATTGGATGGCGTCAGCGTAAGCATGGGTGGGAAGCCGGCGTATATCTATTACATCAGCCCGACACAGATTAACGTGCAGGCTCCCGACGCAGGGGTCGGCCCGATGTCCGTCACCGTGACCAATGGCGCGGGTACGAGCGGGACGTTTACCGCGACCTCCTATCAGGTTCAACCGGCGCTCTATCAATACGCCCCAACTAAATACGCTATTGCCACTCGTTATCCTGACAACGCCTATATCGGTAACCCGAGCAGCATTAACGGAACGGTTTCAGCCAAGCCAGGAGACGTCCTGATCCTCTGGTGCACCGGTCTGGGGCCGGTGAATCCCGCCGTGCCGGCCGGCATCGTACCGAACGCGACGGCGCCCGCGGTCACCACTTCAGTTTCGGTCACGGTTGGTACGGTCGTTGTTCAACCGATCTACGCCGTGCTGAGCGCGTACGCCGGTCTATACCAGGTCGCGATTCAGTTGCCTACGTCACTGCCAACAGGCGATGTGCCGATTCAGGTGAATCAAGGGAGCTCGCAGTCTGCAGCCAACGTCTTCTTGAGCGTGGCAGGGCAATAAGGGAGGGCCGCGCTACCATAAACGTTTGGATCAATTCGCGCTCGAATTCGACCTCGCTCCCCAGCGGCGCATCCTTTCGGTCAGCGAGCTGACAGCCGCCATCAAGGTAGTCCTCGAAGGCGAGTTCCGCGATGTCTGGGTGACCGGCGAAATCAGCGGCCTCAAGCTGGCCGCCAGCGGCCATTACTATTTCACCCTCAAGGATCGCTCCTCCCAGGTGCGCTGCGTGGCGTTCCGCTCGGCGCATCGCTACTGGAAATTCAAGCCGCAGGACGGGATGGCGGTGCTGGCGCGCGGCCGCCTGGAGGTGTACGAAACGCGCGGCGAATACCAGTTGCTGGTCGAGATGCTGGAGCCCCAGGGTCTGGGCGCCCTGCAACTGGCCTTCGAACAGCTCAAGAAAAAACTGGCCGCCGAAGGGTTGTTCGCCCCGGAACGTAAGCGCGCGCTGCCGCGTTTCCCGCGCCGCATCGGCATCGTGACCTCGCCGCAGGGCGCGGCGATTGCCGATATGATTCAGATTCTGTCGCGCCGCTTTCCAGGACTGCACATCCGCCTGTTTCCTGCGCGCGTGCAAGGCGAAGGCGCAGTGGAGGAGGTGTGCCGCGGCATCCAATGGTTCAGCCGCTCGAACTGGCCGGACCTGGTGATTGTGGGCCGCGGCGGCGGGTCGCTGGAAGACCTCTGGACTTTCAATACCGAGCCGGTGGCGCGCGCCATTGCGTCGTGCGCTGTTCCCGTGGTCTCCGCGGTAGGACACGAGACGGACGTCACCATTGCCGATTTTGTGGCCGACCTGCGCGCGCCCACGCCTTCAGCCGCCGCCGAAATGGTGGTCTGCACGTATGAGGAACTGCTGGAGCGCATCGCCGCGGCGCGCCACAAGAGCGCGCAGGCCATGCGCTATCGCTTCGCCATGCTGGAGCGGCGCCTGCGCCAGCAGGGAATCGAGCGGGCCTCCAGTGTGCTGCACCGCCGCGTGGGCCGTGGCCTGCAGCGCGTCGATGAGCAGGAATACGCGCTGCGCGAACGCGTCCGCGCCGTGCTGGAGGGACGCGAACGCGCGCGCCGTGCGCTGGAGCAGCGGCTGCGGCGGTTCGATCTGCGTCCCCGGCTGGCGCTGGGCCGTCGCCGGATGGAAGCGGCGCACACCGCCGCCATTCAGGGAATGCGGATGCGGCTGGCTCGCCGGCGCGCCCGGCTGGATGAACTGGCGGCGCACCTTTCGCAGCTCAGCCCGCTGCGCATTCTGGAGCGAGGCTACGCCATCGTGTCCAACCAGGGCGGCGTAGTGAAGGATAGCGCGGAAGCTCCCGCCGCGAGCCGGATTCACGTGCGGCTGGCGAAGGGCGAATTGGACGCGACGGTGGAGTGAGCCACGGCCAAGGCGTGCCTGCGGACACGTCGTCCGCCAGCAGTATTTCTGCGTGGAGACTTACCCGGATGGTGATTAGATCGGCTCAGCCGCCAGATCGATCGCCTGCTGCACGATGGCATCAGAGACGCGAAACTCGAGATCGCGCCGCAGGGTTCGTACAAGGCCTAACAACTCCGGCGCCCGCCCTTCAATATTCAGGCGTGCGAGTAATCGTAATGTCCCAACCGGCTTCTTGCCCATCCGCACTGCTATCGCGCGAGCGCGCCGCTCATCGCCCAAAAAGTAAGAGGCTTGTTTTTCCTGTGCCTGGACAAGCGCCTCTGATTCCCCTCGATGCAATTCGGCTTGGAGCAGTTGCACATTGAACTTGTCGGCAGTCAAGCATCTTGTGAAGAATCCAGTGGCGTACAACTTGTTTAGACGATAACGAAATCGTCCCTTTCTGTTCAATTCCTCCTGGACAGCTCGGGGTACGTACACTCTGTCAAAAAAGAGGTCAAGTTCGCGGGCGAGCCCCAGGTGAGCAAGGTTAATGAGTAGGGAGGTGTCAATGATAGCGATCCGCAACAGCTATTCCTTGTTCAGGGAGAACAGCACGATCAGACCCAGACCCAGAGCGGCCAGCGCACCGATGGTCTGCTGTTTGTCTTTGGTCAATTGTTGCTCTTTGAGGAATTCCACGATCTGGGTTTCAACGGTGCCCGGATTGTCCCATGGAGAGAACTTGAATACCCGCGGAAACTGCGCAAGAAGCGGATGGCCGGCCAGATCCGTGCGGACAATCGGGATTACCAGCTTCCGGTGCTCTAACGCATATCGCAGGTCATGCTGAACCATTTGGTTTGCGGCAGTCGTTATGATCGCCAGCACACAGTCAGCACGGTCAATGGCCGCCGCTATGGACACGCCCGGTGCAACTACGCCGGTTCCATGCTGGGGCACATACATTTCGATCCCGTGCGCGGCAGCAAGCGTCTGCAAGCGCCAGGCCAGCGCCATCTCCGTGGGGTCAAGACTGTAGCTGAGGAACACGCGAAAGGCCATTCTGGATACGATTCTAGCGAACTTCAGCGTGACCAGACCGGGGAATCTGCGCCACTCGACGATGCCGGAAGTTTCGCGTAACTTAACTGAACGGTATTCACGTACGGCTGGCGAAAGGCGAATTGGACGCGACGGTGGAATAGCCCGCCAGCGCCGCTACATGCGCGGCCGCGGCGGACGCCAGCCCCGCGAGCGTATAGCCGCCTTCGAGCAGCGACACCACACGGCCGCCGGCGTGGCGGTCGGCAATCTCCATGACGGCGTGAGTCAGGTCCGTGAAATCCCGGTCGGTCAGGGTGAAGCGGCCCAGAAGATCCCCGGTGCGCGAATCGAAGCCGGCGGAGACGAGCACCAGCTCGGGCCGGAACTGCTCCATCGCGGGGACCAGCGAATTGCGGATCGCGCCCAGGATCTCGGCGCGGCCGGACCCGGCGGGGAACGGAAAGTTCATGGTGGTGCCTGCGTCCGCGCCGGTTTCGTCGGCGCGCCCCGTTCCGGGATACAGCGGCCACTGGTGCGTGCTGAAGAAGAAGACGCTGGTGTCGTCGTAGAAGATGTCCTGGGTGCCGTTGCCGTGGTGGACATCCCAATCGACGATCGCCACGCGCTCCACTCCGTGCTTCCGCTGGGCATGGCGGGCGGCGATGGCAACATTGTTGAACAGGCAGAATCCCATGCCGCGGCGCGCACTGGCATGATGGCCCGGCGGGCGCACGGCGCAGAAGGCGTTGCGCGCCGCACCGGTCAACACCGCATCCACGGCATTCAGCACGCCGCCCACCGCGTGCGAGGCGGTGGCCAGGGAATTCGGCGTGATTTCGGTATCGCCGGTGCTGAGGTACGGCGCTCCGGAGGCGAAATCCTCGCGCACGATCTCCAGATACTGCGGCGTATGGCAGAGCAGCAGTTCCTCTTCGGTGGCCGGACGCGCCGGTATGCGGGTCAGCCGTTCCAGCAGGCCGGCGCTCGCCAGTCCCTCCATCACGGCGTCGAAGCGCTCCGGCTTTTCGGGATGCGCGCGGCCTTCCAGGTGTTGCCGGTAGATGGGATCGGCGAGCAGCGCGGTAGTCGGTTCCACGGGAACAAAATACCACGTTCCAAACGGGCAGACACAGCGCGACGGGGATTAAACGCCTCGCCGGTTGCCCCACAGGTCCACGTGCAGCCGCGGGCTGAAGCGGAAGCCTTCTTCCTTGCAGATTTCGGCCAGCCAGACGCCGCGTTCGCGCAGGCGTTCCGGGTCCGTGCCTTCGGGCATCAGGATCACGCGCTCGCGCGCGGCGCCGAGTGTCTCGAGGAGCGCGCGCACCTCCTGTATATCTTCCGCCCGTGCGATCACGAATTTGAGTTGATACTCGTAGCGGCGCATCAGCTCGCCCAAAGCATGGGGCTGAATGCGCAGGCGGTCGTGCTGCGCCGCCCAGCGGCCCTCGGGCGTGGAGTTGGCAAGCTTGGGACTGATGCTCATCAGGTCGCAGGCCACCGGCTGGAACACCGTGCCCGCGGTTTCGATGGTGATGTGCCGGCCGAGCGCGCGCAGGCGTTCGGTGAGCGGGAGGATTTCCGGAGCGATCATGGGTTCGCCTCCCGTGACCACCACGTGGCGCGCGGGATGCGCCTGTCACTTCGTCCAGAATCTGTTCCAGCGAAAGTTCCGTGCCTTCCGGCTGCCAGGAGGTGTAAGGCGTATCGCACCAGGAGCAGCGCAGATTGCAGCCGCTGGTGCGGATGAATACCGACGGCACGCCAATCAGCGCGCCCTCGCCTTGCAGCGAATAGAACAGCTCAGCGATCTTCAATGCCGGCCTCTTCGAATCCCTTGCGTCGCAGCAGGCAGGCGTCGCATTCGCCGCAGGGCGCGCCGTCCGGGCCGGGATCGTAGCAACTGTGCGTGAGGGCGAACGGCACCTCCAGTTCGTGCGCCAGTTTCACGATGCCGGCCTTGCTGAGCTGCAACAGCGGTGTGTGGATCTTCAGCCGGGTCGTGCCCTCCACGCCGGCTTTGGTCGCCAGGTTGGCCATGCGTTCGTAGGCTTCGATGTACTCCGGGCGGCAATCGGGATAGCCGGAGTAATCCAGCGCGTTGACGCCGATAAAAATGTCGGAGCTTAGCAGGACCTCCGCCCACGCCAGCGCGAAGGAAAGGAAGATGGTGTTGCGCGCGGGTACGTATGTGATGGGAATACCCTGTCCCATTTCGGCCGCGGAGCGCGATTTGGGCACGGCGATATCGGCCGTGAGCGCCGAACCGCCAAAAGCGTCCAGGCCGATTTTCGCTACCATGTGGCGCGCCGCTCCGAAGTGGGCGGCGACGCGCGCGGCCGCGTCCAGCTCGAAGCGGTGGCGCTGTCCGTAATCGAAGGAGAGCGCGTAGCAGTCGAATCCCAGCCGCCGCGCCAGAGCCAGGCAGGTGGAAGAATCCAGGCCTCCGCTCAACAGACAAACTGCTTTCTTGGAAGATGACACCGGCAAGTCCTGCTCTCATCGTGACACAAGGCGGGTATCATGGGAATCAGTTGCGCATTCGCTTCCTGACCTCGACGCCATTGGACATTCGCCGCGGGAGCGGCACGTACGTCGGGATCAACGTACTGGCGCGCGCGCTGGAATCCCTGGGGCACCGGGTGGAGTTCGAAACACCGCGGCGCCATCTGCCGGTCTACACGCTGGAGCGGCTCTGGTTCAATCGCCGGCTCCGCCCGTCGGCCGAATGCGATCTGACGGTGGGTTTCGATATGGATGGGTACCGCATGGCCGCCGGCGCGGCGCACGTGGCATCGCTGAAAGGGGTGATCGCCGATGAGGTGCTGTTCGAGCGGGGTTTCACACGGCGGACCATGGCGGTGCAGGCGCGCTGCGAGAAACTGCACGTGCATCGCGCCGCGAGGGTGCTCTGCACCAGCGTCTACTCGGCGGAACGGGCGCGCGAACTCTATGGACTCGCCGAACTGCCGGCGGTGGTTCCGGAGCTGATCGACCTCGCGGAATGGCGGCGCCTGCTGGAGGTCCATGCCGCGCGCGCGCGAAGATTCACGGTGCTGTTTGCGGGCCGGCACTATCGCCGCAAACGCATCGAGGTGCTGCTGGGAGCTGCCGGATTGCTGCGGACCCGCATCCCGCAACTGGAAGTCCGGATTGTAGGCAGCGGCCCTTGTACCGCGGAGTTGCACCGCCTGGCGCACAGGCTGCGATTGGAAGATACGGTGTCCTGGCTGGGCGACGTCTCGCGGCCGGAACTGGCGGCGGAGTATAATCGTGCCGACTTGTTTTGCCTGCCAAGCGTGCAGGAAGGCTTCGGAATCGTGCTGCTGGAAGCCATGGCGGCGGGCAAACCGGTTGTGGCCGCGCGCGCCGCCGCCATACCGGAAGTAGCCCCGCACGCCACCCTGGTGGAACCGGAGAGCGCGGAAGCGCTGGCGGCGGGAATCGAGGAACTGTATCGCTCGCCGGCGAACCGCGCGGCGCAGGCACGAGCGGGCGGGGATTGGGTTCAGCAGTTCGATGCACCGCGCGTGGCGGCGAAGTTTCTGCAGGCGGCCTGCACCGAAGGGGGCAACTGATGATTTTCGGGGCTCACGTGGTTGTATACAGTAAGGATGCCGAGGCGGACCGCGTCTTCTTGCGGGACGTCCTCGGGTTTGCTTCGGTGGACGCCGGCCACGGCTGGCTGATCTTCGCGCTGCCTCCCGCGGAAGCAGCGGTTCATCCCGCGGAAGAAAATGGAGCCGCCGAACTCTATCTGATGTGTGACGATCTGCAGGCCGAAGTATCGGCTCTCCGGGGGAAGGGCGTCCTGTGTTCGGAAGTGCAGGAGGCCAGGTGGGGATCGATCACGCGCATCCCGCTGCCCGGCGGCGGCCAGGTGGGCCTCTACCAGCCGAAGCATCCCATGGCCCTCTCGCGCGCTACTTGAAAGTCAGAAAGACGGTTGTCGAGATGGGGGCCACCGAGTCGGTCTTGGCGTTCACGACGTAGGTCGCGTGCTCCTGAGAGTCGGTGGCGCTTTGCTGCTCCACGGCATTGCGGATCAGGCCAGTCTGCGGCGTAGCGCGCGTGAACTGCACCCTCAGAACTTTTTGGCCCGGCCGTTCGGAGGTGATTACGGGAGTATCGAACTTGATCAGGCGTTCCACCCTGGCCGCCTGCAGGACAGGGGCGCCGCTGTCCCAAAGGGAGAGGAAGCCGTCGTCGTTGGGAAGGAACTGGAGCTTCACGGAATCGCCTGCGTGAAGCTGGCTGGGTTCTACTTCTATAAAGTCGCCGGTCTCGTTCCGGCGCAACACGGTGTATTTCACGCCCAGGTAGGTGGCGCGGGCCGCTCCGAAGGTGGAAAGCGCTTTGAGGGCAGCGATGGGCTGCTGCTGCTTCTTGTCGCGCTGCTGTTGCTGTTTCTGCTGGGCGCCGGCGGATTGTTGTTCCTGAAGGGCTCCCGAAACAACCACCTGCTGCGGAGCATAAAACAGAGCCTGGGCGTTCTGTAAGGGGATCGGTTTCGAGCCGCCGTCCAGAAATCTCGATTGCAGGCCGGTGGCGGAGCACCGCCTCCCCCGCCGCCGATGCCTGCGACCGCGGCGAAATCCTTTGGGGCGGGTGCCGCCATGGGCAGCGGTGCCGGCGGCGCGGCGGCCGGCATGGCCGTAGCGGCTTCATTCCGGGCGACCGGAGGCGAAGCAGCGGGCGTCGCGGGCGCGCTCAAATCGGCCATTGCTTTGGACTCCGGCGCCGGCTCGGGGGGCGTCTTCTTCATGGCCGTGGCACGCCTGGGGCTGGGCGCCGGACGGTTCGCGACGGCAGGGGCGGGCGCCGTCTGCCGCGCCACGGGGGGCGGCGCGGGAGCGGGTGGTTCCGGCTGCTTCACCTCGGCAACCAGTAGAGGAGTCGCCGCCGGATGCGGCTTGGGGCGGGCCAGATAGACTCCGGCAATCAGCAGACATGCGGCGGCAGCGGCAATCATCGCCGCGGGCCGCCAGAATTGCCGGTACCAGGGCAGCGGCTTTTCATCGATAGCGGCCAGCAGTTGCGCCCGCGCCGCCGGATCGTTCAAAAGGTCGCGCAGCGACTGCTCGCGGGCCAGAGCGTCGAACAGTTCCTGATCGTTGAGCGCGGCTTCAAAGAGCGAGTTGCTGCTCTTCGGGCGTGAGCGTGCCGGTAGCGTATCCGCCCAGCAGCTTTTGGATATCCTGCCGGTTCATCATTTGGCTTTCCCTTCCCAATGGCCGCCCATCAGGTCGAGCAGATTCTTGCGGCACCGGTGGTCCCAGGTGTAGACGGTGTTGAGTGCGCCCGCGCCCATGATCTTCTGTATCTCCGGAAACGTCTTGCCTTGCAGTTTGAGACGGATCAACTGGCGGCAGCGGTCGCCCAATTGCGCGATGCACCGCTCCAGGCGTTCCAGCATTTCCTTTCGTTCCAGCGAGTCGGCCGGGTTGGCGTCCAGGTCGGGCAGCGGAATATCGGTAATGGACACCTGGGTATACTCGCCGCGGCGCACCGCCTTCCGCCGCAGACTCATGATTTTAAACCGTACGATCTGCAAAGAGAGCGGCAGCAGATCTTCCGCCCGCTCCAGGTGCGCGTACTTTTCATGCAGCAGCATGAGCACCTCCTGGGCCAGGTCTTCGGCGACGTCCCTCGATAAATGAGATGCCGCGAACACTACAATCCTTTCACGAAGCTTGGCCAGGACCTGTTCGCGTTCCACGGAAAATCCGCCGTTCTGTGGCAATCATAGCATCTGTCCGGCAGGGTACAATTCGGGTGTGGCCCGTGTCCTGATGGTCTCGTCAGAGGCCGCTCCGCTGGCGAAGACCGGCGGGCTGGCCGATGTAGTCGGAGCTTTACCCAGCGCCCTGCGTACTTTCGGCGATGATGTCGCCGTGGTGATCCCGCGCTACGGTTCCATCGACCTGAAGAGTCTGCGCCGGGTCTTTGACAGCCTGCCCGTCTACCTGGGGCCGATCCGGTACGATACTTCCATCTACCAGGCGGCCGAAGAGTTTCCGCTGTACCTGGTGGATTGCCCGCCGCTGTTCGACCGCAAGGGCTTCTACGGCGAGACGGGCGTGGATTATCCGGATAACCACATCCGGTTCGCCGTATTCGCGCGCGCGGCCCTGGGTGTGGCGCGCTATCTCTTCCGCACCGACATCTTCCATTGCCACGACTGGCAGGCGGGACTGGTGCCGGCTTACCTGCGCACGGCGGCGGCCACGGACCCGACTTATCTGGGCGTCCGCACCCTGTTCACCATCCACAACCTGGGCTACCAGGGCCTGTTTCCCAGGACCGCGCTGGCGGAGGTGGCCCTTCCCGCCAGTGTGTATCGCCCCGACGGTATGGAGTTTTTCGGCCGCGTGAGCTATATCAAAGGCGGCATTTCTTTCGCCGACTGGCTGAGCACGGTGAGCCCCACGTATGCGCGCGAAATCCAGACGCCCGAATTCGGTTTTGGCCTGGACGGCGCGTTGCGTTCGCGGGCGGACGTGCTGACCGGCATTCTGAATGGCGTGGACTACCGGGAATGGAACCCCGAGACAGACTCGTTCCCGCCGGCGCGGTATTCGCCGGAAGATCTGAGCGGCAAGCGCATCTGCAAGGAGCAGCTTCTGCGGGAATTCGGACTGCCGGCGGAGGCCATGGACCGGCCGCTTCTGGCCGTGGTCTCGCGCTTCACGCGGCAGAAGGGCATCGACCTGCTGGCTCATGCCGCCGGCCGCGATCGTGGATCAGGACGTCTACGTGGTGGCGTTCGGTTCGGGCGAGCCGGAGTACGAAGAGTTCTTCCTGCGCGCGGCGGCCGAACACCCGGGACGCATCGCGGTCAAAATCGGCTTCGATAACGCCCTGGCGCACCGTATGGAAGCCGGCGCGGATCATGTTCCTGATGCCCAGCCAGTACGAGCCCTGCGGATTAAACCAGATTTATAGCTTGAAGTATGGAACTGTGCCGGTGGTCCGCGCGACCGGCGGTCTGGATGATACCATCGATGAAAGCACGGGGTTCAAGTTCAAAGAGTACTCCCCGGAGGCTCTGCTGGGCGCGCTGAAGGCGGCCACGCAGGCGTACGAGGATCGGCAGGGGTGGCAGGAAATGATGCGCCGGGGAATGCGCAAGGATTTTTCGTGGAAAGCCTCGGCGGCAGCTTATTCGGCGTTGTACCGGCAGCTTTTGAGTGTTTGAATCCTTTTGCGGAACAAAGATTCTAATCTACGTAGGGAGAGAAAATGGCAGGTCAGAACACATTAACCTTTACCGATTCGGGTTTCGACCAGGATGTGCTCCGGTCGGACGTTCCGGTTCTGGTGGATTTTTGGGCCGAATGGTGCGGCCCGTGCCGTCAGATGGCGCCCACCATCGACGTCGTGGCAGGTGAGTATGCCGGCCGCGTGAAAGTGGGCAAGCTGGATGTGGACAACAATGGCAACACGGCCATGCGGTACAACATCCGGGGGATTCCCACGCTTTTGCTCTTTAAGGACGGCCAGGTTGTGGAACAGCGCGTTGGCGCGGTGGGCAAGAGTGACGTGATGAAGATGCTGGATGCTCACGTCCAGGTAAAAGCTTAAGAAATTACCGCTCCCCCGCGGTCGTGGCTGTGAAGCTGCCTTCGCGGGGGAGCGGTTTTTCGTTTCACTTCAGGGCGAGGCTCATTTCGCTCCAATCCCCAGTCAATTCCGCCGCCTCCCGCTCCTGGCAGGGCACGCAGTAGCGCGCCCAGGGCAGCGCCGCCAGTCTTTTCGCGGGTATCGGTTCCTCGCAGCTCAGACAGATGCCGTAGTCGCCGGAGGAAAGCCGGTCCAGGGCCTCATCGATCAGGCGAAGCTGGCCGTAGTCCAGCCGGTTCAGGTGCAGGGAGACAAATTCCTCGTGCGAGATCTGTGCCTGGTCGTCTTCGGCCACCCGCCCCATACGGGCCAGGGTGTCGAACTTGATTCCGAGACCGGAAAGCACTTCCTCTCGCTTTTGCTGCAGACGCAGCCGGTATACCTCGATGGTTATGGGAGTAAGCGGCGCGCACTTCGTCATGCAACCCTCCAAAAGCCGAGTTTCGGATATCGGCACCTTAATGGTTCAAGAAACGTACCAGAATTCTCTACTAAAAACAATCCTAAAGTTTGGCCACTCTACCGGCCGGGGAGGTAGTCCAAAGGCAGGTTGTTGGAGAGATCCCGGAGGATTTCCTGTTCCTGGGGAGAGAATTGTGTCTTGAAGGCGTCGCTGTCGAGGCGGGCATTGCGTTTGTCTTCGGGCATCCTCATGAGCTGAATCAGAGTGCGGCGCATCGGCTGGATGCGGTCATCCGGCAAATTGCGGAAGGCATTGAGCTGCTGGAGCACCAGGCGGCGTTGCGGCGGCGGCAGGGTATCCAGGCCGCGAATCTGCCGGGCAATGCGGTCCTTGTCCGCCTGCGGAAGACGATCCAGCCGCTCCAGTTGGCGGCGGATCTGCTCCTGTTGTCTCGGGGGGAGTTTCTCCAGGGCGTGCTCGCGTTGTTCGGGCGTCATCTGGAGCAGGCGCTGCGCGGGTCCGGGAGTATTGATGCGGGGGGCATTTTTTTTGGGAATCCCTCCGCCGGGGTTAGGGCCCCTGGCGTTGCGGTTGTTGGGTGCGGCGGCGAGCGGCCGCGCCTTGGGAGGCGGGGCTGGTTTGGGGGGCTTCTGATCGGCACACCATCCCGGACAAATCATCAGGAGCGCCGCTCCCGCAAGTTGAAACGCTCGATTCATGCTTTACATCTTCGAGGTGGGGTCGGCGGGCTCGGAACGCATCAGGTGGTTGAACTGATTTAACATCTCGACTTCGTCAACGGCATGCTCCACCTGATCGGGCTGGAGGGCTTCCACCTGGGCGCTTTCCTGGGTGGAAGGCGTGGGCGCCACGGCGGGCCGATCCAGAAGAACGCCGGCCATGATCAGCACTCCGGCTGCGGCGGCAATCGGCAGGCTTCGGGATTGAAATACCGGGCGAAACGGCCGGATCAGCATATCCCACCATGAAACCTGCTGTTCGATCCGCTGGTAGAGCCGGCGGTCGAAATCGGTGGATACCGGCGGGGCTTCCCAGGAATCCAGGGCTCGCCAGACGGCCGATTGACTCTCCACGAACTGCCGGCAGGCGGAACACGCTTCCAGGTGCCGTTGCAAGCAAACGGTGCTCTCCGGCGCGAGCCTGCCGGAGCTATACGCCAGCAGCAGGGCTGAGCCTTCGTGAGTCTCCAGGGGACAATGCATAAATGCCTCTTCTTCCCTAAGCCATGTGGGCCAAACGGGCGCGCAAGCTTTCGTACGCCCGGAACAAAAGCGACTTCACCGCGGATTCCGAGCAGTTCAGCACCCGGGCAATCTGCGAGTATTCCATTTCCTGATACTTGTGCATCAAAACCGCCGCTCTCTGCTTCTCCGGCAGAGTAGCTACCGCCTTGCGCACTTCCTCCAGCCGCGCCTCGTAAACCATTGATGCTTCGACCGTCGGCCTCTTGTCCGACACCTGCCTTACCGGCAGTTCGCCGGAAGCATCGTCCAGCCGTTCCTGCGACTTCTCGTGCTTCCCATCCCGCAGCGCGTTCAATGCCAGATGCGTGGCGATGCGGAAGAGCCAGGTAGTAAACTTCGCAGTCGGCTCGTACGTACTCCGGGAGCGATACACGCGCAGAAACACTTCCTGCGCCAATTCCTCCGCTACGGCGTGATTCTGGACCATTCTATAGAGGAAATGAATGACGGACAACCGGTGCTTGTCCAGCAAAACACCGAAGCTCGCGCCATCTCCATCCTTGACGCGAAGCATCAACTCCGCATCGTAGTCCAGGGCCGCCGCGGTTGCCCCCATATCCGTCTTAACCCGTTGGTCCATCCGAGGTTGCGCTTCCGGCTGTTAAATATCTGTTTACCGAATATCTTTCGGCTACTCGCCCTTCAGGGATCTCTCCATCAATCGCTGAATCGCATCGCGGGGCGACAGGCCAAAGTGCAGCATCTGGTACATCTGTTCGGAGATCGGCATTTCCACCTGGTACCGTTTCGCCAGGTCCACGGCTGCATTTGTGGTTTTAATCCCCTCAGCCACCATCTTCATGGAGCTGACAATCTCGTCGAGTTTGCGCCCGTGCGCCAGAGCGGCGCCGACGGAGCGATTCCTGCTGAGATCGCCCGTGCAAGTCAAAACCAGATCGCCCAGACCGGCCAGCCCCGCCAGAGTCTGGGGCCTCCCTCCCATGGCCAGCGCCAAACGGTTCATCTCGGCTAACCCGCGGGTGATGAGTGCCGCTGTGGCGTTGTGCCCTAGTCCCATTCCATTTAACACTCCGGAACCGATGGCGACAACATTTTTAATGGAACCGCCAATTTCTACACCGATAGGATCTGTGCTGGTGTAGAGCCGGAATGTCGGCCCGGAAAAAGCCGCCTGGATGACGGAGGGAAGGGTTTCGTCCCGGCCCGCGACTACCAGCGCGGTCGGTTCAAAACAAGCCACTTCGCGAGCGAATGTGGGTCCCGAGATCACGGCCACGCGAGGATCGAAGGCAGGCCGCAGAACTTCCCGGATTACCTCCGATATTCGTAGTAATGTGCCGTTTTCCAGGCCCTTGGTGGCGCTCACAAACACCATGGAATCATTAAGAAACGGAAGCATCCGGGTGTAGAGGGCACGGACCAGATGGGAAGGCATCACGCTCAGGACGATCTCGGCGCCGTCCAAGGCAGTTGCCAGATCGCTGGTTATTTTTACATGAATAGGAAGCTGCGCGCCGGCAAGGTAGACGTCGTTCTCCCGGCGTGACGGCCATGCGAGCCGCCAGGTCCTCTTCATAGACCCAAAGCCGGACATCGGGAAAGCGCGGCGACAGCACCACGGCCAAAGCCGTCCCCCAACTGCCGCCGCCAATGATCGCGAGGCGCTTCACGAGCCGCCATTTCCAAAACGGAACACGTGTTCGGAACCCTCGCGCAGCCTTTCAATGTTGCTCTTATGTTTGTAGATAATGAACGCCCCCGCCAGGATCGCGGCAACCACTACGTATATAGAAGGCTGCAGGATCAGCCACACGGCCAGCGGAAAGGTGGCCGCGGCAACGATGGAGCCCATGGAGATGTGGTGGGTCGCGATCACCGTCCCCACGAAAACCACCAGAATGGCAGCCAGAGGCAGAGGCGTGAGGCAAAGGAACGCGCCCACAAAGCTGGCCACCGCTTTCCCGCCTTGAAATTTCAAAAATACCGGGTAGGCGTGGCCGGCCATCACGGCCAACGCGGCGGCGCTCATCCACAGCGCGCTGTGGTCCGTAAGCCTTCCGGCGATCCAGACCGCGAGGTATCCCTTGGCGATATCGAGCAGCAGCGTCAGCACGCCGGCGGCGCGCCCGGTGGTGCGCAGGACGTTGGTGGCGCCGATGTTCCCGCTGCCGGAAGAGCGTACGTCGGCGCCGGTTTTCCATTTCACCAGGAGATATCCGAACGGAATGGCCCCCAACAGGTAGGCGATCAAAAGAGCGAGGACTGGGTTCATTTTGAGAACGGAAATTCCGCAAGTTTAGTGTACACGGAACCGCTGGGGTGCAACTGGCTGCGATACAAAAAGAAGCTGCCGGCGGTGAAACTGGCCGAACTCCAGCGAGGGCTGGGCGGCGATGGCCTCGCGCAGCGGCTGCAGGTCCAGCTTCTCTTTGATGCGGGCCAGCGTCAGATGCGGGGAGAAGGCTCGCTGCTCGGGCGCGATGCCCAAAGCCGCCGTAGCGCGGTCGGTATCGGCGGCCAGTTCGGGTAGCCCGGGCGCCTCGATGCCGCACCAGAAGACGCGCGGCGAATGCGGATTGGGAAAGAAGCCCACCTTGCGGATGTGAACCGGAATCGGCGGCCGCGCGGGCAGCGCAGCCAGCGCCCGCTGGAGTTCCTCCAACTCTTCCTCGGGCCATTCGCCGATAAACTTGGTGGTGATGTGCAGGTTGGCGGGCGGACTCCAGCCGATGCGCGCCGCAGGGCGAAGCTGCCGCAGCAGTTGCTCCAGATTGCCGGCCACTTCGGCGGGCAGGTCCAGTCCCGTGAACAATCGCATGACGCGCTTTCATTGTAAATTATGAGCGTAGTGCGCTTCGGACCGATTCTCAAACGCAGTTTTTACGACCGCGAGACCAGCGAGGTGGCGCGCGACCTGCTGGGCAAGGTGGTGGTCCACGGACCCACCGCCGGCATGATCGTCGAGACGGAGGCATACCCGGGCGGCGATGACCTGGCGTCCCACTCCGCGCGCGGGCTCACCGAACGGACGCGCGTCATCTTCGGGCCGCCCGGCCACGCGTACGTGTATTTCATCTATGGGATGTACGAATGCCTCAACGTGGTGGTGGGCGCGGAGGGGACTCCCGGAGCCGTCCTGGTGCGGGCTCTGGAACCGGTCTGGGGCATCGAGACGATGCGGCGGCGCCGTCCGGCCGCGCGGACGCTCCAGGATCTCACATCGGGGCCCGGCAAACTGACGCTGGCGCTGGGTATCACCAGGGCGCAGTACGGCGCCGATTTGACGCGCGGCAGCCTGGTGCTCCGGCAGCCGGCGGAACCGCGCGCGATCGAAGTGGATGTCACCCCGCGGATCGGAATCCGCCACTGCGCCGAGCGGCCCCTGCGGTTTGCCATCCACGGAAATCGATTCGTGAGTCCTGCAAAATTTTAATGTTGTGATTCGTTCATGAACGGGCGGGAGAATGTAACCCCCCGGACAACTCTTCGTCTATGATGTTGATCCGCGTCCTATTCGGAGGGAAAGTGTCTACGAAATCGCCTCAGACACGGATCGGCGGCCAGACCATCATCGATGAGCTGGTCCGCAACATGGAATTGGGACGGCTGGAACTGGCATACACCGTCCTGTTGCCTTGTATCTTCAGCGTTTACCTTCACCCGGACGATTACGCGCGGCTGCAGGGCGTCCAGGACATCATCCGCGAAGATGCGCGGCGCGCGCTGGCGGCGCGCATGGCGGAGTGGAACAAGAATTCGCTATTCCGCCGCGGCGGCAAGAAGAAACAGTACCGGATCGCACAGAACGATTGGTGGATCGAGCTGTTCGCCGACGCCGAAGGCGCGGTGCCGCCGGGCGACGTGGAAATCCACTCCGAGCTGAACGACGTGGTGCAGCCGGGCTATCGCGGAGTGAAGACCACGCTGATCGAGCGCGAGCCTTCGGTGACGTCCGCCCGCGTGGCGCGCGACCGCGAGAGCACGCGCGGGCAAACCTCCAAAGTATTCGCCGAGATCCGCTACCAGGACGATTCCGGCCCGCAGACTTACTTCGTCACGCAGGGCGAGGTCAGTATCGGGCGCGGCGGCGAGGATCTGTGGGTGGATCTGCCGCTCTACACCAGCGATGAGATCTCGCGCGAGCATGCGCGGCTGCGGCGCGACGCCTCCAGCGGACGTTTCAGCATCGTGGATCAAAGCCGCAACGGCACGTGGGTCAACGGGCGCAGGCTGACGCGCGGCACCGAAATGGAACTGCCCGATCGCGCCGAGATCGGGATTGCGGAAGTGGTCAAGCTGAACTTCGAGGCCAAGCGGTGAAAGATCTCTACTACCTGCACACACCGTTTGTGGGCGCGTTCCTGGCTTTCGTTGCCTTGTTTGTGCTGGCGCACTGGAAGGAGCGGCGATGACCGCGTCTTTCAGGCGGGCGCGGCGACCGACACCGGCCTGCTGCGTTCGCGCAACGAAGACCGCTACTGGATGGACGCCGAGCGCGGCGTGTTCCTGGTGGTGGACGGGATGGGCGGCCAGGCGGCGGGCGAACTGGCGGCGCAGACGGCGGTGGACGCGGTCCGCGAATCGATAGCCGCGGCGGCCGCGGCGAGCGCGGAAGAGCGTGTGCGGAAAGCCATCGCCGCTGCCAACAATCGCATCTGTCGTCCTGGGGGAGGAACACCCGGAGCTTCGCGGCATGGCCTGCGTGCTGACGCTGGCGCTGGTGGAGGACGACGCAGATCACCATCGGGCACGTGGGCGATTCGCGGCTGTACCTGGTGTGGAAGGGCAACATCCGCAAACTCACCAGCGACCATTCGCCGGTGGGCGAAAGCGAAGACGCCGGCGAACTCAGCGAAGAAGAGGCGATGCAGCATCCGCGGCGCAACGAAGTGTTCCGCGACGTGGGCTCGCGCCGGCGCTCTCCCGGGGATGACGGATTCATCGAGATCCGCGACGTGCCGTTTTCATCCGGATGCGGCCATTCTGCTGTGCAGCGACGGGCTCACGGACCTGCTGACCGCGTCGCAGGTGCGCGACATCGTGGGGCGCTACGACGGCGATGCCGCGCGTGTGGCGGGCGAGTTGGTGGAGGCCGCCAATCTCGCCGGGGGTAGCGACAACATTACGGCGCTGTTCGTGGCCGGACCGCAATTTCGCGGCGGCACCGGCGCGACGCGCCCGCGCACCTCTACCACGCGGGTCCGCCGCCGCGACGCCGGCTGTTCACCGGCCGGATGGCGTTCCTGGTGTACGGTCTGCTGCTGGCCATGCTGGTGTGGGCCTTCGGAAGAAGGGCGGCTGGTGATGGAACCTGCACTCGCGTTGGCCGCTACCAGATTGTCCGCCGGCTGGGCCGGAGCATGACCGATGTCTACCTGGCCATCGACACGGTGGCGAATCGCCAGGCTGCGCTCAAGCTCGTCAAGAGCCGGCGGCGACCGCGCCTCGCGCCTGATCATGGAGGCCGAGCGGCGCGGCGCGGAAATCCAGCGCGCGCGTGCAGATGCTGGATCCGCGCGTGGTGGAGATCTACGACGTGGGCGACGAGGATGGCTACTTCTTTGTCGCCATGCAATACGTGGAAGGCCGCAACGTGGCCGAAATCCTGCGGCAGGATCACGTCATCGAACCCATGCGCGCGGCGGTCATCGCGCTGGAGATCTGCGAGCAGCTTGCCAAGTTTCACACCTGGCAATCCACCGTGGTGCACGGCGATATCAAGCCGTCCAACATTCAGCTGGGCGCCAACGATACGGTGCGGCTGCTGGATTTCGGCATCGCCAAGACGCTGCGCGCCGATGGCAGCGCCACGGCGCACAATTTCGGGAGCCCGAGTTACTGTTCGCCGGAGCGGCTGACGCACAGCGAGGTGGACCGGCAGACCGACCTGTGGGCGGTGGGCGCGACGCTGTACGAAATGCTCAGCGGAATGCCGCCGTATCAGGCCGGGGATACGCGCCGGCTGGAGAGCCTGATTCGCTCGAAACGGCCGCCGCGCGCGTTGCCGCCCTCCTGCCCGCGGGCGCTGCAGCTCATCGCTATGAAGGCGCTGGCGCCGGAGGCGGGAAAGCGGTACCTCACGGCGGCGGAATTTCAAGGCGACCTGCAGGCGTTTCTGGAAGGCAGACCCACTGCGGCGGAACGGGAACGGCAGGGTTGGAATCCGAATGCCACCCTAGAAGCGGCTCGCGAAGCGCTGCGGAAGGCCACCCGCACGGTGAGGCAGGCCAATCAGCGGTGGCGGCTCCTGGGCGCGGCGGGGTGGTTTGCCGCGGGTATGACGTTGTGGATTGGCGGGGCGGCGGGCTGGCAGCAATTGCAGGCGCGCAACGCGGCGCTTGGCAAGCTGGCTGCGGCTGAAAGTTTCCGCGGAGTGGCGGCAGATTTACCTGGACGAGGCCAACTCCGCTCTGCGGGGTTCCGATTGGCAGAAGGCCGAGATCTGCCTGCAACGCGCCGTGGAGTTTGGCCGCGCCGACGATCTGACGCTGGGGCGCCTGGCATTGGTGCGGGGCTACATCGAGTTGGGCCGTCTGGATGAGGACCCGCACGCCGCGGCGGCAGCCCAGTGGAGCGCATGCCGCGCGCGAACATTTCGAGGAGGCCGCGCGCCGAATGCCGCTCGAAGCCGCGCCGCACCTCGCGCTGGCGCGCATCTACGTCTACTGGCTTCCCAACGTGGAACGCGCGATGGCGGAATTTCACGCGGCCGGGCAACTGGGCGCGCCATGGGGGCAGCGGGAAATCGAGCAGCAGGGTGACGCGTACCGCATGGAGGCGCTGCGGGAAGCTGCCAGTGCGCCGCAGACGGCCTGGCAGGACGCCGGCATGGCACGGCAGATCTATCAGCAGGTGCGCGGGTTCGATCGCGTGGAGCAGTCGTTAAAGGAACTGGAAGCGGTGAAGGCGCCGCGGCCGCGTCATCGCGCTGTGAGAAGGCCCATACACAGGAGGCGCTCATGGCGGTAACGTACCGCTCGCTCACGCGGCACCGTATGAAATCGAATCGATGCGCCAATTACTTCTAACGCTCGGTTTAAGGACGTGGAAGTGCGGCGGCGCATACGCAGGAGGCGCTACTGGTGGTAATGCACCGCTCCCTCCCCCTCCCAACCGGTCTGAAATCGAATCGGAGCCGCGACCGTAAGGGAGCGGATGGGCACTCATGACGCTCGGCTTGAAGCGACCTGGAAGCGCGAAGGCCACGCGCAGGGGGCGTTCATGCCGATAACGCGCAGTTGGACCGCGGCAGATATATCAGCCGCCCGCCGACCGCTCGCTTACGCGCGCGGCTCGGAATCGGGCACCGCAATCGCACGCGCGCGGCTGATGAACGAATCGGACGCAACGCTTATGAACCGCGCGCAATGTGTGCAGCTATCAGCCCAACGCTCGCTTACGCGCGCGGCTCGGAATGAAATCGAATCGGATGCGCAATTACTTATGACGCCCCTGGCGATTACGCGTAGTGGGGCGCGGCAGATCCAATCAGCTCGCCGCGCGAATCGCATCGCATTACGACGCGCGGCTACGCGTAATTGACGAGATCGCCGCACATCGGGAAGGAGGCGCACATGGCGGTAACGCGCAGTTGGACCGCGAAGCCGTTTGTGGTTTCGGTAGCGGAACCGGCGCCGCTCAAGAAGCGAGCTGGTATGGCTGGTGGCCGCGTCGCTATTTGTGGCCACCGCGCTGGGCATGGTCTATTCCGCCAAGGTGCATGGCTTCACCAGCACCACGCAGTTGGTCGAATTTGAATGCGGTGCAGAGCCCCGGGGAACTGGCTCCGCTGTTCGCACTGTATCCCGACGCGACGCAGCGGGAAGACCTGGCCCGCGAGACTTTCGAGTTTCTGGAGCGCGCGCGGCCGCTGCGCAATGTGGGCGCTTTGACAGCGCTGCGCGCTCCCGGCACGCGCCGGCCGCTGCTGCCGCTGGCCAGGCTCAAGCCACTGATGACGGTGCGCACGCCCGGAGAATTCCAGAGGACGTTCCTGCTGTGGGCCGTGCCTGTACTTCGCGGGCTTTTACCTGGTGGCGCTGGTGTGGAAGGCGGCGCGGTTCGCCGGCGACCGGTCCTTTCTGCCGGCGCTACAGCTTCTAACGGGCATTGGGCTGGCGTCGATCGCCAGTATGCGCGATCCTCTGCGCGACACTCTGGAGTTCCATAAGTTCGCGCCTCGGCGTCTTTCTGGGATGCCTGCTGCTGATTCTGCCGGCGCTTTCGTTCTTCGATTACCGGCGTCTCTCCGACTGGTGCTATACGCCGTTGTTCGGCGCGCTGGGGCTGTTCGGCGCGCTGCTGGCGTTCGGCAGAGGGCCGGCGGGCAATGACGCCAAAGTGAACCTGGGGCCGTTCCAGCCGGTGGAGCTGATCAAGATTCTGCTGGTCTTTTTTCTGGCCGGATATTTCACGCGCAATTGGGAGCGGCTGCGCGACCTGCGCGAATCGCGTGGGCACAGTGCGGCTTCAGCACGTGTTGCCGGTGCTGTGCGCCACGGGCGTTTCCGTGCTGTTCTTCTTCGTGCTGAAGGACCTGGGACCGGCGCTGGTGACGTTCTTCGTGTTCCTCTCGATGTTCGCGGTGGCGCGCGGCAGGCCGGCCCTGGCGCTGGCGGGCCTGGCGGTGATGGTGGGATCGGTGGCGGTGGGATATCGCATCGGGACAGCCGCACACCGTGGTGGAGCGCATCGATATGTGGCTGTCGCCGTGGGACAACAACGTGCACGGCGGCGATCAACTGGCTCACAGCCTTTGGGCGCTCTCCACCGGCGGGCCGTGGGGCTCCGGGCCCGGCTGGGGCGATCCGGAAATGATTCCCGCCGGCAATACGGACCTGGTGCTGCCGGCCATTGGCGAAGAGTGGGGCTTCGTGGGCGTGGCGGCGGTGTTCCTGCTGTTCGGTTTTCTGGTGGCGCGGGCGCTGCGAGCCGCCACGCGATGCCGCACCTATTTCGGATTGTTCCTGGCGCTGGGACTGGGCTGCCTGATCGCCTATGAAATGTTGCTGATCTCCGCGGGCGTGCTGGGAGTGCTGCCGCTTTCGGGCGTGGTCTCGCCATTCCTGAGCTCGGGGAATACGGCGATGCTCTCCAACTTCCTGGTGTTCGCGCTGCTGCTTTCCATTTCAGCCGATGGACAGCCGGGCGTAGTGCCGTACGAGTTGTTGCAGCGGCCCACCGGATACCTGAAGGCCGTGCTGGCCTGCGCCATGCTTGTGCTGCTGGCGGCGGCGGCGCGCTACCAGGTGCTGATGGATCGCGACTACCTGGCGCGCGACGCGCATGCCTTCGAAGCCGACGGCGTCAAGCGCCCGCAGCACAATCCGCGCATGAATTCGCTGGCGCGCGAGATTCCGCGCGGCACCATCTACGACCGCAACGGCATTCCCGTGGCCACCAGCAGTTGGGCCGAACTGGAACGGCACCGGCAGGAATACCAGGCGCTGGGCATTTCGCTGGACCAGGCGGCGTCGCGCTTCGACAGCCGGCATTATCCTTTCGGCGCCGCGCTGGCGCTGGTGCTGGGAGATTTGCGCACCGGGGAGAACTTCCATGCGTCCAACGCCTCGCTGGTGGAGCACGATTCGACTACGCGGCTGCAAGGCTACGAGTATGCCGAACTGGCCGGACTGGTGCGCTACCGGCATCAGCCGGGCAATCCGGCGCATCGCAAAGCTGCTGGCGCGGGACCGCAATGTGAAGCTCACGCTGGACGTCCGGCTGCAATTGCGCGCCAAGGAAATTCTGGAGAAGCACCTGCGCGATTCGCACACTCAGAACGGCGCGGTGGTAGTGATGGATGCCGGCACGGGCGATGTGCTGGCGCTGGTGAGCTCGCCGGCGCCCGATCCGCCGGGTTCGCGGCCCTCGGCGCCCTCGCCCGACGAGCTGCTGGATCGCACACGGTACGGGCTGTATCCGCCGGGTTCGACCTTCAAACTGGTGACCGCGATTGCGGCGCTGCGCGCCGAATCCCGAATTGAAGCATCGCACCTTCCTGTGCCGCACGCTGCCCGATGGGCGCGGCGGGCAATGTGATCGCGGGCTGGAACCGGCCCGATCAAAGACGATATCGGCGATCGCGCGCACGGCACCCTGGATATGGAGCGCGCCATCACCGTCTCCTGCAATGCCTACTTCGCGCAGTTGGGAGTGCACGACGTGGGATCCAAGGCGCTGGCGGAGACGGCGGCCGAGCTGGGAATCTCCACGGGAGACGCGGCGGAGTTGCGAAAGGCGCTGCCGTTCGCCTCGTACGGTCAGGGACCGGTGCTGATTTCGCCCTTCAAGATGGCGCGCGTGGCCGCGGCGATTGCCGCCGGCGGGCACATGCCGGAAGGGCGCTGGGTCTCTGACGAAAGCAATTCGCGGAACGACGCGCCGTTAGAGATTCTGCCGGATTCGCAGGCGGCTTTCATCGCCCGCGCCATGCGTCGCGTGGTGACCGAAGGAACGGCGCGCCACGCCATGGCCGGCGAAACGGTGGGGATCGCCGGAAAAACCGGCACGGCGCAATTGGACGCCGGCATGCCGCACGCCTGGTTCGCGGGCTTCGCTCCGTACGATGCAGACGCCGCGCACCGGCTGGCGTTCGCGGTGCTGGTGGAGCACGGGGGATACGGCGGAGCAACCTCTGCGCCCATCGCCCGCGAGGTCATGGAGGCTGCTAAGGAATTGGGGCTGTTGAGGTGAATATGACGCTCTCTGAGTTTCTGGAAAAATTTGGCCGCACGGTATTCGAAGGGCCGCTGTCCGCGCCGCCGCATCGGGAGACTCCGGCGGAACTGGCGGAGATCCGGCTCGCCATTCTGGACCGCATCCGGGAAAAGAGTTATCGCTCCGGCGGCAAGAAGGTGTTCCCGTTCGATCTGCTGCGCGTGGAATTGCGCGGCGTGGAGGAGAGCCGCCGCGACCTGTTCGCCGGCCAGTTCTTCCGCCGCTACCTGGAGCAGGAAGTCCACGGCGCGCTGCATGCCGCCGGGTGCCGCTTCCCGGAGAATCTGCGCGTGGATGTGGATCCGCAGGTGGGCTTGCCGCCAGCGCGGTGAGAACTGGCTGGTGGTGGAAGCGCTCTCGCAGAACTCCGGCGCGGCGCCGCGGCAGATGGCACGCCTGACGGTGCACGAAGGCGCCGCCAACGTGGCGGAACTCCGGCTGGACAAGGCGCGCACGCATATCGGCCGCACGCGCGACGTGTACCGCAACGAAGGGCTGTTCCGCCGCAACGACCTGGTGTTCGAGGAAGATACCGAGGTCAACCGGAGCGTCTCGCGCGAGCATGCCCACATCCGCTTCGACAAGCTGACCGGCGAGTATCGCCTGTTTAACGACCGCTGGCTGGCGCGCGGCGAGCGGCAGGCGCAGGAATGCGGCACCTGGATTGTGCGCGACGGATTGAGCCTGGAAGTGCATCGCGACTCGCGCGGCACCAGGCTGGAACCCGGAGACGAAATTCACTTTGGAAGGGCCGTGGTGATCTTTGAGTTAGAGTGAAGTGGATGTTCGATTGGAAGCAGGATCCGCACAGGCGGTTCAATCCACTGACTCGCGAATGGGTGCTGGTGTCTCCGCACCGCACCGAGCGGCCCTGGCAGGGGCAGAAAGAAACTACCGCCGCGCCCGCGCAGCCGGAATACGATCCGGAGTGCTATCTGTGCCCGGGCAATGCACGCGCGGGCGGCGTGCGCAATCCGAAGTACGAGTCCACCTTCATTTTCGATAACGATTTCGCCGCGCTAAAGCCGGGGACGCCGCTGGACCGGTACGAAAAAGACGGCCTGCTGGTGGCGGAGTCCGAGCCGGGTATCTGCCGCGTGGTGTGCTTTTCGCCCAAGCACAATCTCACCATCGCCAACATGGAGACGGCGGACCTGCGCAAGGTGGTGGACACGTGGGTGCAGCAGTACGGCGAACTGGGCGCGCGCCCGGAGATCAACTATGTGCAGATCTTCGAGAATCGCGGCCCCATGATGGGAGCCAGCAATCCGCATCCGCACTGCCAGATCTGGTCGAGTCACGCCGATCCCGAATGAGGTCGCCAGGGAGCAGGCGGCGCAACTTGCGTGGGACGGGTGCCTGCTGTGCGATTATGCCCGGCTGGAATGCGCCGCGGGCGAGCGTGTGGTGGAAGAGAACCGGGCCTTCGTGACGGTGGTGCCGTTCTGGGCGGTGTGGCCGTTCGAGACCATGGTGATTGCCAAACGGCACGTGACGGCGATGGACGCGCTGGACGCGGACGAACGGGATGCGCTGGCCGACATTTTGAAACGCACCACGGCACGCTACGATCGCCTGTTCGACGTTTCGTTTCCCTACTCGATGGGCTTCCACCAGAGGCCCACCGATGGCGAAGCCCACGCGGAGTGGCATTTCCACGCGCACTTCTATCCGCCGCTGTTGCGCTCGGCGACTGTGCGCAAGTTTCTGGTGGGCTTCGAAATGCTCGCCATGCCGCAGCGGGACATCACTCCGGAATCGGCGGCAGAGAGGTTGCGCGGCGCGTGAAGGCGTCAGCCGAAAATTTCGGCAATCGACAGTTCGCCGCCGCCGAACGCCGCAAGCGAGACGGTCTCGGGCACCTGAAAACGCACGCTGGAGCCATCCCTGTGGATCACCGTCAGCGAGGCGCTGTCGATGTCGACGATCCAGCACTCCACGCCGCCGTTGGCCAGGCTGAGCGACGCCAGCTCACGCAGTTTCCGATCGGTATTGGAGGGCGATTTGATTTCGATGACCAGTTCGGGGGCGCCGCGGAGATTATCGTCGGGATCGATCCCGTCATAGCGCGCCTGGGAAACCACGGCGACATCGGCGACGCGCAGGTCGAACTCGGCAACCGGGCGATAGGGGAACTCCATGCCCACGTGCCAGGATCCGAGCAATCGATTCTCCAGCAGGTTCACAAGCCGCCGTTGCAAGTGATAGTGTTTCGCTTTGGGTGGGGTGACGGCTACCACCTCGCCATAGTGCAATTCATAGACGCGGCCGTCGTCCGGCATCTGCCGGAACTGTTCCACCGTGATCAGGTTGGGAAGCGCCGCCATAGACTGTCCTCTTCTTACTGTACATTTCCTCGCGGTGGCCCACGGGCGCTATTCTGATAGTCTCAATCATGCACACCGCGGAGGGTCAGGCCGCATCGAAACTGTATACGCAGGCCAGGGTGGGGGTGTTTGTGGTCGCGGTGCTGATGGTGTCGTGGCAGATGGCTTTGTATCCCACGGCGGGGATGGGGAAGTACTTCGAGACCGTGGACGTGGCCCGCAGCCTGGCCGCAGGCAAGGGATTCGCCAACCCCTTCGGAGCCTTGGATACCGGGCCTACCGCGCACGTTGCGCCACTGCTTCCCGTGATTCTGGCGGGAGTCTTGCGGCTCACCGGCGATAAGCCCGCGTTTACGCTGGTGGTAATGGTGCTGTGCGTGGTGCTTCACGCGTTGCACATGGTGCTGCTGCTGCCCCTCTCGCGTCTGCTGCTGGCGGACTTCCGGCCGGGCGTCTGGGCCGCACTGCTATGCCTCGATCGTTCCCACCATGCCGGTTTTTCCGCAGTGGGAAGTCATCTGGAGCGCCACCGGGGCGATGCTTTTTTGTCTGGCCACGGCGCGACTGCTGCGCTCCCGCCGCCCGGACTGGATGCAAGGCGCGGTGAGCGGCGCGCTCTGCGGCGTGCTGCTGCTGCTCAACCCGGCGCAATTGATGCTGTGCGGCGCGTGGATGGCTTTTCTCTGGTTCCGCGACCGCATTCCGTTGCGCCGGTTTACGATTATCACGGTGAGCTTTGTTGCGGCGGCGGCGCTGGTATTGGCGCCGTGGACCATCCGTAACCAGCGCCAGTTCGGCGCACTGTTCCTGGTGCGCGACAATTTCGGACTGGAGCTTTACTCCTCCAATGCCGATTGTGCCGATGCGCGAGACTACATCAACGGGTTGAATGGCTGCCACGAACGGCTGCAGGCGAATCTCAACGTGCATGAGGCCGAACTGGTGCGAGACATGGGCGAGGTGAATTACAACCGCAGCCGGCTGGCCATCGCGAAGCAATGGATTCACGATCATCCGGCGCGTTTCGCCGGGCTCGCCCTGCGCCGCTGCGGGCAGTTCTGGTTTCCCAGTCCCGGTGAGGCGGGGCCGTACGCTTATTCGGTTTGGGTGGTGACCGCGCTCTCCGTCGCAGGTCTGATTCTCATGGTGCGCCGGCGCAATCCGGCGGTCCTGGCGATTCTGGCGATCCTGGCGCTGTATCCCGCGGTCTACTACCTGGTGCAATCGGCTCCGCGGTTCCGCTTTCCGATTCTCTGGGTCTCGTTATTGCCTGCCGGACTGGCCATGCAACAGGCATTTGCGGCGCTGCGCAAACGGCCAATTCGGTGATGCCGGCTCCCAACTTCATGCTCCGCGATATTGCCGGCACGGCGGGCGCTTTCGTAATCTTTGCGCTGTTCGCCCTGATCCCGGGCTATTCCCTGGGGTGGGCGCTCGACCTGGTGGAGTTTCGACGGCGTGGAGCGGCAGCCCGGGCCGCACTGGCTGTCGCCCTTTCTATCGGCGTCTGCCCGGCGATGGCCTACCTGGCCGGGAGATTCGCGCCGGCCGGCGCGGTATGGTTTGTCTTCGCGCCCTTCTGGGCCGGTTTCCTGGTGCTTGTGGCGAAGGGTCGCATTGTGCCGCGCGGATACCGCGCGGTGAAAGCTCTGACCGCGGTGTGGCTGGCGGTGGGTACCGCCTCGCTGATCGACCTTGAATGGGGCGGCCGGCTGTATTACTCGGTGATCGCGCACGATTACACCCTGCGGGTAGCCATCACGTCGGCCATCACGCGCGCCGGCATACCGCCGCCCAATCCTTATTTTTATCCGGGCGCACCCGTTCCGCTGCGTTATCACTATTTCTGGATGGCAGTGTGCAGCCTGGCCCAACGCGTTGGCGGCTCTGCCATCAGCGCGCGCCTTGCTGCATTCGGCGGCACATTGTGGTGCGGGCTCGGGCTCATGGCCATCGTGGCGCTGTACCTGCGTTTTGTAGATCCGGAGGGTCCCGCCAGGTTGCAGCGGCGCGTGTTCGTGGCTATCTCCCTGCTGGCGGTCACGGGCCTCGACCTGTTTCCGAACCTGCTGCTGATGAGCACCGGCGTGGTATTGCCGGACATGGAATGGTGGAACGACCAGATCACAAGCTGGGCCGGCACGATGATATGGGTGCCGCATCACCTGGCCAGCCTGGTGGCCTGCCTGACGGGGTTTCTGTTGCTTTGGACCGCGAACACGCGGCTCCGCAACGCCATCGTGGCAGGCTTCTGTTTTGCATCGGCGACCGGCTGCTCGGTGTACGTGACATTGGTGTTCGCCATATTCCTGGCGGTCTGGGGATTGATCGCGGCGGTTCGAAAATGGTATCGCGAGACGGCCATGCTGGCCCTGGCGGGAAGCTGCGCGGCGCTACTGGTGGCTCCCACTTTCCTTTGGGGTCTGCGCAGAAAGGCGTCCGGAGGTCCGCTGGTGGAGCCCACCATCCGGATGTTCAAACTTCCCGACCTGATGCTGCTCTCGCTGCACGTCGCGGGATGGAAGCTGGCGCTGGCCAACCTGCTGCTGTTGCCGCTGAATTATTTCCTGGAGCTGGGGTTCTTCCTGGTGGTAGGGATTATCTTCCTGAAGACCAAGCGCGTGTGGAGCCGGTGGGATCTGGCGGCCTGCGCCATGGCCGGGAGCAGCGTGGCGGTGTGCACGTTTCTACGCAGCGGCGTCATCGGAAACAACGATCTGGGGGCACGGGGCTTCCTGCCGGCGCAATTCGTGCTGCTGCTCTGGGCCGCGAGCCTGTGGGGCAAGCCGGAGTTGTTGGGTCGCACGGTACGTCCCCTGCTGGTGTTTTTGCTGGTGGCGGGCGTCGCGGGAACCGTGTACCAACTCTGCCTGTTGCGCGTGTATCCGGTGCGCACGGAGTTCGCGCCCGATCCCGATTACCCCTACCTTGCCACCGATCGCCAGTTCGGCAGGCGGACCTATGCCGCGCGCCAGGTTTATGAACAGTTACGTAAGACGTTGCCGGCAGCGGCCGTGATGGAACATAATCCCGACCTGGAGTTGGGCTACGTTCCATTCGGGCTCTATGCGGACCGTCAAATGGCGGCGGAATCCTTCGATTGCGGAACGGTAATGGGAGGGGACGTAAGCGTGTGTGAGCACATGCGCCCGCTGGTGGTGACGCTTTTCAATCGGGTGACGGCGTTACCGCCACCGCAGGTGGACGCGGTTTGCAGACAGTTCGGGATCGATGTTCTGGTGGCTCGCGACACGGATCCGGTCTGGGCCGATCCGCGAAGCTGGGTATGGACGCGCCGCCCCCTGGCGGCTAACTCCATGATGCGCGCGCTGCCGTGCGGCAAATAAAGCCGCGCCTCACTGTAGTTGAAACGGTCCAGTCCGGGTCTTTGAGATAGGAAGCGAACCGCGCGTTTCCGCATCTCATAATATGTCTCATTGGCTGCTTCTACACGTGCGCCGGAACTGCGTCTGGATGCCGGCGATGCTGGTTCTGCCCCTGCTTTGGTGCTGCTCGCAGGGCGGCGCGGGCGTGCGGTCCGGCGCTCGCCGGTTTGACGATGCCGAAGCCGCGGCGCACATTCCGGCGCAGCAGGAATATTCGCCCGCGCCCGATCCGGGAACGGTTCCGGCCTTTCTGGAAATGGGCGATCCACGCGCGGCCGATTGCATTGTGCGCGATGTCAGCACCTCACCGGAAGGCGCCGGGTGGCGGTGGACCTACCTGAGGCCGGTACTGAAATTCCACGTGGCGGACCACCATCACCAACGTTTTGCGATGGACTTCACCATTGTCGAGACTGCGTTTCGCAGCACTGGCCCGGTGACGCTCACCTGCCTGGTTAACGACCATCTGCTGGCGCGTCTCTATTGTCCCCTGCCCGGCGAGTATCGCCTGGAGCGCGAGGTGCCGCCGGCATGGTTGACGCCGGATCCGGTAATCGTTCAGGCCACGCTCGATAAGGTGTGGACTGCGCCGGCCGATGGCGCGCGCCTGGGCTACGTTCTGAACCGCGCCGGCTTCCGCCATTGAGGAACCATGAGCGCTCCTTTTTATGCGCTGGCCGGCGGCGCCATCACCATCGCCTCCGCCGTCAGCATTGGCACGGTGCTTTTAGAAAAGTGCAGCCCGCGGCTTACCCGGCTGGAGTTCAGGCTGTTCGCTTTCCTCGCGGGCAGCGCGTGTCTCAGCACGCTAATGCTCTTGCTGGCCTCCCTGCAACTGGCGCGAAAGGGCGTCGTTCTTGTCCTGGCCGCGGCGGTGATAGTGCTCGCATGGCGCCGGCGAAATTCGCCGCCCTGCGACTCGCCGCCATCGGCGCCGCGGCCGCTGTTCCTGCTTTTCTGCGCGGTCGCACTGCCGTTTCTGGCGATCTACTTCCTTACGGCGTGGGCTCCGGAGGTGAGTCCGGACGGTAGTGCGTATCACCTGGGCAATGTGCTCCGCTACTGGGCGCACCACGGTCTGTTACCGATTCGCGATATGTACGGCGCACTGCCGGAAGGGCTGGAGATGCTGTTTTTGATGGCGTTTACGATCGGCCGCAACTCCGCCGCCGCGCTGGTGCACCTGGCATTTCTGGTTGCGTTGCCGCTGTTGCTGATTTCGTTCGCACAGCGCTTCGGTTTTCCGAAAGCCGGACTGCTTGCCGCAATCCTGGTATTCGCGAGTCCGGTGGTGGGTAAGGACGGCGCCAGTGCGTACAACGATGTGGCCCTTGCCGCTGTTGCCTTCGGCGTGGTGTACGCCATGGAATTATGGCGCGAGACTCATGACATTCGCCTGCTCTCGCTCGCGGGTCTGCTGGCGGGATTCTGCTTTGGCATCAAGTACACCGGCTTCGTCGCGGCGCTCTATGTGCTGCTGCTTCTCGGTCCGCGCCCGCGTCTGCTTCTGCGTTTTGCCGCGCCCTGCGTGCTGCTGGTTGTCCCCTGGCTGGTCAAGAATGCGGTCTACATGCACAATCCGGTGTCGCCGTTTTTCAATAGCGCGTTTCCCAATCCTTACGTCTCGCCAAAGTTCGAGAGGGATTACTCCCGGAACATGAGGCACACCGCCGGTTCAAGCAGTCCCCGCGAGATGGCTCTGGCGTATACCTTTTTCGGCGGGAGTACCGGCGGCTTTTTCGGACCGTTGTTTCTGCTGGCGCCCCTGGGGATCGCGGCCGCGCGGCAGCCCCGCGGTGCCCGTCTGCTGCTGGCGGGAGCACTGTTCGCCGTGCCGGCGCTCTTCAATAGCGGGACCCGCTTCCTGATCCCCGCAGCGCCGTGCCTGGCACTGGCGATGGGAATGGCGGTGGCCCGAACGCGCTTCGCCGTGTCCGCACTCATCTTGTTGCATGGCTTTGTCTCGTGGCCTTCGGTCGCCAAAGCCTATTGCGCAAGGTATGCCTGGCGGATCGAAGCTGTCCCTTTCCGCGCGGCCGTCAGCAGCGGCGCGGCTCCGGCGTACCTGCGCAGGAACCTGGGCCCGCCGTTTGAAATGGCGCGAATTCTGGAGCGGGAGACGCCGCCGGGGAGCCGTATCTTCGGCTTCAACGCTCCGCCGCAAGCCTACACGCTGCGCGATATTTCCGTATCGTACCAATCGCTGGAGGGCAACGCTCTGGGCGATATGCTCTGGACCGCCGTGGAGCGGGGCCGGCAGCCCCGCCGGCGCATCGCGCTCTCCTTCCTGCCGTTGATGGCCAGGCGCCTGCGCGTGGAACTGCTGAAGCCCAGACCGGACGAAGTCTGGCGCGTCCACGAATTTCGCGTGTGGAATGGCGGGCACGAACTGCCGCGCTCGCCCGCCTGGCGGATTCGCGCGCATCCCAATCCCTGGGAAGCTCCACTTGCGTTCGATAACAGCGCGGTCAGCAAGTGGTCCACCGAACAGTACGGAGCACGCGGCGCGTTTCTGGAGGTGGATTTCGACCGGCCGCTGGCCGTGGATTCGGTGGTGCTGGAGTGCCCCGAAGACGCCTCGCTCGATCTTGGCGTGCGCGCGGATGGGGTGACGCTGCATCCGGCAATCCGGAGCACGGCCATCGATCCTCCGGCTGGCATGAGGCGGGCCGCTGTCGAGATGCTGGAAAGTTACGGATTCCGCTACCTGGTGATTTCCGATGGCGACTATTACGCCGACGATTACCGAAAATACCCTGCATTCTGGGGACTCCACTCCGCCGCTCGCGCCGGGGATTGGACCCTCTACCAGTTGGAATAGGGACGCGATGGTTCTGTTGCTGGGCCTGTTCGGCTTGAATGTCTACCGGGCGGCCACGCAGTCGATCACCACCGATGAAGCGTTCACCTATGCCCACTTCGTGACGCAGCGGCTGGGCGGCCTGCTGGCGCCGTACGATGCCAACAACCATGTGCTGAACAGCCTGCTGGCCCGGCTCTCCATCGCCATGTTCGGCCTCAGCGAATTCACCCTGCGGCTGCCCAGCGTACTGGCAGGCGGGCTGTACCTTGTGGCCGCCCGCCGGTTGAGCCTGCGGTTGTTCGGCACGGGCGCGCGAGGGTTCCTGGTAACCGCACTGCTGTGCACCAACCCTTTGCTGCTGGATCACCTTTCGGCCGCGCGAGGATACGGCATGGCGCTGGCGTTCCTGATGCTGGGGGCGGACAAGCTGATGTGCCGGCGCTTATACGCCGCGGGGATTTTCTGCGGCCTGGCAATCGCGGCGAACCTGACGTCGCTCTTCCCAGTGGCCGCGATGGTGCTGGCATACGCGGTCACGATAGACCCGCGCCTGCGGTCATTCTGGGAGCAGTTCGTAGTCCCGGCGACGCTGGTCTCCTTTGTCCTGGTGATCGCGCCCCTCTCCAAAGCCACACCCGGAAATTTCTATTTCGGAGCCGTGCGCATCGGCGACACCCTCCGCAGTCTGACGGATCTTTCGTTTCCCCCTGCGCTCCACCGCGGAGTGGAGATTGCGGTTCTTCTTTTGTTGGGGGCATGCGCGGTTCACGTGGTGTTCCGCCGGCGCGAGAGCTTCTTCCCCGCTGCCCTGTTGGCCTGCATCGCACTGGCGGTCTGCGCCCACCGTTTCGCCGGTGTGCCTTATCCGCTCACGCGCACGGCCCTTTACTTTGTGCCGCTGGCGATCCTCAGCGCGGCTACTGTAGTGCGGCGGCCCCTGTTTTGGCCGGGCGCTGCGATCGGAACTCTATGCCTGCTGGCTTTCACGATGCAAATCAGCACGCAATATTATGCGGAATGGCGCTTCGATGCGGGCACCAGGCGCATCGTGGACCTGATCCGCGCGCGCACCGGCAATGCGCCGCTCACCATCCGCGCAAGCTGGCCCCTGGAACCCTCGCTCAACTTCTACCGCGCCATGTACCGTCTGAGCTGGCAACCGGTAGATCGCGGACCGCTGGACCGTCCCGGCGATTTCGTGATCCTGATCCCCGGGGACCGCGACTGGCTGGCGCGCCTGCACCTCCACCCCCTGTATGAGGATGCCGTCTCCGGCGAAGTCCTGGCGAGCCTTAATGCACCGCCCCGCTGACCGGCGCCGAGCTTCCGTCCGCATTCGTCAGGACTACCGATACCGACGCCACGGCGGATGTTCCGCCGCTCACAGTGAAGGGTTGGGTGAAGCTGAACTGGCTGCCGAAAGGCGCCGCCGCGCTGCTGGAATACCAGGTGGCGAACAGGCTGGTGGCCGGAATGGTCACGCTGGTGGTTTGCAGATTCACTCCGCTCGCAGGCGTGAACGTGAACACCGCCTGCGTCATGCTGCGCGAGGTGGCGAAGCCGATCACCGTTACCGTAAAGCCGGTGCTGGTGGATGTGGCGGTCACCGACGTGATTACGGGCGCCACGGAATTGATCCGGACAGTGCGGGTGGGCGCGGGCGAAGGAGTGATATCCGTCGTGCCGGCCAAAAGGTGCGCGGTGATGGTCACGGTTCCGGCCACGGTTCCGGTCTGCACGCCGACGGTCGCCGATGCCGTTGTCGAACCCGCGGGGATAGTCAGTTGCACGGTGCGGCCGCCGGTGGAAAACTGCACGGTGGGGTCGTCCGGTCCGGAATCGGCCGTAAACGTCAGGGTCAGGGTCACGGTGACGTCCACGGGGAACGCGGTGCCGATCCCGATGGTTATGGTCGATTGCGTAGCCGGCGTCGAGGTGGCGGGCAGGCCGGTGACATTCAGGGTCGGCGCCGAGGGCAGGCTTACGGTCACCTGGAAGGTCTGGCTCGCGGTGGTGCCGGCGCTGTCCTTCACGGTCACCGACACACTGGCGGCCCCCGGAGCCGTTCGTCGTGCCGCTGATGGCGCCGCTGGAAGAGATCGAAAGGCCGGCCGGCAGTCCCGAGGCGCTGAAGGTGTAAGGCGGAACTGCCGCCGGCGGCCGCCACGCTCGCTGAATAGGGGGTGCCTGCCGTGGGGTTAGACAGGGACGTGCTGGTGATGCTCAAAGGCGCCACCGCTACGGTCATTGAGAACGTCTTGGATGCCGTTATCACCGCGGTCGAAACCCCGGTGTCCGTAACAGTAGCGGTCACAGAAAAACTCCCGGCTTTGGTGGGCGTCCCGCTGATGGCTCCGGCGGTGGTAGCGGAAAGCCCGTCAGGCAGGCCGCTGACCGACCAGGAGATATTTGCCGGTTGCCGCCGCTGGCAGTGAGGCTGGCCGAATACGCCACGTTGACTGTGCCGTCCGGCAGCGAGGCGGTGGTGACGGTGAGGGCCCCGGCAGCGATGGTGACCGGGAAGGTCTGGGTCGACGGTGGCCTTGGCAGAATCCGTGACCGTGACGCTCACCGTGGACTGTCCCGCAGTCGTGGGGGTGCCGCTCACCGAGCCGTTGGCGAAACTGAGCCCATCCGGGAGTCCGCTGACCACGAAGGTATACGGGGGCGTCCCTCCGGTGGCGCCAATCTGGCCGGTGTACGCCACGCCCACCTGCCCGTTGCCGAGCGTGGAGGTGGCGGTCAGGGCCGTCGTGTTTACCGTGAGGCTGAAATTCCTGGACCCTGGCTGTGACTGCACGCTATCGTTCACGACTATGCTGAAGCCGTAGGTCCCCGGCGTGGTCGGGGTGCCTGAAAGGGTACCGTCCGCGGCCAGGCTGGTGCCGGGCGGCAGAGTGCCGGTCGAACTGAATGTGTAAGGCGGAACTCCGCCCAGCGCCGCGAACTTGATGCTGATGGGGGAGCCCGTGGCCACGCTCGCCAGCGGCGCAGGCGTGGTGATGGATAGAGGCTGCGGCTTGATCAGCACGGTGAAGGTTGAGCTCGAGTTCAACCCGTCCGCATCGGTCACTACCACCGAGAAGGTGTAGCTCCCGGCGGTGGTAGGCTGTCCTCTCAGCACGCCGCTGTCATCGAGAATCAGCCCCGGCGGCACCGAGCCGGATCCCAGACCGAAATTCACGTTGCCGTTCCCGCCAGTTGCGGTGAAGGAGTAGTTGTAGGAGACGTTTACGAAACCGGTCGGCGGGGAGCCGGCCCGATCTGGGGCGCGGGTGCCGGCGTGGAGATCGTCGTGGAGAACCGTGCGCCGGCGCTCAGGCCGTTGGCATCGGTCACGCAAGACGGAGATGTTGAATCAGCCCAAACGACGTGGGTGTCCCGGAGATCTCGCCCGTGGCTGAATTGATGCTCAGGCCCTGTCGGCAGTCCACCGGCACTCCAGGTATACGGAGGAGTGCCTCCGGTAGCCGCCAGTTTGGCGTCGTAGGGCTGGAGGCCTGTTCCGGCAGGAATGGAGGTCGTGGTGATTTGGGGCGTACTGAGATTGATTTTGACCGCCGCCGTGACGTAGCTGTCGGTGGTCAGCACGGAGATCAGGGCAGTGGCGCCGACAATCAAGCTGGGCGGAACCGTGGCGGTCAGTTGCGTCGCGCTGACGAAGCTGGTGGGAATGGCAGTGCCATTAAACAACACGGTCATCGTGGCCGAGAAGTTGGTTCCGTTCACGGTGAGCTTTCCGCCCGGGTAGGGATTGGGGGTGACGCTGGTGATCGACGGCGCGGCGAGCACTGTGATGCTAACCGTATTGGATGTTGTGCCGGCCGGGTTCTGCACTTGAAACGATATCGCGCCCGGTGTCGATAGGGTCAAGCTGGTCGTGAGGCTGGTGGAACTGACGAAAGTGGTGGCAACGGCCGTGCCGTTGACCAGAATAGTGCTTTGTGCCGGCGGAGCAGATCCAGCCGAGAGGAAAGCGGACCCGGTGACCGTCACCACGATGGGCGTGGGACGCGCCGTAATGCTGGATGGGGTGACTGCCGTGATGGCCGGGGCCTGAACGGTAAACGGCAGGGAGTTGGAAGGCGCGCTTCCAGGTTGGAGCACCAGAACCGCGAGTTGTTGCGGAGTGGTCAGGTAGGAATTCGGAATGGTGGCGGTCGCGCTAGTGGCGCTAACCACTGTGGTGCTGAGGGACACGGGGTTTGGAGACGTTGCAGTGGTGAGCGCAATCACGGACCCGGTCGTTTCGGAGGTGGGGCTCACGAAATTCGTTCCGGTCACCGTGATCGAAACAGGGGTGCTGCCTGCCGGTGCGGAATTCGGAGTGACTGCACTGATTGTGGACGTGCCAACGATGGGAAATTGCGCACTGCCGGTAGAACCGTTGACATCCTTCGCGGTCACGCTAATGCTGGTACCGCTAAAGGCAATGGGAGTTCCCGTGATCTCTCCCGTGGCTGGATTGATGGCAAGCCCCTGGGGAAGTCCGGTGGCGCTCCACGTGTAAGGAGAAGTGCCGCCGCTCGCCGTCAGTTTCGCATCATACGGTTGCGAGATAATCGCACCAGGAATGGAAGTGGTGGTGATCTTAACCGGAGTACCGAGATTGATCGTGACTGCGGGCGTGACGTAGTTGTCAAAGGTCTGGACAGCGACTTGCGCCGTGGTTCCGACAAACAGGCTGGCAGGCACCGAACCAGTCAGTTGGCCAGCGTTGACAAAGCTGGTGGAAAGGACCGTCCCATTGAACAACACGGTCATCGTGTTCGAGAAGTTCGTGCCGTTTACGGTGATGGTTCCCCCGGGAAACGGGTTGGGGGTGACACTGGTGATCGTAGGCGGGGGAAGGACCGTGACGTTGGCCTGATTGGATAGTGCGCCGCCCGGGTTTTCCACCTGCACGGGGATGGAGCCAGGGGTGGCAAAAACGACGCTGGAAGACAGGCTGGTGCCGCTGCCGAACACGGTAGAGACAGCATTTCCATTGACCAGGATGGTACTTTGGCCCGGCGCGGCGGGCCCCGCTGCGAGGAAACCGGTCCCGGTGACCGTGAGGGCGACCGGTGTTGGACGTGCCGTAACGGACGCAGGCGAAACGGTTGTAATAGCAGGGCCAAACACGGTGAACGGCACGGAATTGGACTGGGCATTGCTGGGCTGGATCACGTAAACGGAGAGTTGCCCGGGATTGGTCAGATACGCAGCGGGGATAGTAGTCGTTGCCGTCGTGGAATTAACCACCGCAGTGGGTAGCGGGAACGAAGGCAGATTGCTGCCAGGCGAAATCCATATCGTTGTCCCGGCATAATTTGGGTTCAAACCCGACGTCGCACTGACGAACTTCGTGCCAGTCACGACAATCGGAACATCGTTGCTGCCGGCGGCGGCGGAATTCGGAAGGAGCGATGTGATGGTGGGCGGGTCAACGATTTCGATGGTTTCCGTCGGTGTGATGGAACTGCCCCAGGGATCGGTGACTTGCAGGGTAAACGTGTACAGACCTGCTTGCGTCGGTGTCCCGGAGAGTGTTTGGCTGCTCAATAAGTTCAGACCGGGAGGTATCGTTCCTGCGGATGTCTGGACAAGGCCGACCGAGTAAGGTGGAGTGCCATTGGTGAACAGCGTGGCGTTGTAGGATTGGCCGGTGGTCCCAGCCTGCAACACTGCCGGCACGGGCGCAGCCAGCAGGGGATTCAGGGTCAGAGTCGCTGCGTTGGAACTCACCAGGGAATCGGAAGACGGAGCTTGATTCAAACACTGTGATCGACACGGCTTGCGGTGCGGTGACCGGAGTCGCGAAACAAACTGCCAATACCTTCCTCCGATGCTGGCACGGTAACCACGACCTGTGTGGGAGATCCACCGCTCGCTACACCGTTCCCGAAGTAGAAGTCGGCTGTGACACCAGTGACGGAGTTGACCCATTCGACGTAGCTGAACAGGTTGACATTAAAACTGCCATTAATGTAGAGGACGAAGCTCTGAAGGCCTGTTCCGGCGGTGACAGCCGGCCCGAACTTTCCGGCAGACGGGTTGGGCGACGTCTGCAGGCTCGTGATCGTAGGAGTGGACGGCACTTGAGCCTGAAGACAGGTGACCGTCAACGCTATGATCCAAAGAAGTGGCGAAATCCGACGCATTGTCCCTCCGAACGCCGAAAAATGACTTCATTAATTATAGGGGGCGACCGCGAAAATGCAAACGCATTCTTCTCAAAAGAAAAGAACTATCGAAAATCCACGACCGTTGCGCCCCAACCGCCTGCTTCGGCGGGGGCATCCCGAAAGTCGAGTACAAAGCTGGTGCGGGCCAGAATGGAGCGGACCATTTCGCGTTGCACGCCGATGCCGCGGCCGTGAATAATGCGGACGGCCCGAAAGCCCAGGCGATGGGCTTCGGCGAGGTATTCCTCTACGACAGCATGAACGTCGCGGGGAGGAACGCTGTGGAGATCGAAAACATCAGTGATGGGAATTCGGACTGGTTCTTCTTCCATGAGAGGCGAAAAAACAAAAAACCCGGTCAGCCAAAGCCAACCGGGCCCTTACGATTACCGCTGAGACAGCGCGCACCTGACGTTAAGCGACCTGTTGAGATCGATACTGGCTCAAGATCGCTTCCATCTGATCTTTCAAACGAAGTTTCAGTTTCTTC
This sequence comes from uncultured Solibacteraceae bacterium, assembly GCA_963748795.1. Taxonomy (GTDB): domain Bacteria; phylum Acidobacteriota; class Terriglobia; order Bryobacterales; family Bryobacteraceae; genus Sulfopaludibacter. Next base: position 44,000 of record CAVVLD010000024.1, read on the forward strand.
AAACGCGTCTCCTCCAACTCCTGGTCCTGAGTCAGATGAGGAAGCGCTTCCAAAGCGTCCAGTTGGTGAGCAAGTTCTGTGTGGTGGCTGGCGAGCTTCTGAAACTCTTCGTTGGTTGCCATCAGATGCGCTTTCAACTCTTCCTGTGCATTCCGTTCCATATTGGGCAATTCCTCCCAGTGAGGTTGCCACGCCGAGTCGGATCGGTCGGAAACAGGGCTCGGTGGGTAATCTCTCTCAGTCTCAATGGACGGGATTTCCGTCTACTCGCCACCTTAACATGAATGAAACTTCATGACAATAGCCGCTTCGGGGGGTAAATCGTAGTAGCCAGGTCTCACGCCAATCTCCTTAAATCCCATAGACTTATAGAGATTTCTGGCAACCAGATTAGACTCACGAACTTCCAGGAAAATGTTCCCGCGATAAGCCCCGGCCAGCGCCTCAACCAGGCGACGGGCGATGCCCCTACGGCGGAATTGCGGGCTCACCGCGAGGTTCAGCAACTCGCACTCTCCGTTGCCGAGCGAGCGGGCCGCGAGGAATCCTGCTACGCGATTTTCGCAGACCGCGACCCACAGATCGAAGACTTCGTAGTCGGCAGCCTTCCATTGAGCAGCTTCGGGGCTAGCCGTCTGGATCGCGGCGATTTCCTCCAGGTCACTCGCCCCGCCCCGCCGGATTGCTGTCATATATTGAATTATCATGCCCGCCGCGGTCGCGTTATTGTTCTTCCTGTCGCAGCCTTTCTGGGAAACCAAGCCTCCGGAAAAACCATCACCGATGGCACCGGCTCCACGCTGAAGGGAGACGACCGCTGGCCCGATGCGCTCTCGCGGCGCCTCCATGCCCCCTACGGCAATCGCGTGGCGGTGGTGAAGCGGGCGTCGGCGGGAATCAGGTGGTGGGACCCGCCGAATATTCCGCGAGTAAGCCCCTTTTCCGGCGGTCCGGCGGCACGCCAGCGCCTGGAACGCGACGTGTTGAGCCTCTCGGGTGTCTCCGCCGTCATCTGGCTGGAAGGCATCAACGATTTCAGCCGCAACACCGGCGCCTCGGTAGAGGCCGTGGAGAGGGGCATGAAGGAGGTGGTCAGCCGGATTCGCGCGCGCCTGCCGGGGCGAAGATCATCGGCGCTACCCTGACCTCCGCACTCGGCAGCACCAACGCCGCGCACGGTTCGCCTGCCGAAGACGAGAAGCGCAAGCAGTTCAACGAATTCATACGCACCTCCCGCCTCTTCGACGGAGTGGCCGATTTTGACCGCGCCACCATGGATCCTGCGACGGGCGGATTGCGGCCCGAGTTCGTTCCCGACAGCACCGCTGGCGGACGCGGCGACAAACTCCACCCCAATCGCGCCGGCTACCGGCCATGGCGATGGCGATCGACTTGAAGCTGTTGCGGTAGTCCGGAATTCTCACGCCGGCGTAAATGCCATCGGGGACGCCACGCTCAGAGTGGCCTGTTTTCGAAAACGTCGAGGCGGAGGAGACATCCAGGCGACGACCAAATATGCGGTCGCTACGTTCAAGACCAAGGCTACGAAAATAGACTCGTGGTGACCTGTGCGGCGGAACACCAAAATCCAAGGCAGCGCTATAAGAAATCCGTCAACTCCCGTTGCCTCGGCCCGGAGGCTCCACTCCATTTGCTGTCGTTCGAACGCTCTCTCATCTGCGGGCATAGCGGAGAAAGGTGCGGACTCGTGGAGCATGACAACCAGGCGCGAAACGACAGACGCGCCATAGACGAGGGCGAAAATATACCCGACTCATCAAAAGAACAAGTGTATGATTCTATACGGGGCCGCGTGGGTCTGTCGTGACCTTCAAAAAAGAGTGCCCACGTATGGAGCCCCAATGAATTACCGCAACCTTGACATGAAGGTAGACCAGTTCATCGCCTACGTGAATGACGACAAGATTAATCTCATTCCCCCTTTCCGGGTCATGTCTGGAAACTACCTACCCGGCGATAGCTTATCGCGAATGTTCGTGCAAGGGAGGCCGATACCGGCAATTTTTCTCTATCGTGAGGCTTCCGGGGACAAATACGCGTACAACATCCTCGACGGGAAGCAGCGTCTTGAAAGTCTGACTCTCTTTGTAGGAAATCGACGGGCTGCGCTCAAGGTAAACAACATCGCCAAATACTTCTTGATCCTAGACTTCGGGAGGCGGCAAACTTCCGGATAGAAATAGACGGCAAGAAACAGCGTCTCCCGCGAAGAGATCCCGCTACGGTCTCTTGCGATCATCCACATTGCTTGGAGCCACTTATCCAGACCAAGCGGGGAGTCTTCAAAAATGGTTCCGAGCGTATGATGAGTCAAGTATATTTTCGCATAAACGAGCGCCACCGCCAGAGCGGGTTTGTGAATCACGAAACCTCTATATTGGGTCATCTCCCAAGGCTGACGCGCCAACTCTCAAAGCTTGCATTCTGTGAAGCCGGGAGAATCGTGCAAGCCACTTTCGGAGGGCGATAGAATGGATCGGGAGCCGGCCATGAAATCCGGAATCCGCACAGCTGTCTTGCTTCTGTCCTTCCTGCTCGCCTTGACTTTGCTCGTGGCCTCGCGCTCCAGGACCCTGGGATTGTTTCTGGCATTGGGCTTTTACGCGGCCGGGTCTGCCAAGGTGCTGATCCAAACAATCACGAAGAAACCAGCCGATTCTTATGCGCGTGCAGGCTGGGGAAATGGGCTGGCGGCTTTCCCGGCATCCTGGCAACGCTGGTTACTCGACGAGCCGCGCAAATAGTTAGTGAACCACGCCCGGCGCTTCGTGACCCAGTCTCTGCACATACTCCACGTACGAGCCCGGATATACCACCGGATCGCGCTCCCGCCCGCTTTCGCCGCCTAACTCCAGCACCCGCGAGCCCAGGCCGCGCAGAAACGTACGGTCGTGCGAGACGAAGATCATGGTGCCTTCGAACTGCTTCAGCGAATCCACCAGCATCTCCTTGGTGGCCAGGTCCAGGTGATTGGTGGGTTCGTCCAGCACCAGGAAATTGGGCGGATTGTAAAGCATGCGCGCCATGGCCAGGCGCGACTTCTCGCCGCCGGAAAGGGCGCGAATCGGTTTATCGATGTCATCGCCGGAAAACTGAAACGCGCCGGCCAGCGTGCGCAGCGATCCGATGCCGTCCTGCGGAAAATCGTTCTGCAGTTGCTCGAATACGGTCAGGGTGGCGTCCAGCACCTCCAGCGATTGCTGCGCGAAGTATCCCATGGTGAGGCTCGCGCCCAGGCGCACGCTGCCCGCATCCGGTTCGGACGCACCCGCAATCATTTTCAGCAGTGTGGTCTTTCCGGCTCCGTTGCGCCCCATCACGGCCCACCGCTCGCCGCGCCGGATGGTCAGGCTGAAGCCATCGTAGAGAACGCGCGGGCCATAGCGCTTGTGCAGGTCTTCGATCACCGCCACCTGGTCGCCAGACCGCGGCGGCACGCGGAATTCGAACTTCACCACATGTCGCCGTTTGGGCAGTTCGATCTTCTCGATCTTGTCCAGTGCCTTGATGCGGCTCTGCACCTGCGCGGCCTTCGCGGCATGCGTGCGGAAGCGGTCTATGAAGCGCTGTTCCTTGGCCAGCATGGCCTGCTGCCGCGCGAAGGCCGCCTGCTGGTTGCTCTCGCGGATGGCCCGTTCCCGGTCGTAGAAATCATAGTTGCCGGAGTAGACCACGATTTCGCCCGCGTCGATTTCGGCGATCTTGCCGACGATGCGATTCATGAACTCGCGATCGTGCGAGGTCATCAGCAGCGCGCCGGAGAAGCTCTTGAGAAACTGCTCCAGCCAGATGATGGATTCGATATCGAGGTGATTGGTCGGCTCGTCCATCAGCAGAACGTCCGGCCGCCCCAGCAGCACGCGCGCCAGCGCCACGCGCATCTTCCAGCCGCCGGAGAGCGCGCCTACGTCGCCATCGATCTGGTCTTCCTCGAAGCCCAGGCCGTGCAGCACTTCACGCGCCTGCGCCTCCAGCGTGTAGCCGCCCAGGTGTTCGTACTCCTCCTGCACTTCGCCGAAACGCGCCAGAATGCGGTCCATCTCTTCCGGCGCGCAGTGTTCCATGGCATGGTGCAGAGCTTCCAGTTCGTGGTGCAGGTCGCCTGCGCGGCCGCTGCCGGCAATGGCCTCGTCCAGCACGCTGCGTCCCTGCATCTCTTCCACGTCCTGGCGGAAGTAGCCGATGGTGAGCCGCTTGGGCACGGAGACCTCGCCTTCGTCAGGGACTTCTTCGCCCATCACCATGCGAAAGAGGGTGGTCTTGCCGGACCCGTTGGGACCCACCAGGCCCACCTTCTCCCCGGGGTTCAACTGGAACGATGCGTCGACAAAAATCAACTGCTTGCCGTACTGCTTATGGATGCCGGAAAAAGAAATCATCGAACCACCAAGCTAGCAGGGGCCGGGGGGTCGGGGCCAGCAGGGGCGGGAAAAGCAGGGGTTAGGGGTGGGGGTTGGGGATGGGGAATAGCGGCGCGCTTCGCGCGATTACTCGTGCCGCAGCGCCCTCATGGGGTCCATGCCTGCCGAGCGGCGTGCGGGCAGCAGGGCCGCCGCCAGGCCCGCGGCCAGGAGGACCGCCGCCGCTCCGCCGAACGATGCCGCATCGCCGGGCTTCACTTCGAACAGCACGGAGCCCACATACCGCGAGGCGGCCACCGACGCCGGCAGCCCCACCGCCAGTCCCGCCGTCACCAGCACCAGGGCATCGCGCAGCACCAGCCACAGTACGTTGCCGCGCTGCGCGCCCAGCGCCAGGCGCACGCCGAATTCGCCCGCCCTCTGCGCTGTGCTGTACGCCATGACGCCGTATAGCCCGATGGCCGCGAGCAGCAGCGCCAGTCCGCCGAAGCAACCTGCCAGAGTCGCCAGAATACGGTCCTGGAAAATCGAGTCGTCCACTGCGCCGGCCAGCGTCTTCGGCTCGTCGAGGACCGCTTGCGGGCTCAGCTTTGCCAGTTCGCGTCGAATCGCCGGCAGCAATGTCGAAGGCGGCAGTTGCGCGCGCACTAGAAAGGTGGGACCACCACCCATCGACTTTCTTTGCGCCGCGGGAACGTAGACGGTAGGCGCGATCTTTTCCCGCAGTCCCTGGTGCGGAATGTCGCGCACCACGCCCACAATCCGCGTAGTGTCATCCTCAAAGCTGAGTACCCGGCCCAATGGGTGAGCCTCGCCCTGCAGGAATACGCGCACAAATGCCTGGTTGACCACCGCGACTTTGGGCGATGCCGCCGTGTCGTTCCGGTCCAGGTCGCGGCCCATCAACGGAAGGCTGCCGATGGTTTTCAGGTAATACGGCGCCACGGTGTAGACCGCGACCGTGGCCGGCGCCGGCGACCCGGGTATCTGAATCGTCCAGTTGCTCATGCCCATCTGGAAGGGCCCGGGAAACCCGTAGCTCACCAGGCTCACGCCCGGGAGCGACTCGATTTGCGACACCAGCCGCTGTTGCGCCGCGGCGCGATCCGTAAGTTTCCAGGAAGAAGGAAAATTCAGTCTGAAGGCAATCACGTTGCGATCCCGAAAGCCCAGGTCGAAGCCCCGCAACTGCGCCAGGCTGCGCGCGAAAAGTCCCGCCAGAACCGCCAGCACTACAGAAAAGGCAACCTGCGCCACCACCAGCGTACGGCGGAACGGCTGCCGACTTCCCTGGACGGACCCGCCACGCAGCGCCGCCGCCGGATGAATCGCCGTGGAGCGCCAGGCCGGAGCCAGTCCGAAAATCAGCATTGCCAGCAGGGAAATGCCCAGCGTGAAGCCGAGCACCGCGGCGTCCGGCGCGGCATCCAGACCCTGGGCCGGCGGACCCGGCAGGAAGCCGACAATCTGTTGGGTCCCCCAAAAAGCCAGCCCGATTCCCAAAATGCATCCGGCTCCGGCCAGCAGGAAGCATTCCGTCAGCGCTTGCGTGACCAGACGTGCGCGCGTGGCGCCCAGAGAGAATCGCATGGCCATCTCGCGGCTCCGCGATGCGCCCCGCGCGAGCAGCAGGTTGGCCACGTTGGCGCAGGCGGCCAGCAGCACCAGCCCCACCGCGGCCATCAGAATCGTCAGCGGTTTGCCGAAAAGGTCGCGCAGCATGGAGACTCCGATGCCCGCGTCCCGCACCTCGAAATGCTGATCCATGCTCATCTTTCGAAATGCCAGGTTGGGCTGATTTCCGAAGTGCGCTTCCAGAAACTGCCGCGTCAGTGCGTCCACCGCGGATTGCAGGTGCGGGCGCGAGATTTCCGGCCGGGCGCGCGCCAGAAGAAACAGCCAGTTCATCCCCACGTTCATGGCGTTGTCGCGGGTCATCATCGCCGGGACCCAGACGTCCGCATGCGTTTCGAGTTGCACGCCCCGGAAGCCCGGCGCCGCCACGCCGATTACGGTCAGGGGCATTTCATCCACGTACAAGGTGCGCCCCAGCACCTGCGGGTCGCCGCCCAACCGGTTGCGCCAGAAATCGTAACTGACCACGGCCAGCGGATGGCCGTGCGGCACGCGGTCGTCCTGCGGCGTGAACAGCCGGCCCCTGGCCGCCGCGACTCCCAGGACCTGGAAATAATCTCCGGAGACGAATGTCCGGTTGACGAATTCCATTTGCCCCGCGCCGGTCAGACTGAAGCGGACCTTGGCCGCTCCGCTGGTCGCCAGCACGCCGTCGAACAACTCATGGTGGCCGCGCAGTTCGAGATACAGCGGATAGGAAGATTCCCCGTAGAACCCCCAGCCGCCGCTGCGATACAGCATCACCAGTTGTTCGGGGTGAGAGACCGGCAGCGAGCGCAGCATCACCGCATGGAACAGGCTGAAGACGGCGGTGTTCGCGCCGATTCCGAGCGCCAGGGAAAGCACCGCCGCGGCGGCGAAGCCCGGGTTGCGGCGCAAACCACGCAGCGCATAGCGGGCGTCTTTGACGAAGTTCTCCAGGCGCGGCAGTCCGCGCTCTTCGCGATACGATTCCTTGGCGTGGGCCACACCGCCGAATTCGCGCTGCGCCGCGGCCCGCGCCTCGTGGGCGCTCATGCCTTTGGCCCGGAACTCCTCTTCCAACAGGGCCAGGTGCAGACCCACCTCGTCGTCCAGTTCGCGCTCCAGGCGCCCGCGCCGGACCAGTTCGACGATCCGTTTCCAAAGCTCCATACCGGGTCCTACTCCACCAGCCGCACGAAGCGCTCCATGATGGCTACGGTGCGTGCCCACTCCGCCGATTCCTGTGTCACCTGCTTGCGGCCCGCGCGCGTGATCTCGTAGAACTTGGCCCGCCGGTTGTTGTCGGACGCGCCCCATTTCGATTGGATCCAGCCGCGGTGTTCGAGCCGCAGCAGCGCCGGATATAGCGTGCCCTGGTTCAGGTCCAGCGCGCCGCCGGAAATCTGCTGGATCCGCTTGGCCAGGCCGAAGCCATGCTGCGGCCCCATGGTCTCCAGCGTGCGCAGCACCATCAGGTCCAGGGTCCCCTGCAGGACCTCGCTTTTGGCGTCTTGTTTAGACATCCAAAAGGAGTATGCGCCTGTTCCTTTAGAATGTCAACAGAAGGGGCCGGGTCTCCCGGGGAGACCCGGGCATTCGATGACCCTACGTGGTGGCGGAGCGGGTCTTCAGGCGGGCGGTTTGCGTTTCCCAATCCTTATGGAGTTCTTCGCGGCGCTGCAGCACGAAGGCTTTGGCCTCTTCGAGATTGGCGAATACCCTGCGGCCCTTGATGGTGTTGCAGGGGCGGCAGGCGGTTACCAGGTTCTCCGCGGATCTTCTTACCTTTCTGCGCCCGCGGAAGCACAAAGTCCACTGTCATGATCAGGGAATTCTCAAAATTCGACTGACCGTCGAGTCCACAATACTGGCACCGGTATTGATCGCGCTCCAGGATGCGGCGACCTTCTTCCGATGTTAACGGCTTAGCCAGGCGGCTCAGGCCGAGTAGATTCTTGATCGGCATGGAAGACCTCCCTTGATGGTCTCGTACGGTCTTATTATGCTCCCGAAAAGAATCCCTGTAAGCTAGTCAAATGGGCCGCATCCGGATCCTTCCCGACCAGGTCGCCAACAAAATCGCCGCCGGCGAAGTGGTGGAACGGCCCGCTTCGGTGGTCAAGGAACTTCTGGAAAACTCCCTCGATGCCGGCGCCGCCGAGATTCGCGTGGACGTGGAAGCCGGCGGACGCCGCCTGATTCGCATTGTCGACGACGGCTGCGGCATGCTGCGCGACGATGCCCTGCTGGCCTTCGAGCGCCACGCCACCAGCAAACTGCGCGACGTCAAGGATCTGCTTTCCATCGCCACGCTGGGCTTCCGCGGCGAGGCGCTGCCCTCCATCGCCAGCGTTTCGCGCCTGCTGCTGGAAACGCGATCGCCCGAGGAGACCACCGGCACGCGCATCGAAATCGCCGGCGGCAAGATGCTGCGCTGCGACGAAGCGGCGCTCGGCGGCGGCACCGCGATCACCGTGCGCGATCTCTTTTACAACGTGCCGGCGCGCCGCAAATTCCTGCGCACGGAGCAGACGGAACTGGCGCACGTCGCCTCGCTGGTCACGCACTACAGCCTGGCGCATCCCGATAAGACTTTCCTGCTCACCAATGCGGCTTCCGAACTGCTGCACGTCACGCCCGTGGCCACCTTGAAAGAGCGCGTCTACCAGGTGTTCGGCAGCCAGGTGCTGGAGGACCTGGTGGAGATCGGCGAGCGCGAAAAGCAGTTGTTCATTCCGGCGCCCAGCGTGCCGCCTTCCGAAGCCATCGCCGAATACCGCCGCGAAGAGGCCGGCGAGCAGGAACCCGCGCACGCTTTCCGCATCTCCGGCTTCTTTTCGCGTCCGCAGGTGCAGAAGGCCAATCGCAATTCCATTTTCATCTTCGTGAACGGCCGCCTGATCCGCGACCGCCTGCTGTTGCACGCGCTCTCTTCGGCCTATCACAACCTGATGCCGGCATCGGCGTACCCGTTCGTGCTGCTCTTCCTGCGAATGCGATGCCGAAGAGGTGGATGTGAACGTGCACCCGTCGAAAACGGAGGTGCGCTTCCGCCATGGCTCGTTCGTGCACGATTTCGTTCGCGACACCATTCGCGAGCGCCTCATGGAGAGCCGCCCGGCGCCCTCTTTTTCGCCCTCCACGCGCAGCGCCGCCGCGAACAGCCGGCCGCGCGCCTGCCCTACTCGGAATTCAGCCAGATGCTGGAGAACGAAGCGCCCGCGGCCGTGAGCCTGATGGAGCAGCCCGAAGCCCCGCTGCCGGAGTTCTCGCTGCGCCCCGCGGCCGGTCCCGCTCCGCGGCTGGATTTCAGCGCGCCGCCCCTGGAAGTCACGCCCGGCCCGCCGCCCTCCGGCAAACTTTCGCGCCGCCTGGACATGCACGGCGAATTTCCGGCCGAGGCCGTGCCCGCCCCGGAAGTCTCGCTTTCGGCCCTTTCCGATTTGCGCCCGCTCGGCCAGATCCACGAAAGCTTCATCATCGCCGCCGGCCGCGACGGCTTGTGGATCATCGACCAGCACGTGGCCCACGAGCGCATCCTATTCGAGCAGGTGATGAAGCAGCGCGCCGCCGGCCGCGTGGAGACGCAGCGCCTGCTGATGCCGCTGATTCTGCAACTCACGCCCGAGCAGCAGATCGATTACGCGCGCATCGCCGATGAACTGCACGCCTCGGGCTTCGAAACCGAACCCTTCGGCAACCGCACCATCGCGGTCAAAGCCGCGCCCGCCGCGGTGAGCGGCGCCGAACTCGATAAGATCCTGTACGAGATTCTGGAAGTGGCCGAAACCGAACTCCGCGGAGCCTCGCTCGACGACCTGCGCCGCAACATCTGCGCCTCCATCGCCTGCCGCGCCGCCATCAAGATCAATACCCGGCTCGACGCCGCCAAGATGGAGTGGCTGCTGCGCGCGCTCTCCGCCACCGATTGCCCCATGAGCTGCCCGCATGGCCGCCCCATCGCCCTGCACTACTCCACGCGCGAAGTGCTCAAGGCTTTCCACCGGATCTGATCACCAACTCCTGGCCTTCGGCGATGCGCTACCGGCTCGTTGAATCGCACCCCGGTGCCAGTCGCCTGATGCGCCACCGGCCGCCCGGCCAGCGTGACCGAAACGGCCTTCTTTCCTTCCACGATTTGCAGCGGCAGCGTTCCAAACAGTGTCGAGATGGAAAGCTGATCCTCGCGCAACGAGAACGTGCCCCATCCCGTGCCCGTCGACCAGAATGAGCGCATCGCGCCGGCCATGCGCGGCGCAACCACCAGACGCTTTTCCGGGCCGTGGTACCGGAAGCCGCTCAGCAGCGGAATCGCCGTCCAGGCGGCCATGGCGCGCGCGTAGTGCGGGCCGCACTCGCTCTCGTCCCACGGATTGCGCCGCTCGCCGTCGTAGCGCTTGCGGATATTCTCGATGCACTCCAGCCCTTCCTTCTCCATGCCATAGGCCAGCATCAGCATGGCCGCCGAGTACTCGAAGCCGGTCATCACTTCGGCGAAATACGGAAACGGCACCTGGGGCGCGTGCCCTTGCCGTAATCGCAGATCACCAGCGCCGCTTCGTCGTTGAGCGCGAAGGTGCGCTGCACATTGTCGTGCTGCGCCATGGTGCGCTTGTAGTTGTAGCGGTAGATGGATTGCAGCGTCTTGCGAATGTGGTCCGTGCTCACCAGCGGGCCGAGCCCGGCGTAGTCCGCCGCGTGCTGTCCCACCAGTTGGTCCACCAGGCAGCCATCGCCCAATTGGTAGTCGGGGTGCGTGGGATCGTCCGCGCCCATGCCCGCGATGAGCCCCTTGGCCACCTGATCCCTCGCCACGCCGCGCACCTGCTGCACGTAATACTCGCCATTGAACAGGTGCCCGTCGATCCACGTGCGGCCCTGCTCGAACAGCTTGCGATACCCGTCCGCCGCGCCGGCATCGCCCATAGCTCGCGCCATCTCTTCGCCCGCGCGCAGCGCCGCCAGGTAGTAGATGCCGCACATGGGGTTCGGTCCGTAGAACTCCACATCGTAGGTGTTGTGCTGCACGCCTTCGAAGACGCCGTCGCGGTCGCCGTCCCATCCGCCGGGCACCCAGGCGAATTCCAGCGCCTTTTTGATGTCCGGCCACCATTTGCGCAGCCAGTCGTTATCGCCCGAAAGCTGCCAGTCGAAATAAGCTTTGACGATCTGCCCCATCTGGCCGTCGGCCGCCGCGGCGCCGCCGGTCTGATGCTCCAGCGGCAGATTCACGCGAATCGGCATTTCGCCGCCCATCTTCGCGGAGAGCTCCAGGTGGGTTTCGCGCATGGAGCGTGCCAGCATGGGGAACAGGTAGTGCGTGGTGGTCTCGTAATTCCACACGTGGTCGCAATTGCCGTGGCAGCAGCCGGAGCCTTCCCAGCCGAAGAAGCGTCCATCGGCGGTGCGGAAAGTGGTGGTGGTGGCCAGCGTGGAAGCGTTCGCCAGGGCCGCTTCTTTCACCGGCGCGGGCAGAGTGGTCTCGCGCATCGCGGTCAGAAACTGGCGCATCCGCTCTTCCAGCTCGGGCAGCTTTTGCGCGGCGTATTGCGCCGCCCCCCAGGCATCGCCGAAGCGGCGGCAATAGTAGTTGCCGATCACCGTGTCGCCGAAGCCCTTGTCGCTGTTCCAGCCCATGCGGGCCGGAGTGCGATTGGGGAAGTGCCAGGCCAGCAGGAATGTGAATTCGGTTTCGGCGCCGCCCGCTATGGTCCGCTGCAGGCACAGCGAGCCCACGCCGTCGCGTTCGCCCTGCTCCGGGCCGAGTTCGCCATCGGCCGAGAAATCGTCCCAGTAGAGCAGCGGACTGGTCCACCACCGGGCCTTGGGCCATCCGCTCAAATGGCTCACGCGGCCGCCCGCCGGATCCATCACGCACACCGCGAAGGAGCCCGCCCGCGCGGCGTTCTCTTCCAGCTTGGGATTGTGCATGAAAATTCCGGCCAGGCCTTCCGACGTCTTGAACTCGTTCACGCGCGCCTCTGACGAAGCATTCGCTCCGCTGCCTTCGGCCACCACCGGATTGTCGATGGCAAAGGCGATCGCCACCTTGGCGGCCACTTTGCCGGGATTTTTGCACGCGATACCGCATCACCGCCACCGGCAGGCCCGACCCTTCCGGGTCCAGCGGCACGAACGGCGAGAAGGCTTCCAGCGTCACGTTGACCGGCAGGCGCGCATCGTGGAACGCCACTGTGGCCAGCGGATACTCGCCCGTGAAGGTCGCCTCTTCCAGCCGCGAAAGCCCGGGAGCGTTGTCCGCGCCGAGCCCGCTGCGACCTTCGAACGGCGCCAGAATCCGCGCCTCCAGCACGTGCGCGATGGGCTTGGCATCGCCCGCCTGCACCCAGATGGCGGGAAACGCGTAGGCCGGCGACTTGCCCTTCTCCGAGCGGTTGAAGATCTCCCAATCGCGCAACTGCCCGCGCCCGCCGAGTGCGATCGCCCCCGCGCCCACGCCGCCCAGCGGAAACGCCAGCATGGCCAGTTTGCGGCCGGTAAACTTGCGCGGGTACTCGACCGGAACAAGCCCGTCCAGGGCTGCCGTCGCGCGCGCCGGAGGCTGCGCCGCGGCGCTTGCCGCCGCTGCCCCACCCGCGACGCTCTTCAAAAAACCGCGTCTCTTCATGCTGGAGTAATACCATAAAGAGTCATGCGACGCATCGCACTCCTTTTCTGTCTGGCCGTTTCGGCCGCCGCCCAGTCCGGCGTTATCGTCATCCGCGGCGCCCGCGTGGTGGATGGCACGGGCTCGCCGGCGCGCGCCGCGACGGTGGTGATTCGCGGGCCGCGCATCGAATCGGTGGCCTCCGATGCCGCGGTGCCTGCCGGTGCGCGCGTGATCGACGCCGCCGGCCAGACGCTCCTTCCCGGCCTTTTCGATCTGCACACGCACCTCACCGCCTCGGCCGCCACCGGCGTCTCCGGCGATTGGGGAAAGAATCTGAAAGCCTACCTGGCCTGCGGCATCACCACGGTCAACGACTATTCCACCAGCGCGGAGATGATCGCTCCCATGCACCGGCTGCTGGCCAGCGGCGCCGTGCCCGGCCCGCGCGTCAACATGGCCATCCGGCTCAGCACGCCCGGCGGCCACGGCACCGAAGCCGGATGGGGCGACTTCATGACCTACCAGGTGAGCACCCCCGAGCAGGCCCATGCGGAAATGAAAAGCGTGCTGGCCTACAAGCCCGATGTCATCAAGGTGTTCACCGACGGCTGGCGCTACGGTGCCGCGCCCGATCTTTCCAACATGAATGTGGAGACGCTCACCGCCATCGTGGACGATGCCCATGCCGCCGGCATCAAGGTGTTCACCCATACGGTGACGCTGGCCGGCGCTAAGATTGCCGCGCGCGCCGGCGTGGATGTGCTGGTCCACGGCATCGGCGATGCTCCCGTGGATGCGGAACTGATCGGACTGCTGAAAACGCACAAGACGTTCTACGTTTCCACCCTGGCGGTTTACGAATCGCACCAGCTCGCGCACCTGTCGCCGCGCGTCCTGTCGCTGCTGGACCCGGCGTCGCGCGAAGCGACGGCGCGCGCCGCCTCCGCCCGCACGGCGCCCGCCGAGCCGAGCGCGGCCCGCCAGCAGCGCTGGCAAAACCTGCTCTCCAACGTCCACCGCCTGAACGACGCGGGCATCCCCGTGGCCGCGGGTACCGACGCCGGCATGGCGGGCACGTTCCACGGCTTCGCCGGCCTGCATGAACTGGAACTGCTGGTCGAGGCCGGAATGACGCCGCTTCAGGCTATCGCCGCCGGAACCACGGTAAGCGCCCGCGCCATCGGCGTCGATGGCCAGCGCGGAGTCATCGCGCCCGGCAAGGTGGCCGACCTGGTGCTGATCGATGGGCGTCCCGACGAGAACATCGCCGACATCGAAAAGACCAGCCGCGTGTTTCTGAATGGCGTGGAGTTCGATCCCCGCGCGCTCGAAGCCGCGATCCAAGCCGCCGCCCAGACGCCCCTGCCGGTCACGCGGGTGCCCGCACTCATCGACGATATGGAGCGCACCGACGGGCGCACGCAACTGGGCACGCTCCGCGTCAACGCCACCGACGCCGGGGTGGACCATTCCCTGATGATGTTCCAGCCCATCGTCCGCGCGCCCGGCGACCACGCCCTCATGGTGCAGGCGCGCATGGCCGCCAAAGACCGGCCGTTCGTGCGCATGGAATTCCCGCTGACGCCCGGCGCAGTCGAACTGGCGGATCTGACGGCTTACGCCGGCGTCTCTTTCGACGCCCGAGGGGAAGGCGCCTATCGCGTGATCGTCAACAGCTATGGCGTCCGCGCTCGCCGATCCATACCTGGCGCCCTTTTCCGCGACCGCCGAGTGGCAGACTATCCGCGTCCCGTTTGCCAGTCTCCGCCGCCGCGCTGCCGATGCCGGACCGTGGGCACGGAACGATGCCCGCTCGCTTTTGTTCGAGCTCTCCGCCGCGCCCCAGGCGAACGCTTGGCTGGAGTTGGACAACGTGAAGTTCTACTGAAGCGAATCACGGCGTCCGAATCCGAGGAGCACAGTTCCGCGCCGTGTTCGATGGCCAAGGCCGCCAAGTGGGCGTCCGACGTGAGATTGCCACCGGTGCCGAGGGGCCGCAGCAATTCGCGGAGAATCGGTAGATGGCGCGGACCCGGATGCACAATCGTCGCGCAGGTCTGATCCAGCCAGGAATCCACGATGTCCAGCGCCGCATCCATCTTTCAGCGGAGGCCGGAACAGCCCGGTTCGTGTGGTGAGCCGCAGAAATGCGAGTAGAACATCCCACGAAAAGTCGACAGTTTCCTGTCCCGACAAAAGCGGCTTCCAGCCATGGCTTCGCTTTCCGGTGCAGCGGGGCATCCTGATTGACTGCATAGGTCAGGAGGTTGGCATCGAGAAGGATCATTTCCGCAACGCGAGCTTCCTGGCTATCTCTTCATCCTCGATGGAGTCTGCCAGGGCCAAGGCCTTGTCCCAACGGAAGTCCTGCCCCTCTCCCATGCGAAAGGTCTTCTGCACGAATTTGTGGGCACGCTTTTGCCCTTTGCTGCGAAGCCCCATCCGCGCAGCTTCGTTCAGAGCTTCCTTGAAGGAGATCGAATGTTCCCTCATGGCGTCCCGGATTAGCCGTTCCACGTCGGGATCCAGGGTGACCGTGGTCCTCATGTAGCTATCATAATCATCAAGCCTTTTATTGTCATGATGCCGAGATATACGTATACAAATGCTGATATCATACGTATATGGCGAAGCTGACTTTGAGCGTGGACGGGCGAGTGGTTTCCCGCGCGAAACAATATGCCAAGGTGCGCGGCGTGTCCGTGTCGGAGATGGTGGAAGCTTACTTAGCCGCGGTCGCTGAGCCATCGTTCCCCAGTCCAGGCGGAACTCCGATTCTGCGTTCGCTCCGGGGCATTCTCAAGCATGCCGATATCGGCCAGTATCGGAAGCATCTGGCGGCGAAATATCGATGAGACGGATCCTCGTCGATACCAACGTGGTCCTGGATGTTCTACTTGACCGGCAGCCTTATGCCGAGGCAAGCGGATCGGTCTGGGCTGCCGTCGAGAAGGGTGTTTCAGAAGGAATGCTATCGGCTCATGCAGTGACAACGCTCCACTACCTGGTCCGAAAAGAGTTGGGCAATATCAAGGCCAGGCACATGGTTTCCACAATGCTGCGAGTCTTTGGCGTCGCGCGCGTCGATGGCACAGTCATCCAGGAGGCCTTGCAGTTATCCGCTCCAGATTTTGAGGACGCAGTGAATGCCGCTGCGGCACGCGTGGCAGGCTGTGACTTCATCGTGACGCGAGACCCTAAAGGGTTTCGCCGATCTCCCGTCCGCGCCCTGACCCCGGAAGCCGTAATGCCGCTCCTGATCAAGGCCTGAGCCCGCCCTGCTACCGCTCCTCTTCCGCTGTTGCGCCGCCGCCTCCACCGTGGGCCGCGCCGCGAAAGACGGCGTTGATGAAGAGAAGATTCAACCCATCCATATAGCCGCGATAGTTGGGGTCGGCGGTGAAGCCGATCTCGTTGCCGCGGCCGTCCCGCTGCACGATCAGGAACGGTTTGAACGCGAGCTGTTTGCGGAATTCGTCCCACGAATAGCCGCTGGCCATCACCTGGTCCGCGGACGCGTAGACCACCGCGTTCACGCCGCGATCCACTTTGATGGGCGTGTAGATGGCCGACCCGCTCACCAGCGCCGTTACGGTATTCCGGTACGCCGACGGTGATCCAGTGGTCCCGGTCCACCTTCGCCTTGGCCAGGAATCCATGAGCCGGCCAGGGCGCTTGCGTGTCGGGCTGGGTGGCCTTCTCCATTTCCTCGGCGGACGCGTAGATCTTGCCCGGCACGCGCCCGCCGCCGCGACCCTCCGCCGCCGTCGCCGTGGCGCCGCCGCGCCCTCCGCGTCCGCCTCCCGCCGGTGCTCCGCCGTCGGAGTTCGGCGCGTTCTCCTGCGAAATCGCCATCATATTGTTGCTCACCATGTAGTTCAGCGCGGTGCCGATGCCGATCAGGTTGCCGCCCGCCTGCACCCATTCCCTGCAGGCGGCGCGTGCCGTTCTCGCCCAGCTTCGGCGGCATACGCGCCGCCTTCCGGCAGGATGATCACCTGGAACTTACTCAGGTCTGTCCCGCCCATCTGCGCGGTGCGGATCACTGTCACCGGGTAGCCGAACTGCCGTTCCAACACAAAGCGCGTCTGCCCGGCCGAACCCGCGTTGGTGGGCCGGTCCCACGCCATCAGGATGGCCGGATGCTTCATGTACACCACTTTGGAGCTGCCGAAATTGGGGCCTTCGTCCACCCAACTGGTATCGGTGCCCACCACTTCGGCGCCCGAGCCGCGGCCAGCTGCTGCACCTTCGCGGCCAGATTCGCGGGGTTCTCCTTCACCATCAGGATCAGGGTGCCGTCCGGAAAAGTGCGCCCGTTCTGAGTGAACTTCTTGTCGGCGCTCAGCACCCGCAGACCTTCGTGCAGGCTGGTGGTGAGCATCTTCGCCGCCGCGGTGGTGCCCCACGGCACCAGGTACGCCACCGTCGCTTTGCCGGTCACCTTGCCGGGCGCGGTATCGCCCGCCTTCACCGGCTGAAAACTGCCGGCTGGCTTTTCCGAAGCGGCAACCGATTCCACGTTGAACTGCAGCGGCAGGCTCCAGGCCGTCACGTCGTAAATCTCGCTGCGCTGGCGCAGCTTGCGGCGCTGCTCCTCGCTCTTGAGAAACTTGTCGTCCATGGAGACCTGCGGATCCAGCAGGTCGCGCACCAGCCGCCGCTCGGGCTGTTCGGTGGATACCACGTACGAACCCGCCGGGTACTGCTTGCCCGCCAGGGAGAAACCGGCCGCGGCGCGAGTCACTTCCACGCCCTGCAAGACCAGCAACTGCGCCAGCCGGTCGACCGCCGTGGTGTTCCCGCGGCGCGGCACGATGTATGCCTTGACCGCGTCTTTGGCGCCGTCCTCCAGCGCCGTCACCTGGTAGCGGTAATACATGTCCAGCAGCTTGGCGCGGTTCTGGGCCGCCACCTCGCAGCTCGAAATGCTGGTGACGAAGTGGCGCCGTACGGTTTCGCGATACGTCACCGTGGTGTCGTCGCTTTTCCGCACCACCAGGCCGCGCGTCGAGCCGTTCTCGTAGGTCATGGCCAGGCCGCCGTAGAAGAAAGGCCAGCTTGCGCCATAGCCCGGATAGAAGGCGTCGTAGTTCTCGCGGGTGAAATAGCGGAATCCGAACTGGTCGAAATATTTGGCGTTGTTTTTGCCGAACCAGTACAGGTCGTCGTGCTGGTCCTTCGTCAGATACGGATTGTACGGGTCGGATTCCGGCGTGAAGTAGTAAGTGGCGTCGGTGCCCATCTCGTGCAGATCGATAAACACCTGCGGATACCACTCCTGCAGCGCCTTCACGTGGCCGATGGTCTCCGGCTGCGTGATGCCCAGCCAGTCGCGATTCAGGTCGAAGAAATAATGATTGGTGCGCCCGCCGGCCCAGGCTTCGGTATGCTCGGCGGCCAGCCGGATTGGCGTCCGGCTCCAGCCCTTCGTTGGTCTCGTAGTCGAAGATGAAGCGATTGCGCCCATCGGGATTCTGCAGCGGGCAGATGATGGTGAGGACGTTGGACATCACGTCGCCGACCAGCTTGTCGTTGCGCGCGGCCAGCAGGTGGTAGGCGGTCACCAGCGCGGCGTCCGGCGACGAAATCTCGTTGCCGTGCACGCCGTAGGCCAGCCACAGCACCGCCGGCATATTGGCCATCAGCCGCTGGGCTTCCGCCGGTGGAGTCTGGCGCGGGTCGTGGAGCCGTTTCATGGCCGCGCGAATCTCCGGCAGGCGCTTGATGTTCGCCTCCGATCCGATGGCCGCGTAGATCAGCTCGCGGCCCTCCCAGGTCTTGCCGTACTCGAACACTTTGATCGCGATTCGGTTCCGCCGCCGCCAGCGCATTGAGATAGCGCACGATGTTGGCGTGGCTGCTGATGCGGTCGCCGAAATCGTACCCCAGCACTTTCCGCGGCGTCGGCACGGCGGGGTCGTAGGCCGCGCCCGGCCAGAATTCGAACTTCGCCTGGGCAAACGCCGCCAGTGCGAAAACCGGGAGGAGAATCGCTTTCGTCATGAAGCTTACAGAATATACGGAATTGGGCGGGTCGCGCTCGCCCTACGGACGCACTTCGAAATCGACCCACTGCTGTGCATGGCGCGGTTTTTGCGTTCCCTTGCCGGACACCGTGACCTGCAGCCAGTAGCGCCCGGCCGGCAGTTTGGGTCCCAGGGTCAGTTCTCCCAGAAATCAGCCGGATTTTGGGGTTTTCCAGGTTCTTGGCGGGTAAGGGCTGCGGCTCGCCTGTAAACACCGCGGCGGTCCCGCGATACAGGTGCACCAGGGTTTCCAGGTCCGCCGGCTTCCCCTGGGCAGTCACCGGGTTTAGAATCTGATATTCGAAGTTCACTACCGAGCCTGGAGCGAACACGCGGTGCGCCGCGGGATTCTTTCCGTGAATCGCGATGCCGGACAGCGTCATCTGGCCGCCGGCGACGGCGGGCACGTCCACCAGGCGGCTGGCCGATCCCATCCGGCTGGACGCCCCGTCCAGCACCGCCGCCCGTACCAGGTAGGCTCCGGCAGCGGGAATGCGCAGTTCCGCCTGACCCACCCAGCCTTGCCGCAGGCCCTTCTGGTAATCCTCTCCGGTCAATTGCAGGTCCAGATCGTACGTGGTATCGACCACCGGAGTGCCCGTATTGCCAAGCACTGAAATCGCCACCTGCGCGGACGCCCGATGAATGCCGTCAAGTTGATGGGTGAAGGTGAGGCCCGACAGGTCAACCCACACCTGCACGATAAGGTTCAGGCCCAGCACGGAGCTATAGTTGAAAGTCGGGTACACCCCGGCGCGGATGGCATCGCCTCTGAAGGGCGAATAGATGGCGGCAGCCAGAGCCTGTGGAGATGTTAGAGACCGGAAGCCCGGGTCGTGGGCCGCTTCACCCAAGGGCATCCTGCGGTAACGAGTATACGATCGGGCGTCTCTGGCCTGGACTTTCGTTCGGCCGGGACCGGCCTCGTGGCTGCGCGACCAGGCTCTCGGACCCTGGCGCGGAGGAAGCCGTGCGCGATCGGCTGTCGTTTCGGCGCTTCTGCGGCATTCCGCTCGATCAGGAGACGCCCGACCATTCCTCGATCTGGCGCTTCCGCCAGCGCATCGAGAAGCTCGGCCTGTCGGAGAAGCTTCTGGCCGAGGTCAACCGTCAGCTCGACGCGCGAGGTCTGATCGTCAAACGCGGCACGCTGGTTGACGCCACGATCATCGCGGCGGCGGTGAAGCCGCCGTCTTTCGAGGAAGGCGTGGTCAGCGAGCGCGATCCCGACGCGAGCTTCACGGTGAAGAACAACGAGACCTCCTTTGGCTACAAGGCGCATCTGGCGGTGGACGAGGAGAGTGGCCTTGTGCGCCAAGCGGAGATGACGAGCGCCGATCTGCACGACAGTCAGCGGGGCGAAGCCATGATCCAGGGCGACGAGGCGGCCTACTATGCCGACAAGGCCTACGACAGCCAGGCGCTGCGCGACAAGCTCGGCGAACTCGGGATCGAGGACAGGATCGCCTATAAGGCCAAGCGCAACAAGCCGTTGGTCAACTGGCAGGTCTGGTTCAACAAGACGGCGTCGCGCATTCGCGTCGGCGTCGAGCTTGCGAACGCGACGATGAAGAACTGGTATGGGATGGCGAAGGTTCGCTATCTCGGCTTGGATCGCAACAACTGCCACCTTCAGTTCGTCGCGATGGCGATGAACATGAAGCGGGCGAGGCTTCTCATCGCGGCGCCGTGAGCTGCCGCTAGGGAAGGATCTGTGTGGAATAGGCAAGAGGCCAGAAAATGAGCGGCTGAGAACGCTGAAAATGGCGCACGACAAGGCGTACACCTTCGTTGCGGCCTTGTTGAGGCGGTCAAAAAACCGCACAGCCACAAACCTCGACCATTATGCGAAGC
>CAVVLD010000025.1:0-39030 GCA_963748795.1 uncultured Solibacteraceae bacterium
CAGGCAGCGAAGGTCCGCTTCACAGAGGTCATTCAGAATTCGATCGGCGCCAGCGAGGTCACCGGCTACCCTGAGGTCGTTGGATATCCCGATCGGATCGTTGTCCGGGTGGTCGTAATGGTACCCTGGCAGCACCCGCTCCATCACATATGCCTGGCGCGGACCGCGCATAATAATAGGTCTGGCCCAACGTCCGATCGGTACGCCCCGGTCGCCCCAGTAGTGCTGGTCCGGATTCCACATTCCAGCTTCCTCTAGCCGGAGAGGCATCAGCCCCAGAGCACTCGCCTCGATCCTTGCGGAAACGAGTGTGCCGGAAAGCCGCAACGTGCCGGCAAGCCTCCAAAGCTTATGCTGCGCCACCAGTGCAATCTCACCGGGAACCGCATCCCAGCGCCGCTGCAGGCGAAGGGTGACAGTCTGGCCGTTCGCCAACAGGCGGCAGCGCGCATCCCGTTTCTTCACCGAGAGTACCGCCACAGCTACGGGATGCGCGCCGTCAGTGCCTCCGGTAATCCGATTATTTGCGGCCATTGGAAACGACTGTCACCCCAGTGTGCCACGACCACGCCGGAGCCGGTCACTACAACGCCGGCGCGCTCACAGTTTCTTGCGAAAAGAATAGTCCTCTTCGTACCGGGTCAGGTTGGGACTATAGAACGGGTCCCGCTCGATCGCATCCTTCCAGCGTGTTTGGAAAGTCAGCGCTTCCGAGGGAGTGGGATCTTTGTCCTCGGGGCGCTTGGAACTTCCTTCGTGATGATAAAGGCGTGCATGAGGAGTCACCAGCACACGGTATCCCCTCTGCCCGAGTTTCAGACACAGGTCCACATCCTGATAAGCAATGGGCAGCGCATCCTCATCGAAGCCGCCGCATTCCCAAAACCGCTTGGCCGGCACCATCATACACGCTCCGGTGACGGCGCTCACATTCCGGATTACGTTGGGAAAATCGAAATATTGCCGCTCTTCGTCGAGCGATCCTTTGAAGGCATGCCCGCAGATGTCGAACAACCCCATGACCACACCGCTATGCTGCAGTGTGCCATCCGGGTACAGCAGTTTCGCCCCGACCGCGCCCACCTCCGGCCGCGAGGCTAACTCGACCATGGCGGTGAGCCACCCGGGCGTGATCACGGTAATATCGTCATTCAGGAACAGTAGCAACGGAGCATCGGTTTCCCTGGCGGCGGCATTATTGAGCGCCGAGAAGTTGAAGGGCCTCTGCCGAAAGTCCAGGTATTTCAGCGGACGCCCCTTGGTGTTCCAGCGTTGGACAAAGTGCTCGATTCCCTTAGCGCGCGAGTTGTCCAGAATCGCGATCTCATAATCCCGATAGTCGGTTCGTTGCGCGATGCTGCGCAGGCAAGGTTCCAATAGCTCCACCCGGGCGCTGGGAATCAGGATCTGTACCCGTTGATTCTCCGGGATGGCGTACCGCACCCGCCAGCGGAAAGGAATTTCGCCCGGCTCCACCGTGGCGCGGATACCCGTGGCAGCCAGGTGATCCACGATTACCCGCCGTGAGGAGTTGATGGCGCGATGCTCCCATTGCGACGCCCGCCGCATGGAGTGCACGCCCGTCCGCCAGTGATACAGGATCTTGGGGATGTGAACGATCCGGCGCGCCTTCGCGCTCATGCGCAGCAGAATATCGTGATCCTGGCTGAGATCGAAGTTGCTGCGGAACCCTCCCACCTCCAACGCCAGCGACCGGCGGCAAATCATCAGATGGTTGACGTAGTTCTCCGCCAGAATCAGGTCGGGAGACCAATCCGGCTTGAAGAATGGATCGGAGCGGAGCCCGGCTTCATCGATCTGGTCTTCGTCGGAGTAAAAGATGTCTCCTTCCGGGTTGCGATTCAGGGCGTCCACGAAATGGTACAGCGCGTTCGGAGCCAGCTCATCGTCGTGATCCAGCAACGCCACAAATTCGCCGGCGGCCAGCCCCAGCGCCGTATTCGACGCCGCCGAGATTCCCTGATTGCCGGGCAGCCGGACCGAGTGGATCCGTTGATCCCCCTCGCAATGCCGGCTCACGATAGCATCGATCTCCGCGGACTGCGAACCGTCATCGGCGATGCAGAGCTGCCAGTGCGGATAGCTCTGATTTTCAACCGTAGCCAGAGTCCGCTCCAGAATCTCCGGCGGCGTCCGAAATACCGGAAGGAGCACACTGATGACCGGCTTCTGCGCAAACAGCGCCAACTTCATCTGAATCAGCGCGTCGTCTTCCTTTTCGAACTCGGCGATCCACCGGTGGTAATCGCTGGCGAACCCGTTCACATGGTCCACTACGATCGGTACCCGGCGCTCCGTGATGGCGCCCCCCACGCTGAACGCGCGTAGGGTGAGGAACTGCCTGCCGTTGGGAAGCAGCGTCGTATCCAGCTTGGCACGGAATCCCGACCGGTCCGAACCGGGTACGTCGGGATAATGGGCCGCCACATCCGGCCGGTAGAACCCGTATCGCGCCTCGGCGCACTCCACATCGCCGGACCGGATTTCCAGGCGCCGGATTCCAGTGCTCGCCAATGCCCAACCGCGCAGCAAGACCGTGCCGCTGAGCGGCGGCGACGACACGCCGTCATCGCTTCCGGCCGCCGCCACCGGTTCGTCGCAGGCGATCCGGAACAGCGTCTCGCTATCGGTCGCGCCATTGGCCGACTCCGTGGAAGGCCTTTGCAGCCTGAGCCGCCGCATGGCATCCCGAAAACGCAACAGCACGCCTCCGCCGAACACCAGAGTTCGCCAGATGCGACTGCGCATGATTGCATGGGTGGCACGCTGCACCCGCATGGTCCGCGACTGGAGCAGAGCGACCTGTCCTTCCACTCTCTCGGCGAAGACCTGCTGCATCTCGCGGGTTTCCGCCACGGTCGCGCTGAGTTCGTTGAGCTGGCGCTCCAACTCCGCCTGCCTGTCCGGCGGCGAGGGCGGCGCCAGCATCGCCGGTGTGGCACTGCGAAGCCCCAACCGGCCCTGAATCTGGCTGACTCTCGACAGACATTCCTGCACGATCGAATTCAACCGGATCAGTTCCAGTGCCAGCGGCAGGTCGGACGCCGGAAGCTCCGCCCCGCCCCTTCGGAACAGCACCGCACTACCTGTCAGAAATACCGGATCGGTGGCGAAGTCAGGTGAAAATCCGGCCTCGTCGAACAGGCGTAGCGCTGACATCATCAGCAAGTCCTGTCCCGCGCCGAAGGTAGGAAAGAACAGAATGCGGTGGCTGCGTCCCGCCACGCCCGTGATCAGGGACCAGCCCTGATCGATGCTACCCGAGTAGACTGCCAGGTCGTAGGCATCCGGCAGGCTTGCCAATTGCTCCATCGAGGTTGCCTGCCCCACCTGCACTCCGCAGCGCACCAGGGATTGCAACAGCGGGCCGGTTGCGTTGCCGATGCCCAGCACCGAGGCGGGTTTCAACGACGACACGATCCGGAGTGCGGTGGAGTGCGGCTCGGTAGTGGCAACCGCCGTTACCATAACGCAGTCATCGCTCCAACAGTCAATATCAGAAGACTGTCGGGCGAGACTTCCGCGAGACGCCTATTCGTAATAGTCGCCATGCAGGTCAATAGGAAAGTTGAGTATACCATACGCCGCGGCGGCCCCTCTGCGAAGCGCCAAACGTGACCATCCGGGCCACGGTCCCCACTTTCGTTTGACACGGAAGACCGGGAGCAAGGCCATCAGTGAGACATTCGATTCTCCGGCGCCAGTACCTATTGTCGGCTCCGGCGTAATCGAGGCCGGCTGTAAGATCGTCGGTGCTCGTCTCAAACAGTCCGCGATGTTCTCGACGTTCGCCGGGTCTCCACTTCTGTGTCGCACTTAACGGAGTTAGTCTCGGTGAGCTAGACTGGTTCTGAGAAAAGCACTACGCACAGCGGAGATCCATTGAGGCCCTTACAGATCCTCTGCGCTTCCACCCGTCAATGGAATCCCGGGGACGAGTGGATTGCCCGCGGAGTCCGGCACTTGTTCCGTACCCTCTACCCGGACCGCGCGTTAAATTGGGTGCTTTACGATCGTAGCCCGGATTGTTTCGTGGAGCCCTGGGCGGCGTCCCCGAGACAGCCGCGCCTGCTGGCAAACTCCTACCAACCCGCGGCCGAACTCCCGGCTATCGATCTCGTGATCGTTGCCGGAACACCGGAATGGCTGGGCCCGCATCTGCAACCGCTGGCACGCGCCGTCCACTCCTCCGCCGCGCCGGTCTTCTACCTGGGCATCGACTACCCAACCACGGAGTTGCCCTGCACTCCGGAGGATCTCGGAATGCTCGCGCGAGCCCTGATTGTCACGCGCGGGCGCATCGCCACCGAGGCGCTGCAAGCCCGCGGCCTTACCGCCTGCGTGATGCCCTGTCCCGCGCTCTTCTCCGCGCCCATCGAGTACCCTGCCAGGGCGCTCAAAACTCTCGCCATCGTCCTGCAGAGCGACCGCGTTCCCAACCAGTCTGTTACCGCGGAACTGAAGGCCCGCATGATCCGGATACTGCCTGCCCTGCGATCCCGGTACCGCGTCAGGATTGTGTGTAACTACATCGATGAGTATCTGGAGTTTTCCGCGAGCCTCGATTGCCCGGTCCGTTATTCCTACGATGCAGACGACTACTACCACATCCTCTCCGATTGCGATCTGGTAATTTCGACGCGTCTGCACAGCGCCCTGATAGCCAACTCCCTCCTGAAGCCGGCCATCCTTACCAACTCGGAGCCGCGCGCGGCCTCGGCAGCGGAAATCTGTCCCCACATCTATATCCGGGAACCCGAGGATGTGCCCGCCTTTCTGGAGCAGTTCGAGCCGGACCCCGCGGTCAGGAGCCTTCTCAACTGGAAACGAACCCAGGAAGCGCAATACCTGGAACTCCTGCGCAACGGCCTGCAAGCACATGGTCTCTATTAAGTTCAAAACGATCGAAGATTTCGGCGGAACCGGCCCGGCGGCTCCACCAGTGTCCGGGATTCACAGCGGCAATGCCGGCGACGTGATCTACTCCCTGCCGGCCGTCCGGGCACTGGGAATTCGCCATCTGCTCCTCAATGTCTATCGCGATCCCAATCCCCTGCGGCACCTCACGGAGGAAAATGCGCGTGCCCTGGTTCCGCTCTTGCTGGCGCAGGATTATGTGGACCGCGTGACGCTGGTCTCAGCCGGTGTGCCGCTCGAATCGGTAGACCCGGAATGCATCGACGTCGATTACGTGCTCGATCGCTTTCGTACCCAGGACGCCCTGCACGTTCACCTGGTACACGCGCACGCGCTGGCCATGCACGCCCAAATCGACGCCGTCTCGCCTTTCCTCCGCGTGCCGGAGGGCGCGCCGGAGGCCGGTGAAGTGGTGCTGGCCCTGACTCCCCGCTACCGGACCTTGACGGAAGAATTCGTGCGCGATCTGATGCTATATTTCGACGACATCCTGATCCTGGCGATTCCCGAAGAATGGCGCAGCGTGGCCGGCATCCCGGGCCGCATTCGCAAATGCGCGGATTATCTGGAAATGGCCCGGTTGATCCGG
Source organism: uncultured Solibacteraceae bacterium (assembly GCA_963748795.1). GTDB lineage: Bacteria > Acidobacteriota > Terriglobia > Bryobacterales > Bryobacteraceae > Sulfopaludibacter. The sequence continues at coordinate 5,528 of CAVVLD010000025.1, forward strand.
CAGGCGCGCGTTTTCATCGGCAATCCTGGTTTGGCATCCGCCATCGCCGAAGGCCTGAAAGCACCGCGCATTGTGGATCTGCCGCTCGAACCGGTCAACGCTTTCCCCATCGGTCCCAATGGATATATCCTGCCCGCCGGCCGCGCGGAATTCGTGGACATTGTGCGGCGCTTGTGCGGCGACCAACCGCGAGTGGCTTCTCTATACAGCGACCTGCTCCATACTCTTGCCGCGGAATCTTCCCGGCTGCCGCTTATCGGCGACAGACCCGGCCCGCATCACCCTCGAGGGCGGCGGATGGACCAAACTCGCCTCCGAAGAGAACGGCGTGTTTCTGCATCCCGGCGTGCAGGAAACCACTCCTCCGCGCGTCCTGTTCGAGGGTGTTCAGCTGAAGGGCCATAACTGCCTGCAAGCCGACCTCAGCGTCGAGCATCCCGAATCGGCACCGGTCCGGTTTGCGTTTCACCTGCGCGACGCAAGCGGCGCTACCATTCACCAAAGCACCCGCGAAGTGCAGCCGGCCGAATCGGTACATTGGAGGGTCACCTTCCCTCGCACTTTCTCCAAGGCCAGCCTGGAAATTGCGACTTACCTCGCGGACGGCGCCGAATCGCCCAACTATGCCTGGGCATGGGTCCGGAATCCGCAACTGAGGGTGATCTGAATGGACCTGAAACATCACCCGGCCGGATATCGCCAGGTCGAAGCACGCCAGGATATCCCGCCGAACGCTCGTCGCGAATCGTCGCCGCTTCGCTGTTTTCCGAGGTATTCGCCGGTTCGCCCCCACGGCATCATGCGGGCGTCCATCGCCCTCTCACCTTCGGCCTCTAATCGGCGCGTTACCATGTCCGCATGAGCTTTCTGCGGCGATCCGCGGCCCTGATTCGCGCCGTTCGATCGTACCTGCTGTCCGGCGGTGATGACCGCGACTCGAAGGCCTGGGCTCCAGCGATCCTATCGCTGTCCGTCCTCGGTTTGGGGCTCTACACAGCCGTTGCCACCGCACTCATTGCCCATCGAACTTACAGCCCGGTTATCCTGTGGGACCAGTGGGCATACGTCGACCAGGCGATTCATTCTCACGGGTGGCCGTCCTGGTCCCAACTCTGGGTAGAGACTGGAGACTGCCGGCTCGTCACCGGCCGCCTGGCCGGTTTCGTGGATCTGCAATATTTCGGCGGCCGAAACGTCTCGCTCGCCATTTTGCTTTACCTGTTTCCACTCTGCCTTGCGCTGGTTCTGATTTGGATGGTTCGGCGCTCAGGGCAACTGCGTGGAGCGCCGCTAGTGGCTGCCACTGGGTTTATCGCGTTTTGCGCGCTTTCTCCTCTGCCAATCGACGATTTGACCTGGTACCACCAGGTCGGCTATGTGCTTGCCGGCGTTGCCGCGGTCATATCATTCGCCTGCGCAATCCTGCATTCGTTCAAGATCCGTGCAGGTACCCGGCGCTGGATCTCGGCGCCTCTGGTGTTTTCTCTTTTGGCCGCCTTCGTCGCCGGATGCAGTTATATACATGGCTTACTCGCCTGGCCTATCCTGGTGGTGCTCAGCTTCTCGCTGCGGTTCCCGAAGCAGACCCGCATGCTGATAGGCGGCCTGGGGATTGCGGCCATCGTCACGTATTTCTCCGGCTTTGAGCCCTCCGGCGGCGCATCTCCGAGTCCGTTGGAATGGATTCGGCATCCCATCGAAGTTACGGCGTACATCATAAGGTACTTTGGCACCACCTGGGATTCTTTACTGGCGCCACGCTCGACTGGGTTAGTGCTTTCCGGGGCCTTCACTCTCGCGGCAATAGCAATTGCCGTAACCGCGATCGTGCGGCATCTTGTTCTGCGGCGGCCTGCGCCCGATCACTTATGCACGTTCCTTGCGGCGGTCATGCTCCTGACGCTCTCGGCGGCCATGATGACTTGCATCGGCCGGCTCAAGCATGGTACCGCGGAGGCCGCCGTCAACCGCTATCAGTGTGTGGCGCTGCTCTTCTGGGCAGCCGTCGTTACCCTGATTCTTACCTGGGCCGCCGGCAGTCATTTACGCAATTTTGTCCTGACGGGTGTGCAGGCCGGGCTGTTGGTGTTGATGGTGGCTGGCGTGGGACGGTTCGACTCCTACGAACGGGTCGCGGCCACCCGGAAGGTCCGCATAGGCCGGGCCTATGTCGCGATAACCCGCGATCCGGCCAATGCAGCGGCAGCCAACATATTGAGTCCGAAGGCTGCGTTGATACCTGTCTGGTGTGCCTACCTGCGTAGTCATAGTCTTGGTCCCGATTTGCATGAGCTTGAGGCCGGGTTGCCCAGGGCATCGGGGCCGGCGCCAATTCCGAATTTTGCCGGTTACAAGGTGGTCTCAGAGGATCGCTGTATTGGCTATTTTGACGGTCTCGAACCGGACGTCCAAGCGCCTGGCGTGGTTGCTGCCGTGGGCTGGGCCTGGGACCGGGAAGCGCACAAGCCTCCGCGGAAGATTGTGCTCGCCCGGCCTGACCGGCGCGTGGTTGGATTCGGCGAGATGGTGATCCCGCGAGAAGACTTCTTCTCGGTCGAGAAGGACGTCACAAATGTCAACACCGGCTGGGAGGGCGAAGCCACCGCGCTCCCTGGAGACAAGTTGCGCGCTTACGCCGTGCTGGAGGATGCAACCTCGATATGCCCCCTCCCGAATGTGGTGATGGCGCCGCGCCCGCGCGCGTCCGGAAAACCGGGGACCGAAATCGGCTCGCTGGATGGGGCTGGGGATTCCAAAGGGGCCGGCACGATTTTCGCACCGGGAATCCTGTATGTTTGGGGTTGGGCGGCGGACACTGGCCTGGGAGCGCCGGTGGATCGGGTGATAGTGTACGTGGATGGCGTCCTTGCCGGTGTAGCTATGTTGGGAGTCGAGCGTCCCGATGTGGCGCAGCAATACGGAAGGGCCGACTACGCCGATAGCGGCTGGAACTTCGGGATGCTGACCTCAAAGCTCAGCCTCGGGAAACACACCGTCACGGCGATGGCTTCCGGTCCGGGCAAGGCGGCCCGACTGGAATCTAGCAGGACTATTACGATTAGAGCAGCACTGAGCCGGGGGAATTAGGTAGCTTGCGGCCGGCGGCTGCGTGGACTGTTGGCTAAGATTCAGCCTCAGCAGATTCCGCTCACTTGAGACGGTATTGGCGGTCCGGAAGCCAACCAGTACCGGCGCCGGCCGGATCCGGTTATAAAGAATCTCGGCCTCCGTCATCCGGTCTCTGCCTGCGCGGCAGGTTGCCGGACGGCGGGCCGTCCGGTCTTGATCTGCAAACTTACTACCGGCCGCATCGGAAATTCCGAATATGCCTTCATTCCCCGCCACGCGTTATGACCCTCGGCGGATAAATAGTAAGTCTCTGGATCGCTCGCCAAGTGGCTGGTCAGCGCTTCGAATTCATCCTCCGAAAATCCGGAGAGCGCCAGCACCCGCGCCGCATGGGCCTTGTGCCATTCCGAATCGGCGCCCCGGACCACATAGTCCAAAGTGTGGATCGAACAGCCGCCGGGCTTCAGCAATCGTTCGATTCCCTTAAAGACTCCGGTCAACTCCAGGATCGGGAGATGTTCGAGGACCGAGACGGAGTAAATGCAATCGAACGATCCCGGATCGAACCCGCCGATGTCCTCGATAAATAACCCGCGCACGAAGTGAATCCCGGGATATTGCCGGCGGAACCGTTCATAGTCCATCGGGCCGTTGCCGCTGCCGTCGTATGGATCCACCACCGAAACGTTGTAGCCCAGGCAACTCAATAGCTCCGCGACAATCGGTTCGCCGGCTCCGATTTCCAACAACCGTCCGCCGTATGGCACAGCGCCCAGAATCGCCTTGAAGGTCCACGGGCGTTGACAGTCTTTCAAGTCGTGGGCTTCCGTCGCCAGGGCCGGTAAGTGGTCATAACTGTCGCAGTAGTCTTGCACCGTCCCATAGCTGAGCGGCGGCGCCGGAAAGCATCCGCCGTAGCGGGCGTTGGCGGCTTCCAGCGTCTCGGCCGTCAGGTACGGCCAGCACGGCTTGCGAATCAGACTCGCGGAGGTCTGGGGGCCGGTCCGCGCCAGCACCCGCTCATAAAAGCAGAACAGTTTGGGGGCGATCGTCTCCCAATTGAGTTCGCGGCAGGCGAACCTCTTGCCGCCCGCGCCGATGCGCTGTCGCAGCGCGCGATCGCCAATCAGCCGTTCCAACTTGGCCGCAATATCGATGGCGTCGCCGTCTGCCAGGTGAAGGCACTCCTCGCCATCGCGCAGAAAACGGCCGGCATTGGTCTTCGGAAGCACTACGGGCCTGCCGGAGACCAGGAAATCCGGGAGCTTCGACGGAAACCTGTAATCGTTGAACTCACCCGGCCTGCCCGGCTGCACCAAAGCATCCGCCATGCTCATCGGCCCCGGAAATGCCTGCTTGGATCGGAAGCCCAATTCCAGGCAGTACCGGCTGACATACTCCGGATGACCGTCCATCGGATCGCTGTAGTCCGTGCCGAACCGGACTAGACGGACCTTGTGGCCCCGGCTGTTCAACAGGGCTACGCTGGTGTAGAGACTGCGCATCTCTTCTAAGTTCGAAGCATGTGTATTGCCGGGATAGACCAGTACGAATTCGTCCTTGCCGATACTCAGACCATAGCGAAGTTCGGGATTCTCTGCCGGCAAGTTCGCCATTGCCGGGTCAAAGCCCGGCCACACCACCTCCCCCGGAATCCCCTCCGGCTTGAACTCCAACAGCCGGTCGATGATCACGGTCACACCGGCGGACTGCTTCAGGAACAACCGGTAGTATATAGGGTGAGCAAACACGTCCGGGATCATCTGGCTCAGCCGGGCTGCCGGCACCAACTCCAGCCTTTCAAAAGGGACGCCCGCGTGCCGCGCAGTCATCTCTTCCTCGTTATCTTCCAGGTGCACCAGGTACGGACACCGGTAAGTACGGGAAATGCGCTGCACCAGCCTCCTGCACGCGCTCGCGAGGAGTCCATGCATGGACTAGCGTAGGACTGCCGCGATCGGCGAATCCGAACTTACCGGCTTCGGCCTCCTCATAAGTCAGGCATCGGAACTTAGGCGTTCCGAGCAGGTCCACTTTACTTACCGCGCCCGATACCGCTACGGCGCAGTCGTTGCCATGCTCCACAAGCCAGTTTGCCAGGTGGAATATGTGGATCGCGCTGTTGATCGATTCGAAGCCGCCGTAATTGACGAAGAGAATGTTCATCGCGCTGGGACTTTCAGCAGCTTCGGAGAAACAGTGTTTGTGTCCAGGTTGCTGTTGAAGTAAGGGTCGCCATCCGCGATGACCTTGCCCCAGAAATCCAGGAGCAGGGCACGGTCCAAAGCATCATAATGATTCCCGCGGCTCAGGCTCTCACGGTGATAAAGACGCGCCCGGGGCGTGTAGAGAATCCGCATTCCTCTGGCACGCAGACGGAGGCAAAAGTCGACGTCCTGGTATATCGACCGGAACTCCTCGCGGAGGCCGCCCAGCGCTACATAGGTTTCTCTCCGCAGAGCTATGCACGCCGCGGTCACGGCAGAAACCTCGCGCGCGCAACTCAATGAGCCGAAGTACCCGTCCGAATCGGCCGGAAAGCCGCGCATGATATGATCGGCGGTTCCCCGCATACCCAGCACTACGCCCGGCATGTTGCACCGATTGATTCGGGTACAACAGAAGCGGAGAAGCCGCCCCTACGTCCGGCATCGCCAGGTAATAAAGCAACTCCTCGAGCCAGTCCGGAGTAATTACCTCCGTATCGTTGTTCAGCAACACGAGGTACTCACCAGCAGCTTTTGACACTCCCAGGTTATTCGCCCGGCTATAATTGAAGTGCCCGGAAAAAGGAATCACACTTACACGGTATTGCCGGAACAAGTCGAGCGCTTCGGGGTCCGTTGTGCCGGTATCTACAAGAAGTACTTCGAAATCGGGGTAGGTGGTCTTTCCGAAGATACTCCGTAGACAGGCCCCCAGGCCTTCGGGCTGGTCGCGAGTAGGAATGACGATGCTGACCCGCGGCCGCTCGCGTCGCGCCAGCGGCTGGATTACGGTTCTGTGTGCGAGCGCCGGATGCTTTTCGGCGCGCGCCGCGAGGCGGCAGCGATTCAAGTGGGCGTTCACGGCGGCAGCCTGAAGGTCGCCCATTCCCTGCTTTTCGTCCTCTCCCAGGGCGATGCTCCCGGGCACGCGGCGCCAATGGTACAGGACCTTGGGGATGTGCCGGATCCGGTCCGTTTGTTCCGAGACGCGAAGCATGAAGTCGTAATCCTGCACCCCGTTGAAGCGGCGGTCCATTCCCCTCACTTCCAAGGCCAGGCTTCGCCGGACACAAAGCAGATGACCCACGTACATGACCTGCCTGAATAACTCCGGCGACCAGTCCGGCTTGTGGAACGGCTGGTCCAGCCAACCTTCCGCCGATGACTTATCTTCGTCTGAGTAAGTCACATCCAGGCTCGGATCATCGTTCAGAGCTTTGGCTACCTCGAACAACGCTTCGGGCGCCAGTTCGTCGTCGTGGTCCAGGAACGTCACGTAATCGCCCGAACTCAAATAGAGGCGCGGCATTGGTGGCGCCGGAGATCCCGAGATTCCTGCCTAAAAATGCGATGTTGATCCGCCCGGCTTGCGGGTCCAGGTGTCGCCTGAGAGTCTGAATCGTTTCGGCATTGGTGGAACCATCGTCCGCGATACAAAGCTCCCAATCGGGGTAAACCTGCGCCTCCACCGAAGCGATCATGCGATCCAGAAGCTCTTGCGTCTGGTTATAGACCGGGACCAGAACCGAGATGCGTGGACGAGTCCGGAACAGTTCGATCTCCGCAGCGATCTGCCTCCGGCGCGCGGCCGGCATTTTTTGACCGGTGTGCACCGCAACACGGGCCGATTGACCGCGCGGCCCTCCTTCAGTCCGAATTCCAGAAAGTGTGCCAGGGGTGAGAGACCGGCCTCGCGCACCTCCGGATATTCGCTCAGGTAGAATTCGGGGTCGAACAGACGCGCAGGGACGCCTTTCCTCCCGATCGCCGGTCAGGACGAAGTGGGCCAGAGGATTGACCCCCGCGGCCTTCACATCCGGGTTCTGCTGCAGGTAGTACAACGGATCGAAAAGCGGGCTCGGCCGTTTCCCTTCCGCCGCTCCCCGGGAACAAAAGTCGTGGAGCGGATTCGAATCGCCGGGGACATCGGGATTCGTCCGGCGGTAATAGGCTGCATCGAAATACGGATTTGGCTTACGGTCCTCGCGCGCGCCATGTTCCAGGTAGTGGGCCAGAGGATTCAGTCCGAAACGGGCAACATCGGGACACTGACGCAAGTAATAAGCTGTGTCGAAAAGCGGGTGCGGGTTGCGCCTTTCCCGGGCGCCGCTTTCCAGGTAGTGAATCAGCGGATTCGCTCCTACCTGCCCGACGTCAGGGTAGGTCCGCACATAGAATGCCGGATCGAATAGCGGATTTGGCATTCTGCCTTCCCGCGCCCCCACGCGCAGAAAATGCATGATCGGGTTCCATCCGGCTTCCCGGACGTCCGGGTTGGCAGCCAGATAGAAATCCGCGTCGAACAGGTGCGTCTGCTCGATCCTTCGAATCAGCACGCGATGCCGCCTTCGGAAGCGGTTACCCACAATCGCGCCCACCCGGGCAAATAGATTTTGACCGAGGCCGCTCATACGCGCCGGCTGCTCGCAGTCTCCCCCTGAGAATTAAGAATCGGATTGTACCATACCCCACGTCGAGGGCCGAACCACGGCGTACTCGTGGTATATTCGCTTTGAAGCGGAGGAGGTCAACAAGTGCCATGGATCGTTGAGCTTGGCGGAGTGCGAAGAGTGTTGGCGGTGGCCTGTCTGGCGGGGGTGGTCTTTATTGCCGGGTCCTGCTCCTCTGCTTCCACACCCGCGTCCGGCTCGCCTCCCGCTGCCAGTCCGCCTCTGCTTCGTGGCTACATCGATTTCCCCAAGCCCGGCCAGACCGTCACCGGAAAGTTCTTTTCTTTTGGGTGGGCGGTTTCAGAGGATGGGATCAAGCGGGTGTCCGGTACGATCGATCGGAAGTTCCCGATGGAGTGCACCTACGGCACCCACCGGCCGGACGTGAATAAGGTCGTCACAGGCTTTCCATCCGGCGACAACCCGGGGTGGAACTGCACAGCCGACGCCGCCACCCTGCCTGCGGGCGCCCACGAAATCACCGTGGAATCCGAAAGCAACAGCGGCCAGGTTCGCAATCTCGGCTCGGTACCGATAATCATCGCGCACTGAACCAGCGAAAGGGCCTTCCAACTGCCCATCGCCCTTCTCGTGAAGCGGATCTGTAACTTTATTCGCAGTAAAGGGCCGGATCCGTACTGCTCCGCACAAGCGCCCGTCTGTCAACGCAACCCGTAAATCCTAAATCCGAAAAAGTACCTGGGATTATCTGGTATTTATAGACTTTCTCAGGCGACTCCGATCTTTACGGTGAAAAATATCTATATTGATGTAATCAATGTAGTTATATCTTGGAGGGTTTGTTTTTTCAACGCGAAAACACACCGCAGGCTTTTAGATCGCTACCACCCACTAGTACTATCATTACTGCCAAATTGTGTTGAAGCTAGCAAAAAAAACGTATAAACTGTGACAGGAATGCCTATGCCCAAGATCGCGGTCGTGCTGCTCGCCCTGAGCTGTTCTGCCTGGGCCAGCGCGCTTGTCCAGGATTTCAGCTTCGAAGATCCCGCGTTGAGTGGAGGGGGTGCCTACGCGTACAGGCCCGGTGGGACTGCCTGGAACTTTGGTTCAACCCCAGGGAGCGGTATTCTCGGCAGCGACGGAATCGTCTCGGTTGGCCCCGTCGACGTGGGTTTTTTCATGACCTCGACGCCGCTGGGGCAATCAGGCCGCCTTTATCCAAAAGGCGAATTCTCAAATCTCACAAACAATCAACGGACTCACGGTGGGAGCGTCTTATAAAGTTGGTTTCTTTGCGGCAACGCGACTGGATACGCCCGGCTCCGATCCGTTCTTCGGGGGTGGAGAGGATTTCGACGTCTTCTGGGATGGAAACCTTCTTGGCTTGTACCTGCCCACATCGACCAGTTTCTCTTTACTACATGACCCCTTATTTCAAGGCGACCTCCACCACGGGCGTCCTCAGTTTCGTGGGAGTAGATAGTAATACCTCATGTAATTCCCTGCCGTGCGACCGGACAGCGTTCATTGATGGCGTCGACATTTTCTCACCGGAACCGCCTGAGTCAGTGCTCCTTTTCTCCGGTATTCTCCTGATGGGACTCTTTCTGGGCCGCAGTTTCGTGAAAACGCGCGCACTGTAGAGATTTGCTGCGAAACGTGCTAGACTGATTTCTTCTTAAAAAATTACCTGTCGGCCGGAGTTGGAGCCGTTTTTGCGAACAGCAGACCCAGTACCCACAGGAGTTTTCCGTTTGTCCATCGGCGATCCTTCCCCGCAATTGCTGTGGTTGAGCCTGTTCAGTACAATTCTGCCGGCTCAGACCTTCCTCACGACAGGTGGCGCCGACTCTTCCCTTGGACTCGAACTATTACGCAACCTGCCGGCGGTGCTGCGGCCCGCACCGCCGCTCTTCCCAACCATCTCCGCCGAGTCCAACCTGTCAGGTGTCGCCGCTCTCCCCAATTGAAGACCCGGACGCCCTGGCTTTTGAAAACGGGAATGAAGCCTCTGGAGTCATCGACTTGGCCGGTCTGCGGCCAGCGATGGCACGCGCGCTGGAAAAGTTCCGCCGGATGGTGCTATCCGCGGGAGGCACCTTCGACTTGAAATCCGCTTACCGGCCGCCCGCTTACCAGGCACACCTCCAGGATGTCTGGTTTAAATGGATGGAACTGCGCCGTAATCGCTCGACCGACTGCCAGGCGCTGCGGGCACAGGTTGCCGACGAATTCAGCCGGCATCACCTGCTGGAAACCCAAAAGCCGGTGACCTTCTCCGATCACACGCTCGGCTTGGCCTTCGATGCGGCGGTGATTCTACCGCGGTCTGCGCGATTGCGGCGCAGACGGATCAGCCTGGATCGCCTGGCCGTGCTGGCCGGCCTCACACGTCCCGACATCCATCGTGATCCGGTGCATTTCAAGTTGGTGACCGGCCGCAGGGGGCTCCATGGCTGATCCCGATTTCACCCTGCTCCTCCTGCTTCTGGTGGTGGTCGTCTTTGCATTTCTCTTCCCCGGGGGTCCCGGAACTCCCCTCCGCATGAAGGCCGATCCTGCCCAGGCGAAGTAACAGCGAAGGCAGTCCCCCGTAATCCGAACCACACTGGCATCTAAACCGCTCATTTCCCGAGTGGAGGTTGGAAGATGCTTTATTATGCGCTGGTATTTCTGCTGGTCGCGCTGATCGCGGCCGTGCTGGGATTCGGCGGTGTCGCGGTCGCATTTGCCGGGATCGCGAAGCTGCTGTTTGTCTTGTTCCTGATACTGTTCCTGGTCAGCCTGGTGATGCATCTCGGTAGAAGGGTGTAGCCGAGCCCGGTCCTGTCTTTTGTTTTTTCACGAGGCCGGACCGGGTGCCTGTACGTCTGAGCACAGAAAACTGCCGCGCCAGACCTCCGGCAATAGTTTTGGCGGTGGAGCGCGGGCGATACTGGCTGCATGGCCAGCAGCAGCGTCCCGCTTCCAGGTAGCAATCGGCCCCCCGCCGGCACACCGGCAGGGGCTGTGCCGACCGATGAGATTGTCAATGTATCGGTGATCCTCAAGCCGAAGATGCGCTTCAGAGTTCCGCAAGACGGCGGAGCAGCCATTTCCCGGACCACGTTCCAGGAGCAATGCGGTGCCAATCCGCAAGCCATCCGGCAGGTGGAAGCGCTGGCCCAGGAGTTTAATCTCACCGTTCTCGAGATTGCCCCGGCACGCCGGACCGTACGACTCGAGGGGACGGCCGCCAACATGTCCAAAGCCTTCGGGGTAACCCTGGAACGCTGTGAGTATCAAGGCAAACAATACCGGATGCGTAAAGGCCAAATTCAGGTTCCGGCCGAACTAGCGGGTTCGATCGAGGCCGTTCTGGGGTTGGACAACCGGCCCCAAGTCACACCCAAATTCCGGGTGTTGGGCCCGAACGCCTCGTCGGCGGGTTCGTACACTCCGGTGCAGGTCGCCCAGCTTTACCAGTTTCCTACCAATGCCGACGGCACCGGCCAGACCATCGGCATCCTGGAACTCGGCGGCGGCTATAAGCCGGCCGACCTGCAAGCCTACTTTTCGTCTCTGGGAATCAAACAACCGAAAGTGATTTCCGTATCGGTCGATGGAGGAACCAACGATCCGACCACCTCCGACAGCGCCGATGGCGAAGTGCTGCTCGATATCGAGGTGGCCGGAGCGGTGGCGCCTGGCGCGACCGTCGTGGTCTACTTCGCGCCGAATACGACCAGCGGATTTCAGGATGCGCTCACCACGGCCATCCATGATGCGACCAACAAACCGTCGGTCATCTCCATCAGTTGGGGAGAAGCGGAATCCGCCTGGACTACCCAGGCCATGAACGCTTTCGATAGCGCCGCGCAGGACGCTGCGGTGCTCGGCGTCACCATCTGCGCGGCCTCCGGCGATGACGGTTCGGCCGATGGCGTCACCGATGGCAAGAATCATGTGGATTTCCCCTCATCCAGTCCACACGTTCTGGCCTGCGGGGGCACCAGCCTGCAAAGTTCCAACGGCAAGATCTCCAGCGAGACCGTATGGAATGACGGCGCGCAAGGCGGCGCTACCGGCGGCGGATTCAGCGCTCAGTTTGCAATGCCCGCCTGGCAGTCCGGCATCACGTCTTCCAGTACCGGCCGCGGCGTTCCCGACGTCTCCGGCGATGCCGACCCGAACTCCGGCTACCAGGTCCGAGTGGATGGGCAATCCCTGGTTATCGGCGGCACCAGCGCCGTGGCGCCGCTGTGGAGCGGATTGATCGCGCTCCTCAATCAGAAACTCGGGAAACCCGTCGGATTTCTTCAGCCCTCCCTGTACGGGCTCCCCTCTTCCGCGCAGGCATTCCGCGATATCACTCAGGGAAACAACGGCTCGTTTTCGGCCGGTCCGGGATGGGACGCCTGCACCGGTCTGGGTTCACCGGTGGGCAAAAACCTCCTCGCCGCGCTTGGCGGTTCCGGCAGTTGAAAAGCGTACGGCCTATCACGATCCCGATCTCTTCTCTGGCAGTTTTCACACGGCATTGACGAGCTCGCGGTATAGAATGAGCCAACATGGCCGCCACCGTAACGAACTGGTTTGGCAACATCACTTCACATCCCGCCGTCGTTGTTGACGCCGCCACGGTGGACGACATCGTTGCGGTTTTGAAGAATCCAGGCCAGTACCCATCGCCGGTGCGGGCCGTCGGGTCCAACCACTCCACGTCGCCCTGCGGCACCGCGGATGGCGGCACGCTGATCCGGATGTCGAAGATGAATGCCATCCTCGATATCGGCAGCGACACGGTCACCGCGCAGGCGGGCGCGATCTACATCGACGTGGCCAAGGAACTGGAGAAGCACCAGCTGCAGTTCTACGTGAATACCGAAATCGGCAGCCTCTCGGTGGGCAGCGCGGCCTGTTGCGGCACCAAGGACGCCTCCATGCCCGGCGAATACGGCCAGGTCAATTCCTATGTCACCCGCATCAAGATGGTGCTTCCTTCCGGCGATCTGCTGGAGGTGACCGACGACCAGCCCGACCTGATGCAGATGGTGCGGTCGAGCTACGGCACATTCGGAATCGTCTACGAAGCCACCCTCCGGGTGCGGCCCCTGATTCCGATGGCGGTGCATCACGAGACCTTTTCGCTCGAGGATTTCACCGCGCGGCTGCCGGAACTGAAGGCGCGCGGCGAATCGATGATGTTCTACATCTTCCCGTTCGACAACCTGATCACGGTGGAATTCCGGCACTACAACCCGGGGGCGACGGGCGACCCGAACCGCGTGGCCTGGCCCCTGCGCAACTACATGTGGGCCAGCGCCGGTCCGCTGTTCTGCTCGCAGGTGGAGAGCAGCATCGCGAACAAGGACATCCGCTACGGCGTGATCAACGGGTTTTGCGCCATGTGGCGATTCAAGCTGGAAAACCTGGTCAGCAGCGACAACACCGTCGCCACCGACCAGATCATCCGCTACCCGCCGGTGGCCGACGCCAGCCGCTACACCTTCAGCCTCTCGGCTTTTCCGGAGGCGACATACCCGGCGGTGCTGACCGATTACTTCGCATTCTGCAAACAGTATTACCAGCAGCAGGGATATCGCACCAACATGTTAAACGTGGGCTACTGGATTTCGCAGGACCGCTCCTCGCTGCTCTCTTATTCCTATGACGGCCCGGTAATGACCATCGATCCGGTATCCACCGGCAATCCCGGGTGGCCGGAGTTCCTCACCGCGTACAACCAGTTTTGCTCGGCGCACGGCGGGATTCCGTTGTTCAACCAGACCGACGGAATCACGCCGCGCCCAGATGCAGCAGGCCCTGGGCGACCGCCTGACGACGTTCGCGGCGGCACGACAGACTTACGATCCCGCCGGCCGCCTGCTGAACGCTTATTTCCGGGACATGCTCGGCGCCTGAGCGCCGCAGCGGTGCACACAGGAGGAGTGATGCTTGCAACACCGTGGGAACAGCGCCAGAGCGCTTACGATTTCGTGGTGATCGGCTCCGGGTACGGCGGCGCCATCACGGCGGCCCGGCTGGCGGCCGCCAATCTGAATCCCGAAGCCTTCCATCTGCATTCTGGAGCGCGGCAAGGAGTGGCAGCCCGGCGACTATCCGCGAAACGCTGCCCGAGGTGGTGGGCGCGACGCGCAGCGACCTGAATCCGCTGGGTCTCTACGAGTTGCTGAACTACCCCGACATCTCGGTGATCAAGGGCTCGGGACTGGGCGGCACCTCGCTGATCAATGCCAACGTGGCGATTATCCCGGACCAGCGAGGTGTTCGAGCAGTTTCACTGGCCCGCGGCGATCACCTACGACGCCTTGCTGCCGTACTACCAGCGCGCCCACCAGGCGCTGGCGGCGAATCCGCATCCCGCGCGCCATGCAACTGGCCAAGGTGCAGGCGCTGGACCGGCGCGCGCAGCAACTCGGAACCCGCGCCCAGGCGCTGGACATCGTGGTGAACTTCACGGTGGATGGACCGAACGCGTTCGGCGTGAATCAGAAGCCCTGCATCGACTGCGGCAATTGCGTCACCGGCTGCAACGTGGGCGCCAAGAACACGCTCTACATGAACTACCTGCCGATGGCAGCCAAGGCGGGGCCACAATCCTCACGCAGACCAAGGTGGAGTGGCTGGAAAAGCTCGCCGCGGGCGGCTGGCGGATCCACGGAAAGCACGTCACCGACGGCATTCCAGCGGCGACGATCGTTCACGCTGGATGCCGGCGAGGTGATCCTCTCGGCCGGGCTCGCTGAACTCCACCGAGATCCTGCTGCGCTCGGAGATGCACGGGCTGAGCGTCTCGCCCGCGCTCGGCACGAAATTCAGCGGCAACGGCGATTTCTTCGGGCTGGCCTACAACGGCGACAATGCAGACCAACGTGCTGGGGTACGCGCGCAGCGGATACGCCCGGGCCCGGCGATTCTCCCGAACCCGGGCCGAACATCGTCGGCGTGGTTCGCTACAGCGACGGGCTGCCGGAAGCGCAGCGGATCACGATGGAGGATTTCTCCTTCCCGCGCGCCTACGTGGAAGCCAGCAAGGCGCTCTTCGGTCTGATCCGCGGCGAGGATACGGTCACCGGCAATGAGCAGGCGCAGAGCGACCGGCTGGCGCGCGATCTCAATCCCGCGGGAAAGCTGCACGATCCCGACGGCGCCATGAATCATTCCATGCTCTACCTGGTGATGGGCCAGGACAACGCGCGCGGCACGATTCTCTTCGAAGCGCCGTGGACCGAGCCGGACGGCCGCATCCGCGTCTCGTGGGACCAGGCCGGGCAGCAGCAGATCTTCACCCGCATGAACCAGGAACTGCGCCGCCACGCGCGCGCCCTGGAGGGCAGCTTCATCTCCAATCCCACCTGGAGCATGTTCAAGCTGGGGCACCTGATGACCGCGCATCCGCTGGGCGGCTGCCCCATGGGCGACGATTACCTGCAGGGCGCGGTGGACCCGTTCGGCCGCGTCTTTTCGGGCGATGGCAGCGTGCACGATGGACTGTACGTGACCGATGGATCGGTGATTCCGAGCGCGCTGGGTGTGAACCCGTTGATGACCATCTCCGCGCTGACCGAGCGCTTCGTGGAGCGCAAGATCCAGCAACTGGGCGGCAACGCCTATCCCGGCGCCGGCACGCGCGGTCAGCATGGCCGGGATCGACGCGCTCGACGTCGTCACCTACAACGAAGACCAGTTGGAAGCGCTGTTCCGCCGCTGCCCCACCATGGGAATCGACACCCTGGTGAACCAGGGCGGACCGCCGGCGATCGATACGGCCACCCAGACCATTCGCAACGACGAGCTACTGGAAGGGCTTTTTCCCCAGGGGCACGTGCTGAACGCCATGTCTTCGGCCATCTTCACCGGATTCCGCAAGGAGTTTCACAAGCAGGGCGGCAAGTACATCGGCATCACCAGCGATACCGACGGCCGCATCCAGCGCCCGCAACAGCCTGGAGGAGATCGACCGCGGGGCACGACACCGGCACGCTGGAACCGGGCAAGTACATCCTGCTGCGCTACCTCGATCCGCCGTGGCAGGGCTTCTACGACGTCTTCAAGATCATCAACGACGACCTGCTGATCGGCCGCGTCTATCTGGGCGACGTATCCGAACGGCACGCGGATGTTCACGTTTCCCATGTCGCGGCGCTACGCGTTCGGCAACATGACGGTGGACGACCATGCCGCGCTTTACGCCGCGGGATCCGCTCCGACGGCAGCCGACCTTGACGGCGTCTGGCGCATGGACGTGATCTCCAACGCCAACCACGCCGCGCGGCGTCGCGTACCTGCAGTTCCAGAACCTGCCGGACGGCCGCTTCGTGGCCCACTATCAACTGATGGGCCTGATGGAAGGGCTGGTCACGCCGACCTTTCTCAAGGACCATTTCCAGCTGAACGACTTCACGCCATTCCATGACGAGATCCGCAAAGTCACGCGCCGATTTCCTGGTGGGCAAGTATGTGACGCAACTGCCCGCGGCCGTGAGCCAACTGGTGAGCAATTCGTCGCTGGGCCTGTTTCACACCGAGACCGGCGGCCAGTTCGGCTTCTATTACATGCTCAGCCGCAGCGCGGGTGCGTCGCTGCCGGTCAATTCCCTGCTGCGCCCGTTCCTGGATGTTCAACTTCCCGATGGCGTCGGCATGACGTTCGATGAAGAGATGGTCGGCTGGTATTTTCCCGGCGCGAGCACGCCCGCGCCGGGGCGCGACGGCGACCTGACGATCGGCGCGCGCATTCCTGCTTCCGGAACTCCGGCGGGCGCGGTCACGTGCCAGTTCAACGTGCAGATGACCATCGGCGATGTCAACGAATTCGTCGACGGCTACGAACACGAAGCGCAGCTCAAGGGCACCATCACCTTCGGCCAGTTCGGCGCGCAGGCTCCCGCAACCTTCACGCTGCGACGATGCCGCCAGCACCTTCAATTATCTGCGGGTGAATCCGCAGACCGGCGAAGCGGAGATGCATTACCACCTGGAATGGGCCGATCCGGCGGGCAGCGCTATGCGCTCGATGGCGTGAAATACATGCAGAAGGACGCGGGCGAGCCTGCCATCCGCGATCTGCTGGGCGACTACACAACGCTGTACACGCACGTGACGCGGCAGGAGGCTGACGGCAGCGCAACAGAGATCGGGATCGGCTATCTGAAATTCCGGACGTTCGAGGATCTGGCCGCCGTTTCGAATCTCGCCGGCTTCCTGGCCTCATTCCAGGTCACCGGCACCAGCGACCTGGCGATGCAACTGCAGGCCCGTCTGCGCTTCATCGCCTTCACCGGCCAGTTCGTAGAGCGCGAGTACTCTCCGGTCGGTTAGCCCTCCGCTTGGCTTATTTAAAATAATGGTGTGGGTACCAAGGTCTGGTTCATCACCGGTGCGTCCTCCGGCTTCGGAAGGGCTTTCGCGGAATTCGCGATCGAGCAGGGCTACAGTGTGGCGCTCGGCGCGCGCAATCCGGCCAGGCTTGCCGAATTGGTGAACGCCGCGCCCGATCGCGCGTTCGCGGTGACCTGTGATGTGACCGATGGCGGCCAGGTGCGGCACGCCGCCGCCGATACGCTCGCCCGCTTCGGCCGTGTCGACGTGCTGATCAACAACGCGGGATACGGCATCGTAGGGGCAATCGAAGAGACGCCGGAATCCGAGTTTCGCGCCCAGATGGAGACCAACTTCTTCGGGGCAATGGCTGTGACGCGCGCTTTTCTGCCCGCTATGCGCGCGCAGCGCAGCGGCGCCGTCGTCAACATCAGCAGCCTGGGAGGGCAGCTTTCGTTTGCCGGGTATGGCGCGTATTCGGCATCGAAGTTTGCGCTGGAGGGCGCATCGGAGGCCCTTGCCCAGGAACTGAAACCGCTCGGCATCAAGGTTCTGATTGTGGAACCAGGAGCATTCCGGACGGCGTTTGCGGGCGCGGCGCTGAAGCATATGCCGGTCATCGACGCGTACAACGAGAGCGTGGGCCCCATCCGCGCCTTCAGTCACGGAATGGATACCACGCAGGAAGGCGACCCGCACAAGGCCGCTCGTGCCATCGAGAGCGCATTGAACGCCCCCGATACGCCGCTCCGCCTGCAACTGGGTGCGGACGCGGTGAGTCTGGTGCGGACGCACTCGGAGACGCTGCTGGCCGATCTTTCCAAATGGGAAGCGCTCGCGTTAGATACGAAACTGGCTCAATAGGCTATCCTTTGGTTTATGCTTAGCGAGCAGTTGCGGGAATTCGGTGTGGTGGGCGCCGGCGGGGCCGGCTTTCCCGCGTATGTGAAAGCGCAGTCGCAAGTCGAATACATGATTGCCAACGGGGCCGAATGCGAACCGCTGATTCACAAAGATGCGGAGTTGATGAAGCACTTTCCGGATGGCATTCTCTCCGGGATGACCCGCATGATGGAACTGACCGGTGCGAAGACGGGCAAGTTCGGGATCAAGACCAAAAACGCGGAATCGTTGGAAGCGTTGAAGCACAGCCTGAAGGATCCGCGCATCGAATTCGTCATGCTGGGCGATTTCTACCCGTCCGGTGACGAATATGAACTGGTATATACGGCCACCGGCCGCCTGATTCCGCCGGCCGGAATTCCGCTGCAAGTCGGCTGTGTGGTGAACAACGTGGAGACACTGTACAACGTTCACCTGGCCGAACAGGGCACTCCGGTCACGCAAAAGTTTCTTTCCGTGTGCGGCGCGGTGGCTGAGCCGAAATCGTTCTGGGCGCCGGTCGGAACGCCCTTTCGCGATTTGCTTGCGGTGGCGGGCGGCGCCACTACGCCGGATTTCGGAGTCTTCATCAGCGGCCTGATGATGGGCACCCTGACCTTCGATTTAGACGACGTGGTGACGAAAACGACCGGCGGCCTGATCGTGCTGCCGCGCGATCACTACCTGATGACCCGCAAGACGCGTACGCAGGAGGCCATGAACCAGATCGGCAAATCGGCATGCGACCAGTGCAGCTACTGCACCGAGTTTTGCCCGCGCTACCTGCTGGGCTATGAGGTGATGCCGCACAAGGTGATGCGCAGCCTGGGCTTCACCCTGACCGGCGGCGAGATCTGGAACCAATGGTCGGAACTGTGCTGCAGTTGCGGGTTGTGCACGCTGTATGCGTGTCCGGAGGATCTGTATCCTAAAGAGGCGTGCGACGATGGAAAAAAGGACCGTCGCGCCGCCGGCCTGAAGTTCGTTCAGCAGAAGCCGGTGCAGGTGCATCCCATGAAAGAGTACCGTCGGGTGCCGTTGACGCAGTTGCGCAAGCGGCTGCACGTGGAAGAATACGAGCGGGAAACACCCTACGTTGCTGTAGAACTCCACCCGAAGGTGGTGCGGATCAAACTGCAGCAGCACGCGGGACAGGCCGCTGCGGCGGTAGTAGAGACGGGCAAGAAGGTGAAGAAGGGGCAGATGGTGGGCCGGGTGGAAGATAGCAAACTGGGTGCGCACGTGCATGCGAGTATCGATGGCAAGGTGGGGAACGTTACCCCGGAATACGTCGAGATTGTGGCATAAATCATGGCAAAGAATTCCATCGGATTGATCGAGTTGACCAGTATCGCGGCCGGGTTTCAGGCGTGCGATGCCATGTTGAAGGCCGCGGACGTGGAATTGCTGCTGTCGCGCTCCATCTGCTCCGGCAAATACATGGTGATGGTGAAGGGTGAAGTGGGAGCAGTGCAGGCCAGCGTCTCGGCGGGCATCAGCCAGGGAAATTTTTCGATCATCGATTCGTTCGTCATTCCGAATCTTCACGAATCCATCTTCCCCGCCATCGCCGGGGGCACCAAGATCGAAGCGCTGAATGCACTCGGGATCGTGGAGTCGTTCTCGGTGGCGGCGCTCATCGAGGGGGCAGATGCGGCGGTAAAGGCCGCCAATGTGGAATTGATTGAAATTCGCCTGGCGATGGCGCTTGGCGGCAAGGCGTTCGTGACCCTGACCGGCGATGTCGCCGCGGTGCAAAGCGCGGTCGAGGCCGGCGCCCAGATCGTCGGCCAGAAAGGAATGCTGGTCAACAAGGTGGTAATTCCGAGCCCCCGTCCCGAACTTCTGAATGAGATGATCTAGCGCGGGCGGGTCGGACGTCGCATCCTGCGCGGGTGGCGGGTTCACCGTCCCTCGACTTCGCCAGCATTGCTCACGGCATCGAGAGGAACCGCAGAATCTCGCGCATCACGCGATCGCCCTGCTCGGTCTGGAAAAGAAACTGAGCGTGCGCCGAACCATCCAGAACGATCAGTTCCTTCGGCTGCGGAGCTTTTTCGTACTGCGCCCGAATGCCCGGAAGCCGCGGTCCGGCGCCGTTGGCGTCATCCCGCGCCACTATGAACAGAGCCCGCGATTGCAACTTATCCGCCGGCTGGTTCGGCGCCGCACCCAGGAATACGATGCGATCGATCTCACCCGGTGCGCCCTTAATCGACGCGTCACCGGCAGCGCTGCCGCCAAAGCTGCCCCCGACCACGGACACCGTCTTGACACCACGTGCTTTCAAATAGTGCACCGCCGCCAGCACATCGTTCTCAAACGGCGCGTTGTCGAAATCAGCCTGCCCGGACCGCTGGAGCGCCCGAAGCCGCGGAAGTCGATGGCTACAACCCGGAACCCGGCGGACACCAGCGCGTGCGCCTGATCCCGCCAACTCTCCTTGTGGAATCTGCCGCCGTGAGCCAATACCACGCCGCGAGTGCCTTTGCCATAGAGGTCGGCGTAAATTCGGCCGCCATCGGCAGTCGGGAATGAGATGGTCTGCTGTGCCATCGCCAGTCCGGTTAATACCAATGCCAGGAGAAGCGCGCGAAGAACCCGCATGACCCCAAATTATACAGAAAGGCCCACGGCGCCGTCCCCACGGCCTAAGGAATCACTCCAGCCGTCTGCTGATCGGGGCCAGCATCGCGATTGCCGCCGCCAGCATCATCCTCCGGCGTGACCGGCCACCATCGCACTCTCAGCGTTCTCCCACCGGGCGCACGGGTCGGCGAACTCCACCGCACTGCGATGAATCGACCAGACTGCCACGCCCGCCACGGGCGAAACCGCTGCCATCGTGAGTAACACCGCCGTGAGTCTAGGGCGTAACATAATCGTCTCGCGAACTCCCGCCCTACCTCATCAGGTTCAACCCGTGGATGGCCGGTTCGGGGACATCGTCGTATGTCAGCCGCAGTTCGCCAAACCCCTGCCGCCGCGCCGCGTACAGACCTCGCCACACGGCGACGATCACGGCGCCCATCACAAAGTAAACCACCGGTTGATACAGACTGATCACCATCAGCCCGTTCACCAGCGGCAGCGCGCCCAGAATGCCGATGCCGTAAAGGAACAGAATCCACGCCGGTATCTTACCCGGTAGGTGCGAGCAGGTGAACGGCAGCTTTTGCCAGTCCGTGAAAACCCATTCGTAACAGAGCAGGCCAAACGCGGTGAAGATCGCCGCTTCGGCCGCCGCCCGCGAGCCCAGCAGCTTCCACTCCAGGGGAAGCGGCAGCGCCAGCATCAGCAGGGCGCCCCAGAACAGCGTGAAGCGGTCCACCGCGCGCATCCATTCCCGGCGCCCCTGCCGCTCGGTGAGCTGGAACGTCCAGTTGGCTTTCCACTCCACCGGGATCGTGAACAGGTGGCGCAGCCCAATCAGCAGGAACGTCAGCAGGATCACATGCGCGTACACGAAACAGGCCGCCATGCGGTGCGGGCGCGCCACGGCTTCCTGCATCCCGAGTGATGCCGCTCACCAGGATCGCCACGCCGAAGCCGCCGTACCCCATCAGCAGCGTCCGGTGCTGGCTGCTGCGCGCCAGCGTCTTGGTCATGAACACCAGCACGGCCTGCTGGCGCGGATTGGGCACCAGCCATTCCAGCAATCGGCCGGTCCATTTGCGTTCCCCGCGCTCTCCGCTCCGCGCGCCTTCCACCATCAGCGTGCGATGCCGCTGATAGCTGATCGCGTAGCACACCACCGCCAGGACCAGCACGATGCCGAACGCCGTCTCGGCGCGATGGGCCAGCGCCGCCATTACCGGGTCGGGGTCTCCCACCAGGTTCTGATGCAGGCCCCAGGAACCACACCGGCGGCAGCCACAGCGAAAGCGGAGGCCGGAGCGCCGACGGCCAGAAAGCGCGTGTCGATCGAAAAACTGAGCACCATCAGGATCAGCATCGCGGCCACCATCAACCCCTGCAGGTACCCGGTCACCCGGCCGAACGCGCGCGGGCGCAGCACGTTCAGCAGAACCCCTTGCAGGGCCAGCAGTCCGAAGAAGAAGAAGTAACAGGCAGCGGCGAACGTGATACCCTGCACCTCCACGTGCTCCCGGAGCGAAGGGTTGATCTGCCAGCGGCTGAACGAGAGCATCGGGAAACTGAGGCTCGGGAATCAGATTCAGCACGATGATGGCGATGGTGGAAACCGTCAGCAGTGCCAGGAATTTCGATTGGAAGATCTGCCGGGCGCGCAGCGGCAGCGTGCCCAACACCTGGTAATCGCGCAGCGTGGGAAACAGCGATTGCCACTTGAGCGCGGTCGCGAGGCCGATTGCCGACATCATCAGCGTGATCAGCCAAAGCTCATCGGCGCGCACCGCTGTCTGGTACGGCCCGGGTGCCGGCAGGGAAGAGAAGTGCGCATACTTAAACCTCAGTGGATCGGCGAACAGGGGAAACCACGGCAGAAGCAGCGAAAATATCCCGATCGCCGGCCCCTTCCATTGCTCCGGCGAGGTGGTCAGTTCGCTATCGAAAAACCGCGAGACGAAGTGGCGCAGCAGCTCGAAATCCGGCCCGTGAGTTTCGCTCAGCCACTCCTTCATACCTGCATCACCTCCAGAATCCGGTGCGCCACCGCATCGCCGTCGTCCACCTGCGCCAGTTGGGCGAAGACCCCTTCCAGGGATGGCTGGCTCATCAACTCGCGCAGCCGCGTGATCGAATCGTAAGCCACCACTTCGCCATGGCGCAGGATCAGCACGCTGGAGCAGACCTTTTCCACTACTTCCAGCACGTGCGAGCTGTAGAAAATGATTTTGCCCTTGGCCGCCATCGCGTGCAGCAGGCGCCGCAGCATCAGGGCGCTGGTCACGTCCAGTCCGGAAAATGGCTCGTCCAGAATCAGGATCTCCGGATCGTGCAGCAGCGCCGCCGAGAGCAGTATTTTCTGCCGCATGCCTTTGGAATAGGAGGAGAGCGGCGCCAGGCGGTCGCTCCACAATCCGAAAAGCCGCAGGAATTCGTCCATTTTGAATTCCAGGTACGGACGCGGCATGCCGCGCAGCCGTCCCACCAGTTGCAGGTATTCGCGGCCCGAGAGGTGCGGATACAGATGCGGCTCTTCGGGGACGTAGCCGACTTTCTTCTGGTAGGCCGTGAAGTCGTCATAAACCGTCCGGCCGTTGTAAAAGATCTGGCCCTCGGAAGGCTCGATCAGTCCGGTGATCATCTTCACAGTGGTGCTCTTGCCCGCGCCATTGGGACCGAGATAGCCGAGAATCTCGCCGGGGCGGATAGTGAAGCTGACGTCTTTTACTGCGGGGATATGGGTGTAATACTTGGTGAGGGCGCGGGCTTCGAGCATGACAGAGGAATCTCCGGCAAATTGGACGCCCGATCACCAGCGATAGTTCCCGTATCGCGACTACACCGGTTTTTCGAGGCCGATTACCCCATCCATGGTATGGAATAGAAATACGGGCGCGAGTATCTTTGATTTCGCGGACGATAAGTTATGAGGGCCGGCGGAAAAATGCGCGTCGCGGCGATGCTGTTTGCGGCCTGCGTCACGGCCACCGCACAGACGTTGCTTGAGTCGGGCGGACTGGATTCCGCGCGAAAGGCATTTGACTCTGCCAGCCGGGCCCCGCACTTGCGCTGCCAGGTACATCCCATCCGGCCCGCACTTACTTACCATCTTCAACTCCAGGCGGGATATGTGATTGATGTTCCGCTGAACCAGTTCGGCGGCCCCGGACACAGCCTGAACCTGCTCCTGCGGATTACTCCACTGGAGCACCAGCCCGTCTATATGCAAATGGCGGGTCCAGTTTCCTACACACCGCTTAACAACGTGGATGCCGAGGTGCGCGGGAGTTTTGTGGTGGGGGAAGGCAGTTATGCCGCCGAAACGCTGGTAAGAGACGATTCCGGACGCGCCTGTTACAGCCAATGGCGCTTTCAGGCGAAACTCGCCGGCAGCGAGCGGGACCTCAAAGTGAGTACTCCTGCCGGAGCGGTTCGCGAAGTGGATGCCCCCGCGCTGGCCGCGGAGCCAGCCGTGAACGGCCCACGCATTTCGCGCCTCACTATCCTGGTAGACGCAGCGGCCCAGAGCCCGCGCGCCGCCATGCTCAATCCCGAGACCATCCGCACGCTCACGGATTCGGTTTCTTCGCTCCTTACCGAACTCCCGGCAAATTCCGTGAAGCTCGTCGTCTTCAACCTCGATAAGCAGGTTGTGCTGCTGAGCCGGGAGCCCTTCGCGGCGCGCGATCTGCCGGAGATGACCCGCGCCTTCGAGCAGTTGCAATTGGCCGTGGTAGACTACAAAACCTTGCAGAGCCGCCAGCGCGCGGATGTGCTCAGCGATCTGGTGGTCAAGGAACTGCATAGCCCCGCCCCGGCCAGCGCCGTCATTGTTCTGGGCCCGCGCGCCCGGTGGCCGATGGACCCCGCGCTGGAGGCTGCGCTGCCCCACTCCGGCGTGGCCCCGTGGTTCTATCTGCGGTACCAGATGGGATGGCATGCGGCCAGGGTGATGGGGCGCGGTTCTTCCGGACCGCCCCAGCCAATGGGACGTGGTTTGCCGTCCGTCGCCGACCCTGGCATGGGCACCATTCCCATGGGTCCCATGCAGCCCGCGGACAATATCGAAGCACTGGTCCACCGGCTGAACGGCGTCACCCTCGAAGTCCGCACACCTCATGAGTTTGCCGACGCCATCCATCGCATGTCCGCCGAAATCCACACCGTGAACGCGCCCGAGGCGGCGCCACCGGTCCCCGCGCCTCCCGCGCCGGCAAATAAAGCGCCCATCCCGGCGCCCGTGGAATCAACCGGCCAGGAAGATCCGGTGGAAGTGCTCGCGCGCTTGCGCGACCACGTCATACAGCAAGCCAGGGGCGTGCCCAACCACACCTGCGTGGAGACCGTCCTCCGCGACCGTTACGAGCCTACCGCCGGGCGTGCCACCAGGTCCTGCGACACCCTCCTGGCCGCGCGGAAACAGCCCGGCAACCGTCTGCGGCTGGATGTGACCGACTGGCTGCGGCTGGATGTGGGCGTGGCCGGCGGACGTGAGATCTTCTCCTGGGCCGGCGCACCCAAATTCGAAGACGCGGAAATCGACGAGCTGTTTCCCACAGGCTCCTTCGGCACCGGTCCGTTCGCCGCCATGCTGCTCACCTTGTTTTCCGATGGCGACCCCCATTTCATCCTGGATGGCGAAACCGAGCTGGAAGGACGGCGGGTCCTGGAATATTCCTTTCGCGTGGCTCGCGACGATAGCCATCATCGCGTGAAGACTCACGAGGGTTGGATCGTCACCGGCTACACCGGCGCCCTGTATGTCGATCCCCGGACCTCGGACCTGGTTCGCTTCGTGGTGCGTACCGAAGAGCTTCCGCCCGAAACCGAGGCCTGCGAAGTGGACACTACGCTCGATTACAGTCGCGTGCCGATCCGCGGCCTGGAGTATCGCCTGCCGGCGGTGACGCGCCAGAGATTCATCGGCAGGGACGGCACCGAAAGCGAAAACAGCGTGAGTTTCGCAGCCTGCCGCGAATTCCAGGGCGAATCCACTTTGACTTTCGGGCGGCCCGCGGGAACCGCGTTGTTTTTCGATCCGCCGCCTGTCCCCACGCTGCCCCCGGGATTGCCGCTGACCGTCGAGCTGATGTCATCGTTCGCCTTCGGACAGGCCGCCGCCGGAGATCGCATCGAGGGCCGCCTGGTGGAAGCTCTGCGCGACCCCAAAACCCAAGAGGTGCTGGCGCCCGCCGGAGCGAAAGTCGCCGGGCGGCTCACCCGCGTGGAGTTGAAACACTCCGGCTCCGGCGAATACACCGTGGCGCTGCGGTGGGAAATGTTGCAGGCCGGCGGCCAGAACGTGCCGCTCAATCTGAAGCCGGACCGGCGAATGCCGAATCTGAAAGCGGTCGCGCGCGGCGTGCTGCGGCAGCGCGGCATGGAGATCGAACTGCCGCCGCCCAACGAAGAGCGCGATGCCATCTACCGCTTTCCCGGACAACAGGCCGGAGTGAGACCCGGCCTGCGATCGGCATGGACCACCGCCGGCGAGCGCTGAACGGTCAATTCCCAGCCGGCGTTTTGTCGATGGCGTCCACCACCACCACGTCGCGGGGGACTTTCTTTTCCGCCAGCCGCAGCCCTAACTGCGTCTCCACCGCATCGAAGAGATCGGCCGGCGGCGCCCGCGAATCGGGACTGGGAAGGCTCCGCCCGGCCCCATGTAGCCGGCAAACTCCAGGGTGAAATCGTATTTGCCGTAAAGGCTGGTGTGGTCGGCCACCGGAGCCGATGCGACCCGGTTGCCCACCAGTCCGCCGAGCGGCATGCCCAAAACACCGGCAAGGTTCGCAATCGAAAAGGCACGGAAGGTCAGCCGCGTGGCGCCCGTTTCGGTGCGGACCGCGGTGTTGCGGCCGGCGGCGGTGCGGCGGAGCGTTCGGGTCCGCCGGCGTCAACTTCGCGCCACGCCGCGAGACGGTCAGTTCGTAGCCCGTCGTGACTCTTGTCTCGCGATGGAGTGCAGCGTGGAAGCGTTCCGTGATCAGTATCTGCAGCATCTGCCTAAGTTGCTCGCGGCTTGTGCCCGCCGGCAGTTTCGCATCCACCGCGTACCGTTCGGAATCGAACCAGCCCGGCCCCGCGATCTGGTCCACCTCGACACCGTACGCCGCCATGAGGAGTCGCTTCAGAGTCGCACTGTCGAAGAAATCCGGACGGGTCCTCCTTCCCGGTCCGCCGCGCATGAGGTTCGAGCCGGGTTGGCCGCTATCCGGAGCCAGGTGTTTGACGGAAACAACGTCAAAGGTCGGGGCCTGTGCCGCACTGAGGCTGCACAGCACCCACAGAAGCGCGCCGCCCATCATTATGCGGATTCTCATAGCCGCAACCATTATCACGAAACTGGCACCCAAAGTGTCTGGTTTCACCTTTGGAAGCCGCGA
The DNA here is from genome assembly GCA_963748795.1 of uncultured Solibacteraceae bacterium. Classification (GTDB taxonomy): domain Bacteria; phylum Acidobacteriota; class Terriglobia; order Bryobacterales; family Bryobacteraceae; genus Sulfopaludibacter. Next base: position 32,399 of record CAVVLD010000025.1, read on the forward strand.
TACAGTATCGACAGGATTTTTAAGAAGTGCCGTCTGCGGTGTATTGGAATTAGGAGGAGAGACAGATGGGTAAAACAAAATCACTGGTCCTGGCAATGGCGGCAAGTTTTTTAATGACCGTTATTCCATTGAGCGCGGCAAGCTCCGCTGCCAACAAAACCAATAAGGAATGGGTACAAGCGGGCGCTATTTCGGGGAAAATCGCAATGGTGATTCCCGATAAGAAGCTAGTCGTGGTGAAGACTTCCGACGGCGCGATGTACGACATGGACGTCAACTCGGGTACCAAAATCGAGTCCGGCGGCCAGACCGTCGCCCTGCAGGACCTTGGTCAGGACATGAACGACAATGTCTCGGTGAAATTCAGTGCGGAGCACCGGGGCGATATTGCGCGGACAATCCAAATCAACGGTTGAAGGAGTTGAACTTACTATGCAGATTACGAGAATCCCCTATCTCACCCTATTGGCGGCGGTCGGGATCGCGAGTGCGGCATCGTTGAGCCCGACCGACAAACAGTTTATGGTCTCGGCCGCGAAAACGGATATGACCGAAGCGCACGAAGGCCAGATGGCCGAGAACCAGGGACGCAGCGACGACGTGAAAAACTTCGCCAAAACCCTGGTTCAGGACCATACCAATTCCTATACCCAATTGAGCGAACTGGCAGCCAAGGAAGGCGTCGCCATTCCCAAGGGTATTAACGCTTCCCGGGATCCGTCGATCCGTTACCTGGTGCACCTGACCGGCCAGCGGTTTGACCAGGCGTTCGCCAAAAACGAAATCACCGCAGAGCGGCAGACTATCGCCGTTTTCAAGCGCGAAGCCGCGCATGGCAAGGATGCCGAAGTGAAGGCCTACGCCACCAAAATGATTCCCGTTCTCGAAAAACACGTGCAGCTTGCCGAGGCCTGCGCCAAGACCAAGCATAGTTAACTGCGGCAAGGATTGTTTCGGGCGGCGGGCCAGTACACCATGTGTACGTGGCCCGCTACACCGGATCGGCTCTGTTACGGTGACGTTGTAAGCGGGGCGCCCGGCTTACAGCACATGATGGAACAGGTAAGAGCTTTGTACCGGTATGCCCTGCTTGAAGGAGACCGTCAGGACCACCTGGAAGTAGCGGGGCATCTCGCCCTTCGGCGAACGCAGCCGCCGGACCAGTTCCCGCGCCCGCCCGGGATCGGTAAGCCAGTCCGCGGCTGCAAAGGTGTCGGGTGAGGCATTTCCGGCGATCACCAGCATTTCACCCTTCCCCGAGGGGCCCGGAGTGCGGCTGATCAGGGCGTGGGTTTCCCCTTCCGAAGGCTTGCCCGCCACAATATGATCGGGCAGAAACGCGGGTTCTCCCGGCCGCGGCTTCAGGTTCCGTAATCCGTCCGGTTCGATAATAATGTCGCGCGTCAGCGCTGCGGTCTGTAACTGGCGGTTGAATTTCGGAGGCCCCAGGAAAACCACGTCGTCGTCTTTGATCTGCTGCCAGGAGAGAATGTTTCCGGGCGTCAGCAGCAACTCGTGCTTGCGGGTGGAAAGCAGTTGCGCGATCAGGAAAGCCGCCCCTGCTTCGCCCGACCCGGTGAAATGGTAATTCGGGACAATGTCCTTATCTCCCAGCGCCCGGCGCACGCCGGCCACCCGTTCCGATTTTTCCAGTTCCTCCCAATCGTTCACCTTGGGATCGCGGAAGAAGCCGAAATTCGGAAACCGGATGAATAGCGGCGTCCCCAGGCTGACCATCATCGGCCGGTTGCTCTGCAGAAACGGGTTCCACAAGGTCTCCAGTTCGGCATTCCATCGCTCGGCGATCACCGCTTCCCGGGCGTGCACGCGGATCAGCCACACGGTCGCGCCCAGCGCCCACAGTGAAGCGGCGATCAGGGCCAGCGTCAGAACCAGGTTCTTGCGCTGAGGATCGGCCGGTATCTGGCGCGCCGCGCCTGACTGGTTGGGCTCGAAAGTCAGTTTGAAAGCGCCTTTGGGCACACTTACCAGAACCGGGTCGTCTGAGGCTTCCGACTGATAGTAAGCCGCCAGCTTCTGGCGGAGCCGTCCCACCTGCAGCCGCACGATCGAGTCGCGTTTGGGATCGTAGGTAGACGGCTTGCTGAAAGCTTCCAGGCCGATCACGTACTCCTTCAGGCGATCCGCCTCTCCGCACAAAGTCTTTTCGGCCAGGTACTGAAGCAGTCGCCGATGTACCTCCGACGTTTCGAACGTTTTGCTCCTCACGAGTCGTTCGACCTGCTCCCGCGCCCCGGTATCCTGGATACTCACCGCGTTACCTACCATACTGAACTGCTGAGTTATCCACTAGTATATATCAGAATTTCAGACCCTGGTGTATCATTTAGTGGGTTTGACTTCTGGTGCCCAAAACCGGAAGTATTGCGCCGGGTGCAACCGTAATGGGGTTGGTTGGACCAAGGCAAAGGTTAGTCTTTTCCTGGTACCGCCGTTGCGCGCTTCTACTGGGGTCAAGTTGCGGATTTGGGTGGTGAACCTGCCCCCCTTCCGCAGGTGAAGGAGTAAACAATAATGTCACGTCGCATTTTATCGCTTATTGCGCTGCTGGCCTTGTTCGCCGGCGGTGTCATTTGGGCGCAGGACTCTCGCGGTACGCTCACGGGAAGAATTACAGATCCGTCGGGAGCGGTCATTCCCGGCGCCACCGTGGTCGTCACCAACGATGCCATGGGTACCAAGGTCCAACAGCAGACCGGGCCGGATGGCTATTACCATGCGCCGTTTCTGACGCCCGGCCAGTACAAGATCGAAGTCTCTGCACCGGGATTCAAGAAAATCGTTCGCGAGGGCATCGAAGTTCGCGTGGCCGACCGCCTCGAGATCAATCTGGCGCTCGAGCTCGGTGCGTCCGAGCAGAGCGTCACCGTCACGGCCGAGGCGCCCATGATGAATACCGAGTCGGCCTCCATGGGCACGGTAGTGGATTCCCACCGGGTGGCCAGCCTGCCGGTGTCCTACGGCAATCCCTTTCTGCTGATCGGACTCTCCGCGGGTGTCACCTATAACGGCAGCATCCGGCTGGACCGGCCTTTCGAGCCGACCCACATCGTCAACTTCTCCATGGGCGGCATCAGCGGCCTGTTGAACGATATCACCATCGATGGCGCGCCTACCACCTCTCGCGCCAATCCCCTGCAGGTGACCGCATCCTACGTGCCGCCCACGGACATCGTTCAGGAGTTCAAGGTTCAGACGGCCACTTTCGACGCGCAGTTCGGGCAGACCCAGGGTGGTGTCACCAACATCAGCATCAAGAGCGGCACCAATCAGTTTCACGGCGATGCCAGCTATTCCTTCCAGCGGCCCAGTTTCTGGGCCAACGATTTCTTCAACAACAAGGCCATCCCGTACGTTCCACGCCCCAACTTCCTGTTCAATACGTGGGGCGGCTCTTTCAGCGGCCCGGTGGAAATTCCGCACGTCTATCACGGGAAGAACAAGACCTTCTTCCTGTTCGGGTACGAGGGAATTCACGATTCCCGGCCGCGTCACGACGACACGACGAACACCGTCCCGACCCCGGCCGAGCGCACCGGAGACTTTTCGGGCCTGCTGGCCGCCGGCTCCAGCTACACCATTTACGACCCGGCCACGCGTACCGGCCCGGTCAACGGGCGTTATACGGAAACGCCGTTTCCCGGCAACAAGATTCCTTCGAACCGGTTCGACCCCGTTGGCATGAAGATTCTGAGTTATTATCCGGCCACCGAGAAGAGCCAGGGCGACGTTACCGGTCTGGGCAACTACCGCGACGCCAGCACCACCGAGAAAGCCAAGTATTACAACCTCACCGCGCGCGCCGATCAGAACATCGGCGAAAAGCAGCGGTTCTTCGTCCGCTACAGCACCTACACCCGCAACAGCCTGTACAACCAGTACTTCAACAACCCGTTCGTGGGCACCCACTTCTGGTTCTACTCCAAGACCGCGATGATCGATCACGTCGCTACTCTGGCGCCGACGGTCGTATTGGATACCCGGTACAGCTACAACCGTTTCATTCGCGGTACCGATGCGCCCGATGACGCCATCGGCTTCGATCTCTCCTCGCTGGGCTTCTCGCAGCAGTTCGTCAATCAGGTGGGAACGGCCCAGGCGCGCTTCCCGCGCATCAACCTCACCGGCTACATCAGCAACGGCCAGACCAACGAGAACCGGCCCACGGTGAACCACACGGTTTCCTCTACCCTGTCGAAAGCCGCCGGGGCGCACTCCATCCGCACGGGCGTGGAGTATCGCGTGTACCAGCAGGCCGACCGGTTCTTCAGCAATCAACAATCCGGCCAGTTCACGTTTGGTTCCACGTGGGTCCGCGGACCGCTGGATAACTCGGCCACTTCGCCCGGAAGCGTCGGGCAGTCGGTGGCGGAGTTGCTGTTGGGCCTCCCCGATTCGGCCAGCATCACCCGCCAGTCGGATTATATCGAACAGTCCGGGAATGTAGGCATGTTCGTGCAGGACGACTGGAAGGTTACGCCCAAGCTCACCGTGAACCTGGGTGTGCGCTATGAGTTTGAGACTCCCCTGCACGAGCGCTTCAACCGCAGCACCCTGGGGTTCGATACCACCTACGTGCAGCCTATCTCCGCGGCCGCCCAATCGGCCCTGTCAACCATCTATCCCAAGATCTCGGGCGGGTTCCCTGAACTGAATCCGAGCGCCTTCTCGCTACACGGAGCCATGACCTTCGAGGGCCTTAATGGCAACGATGGCAGCCTGTACCACACGCCTAAGAATGTCCTCATGCCGCGTTTTGGCGTGGCCTATCAGCTCGACAGCCAGACCGTTTTCCGCACCGGCTTTGGCATGTTCGCCGGCTTCCTGGGTCAGCGGCGCGGAGACGTTCAGCAGAACGGCTTTACACAAAACACAAACATGGTGTTGACCACCGATAGCGGTCTCCATTTCCTCACCACCCTCGCCAACCCGTTCCCCAACGGCGTGGCTGACGCCGTGGGCGCCGCCGCCGGCCCCCAAACCTATCTTGGACAAGGCTTCACGTTCTTCAATCAGTACCCCAAGGTCCCCGAAACCATGCGCTGGGAAGCCAGCGTGCAGCGGCAGTACAAAGGCTACGTCTTCGAGGGCGCTTACGTGGGCAGCAAGACCAATCACATTGAATTCACCCGCAACATCAACACCCTGCCGCAACAGTTCCTGAGCACCCTGCCCACGCGCGACGATACCTGGAACAACTATCTCGGCGCCAGCATCGCCAATCCGATGTACAACCTGGTGCCGGGTAACACGCAGAGCATTTATACCAGCGCCAATACCTCCCGGCAGACGCTGCTTTCGCCCTATGTGGCGTTCGGATCCAACGCCCTGAACACCACCGAAAATGGCGGCTTCTCCTGGTATAACAGCTTGCAATTTACGGCGACCAAGCGCTTCGCGCAGGGTTACACCCTGATCGGCAGCTACACTTTTGCCAAGTCGCAGCAGGCCGTCAACCTGCTCAACGCCTCCGACCCGGCGCCCCTCCGGGAAATCTCCGATCTCGATGCGCCGCACCGCATCAACATCAGCGGCATCTGGGACCTGCCGTTCGGCAAAGGAAGGGCGCTGCTGCACGATAAGAACGGAATCGTGGACCGTCTGGTGGGCGGCTGGGAGCTTTCCGGCATCTGGGGTCTCCAGAGCGGCTTCGCCCTGCCGTGGGGCAATGTCATTTACTACGGCAATCCGGCGAATATCGAACTGCCTCTCAGCCAGCGGAGTCCCGAGCACTGGTTCAACGTGAGCGGCTTCGAAACAGCTTCCGCCAGGCAGTTATTCAGTAACCAGGTCCGTACATGGCCTTTGCGGTTCTCTCAGATCCGCGGACCGCGAATGAACAACTTCGACCTGGACATTAAGAGCACCCGCATCACGGAAGGCAGGAACATCGAGTTCCGCGCCGAGGCGCTCAACGTCGCCAATCATCCGTTCTTCCCCAACCCGAGTATGTCGGCCACCACCGCCCAAAGCGGGCTGGACACCGGGTTCGGACAGATTAGTGCCTCCACCGTCAGCAATTACGCGCGGCGGTTGCAGCTCACTTTGAAGTACAACTTTTAGGATTGACTCTCCGGCTTCGCGGCGCCGCCCCCAAGGCGGCGCCGCGAACGACTAAACTTATTAACGCGGTAAAGTATCCGGACTACCTGCAGTTGGGTTTGAAGGGTTTTTCTCGACTGGACGGGGCCGCGCCGCGGCACCACAGGAATTGGACATTCAGGTGGGCATGCCGAGGCGTGGCAACACCCATTTCATCAGCACCACATAGGCTGCCAGGACCAGCAAAATCGGTAACCATTCGGGCATTCTACTGTCACAGATGCAGAATCGCGCGCCTGGTGACACGTCCGGCCCACCTCGCTGGACTCGCACAAATGTGCGAATTCGCACAATTCAAAAATATCCGCCCTTAGTTTATATCGGACCAGTTGAGTAAGGTTAGTACCTTGGGGCCGATTCGGAGGGGTAAATTGTTCCGTCACAGTGAAAGCAGGCTGCCTGCTTATGCTCACAGCGGCCATAGGTATCGGCCGCGAGTTTTGTTTCAGGGAACCTTCGGGGCGGACGATCAGGTGCAGTATTTTCATCTAACCGTCAACAGCGCTTCG